>NZ_JBLRMH010000010.1:0-173207 GCF_047921575.1 Proteus sp. TSJ240517
AAAAATAAGCAATTGATTTTATATTTAGGTTGTTAATAAGATAATTGCTAAATAATGCCTTGGCTCCAACGAGAAAATTGCTCAATCCCCATCCTATTTAATATATAACGAAACCAAACACTGTAATTTTGTGGGTTTTTTTCAGTGTCTTGATAGAGTGTATCTAAAGAAACCCAACGATAATTCATCACTTCATCTGGATTGCTATGTGGTAATTCGTTACTAAACCCAAGAAATAGATGATCAAATTCATGCTCTATCAGATCATCTGTCACTTTTTCGTTATACAGAATAGTTCCAATAGATTGCATATCACATTGCATACCTAATTCTTCATCTAAACGACGATGAATAGCATCTGAAAGTAATTCGTTTGGAAGCGGATGACTACAACATGTATTTGCCCATAAACCACCAGAGTGATATTTAGATATTGCACGTTGCTGAATAAGTAATTGTTGTTTTGAATTAAAAATAAATATTGAAAAGGCTCGATGTAAGGCGCCTACAATATGAGCTTCAAGCTTTGGCATTGTTCCTAGCTCATTATCATTTTTATCTACGAGAATAACAGCGTCTTCCACAAGAAATCACCTTAATAAAATAATATATTGTTATAGCGTGAATATAACATGACTGTATATCAAATAACGATTTATTGTGTTGTCCTTTTTATGGCATCACAGTGATGATGCCTTTATTATAGTAATAAATACGTAGGTAATCTGCTTTTTTAAAATTATCTAAAAATAACTATTTGTTTTATATAAATTTAAAATAATGAATTTAAATGATTTAGGTAATGGCTATCAGAGAGTTTACTAGATTCATATTATGATGAGAGGTAAGATGAAATACTAATTCTGCTACTGTTTGTAGCAAAATCTAAAATAAAGGAATTTAGTTATGTCATCTATATTACCTCGCTCTGTAACCTCGCCAAAAAAAATTCTTTATTGGTAGCCAATTACTGTCTTCTGTCGGTAAATATGTAAAAGATTTTGGTGATAATGCATTTATTATTAGTGATGAGTTTTTTTTAGAAAAAGTAACTAAAGAAGCGGCTCCTTCTCTAAAAGAAAATGGTATTGTTTCACTGGTTGAAAAATTTAATTACGAATGTACTGAGGCAGAAGTTAATCGCCTTGGTAAAATCGCGGTTGAAAATAAAGCAAACGTTATTATTGGGATTGGAGGAGGTAAGACATTAGATGTGTCTAAAGCCGTTGCTTATTATCAACACATTCCTGTTATTTTATTCCCAACTATCGCTTCAACTGATGCACCTTGTACTGCATTATCTGTTTTATACAAAGAAAATGGTGAGTTTGATAAATACTTATTCTTACCACAAAATCCAGATGTTGTTATTGCTGATACCGCTATTATTGCATCAGCCCCACAACGCTTTTTCTCAGCAGGTGTTGGCGACGCCTTAGCAACTTACTTTGAAGCACGAGCTTGCTATCAAGCAGACGGCTTAAATTTAGTCAATCAACGTCCATCACGTACAGGCCTTGGTTTAGCACAACTTTGTTTTGAAATGTTAAGTGAAAACATTGATAAAGCAATGGATGCTATTCGCCACAAAATTACCACTCCTGCATTAGAGCAAACTATTGAAGCAACAATCTACCTAAGTGGCGTTGGTGCTGAAGCCGGTGGTTTAGCAGCTGCTCACGCAGTAAATAATGGTATGTCTGCTGTTGAGTCTTTACACCGAGTTCAACATGGTGAAAAAGTGGTATTCGGTTTATTAACTCAATTAGTGTTAGAAAATGCCCCACAAGAAGAAATTGATGAAGTGATCCGTATTATTAAAGCGGCAGAATTACCACTGACACTTGAAGATATGGGCATGAAAGAATTCATTGAAAGCGAATGGCGCACTGTTGCTAAAATCGCCTGTGCTGAAGGCGACACGATGGGTAATATGCCAATGAAAGTGACTGAAGAAGATGTTTATAATGCAATGATCGCAGCTAACGCATTGGCTCATCGTTATAAATAATTCTTAGTTTAGTAATGATTATCTTAAAACCCCAAATTGATTTTGGGGTTTTTCTTTACTCTAATGTTGGATTCATTTGGGTAAGATCGAACGGTGTTATCTGATAAACATAGTAGTTCAACCAATTAGCAAACAATAAATGTCCATGACTACGCCAAGAAGCGATAGGTTTTTTACTCGGATCATTATTAGGAAAATAGTTTTCGGGTAATTTAGGATCTAGCCCCGCTTTAACATCACGATGATATTCATCTGCTAGTGTATTGGGATCGTATTCTGGATGCCCAGTTGCAAAAACAACTCTTTTATCTTTTGATGCAAATAAATAAGCGCCAGCTTCTTCTGATGTTGCAAGGATCTCTAAATCAGTATTGTTTTGAATAAACTCGATAGGAAAACCAGCATAGCGAGAATGCGGAGCAAAGAAAGTCTCATCAAATCCGCGTGTTAACAGTGAAAATGGTGAGCAAGTGTTATGACTATATACGCCTGAAATTTTTTGTTCTAGCGTGTATTTAGGTAGGTCGTATAAGATATTCAATCCAGCTTGAGCAGCCCAACAAATAAAGAGTGTAGAAGTCACATGCTCTTTAGCCCACGTAATGACTTCTTTTATTTCATCCCAATAAGCCACATCTTCAAATTCAACTAGCCCTAATGGCGCACCCGTGACAATAAGCCCATCGAAATTTTGTTCTTTAATTTGGTCAAAATCACAATAGAAAGTATCGAGATGCTCTACCGGGGTATTTTTAGGAACACGAGAGTCAATACGCAATAATTGAATATCAATTTGAAGAGGGCTATTAGAAAGCAATCGTAGAAATTGATTTTCTGTTTCTATTTTTTTGGGCATTAAATTAAGGATAAGCACTTTTAATGGGCGAATATCTTGAATACTCGCTCTACTGGATGTCATAACAAAGACATTCTCTTTTTGTAAACAACGGACTGCGGGTAGCTCATCGGGCACTCTAATTGGCATTTCAATAACCTCTAAAATACATCTAGACATCTAGAAGCCTGAATTTATCTAATAACCTTTTAAATGTCGAGGTCTTCATGTGGTGTATGAAGAATATTCATATAAGAAAAAGCTATATAGCTAAAATCATCAAACATTAACATTCTTTTTTCCGTCTATTATCGATCTCTTCCAGATCCCTCGAATTATTTTGAAATTCTGATTTTTGTACAATAAAAAAACACCGATGTAATCACATTGTTAAAAATTATTTAAATAAAAATGGAATTCATTTTTGATTTTTGTGAAAACTGCATTAATCTTAATCAGGTGTGTAAAAGCTTTTAGGGGAATGCAGAATGTCACAATCGTTAACAACAGAAGAATTAAATTTTACGCAATCTTTTGGTGAACAGGAAAAGGATATATTAAATCATGATGTTAAGTGTTTTTTAACTGATTTAGTAAATCATTTCTCAGATAGACGCCATGCTTTATTAGTTGAAAGAGATAACTGGAAACACAGAGTTGATAATGGTGAACTTCCTAATTTTATTTCGGAATCAGATTCCATTATAAAATCAGAATGGAAAGTTAATCCAATACCTAAAGATCTTCAAGACCGTCGAGTGGAAATAACAGGGCCTGTTGATCGCAAAATGGTTATCAATGCACTAAATGCTAATGTGAAAGTCTTTATGGCGGATTTTGAAGACTCCTTAGCGCCTACATGGGACAAAGTAATTGATGGCCAGATCAATTTGCGTGATGCCGTCAAAGGCACTATTTCTTATACCAATGAACAAGGTAAATGTTATCAACTTAAAGCGTCACCTGCGGTATTGATTGCAAGAGTAAGAGGACTCCATCTTCCTGAGAAGCATGTGCTATGGCAAGGGAAGCCTATTGCAGGGGGATTATTTGATTTTGCTTTGTATTTTTACCATAACCACAAAGCCTTATTAGAAAAAGGGAGTGGCCCTTATTTTTACATTCCTAAATTGCAAACATGGCAAGAAGCTAAATGGTGGAGTGATGTTTTTCATTTCACTGAAAAGCGCTTTGGTTTAGCGACAGGAACCATTAAAGCCACAGTATTAATTGAAACCTTACCCGCTGTTTTTCAAATGGAAGAAATTCTTTTTCATATGAAAGAGCATATCGTTGGACTCAATTGTGGTCGTTGGGATTATATTTTTAGCTATATCAAGACATTAAAAAATTATCCTGATCGTGTATTACCTGATAGACAAGGGATCACGATGACTCAACCTTTCTTAAGTGCTTATTCACGTTTACTGATCCAGACTTGCCATAAACGAGGTGCGTTTGCGATGGGAGGAATGTCTGCATTTATCCCAAGTAGAGATCCTGAGCAAAATGGCATTATTTTGAAAAAGGTATTTGACGATAAAGAGTTTGAAGCAACAAATGGCCATGATGGCACTTGGATTGCTCACCCTGGTCTTGCTGAAACAGTATTAGCTGCTTTTGATCCTATTTTAGGATCTCGAAAAAACCAACTTGATGTTCAACGTAATGAAAAAATTACGGCAGAAATGTTATTAGCACCTTGTACAGGTGAACGTACAGAAAAGGGCATGAGAGCGAATATCCGTGTTGCTGTGCAATATATCGAAGCGTGGATTTCTGGTAATGGTTGCGTACCTATCTATGGATTAATGGAAGATGCAGCAACAGCGGAAATATCGCGTACCTCTATTTGGCAATGGATCCGCCATCAAAAAACACTGTCTGATGGGCAAGTCGTGACTAAAGATCTCTTTCGTAAGATGCTGAAAGAAGAGCTTGAAGTGATACACCAAGAAGTCGGTGATACTCGTTTTAAAGAAGGGCGTTTTAAAGAAGCGGCTTCTTTGATGGATAAGATTACAACCCAAGATGAATTAGTCGATTTTCTGACTTTACCGGGTTACCAACTTTTAAATTAAAAAAGATACGTCAAAGCGTATTTATAAACTGCAAACATCATCACTACCGTATTTATAGGAGCTGTTTTTATGACTATTAGTAGATCAGAGCAAATCGCCCAATTAGAGAAAGAGTGGGAACAACCTCGCTGGAAAGGCATTACCCGTCCTTATAGCGCTGAAGATGTCATTAAATTAAGAGGTTCGGTTAACCCAGAACATACCTTAGCAAGACGTGGCGCTCAAAGGCTTTGGTCATCATTAAATGGAAAATCGAAAAAGGGTTATGTTAACGCATTAGGTGCTTTAACTGGTGGGCAAGCGTTGCAACAAGCAAAAGCAGGGTTAGAAGCTGTTTACCTTTCAGGATGGCAAGTGGCTGCTGATGCTAACACCGCAGCAAGCATGTATCCTGATCAGTCGCTATATCCAGTTGATTCTGTTCCTAATGTTGTTCAACGTATTAATAATACGTTTAGACGAGCTGATCAAATTCAGTGGTCAAATGGTATTGGTCCTCAACATAAAGATTATATTGATTTTTTCCTTCCTATTGTGGCTGATGCGGAAGCAGGTTTTGGTGGAGTATTAAATGCCTTTGAATTAATGAAAGCAATGATTGAAGCTGGAGCGGCAGGTGTTCACTTTGAAGATCAATTAGCAGCAGTGAAAAAATGCGGTCATATGGGAGGAAAAGTATTAGTTCCGACTCAAGAGGCTGTACAAAAGCTTGTTGCTGCACGTTTGGCCGCTGATGTGTCTGATGTGCCAACATTACTTGTTGCCAGAACAGATGCTGATGCTGCCGATCTCTTAACTTCAGATTGTGATCCTTACGATAGTCCATTCTTAACAGGAAAACGTACTCCTGAAGGTTTCTTCTGTACCCATGCGGGTATTGATCAAGCTATTAGTCGTGGACTTGCTTATGCACCTTACGCTGATCTGGTGTGGTGTGAAACATCACTCCCTGATCTGAAAATGGCAGCTAAGTTTGCAGAAGCTATTCACGATAAATATCCCGGAAAAATGCTGGCTTATAACTGCTCGCCTTCTTTTAACTGGAAAAAGAACCTTGATGATCGCACGATCGCGCATTTCCAAGATGAGCTTTCCGCGATGGGATATAAATTCCAGTTTATTACTTTAGCGGGTATTCACAGCATGTGGTTTAACATGTTCGATCTGGCACATGATTATGCCAAGGGTGAAGGTATGAAACATTACGTTGAGAAGGTGCAAGAAAAAGAGTTTGCTGCACTTAATCAAGGCTACACCTTCTCCTCGCATCAGCAAGAAGTGGGAACAGGGTATTTCGATAAAGTGACCACGATTATTCAAGGTGGTATGTCTTCAGTGACGGCACTAACGGGCTCAACAGAAGAACAACAGTTTTAGGTTTCAGCGAACCACAAGTTTTAAAAATATCATTATCTATTTTTGTGGTGATAATTCAGGAGCAGGATGCTCCTCTTTTTCGTGAGGTTGTTAATGACGCCAGAAGATTTAATTGCTCAAACAATTTTACAAGGCTTTGATGCTCAATATGGTCGCTTCCTTGAGATAACCTCGGGGGCACAATATCGTTTTGAGCAAGCGGATTGGCATGGTGTTCAAATCGCGATGAAAGAGCGCATCCGTTTATACGATAATCATGTTGGATTAGTGGTTGAACAACTTAAGTGTATTCGGCATGATATTGATAAAGAAAGTCTTTTTCTACAAAGGGTGAAAGAAAACTATACGCAATTATTGCCCAATTACCCTCGGTTTGAGATCGCAGAGAGCTTTTTTAATTCTGTTTATTGTCGTCTGTTTTACCATCGTGAATTGAATAAAAAAAACCTATTTGTTTTTTCATCCCAACCCGCTTATCGCTTTACACAAGCACCTCGACCGTTATCAAAACAGTTTGTTATTCAGAGTGATTTACCCACATTACTGCAAGACATTTTATCACGCTTACCTTTGCGACTACCGTGGCAAAATAAACAACGCGACATTCACTCTATTTGTAGTGTACTTATCGCTCAATTCTCTTCTGAACAATTGCAGAGTGCGGTATTTCATATCGCAAACGAACTCTTTTATCGTAATAAAGCGGCTTGGTTGATTGGCAAAATAGTGATTAATAATCAATATATTCCATTCTTATTGCCTATTCATAATGTTGAGCAGCAATTACTGATTGATACCTGCCTTATCTCAGCAGATGAAGCGAGTATTGTCTTTGGTTTTGCCCGTTCTTATTTTATGGTTTATGCCCCATTTCCTGCGGCATTAGTTGCATGGTTAAGAGATATATTACCAAGCAAATCTATCGCTGAGCTTTATATGTCAATAGGGTGTCAAAAACACGGTAAAACAGAATACTATCGTGAATACCTCGCCTTTATGAATTTTTCATCGGAGCAATTTATTGAAGCGCCTGGTGTGAAAGGTATGGTGATGTTGGTATTTACATTACCCACTTATGATCGTGTTTTTAAAGTGATCAAAGACAAGTTTGCACCACAAAAAACGATCACTGTGGAGCGTGTAAAAGAGTGCTATCAATTAGTTAAAGAGCACGATCGCGTCGGACGAATGGCAGATACCCAAGAGTTTGAGAATTTTATGATCGATAAGAAAAGAATTAGCCCTGAATTAATGGCTGTTTTTGAACAAGAGATCCCAAATAAGCTAGAAGATCTAGGTGATAAAATACTGATCCGTCACCTTTATATGGAACGGAGAATGATACCGCTCAATATCTATATGGAACAGTGCGATGACAATCAACTTAAAGCTGTTGTTGAAGATTACGGGCAAGCGTTGAAAGAGCTTATTGCAGCGAATATTTTTCCCGGTGATATGCTGTTTAAAAACTTTGGTGTAACTCGGCATCATCGTGTGATTTTCTATGACTATGATGAAATTAGTTATATGACAGATATGAATTTTCGGGCGATCCCTCCTGCTCGCTACCCTGAAGATGAATTAGCGAGCGAGCCTTGGTATAGCGTTGCACTCAATGATGTATTTCCTGAAGAATTTCGCTATTTTCTATGTAGTGATAAGCGAGTTTGTCACTATTTTGAAGCTCAACATCGTGAGCTTTTATCACCAGAATATTGGCAACAGCAACAGCAAAAAATTAAAGAAGGGTATATCGAAGATGTTTATGCCTATTCCCAAACTAAGCGATTTACTTAATAAATTGCCCTAGGAAAAGATAAAAATAAAGATAGGTACAAGGGGATACCTACCTTTATTGGATAAAACCTATTTTTGTACAGAGATAATTAACGCTGAGTACCCGCAACAGCTTCTTTAGCTAATTCAGTAATGCGTTGGAAATCACCTGCTTTCACTGCATCATTAGGCACTAACCAAGAACCACCAATACAAAGTACACTCTCAAGTGCAAGGTAGTTACGGTAGTTTTCTGGTGAAATACCGCCAGTTGGGCAGAAGCGAATTGTTGAGAATGGCCCTGCAATTGCTTTTAATGCCTTAACACCACCATTAGCTTCCGCTGGGAAAAATTTAAATTCATTTAAACCGTAGCTCATTCCCAGCATTAATTCGGAAACTGTTGAAATCCCTGGAATTAAAGGAATAGTTCCCGCAACAGCCGCTTTGAGTAATGCTTCTGTTAATCCTGGGCTAATAGCAAATTGAGCACCCGCTTCAGTAACTTGCGCTAATTGTTGAGGATTAATTACCGTCCCCGCGCCAACAATAGCTTCAGGAACTTCTTTTGCAATACGGCGGATAGCTTCAATTGCACATTCTGTACGTAATGTCACTTCTAAGACTTTTACACCACCAGCGACTAAAGCTTTTGCAATAGGGACTGCATCATCAATATGGTTGATAACAATAACCGGAACAACAGGCCCTGATTTTAGTACAGACTCTGCACTTGTATTCCAATGATCCATGATTGTATTTCCTAATCAGAAAGTGGTGAGCAAATAAATTTAATTTGCTCCTCGTTAAGCCTCAAAACTTGTCTACATTAAAAATCAATGCAACAAGCACCTTGTTCAGCACCTGATAAATGACGGCGTAAATTAATGAATAACTCACGACCACAGCCTGTATTATTGGCACTTAAATCAGGGATTTCATCTTGGCGAGCATTTAATGTTTGCTCATCGACAAGCAACGTTAACTCACCTGTTTTACCATTAACACGAATGATATCACCATCACGTACTTTGGATAATAAACCACCATTTACAGCTTCTGGTGTAACATGAATTGCGGCGGGAACTTTACCTGATGCGCCTGAAAGTCGACCATCTGTAACTAATGCGACTTTGTATCCTTTATCCATTAACACCCCTAACGGTGGCATTAGTTTATGTAATTCAGGCATCCCATTGGCTTGTGGCCCTTGATAACGCACAACGACCACACAATCTTTATTTAACTCACCATCTTCAAATTTAGCGGCAATATCATGTTGGCTATTAAAAATAACAGCAGGCGCTTCGATAATTTTATTCTCATCAGGTACCGCAGAGGTTTTCATTACAGCTCTACCTAAGTTACCTTGCATTACTTGTGTACCACCGTGTGATGAGAATGGTGTATTGATATCAGCAATCACATCTTTATCTAAAGAGCTTATCGCACCTTCACGCCAATCAAGTTTGCCGTCATTTAACCAAGGCTCTAAGGTATAGCGTTCAATACCAAATCCAGCAACAGTGTTTACATCACGATGAATTAAGCCTTTTTTCAGTAATTCACGAATGATGAGAGCAACCCCTCCAGCCGCTTGGAATTGGTTAATATCAGCAGGACCATTAGGATAAATGCGAGCAATAAGTGGCACAACTTGCGAAAGTTCAGAGAAATCATCCCAATTAATAATAATACCTGCTGCACGAGCCATTGCGACTAAGTGCATAGTGAGATTAGTGGAACCACCTGTTGTTAACAGGGCAATAATGCCATTTACAATCACTTTCTCATCAACTAATTGACCTATAGGGAGATAGTTACCAGCGTTTTCTGTGAGACGCACAATTTGGCTAGCGGCTGCGTCAGTCAATGCATCACGCAATGGCGTATTAGGATGCACAAAAGAAGCGCCAGGTAAATGTAACCCCATTATTTCCATCACCATTTGGTTGGAATTTGCTGTGCCATAAAAGGTACAAGTCCCAATACTATGATAAGAAGCAGCTTCCGCTTCTAACAAGGCATTACGATCTACTTTACCTTCAGCATAAAGCTGGCGAATACGGACTTTTTCTTTATTGGGTAAGCCGCTAGTCATAGGGCCCGCAGGAACAAAAATAGCAGGAAGATGACCAAAAGAGAGTGCAGCCATCGCTAATCCGGGAACGATTTTATCGCAGATCCCTAAATACAGAGCACCATCAAACATATTATGGGATAAACCCACTGCCGCTGACATTGCAATCACATCACGACTAAGGAGTGATAACTCCATGCCATCTTGACCCTGAGTGACACCATCGCACATTGCAGGAACACCGCCTGCCACTTGTCCCACGGCACCAACAGCATGTAATGCTTTTTTAATTTTTTGAGGATAATCTTCATACGGCTGATGAGCTGACAACATATCATTGTAAGCAGTGATAATGGCAATATCATTATGAACCATATTTTTCAGGCGATTTTTATCATCGGTCTGACAAGCCGCGAAACCATGAGCCAAATTACCACAAGCAAGTTGAGCACGATGTACTGTTTGGCTTTTTGCGGCTTCAATTTTTTTCAGATAAGCACGACGAGTCGATTGTGAACGAGCGACAATACGCTCTGTAACCTGTTTTACTGTTTCATTTAGAGGTGCAAAATCGTTCTGAAAATGGTCATGATCTTTAGGGTTCATAATGATGCTTCCTTTATTCACACAAGGGTGATGAGCTTTACTATTGGCTATAAAAAGAGAATATAAGTATTAGCTATAGTATTTGTTACCGGTAACATTGTTACGGGTAACAAGCAGAGTTGCAATACTCTTAATGCACCTTAAACAACATCTGTGATCAGCATCAATTTTTTAAGGGGAGAAATAACAGTTTTTTAATATTTAACGGAAATAAAGTGTAAAAGCGGTCATTTTAAAAAACTGAATCGGTTTAATTGCGGAGATACCTTCCTCATTACTTTGCAATGAGGAAGGTGAAAGAGGGCGAATTAACTTTTTACGCCACCGTATTCACGGCTAATTTGTTTTGCTGCTTTTATCACCATCGCACCCAATTCAGTGATACGAGAATCCGTCATTCTAGACACAGGACCTGAAAGCGAAATTGCGGCAAAAGGCTGGTGGTGTTCATCATAAATACAGGCACCAATACAGCGTAAGCCTAAAGCATGCTCTTCATCATCGAAAGAGAAGCCTTGTTTGCGGGCTTGTTCTAAATTTTCTTTTAAGGATGAAGGAAGTGTTCGTGTATGAGGGGTATAAGCCATTAGGCCTTTTTTCTGGAGCAAAGGCAGTAATTTATTTTCTGGTAAAGTGGAAAGAAACGCTTTACCCGCACCCGATGCGTGCATGGGTAATTTACCGCCAATAGGTGCAGACATTCGCATTAACGCATTACATTGCACTTGATCGACAATCACCGCATCAAATTCAATTTGGTCAAGAATTGCCAAATTTACCGTTTCACCTGAGTCTTCCATTAATTGACGTAAGATGGGGTGAACCATAACAAGTAAGTTACGGGTTTGCAGAAAACTACTGCCGACAATAAAGGCGTGTGTACCTACAACCCATAAGCCTAAATCTCCGACTTGGCGAACAAAACCATGTTGTTGAAGTGTAGTGAGTAGGCGGTGTGTTGTGGAATTGGGTAACCCAGCTTGAAAGGCTAAATCAGTTAGGGCGATACCACCTGGAGATTCGGAAATATATTCCAATAATGTCAGTCCACGACTTAATGACTGAACAGGGCCTCCTTGTGCGGTGCTTTGAGTGGCAGTTGTTTTCGTCTTACGCACTTTTTTATTTGTAGGGGAAACTGTCATGCATACACTCCAGAAATGCTATCCATATTAATATCTATTATGAACTATCTCGTGTAATAAAACTCCTCTGATCACCGCATTTTTCAAAACAAAATGTGTGATAAGAAATATTACTGTAATGGGATTTATCGCTAAGTGAAAATCTCTCATCTTCGTCTTAGAAATCTTTATAAAAAGATATGGTAGGATAAAAAAACAACGAAATAACAATAAAGAAAACAAGAACAAAAACATTCTCTATTAAGAGGGAACAACGTGGCAAACATAAAGCAACAACTGACGGAAGCATTAGCAAAACGTATCTTAGTACTTGATGGTGCAATGGGTACAATGATCCAACAATATCAACTGACAGAAGCCGATTATCGAGGTGAGCGTTTTGCTGATTGGCGTTGTGATGTCAAAGGGAATAATGATCTTTTAGTTTTAACTCAACCGCAAATTATTGCCGATATTCATAATGCTTATTTTCAAGCAGGCGCTGATATTGTTGAAACCAACACCTTTAACTCGACATCTATCGCGATGGCGGATTATCAGATGGAGTCGCTTTGTTTCGAACTTAATGAAGAAGCGGCAAAATTAGCTAAAGCCTGTGCAGATAAATGGAGTGCCTTAACACCAGATAAACCTCGCTATGTCGCGGGTGTTTTGGGGCCAACCAATAGAACTGCCTCAATATCCCCAGATGTTAACGATCCAGCTTTTCGTAACGTTTCATTTGATAAGCTGGTGGAAGCTTATCGAGAAGCAACGCGCGGATTAATTACAGGCGGTGTTGATCTAATTATGGTCGAAACTATTTTCGACACACTAAATGCGAAAGCGGCTATTTTCGCCATTAAATGTGAATTTGAATCACTCAATATTGAGTTACCTGTGATGATCTCCGGCACCATTACGGATGCATCAGGAAGAACATTAACAGGTCAAACAACAGAAGCGTTCTATCACTCTTTACGCCATGCGGATGCGCTTTCATTTGGCTTAAATTGTGCTTTAGGCCCTAAAGAATTACGCCAATATATTCAAACACTTTCACAAATTTCTGAAACCTATGTCAGTGCTCACCCTAATGCTGGTTTGCCTAACGCCTTTGGAGGCTATGATTTAGATGCCCAAGAGATGGCTGAGCAAATTAAAGAGTGGGCACAAGCTGGTTTTCTCAATATTGTAGGAGGTTGTTGTGGAACCACTCCTGCGCATATTCTCGCCATTTCACAAGCGGTAGAAGGCATTGCACCAAGAGTATTACCTTCCTTGAAAAAAGCATGTCGTCTTTCAGGTCTTGAACCATTAGTCATTGATGAAAATTCACTGTTTGTGAATGTGGGCGAAAGAACCAACGTTACAGGTTCTGCTAAATTTAAGCGCTTGATAAAAGAAGGTAATTACCAAGAAGCGTTAGATGTTGCACGTCATCAAGTTGAAAACGGTGCTCAAATCATTGATATCAACATGGATGAAGGCATGCTAGATGCCGTCGAAGCAATGACACGTTTTCTTAATCTCATTGCGGGTGAGCCTGATATTGCCAAAGTGCCTGTGATGATTGACTCCTCCAAATGGGAAGTGATCGAAGAAGGTCTAAAGTGTATTCAAGGCAAAGGTATTGTTAACTCAATTTCGATGAAAGAGGGTGAAGTTCCTTTTCTTGAGCATGCTAGATTGGTGCGTAAATATGGTGCTGCTGTTGTCGTTATGGCGTTTGATGAAGTAGGGCAAGCGGATACCCGAGAACGCAAAATTGAAATTTGTCGCCGAGCTTATCAGTTATTGACCGAGCAAGCGGGTTTTCCTCCTGAAGATATTATTTTTGATCCTAATATATTTGCCGTCGCAACAGGTATTGCAGAACATAATAATTATGCCGTTGATTTTATTGAAGTCTGTGCGGATATTAAATCTCAACTGCCTTATGCCTTAATTTCTGGTGGGGTATCTAACGTTTCATTCTCATTTAGAGGTAACGATCCTGTTCGTGAAGCTATTCACTCTGTTTTTCTCTATTACGCAGTAAAAAATGGTATGGATATGGGGATTGTCAATGCGGGACAACTCGCCATTTATGACTCACTACCTGATGAACTGCGTAACGCAGTTGAAGATGTCATTTTAAATCGTCATGAAGAGAGCACAGATAATTTATTAGCATTGGCAGAGCGTTATCGTGGCACTAAAAGTGATGAGCAAAATCATCAGCTTGCCGAATGGAGACAGTGGAATGTTGAGAAACGTTTAGAATACGCCTTAATTAAAGGGATCACCGAGTTTATTGTTGAAGATACAGAAGCTTGTCGCCAACAAGCATCAAGCCCTATTGAAGTGATTGAAGGGCCATTGATGAATGGTATGAATACCGTCGGTGATTTATTCGGTGAAGGCAAAATGTTTTTGCCTCAAGTTGTGAAATCAGCAAGAGTGATGAAACAAGCCGTTGCTTATCTTGAGCCTTATATCCAAGCGACAAAACAGGCAGGAACTTCCGCAGGTAAAATTTTACTCGCCACAGTGAAAGGTGATGTTCACGATATTGGTAAAAATATTGTCGGTGTGGTTTTGCAGTGCAATAACTATGAAATTATCGACTTAGGTGTAATGGTGCCTTGCGATAAAATTTTGCAAACAGCGATTGATGAAAAAGTCGATATTATTGGTCTTTCAGGGCTGATCACACCTTCACTTGATGAGATGGTGAATGTTGCTAAAGAGATGGAAAGGCGCGGTTTTTCTTTACCATTAATGATTGGTGGAGCAACAACGTCTAAAGCGCATACTGCAGTAAAAATAGAACCTAATTATAGTCATCCTACTGTTTATGTTCAAAATGCTTCAAGAACTGTAGGTGTTGTTGCTGCACTATTATCTGAAACACAAAAAGCCGATTTTGTTGCTAGAACGCGTCGTGAATATGACGTTGTACGCCAGCAATACGCCAGAAAAAAACCTCGTACTCCTCCTGTTTCTTTAGAGGTTGCGCGAAAAAATGCACTACAAATTGATTGGCAAAATTACACACCACCAAAGCCCAATCAATTAGGAGTGCAAGAGATCACGGCAAGTATTGAAACCTTGCGTGAATATATCGATTGGACGCCTTTCTTTATGACGTGGTCTTTAGCGGGGAAATATCCGCGTATTTTAGAAGATGATGTGGTTGGTGAAGAAGCAAAGCGTGTATTTGCCGATGCAAATGCGATGCTGGACAAATTAAGTCGTGAAAAATTATTAACACCTAAAGGGATTATGGGGCTATTCCCTGCCAATCGTCTGGGTGATGATATTGTGATTTATCAAGATGAAAGCCGCCAACAAGTACTTTTGAAAAGCTGTCATTTACGTCAACAAACGGAGAAAAATGATTTTCCTAATTACTGCTTAGCCGATTTTATTGCCCCTGTTGAAAGTGGTGTTGCTGACTATTTTGGTGCTTTCGCAGTCACGGGCGGATTAGAAGAAGATACTCTGGCGAATGCTTATGATAATGCCCATGATGACTACAATAAAATCATGGTAAAAGCGTTATCAGATAGATTAGCAGAGGCCTTTGCTGAATATCTTCACCAACGGGTCAGAACAAAGATTTGGGGTTATAGCGCGGATGAAAACCTCTCTAATGACGAACTTATTCGAGAGAAATATCAAGGAACTCGGCCTGCGCCGGGGTATCCTGCTTGTCCTGAGCACACAGAAAAAGCAAAAATTTGGCAATTACTTGATGTTGAAAATCGCATTGGAATGAAACTGACAGATGCTTATGCCATGTGGCCTGGCGCTTCAGTATCGGGCTGGTATTTTAGTCATCCTGACAGTAAATATTTCGCCGTTGCTCAAATTCAAAAAGATCAGGTTGAAGATTACGCAAAACGTCGAGAAATGAGTGTGAGTGAAGTTGAACGTTGGTTAGCGCCTAATTTAGGGTATGAGTCTTAGTTTATTTTTGTTTTCAGATCTCAATAATGTAATAAATAGTGAGGGGATAGCAATATCTCCTTGTTATTTCCTCTAGCCGTTCTCATTAAAGATGTTTAAGCTATAAGCCTGTATCAGAAAAAAGGACATTACAATGAGCTATACTTTGTACCTTCAGAAAACACCACCTGCTGGCGCTGAGGTGCCGTTTCCTTCTTTAGCAAAAGGAAATTATCCATTAAGTGAAGTTTTAATTAATGCTTTTTTAAATCTGATGCAACTAACAGGAAACTTAGATACTGATGCTGTTTTAGATGAAAAAGCATTTGATAAAATTTGGCTAAAAGCAGAAATGACGCCTGCACGAATCGAAGAAGTCGGGGACTATATTTATCATAAAACTCCGACTTCCCCAGAGCCTGTTGAAGAAGAAATAGCATTATTTAAGCAGGCAATGAAAGAAGAAGAAGCGTTGCTTGCTCAAGAGAGTAAAAAAGAAGGGAATATCCCTATTCATAAATTCGCTACTAATGATGGTTGGATTGTCACACCGAAAGAGTGTGAGATTATTGCTTCTACACTTACTGCTAACTTGTTGGAAGATAACCGGCTTTTTGTTGAAAAAATTGCAAAGATGTCTCATATTGCGCATCGTTCTCTAGAAATTGCCTTAATTGATTTTGGTAAGTTTAATCAATTTGCTAAGAAATATGGTGGTTATCGGGTGTATTAAAAATAAAGAGCTTCTTAGTAAGAAGCTCTTTAAAATAAAATTATTGAGTATAATGGCTGGTCTTATTAATTAATGCTAGGTGCTTATCTATTCTTAACGATGTAGTCGGTGTTTGTTTGAAATTTGGCGATAGGTATTCTTGAATAATTTCTATAAAACTTTCCTTTATATTCTTAAGGTTTTCAGAATATTTTGCTATTTCGGTATTTTCATTAAGACTAATTAATTTTTCAATGTTATTTTTATTAATATAATTTAAAATATTATCTTTTTTTTCTTGATATGTTTTTTTTATTTCTTCATTAATAATGTTATCTGAACTAATTAATCTTTCAAAATTTAAAGATATCTGTTCTATTGTTTCTTTAATTAAATATTCATTATTTTTAGTATTTTGTATGAAATTAGTCAATTCAGTATCTGATTGTATTTTCTTATTCAAAGAATTCACATGATATATTGATTTTTCGTTTTTCTGTTTAGCGCTTTGTAACATTGTGTTATTCGTGTTTTGGGTTGATGTTATACTTCCATTTAAGTCATTATTTACTTCTTTTATATAAGGAATGAAATTTGTTTGGGTGATCCTTAAGTGATTAAAACTACCTATTTTTTTCATTGAGATATCCATATTTTTTAATAAAGTGAGGTTGTAGTTTAAAAAAATATAAATGGAGTATCTTTAATAGATAAAGCATTTTTAATAAAGAGTATGAAATATAAAAGAGAAATAATTTCTTATCTCTCTTTTATATATTGATAATTCGTTATTAATTAAAACAATGTATCATGTAATTTACGCACAATATTATCCGCATCTTTGCCATCAACTAATAAACATAAATTGTGAGTACTTGCACCATGGCTTATCATACGAATATTATAATTTTCTAATGTGCCGAAAATTTTAATACCTAAACCATTCACCTGTGAAAGTGAATTACCAATCACAGCAACTAATGCTAGATCTTCTTCTACTTCAACACGGCATAATGCGGATAATTCAGTTAAGAGTGCATTGGTTAATAAACTCCCCGATGCGTTGGTAGTGCCAGTTGTATCAAGTGTTAACGCAATGCTCACTTCTGATGTGGTTATCACATCAACAGAGATATGATGGCGCGATAAAATAGTAAATATCTCTGCTAAAAAACCTCGTGCATGAAGCATTTTCAGGCTGTGTAATGTGAGTAAAGTTTGTTTTCTACGTAGTGCAATTGCGCGGAATACAGGTGGATTTTCTGTTTGAGCACAAACTAATGTACCGCCTTCTTCAGGGGCTTTGCTAGACCCCACAAACACGGGAATCCCACTACGTACAGCGGGTAATAATGTGGCAGGGTGTAAAATTTTAGCGCCAAAGGTGGCCATTTCAGCCGCTTCATCAAAGGCAATTTGATCAATACGATGTGCCTCTGGCACTATTCTTGGATCGGTACTGTAAATGCCTGGTACATCCGTCCAAATATCCACACGAGACATTTCGAGTGCTTCACCAATAAGTGCAGCCGTATAGTCACTACCACCACGACCGAGTGTTGTGGTTCTCCCTTTAGGCTCTTGACCAATAAAACCTTGTGTGACGATGACAGTTTCTTCCAAACGAGGCTGAATAAGGCTTTGTGTTAGTGCTGTTAACTGCACCATATCGGGCTCTGCATGACAAAATAGATCATTCGTTTTCATCACTTTTCTGACATCAAACCAATCTGCCTGTATGCCTTTTTCACGTAATAATTCAACAAATAGCAAGGTTGACATTAATTCACCGTGACTGACTAATTCGTCTGTCAATGCATCTGATGTGGCAAGTGAAGCAGCTTCAGAGAGCATCTCAATATTTTCAAGCAGACGATTTATTTCTTGAGAAATAATTTCTGGTTGAGAAAGCTGGTTGATAATTGCGTACTCAATATCACGAACTTGTGAGAGTAAAGCCTCTCGTTGTGAAGGCTCTGTACCTGCTGCAAGCTCAATTAACAAATTAGTAATGCCGGCAGATGCCGAAAGAACCACGACACGAACTGACTTTTGTTTCAGGATAATATCTGCGCATTTTTCCATTGCTGAAAAGTTAGCAACACTGGTGCCACCAAATTTAGCGATAGTGTATGGCGATGATGAAGATGAAGGCGTAGCAGTATTATCAGTCATTGTCGTATTCCTTTAGGCAAAAATGAGATGTTGGACACACTTAGGAATATCGGTTATTAAGTAGAGAGTCAATGCAGAGTGAAGAATAATCAATTTAATTAATAATCAGCTCCACATTATCGGTTTTACCTATGTAAGTAATTAGTACTAGATTTATTGAATGGTTTTGACCAATATCATCAAATGAGAAAGAATTGACTGTAACTATTAAATGTCAGGCTACAATCTGAGAATATTAGATTGTAATCTTAAGAGAGTATTGTGAATGAAAAATGTAAACCCAACCCAAACCCTAGCCTGGAAGGCATTAGAAAACCATTTTTCGGTGATCAAAGATACCGAGATGAAAACACTGTTTGCTCAGGAACCATCACGCTTTGAGCAATTTTCAAAAACGTTTTCAGACCAAATTCTAGTGGATTTTTCAAAAAACCGTATTACGAAAGAAACATTAGAAAAATTGCAGGCTTTGGCTAAGGAATGTGACGTTAAAGGTGCGATAAATAGCATGTTTACGGGTGAAAAAATCAACCGTACTGAAGATCGTGCTGTATTGCATACTGCATTACGTAATCGTAGCAATACTCCCGTCATCGTTGATGGCAAAGATGTTATGCCTGAAGTTAATGCTGTACTGAATAAAATGAAAACATTCAGTGAGCGCATTATTAGTGGTGAATGGAAAGGTTATACAGGCAAGGCAATTACTGATGTTGTGAATATTGGTATCGGTGGTTCTGATCTTGGCCCTTATATGGTGACAGAAGCATTACGTCCATATAAAAACCATCTTACTATGCATTTTGTTTCTAATGTTGATGGTACGCATATCGCAGAAACACTGAAAAAATGTGATCCTGAAACGACGCTATTCCTTATTGCATCAAAAACCTTTACTACACAAGAAACCATGACAAATGCGCATTCAGCAAGAGATTGGTTCTTAGCCTCAGCTAAAGAAAGTGCATTTGTCGCTAAACACTTTGTGGCGTTATCCACAAACAGCACAGAAGTAGCTAAATTTGGTATTGATACTGCCAATATGTTTGAGTTTTGGGATTGGGTTGGTGGTCGTTATTCATTATGGTCAGCAATTGGTTTATCTATCGCATTATCTGTTGGTTATGACAATTTTGAGCAATTGCTGGAAGGTGCTCATGCAATGGATAATCACTTTAGAACAACAGATGCTGAAAATAACATCCCAATGATCCTCGCTCTGATTGGCATTTGGTATAACAATTTTTTTGGCACAGAAACTGAAGCGATTCTGCCATACGATCAATACATGCATCGCTTTGCGGCTTACTTCCAACAAGGCAATATGGAATCGAATGGTAAGTATATTGATCGTGATGGAAACAAAGTGAGTTATCAAACGGGCCCTATCATTTGGGGGGAACCGGGTACAAACGGACAACATGCGTTTTACCAACTGATCCACCAAGGTACAAAAATTATCCCTTGTGATTTTATTGCGCCTGCAATTAGCCATAACCCACTATCCGATCATCACGCAAAATTGATGTCTAACTTTTTTGCTCAAACCGAAGCTCTCGCTTTTGGTAAAACGCGTGAGCAAGTTGATGCTGAATTTGCCGCAGCAGGAAAAGATCCTAAGACTATGGGATATGTTGCCCCTTTTAAAGTGTTCGAAGGTAACCGCCCAACTAACTCTATTCTGTTAAAAGAAATTACGCCTTATTCATTAGGTGCATTGATTGCAATGTATGAACATAAAATCTTTGTACAAGGTGTTATTTTCAATATCTTCACCTTTGACCAATGGGGTGTTGAATTAGGCAAACAACTGGCTAATCGTATTCTTCCTGAGTTAAAAGGTAAGGAAAGTGTTAACAGCCATGATAGCTCAACAAATAATCTGATTAATCGTTATAAAGCATGGCGTTAATCGAATAAACTGAATATAAGTAGTTGGTTAGATAGAAAGGAGGTTTTTATGACCTCCTTTGTTTTTTGATTGTTTAGTGCTCCATCTGATTTTCTTTTAACGCTTTTTTAGATTATTTATGCGAAATGTTATCAGCTTTTAACTTCCCTTAGTCACATCATGATATCCTTACGCATCATGACTCATACTAGTTAGGATCATCAAAGCGTGATGATGAATAAATGTTCAAAAAATCAATAATTACCCCTGCACCTATCCATTGGCTACCCAGTGAGGAACATGCAAGTATTCAAGAAAGTACATTAAGTTGGTTAATGGAATTAGGCTCCATGACAAGGCGATTTGAACAATATTGCCAAAAAGTCACCGTAATGCCTTATCAAGAAGGGTTTATTGACATTATTGAGCCCGCTGACGAAAGAGCGTGTTTACCCAAAAGTCAGCGTTATTGGTTAAGAGAAGTGGTATTGTGTGGTGACGATATTCCTTGGTTATTAGGGCGGACGTTAGTACCAGAAGAGACATTGACAGGCGAAGACAGAAAACTGGTCAATCTAAGAACCGTTCCACTTGGGCGTTATCTGTTTCAGGAAACAACATTAAGCCGTGATTTTATTCATATCGGGCAACAAAATGGGTATTGGCTACGCCGTTCTCGTTTCCAGCTTTCAGATAAACCTTTATTATTAACCGAGATGTTTCTACCTGCATCACCAGTGTATGAGAAGTAATTAGGGGGAGCTAAAATTGGAGGGAAGTATGACGCAAAGTAAATGGCAAGCATATAGCCGTTTAATGCGTATAGATAAACCTATCGGAGCGCTATTATTACTTTGGCCAACTTATTGGGCTTTATGGATTGCCGCTAAAGGTTTTCCTGATTGGCATATTCTGATTGTCTTTACTATTGGCGTGTTCTCTATGCGTGCCGCTGGGTGTGTAATAAACGACTTTGCTGACCGGAAAATTGATGGCAGTGTTGAACGAACTAAAAATCGACCATTACCTAGTGGAGCTGTGACAGAAAAAGAGAGCAAAATTCTATTTATCGTTTTGGTACTCTTGTCCTTTGCATTAGTTTTAACACTTAATACTATGACTATTTGGCTCTCTGTGGCAGGGCTTGCACTGGCGTGGTTTTATCCTTTCGTTAAACGGTTTAGTAATTTACCCCAGCTTATTTTAGGTATGGCTTTTGGCTGGTCAATCCCTATGGGATTTGCTGCTGTTTCTGAAAGTTTGCCATTAGTGTGTTGGTTATTATTCCTTGTCAATATTATCTGGTCTGTAGTTTATGATACACAATATGCCATGGTTGATCGTAATGATGATATAAAAATTGGGGTTAAATCTACCGCCATTTTATTCGGTCGTTATGACAAAATTATTATCGGTATTTTACAACTGGTGATGTTGGCATTATTAGTGGGTATCGGTATTTTGCTGAATCTGAAAGGTATCTACTACTGGTCGCTATTGTTAGTAACAGCGCTGTTTATTTATCAGCAGAAACTTATTGCAGAGCGTGAAAGAGCGCCGTGTTTCCAAGCTTTTATGAATAATAACTATGTTGGTTTTGTTTTATTTGCGGGCATTTTATTTAGTTATTTTTAACGGATCATAAGTGCTAAATGGTTCTCTACAATCGAGTAGAAACAAAAAGGGATAAGCAATGCGCTTATCCCTTTTCTATTTCGGTTATGGCTCTATTTACTGATTATTCATCAGCTTTAGGCTCACTTTTTTCGTCAATAGTTTGTACTGAATTGTTATCTTCAGTGATCCCCACGCTTTCAATGGTTAAGCGAATTTCTGGTGACATTAATTTTGCAATCACTTGGTAAAGGGCAGATGCATCTGCTTTGAGAATATCTTCATTATCATTGAGATACCCTTCTTCACGTAGCGTTGAAACTAAAGTAGAGAATACCGCTTTATCAAAGAACTCAGGTGCGTTGATACCATGCAAGACTGAAAGACGTTGTGCCAAGATACGGCTCTCTTTCTCCAATAATGCACGACTAATTTCGGGTGCAAAATTGAGTAAGGAGAGTGTAATACCATAGCGTTGTAATGTTTCTCTGACGCTGGCGGCTAAAAGCTGTAATGGACGAATACGCGCTGGGTTGATACGTAGTAAGCCATCACTATCAGAACAAATCAGGCGTTGACGGCACAATTCTGCAATCAAAGTATTAATGACTTCAGGGAGTTCTTCTTTCTCATAACGAATAAATAGTTCCGCTTTAATAAGAGGGAAGATTAGCTCAACTTGTTTCATTAAATCATCACGATGGATTTTTTCATGATGTAAGATGATGCTGGCAATTAATGACGGAGTGATCATTAAGTGGATTGTGTTATTACGGTAATAAGTCATTAATACCGCGCTTTCACGAGGAAGTACCACAATATCACCCAGACTGTCTTTTTCGACTTGGAATTTATCTGATTGTAGAGCGTGTTCTAATAAGGTTTCAGCATTTTTATCAGACACAATCATATCTGCCGAATAAGGCACATTGCGTAATAATTGCAGATAACAATCGACTTGCTCTAACAGTTGCTCTCTTGTGAGTGCGCGCTGACGTGATGCCAGCAAGGCTGTTGAAACAAGGTTGATCGCATTAATCGATGCTGCATTATTGATATGAACCATAATGTTATCAGCTAGTGCGCTTACTGCTGGGTTCAACCAACTTGGACGCTGTGGCTCAATGGGATCAATATCATCACGCCATTGTGGTACAGCCTGATTTAAGTATTGTACAACAGAAATCGGCTCACCAAAGTTCACATAGCCTTGACCAAGGTTACGTAATTTACGTAATCCTCTGACCATCTGCATAAAACCTTCTTTCTCTTTTGTTGCTCCACGTAACTCTTTGGCATAGGTTGCCACTTCCATTACGTGCTCATACCCAATGTAAATTGGAACAACAGAGATAGGGCGTGTTTCACCGCGTAACATGGCTTGTACCGTCATTGAAAGTGTCCCTGTTTTAGGATCTAACAATCGACCTGTACGAGAGCGTCCACCTTCAACAAAATATTCAATGGAGTAGCCTCGTGTAAATAGCTCACCTAAATATTCGCGGAAAATGGTGGAGTAAAGCTTGTTACCTTTAAAGGTTCTTCGGATAAAGAATGCCCCTAAACGGCGGAAAATCGGACCTGCTGGCCAGAAGTTGAGGTTAATACCTGCCGCAATATGTGGGGGTACTAAACCTTGGTGATAAAGCACATAAGAAAGCAGCAAGTAGTCCATGTGGCTACGGTGACAAGGAACATAAACGATTTCATGCCCATCTTGCGCGAGTTTACGCACGCGTTCGGCATTATAAACGTTAATACCTTGGTAGAGCTTATTCCATGTCCAACTTAATACACGATCACTAATACGCACCGCTTCATATGAGAAATTAGCTGCAATTTCTTCCATGATATCAGTGGCATTTTTACGTGCTTTATCAAGTGAGATTTTCTTCGCTTTTGATTCATCTTCAATTGCTTTTTCAATGGCTTTCGATGAAAGCAATTTATTGAAGAGATCTTGGCGTGCTGGCAATTTAGGGCCAACTGCCGCTAAACGCTGACGTGAAAAATGGATACGCGCAACGCGAGCGAGTTTTCGAGCTATACTGGTGTCAGTGCCGTGTTCGTTCGCCATTTCACGCATTGATACAGTGGGTGAAAAACGAACAAAACTATCACGACCTAACCAGAGGATAGCGATAAATTTTTGGATACCGTTAAGCACACGTAAATGTGGAACACCATTATGGCCTTCACGACCTGGAGAGCGTCCAAACATCACAGAAACTGGCAACATCTCAATATCAAGATGTGGGTTATTACGATGTGCATCAAGATAAGCGTGGAATGTCTTCACGGAATCTTTTCGAGGATCGGGCGAGTAGTAACGGAATACTCTTGGGCCGTCATCAATAAAGACGTATGCAGGAAGTTTTGTTCCGCCTATTTCAATAGGTTGCAGTGGATCTGGCAATCCTAATGATAGACATTGCTGTCTTAAAGTCAGTAAGTCCGCCTTGGAATGATAAGGCAGAACATAAAGAAAAGATCGCGACGTATCTAATCCTAATTCAGTGATAGGGTTAGTCGGAACTCGTTTGCTTTTTACCAGTAATTTTAGTGGTAAATTCAATGTGTTATAATATAGTTTACGCCAAGCTGACATAAATAGTTGTAGCCTCTTATTAGCAATACTTCGAAAGCATAACAGAAAGTCTTTCGTAGATCTGTGGTGCTGTGACAATATTAATAGAGAAAAGTGGCAAAATAATCGTTTGTTTTCGATAGAGTTTATTATGGCTAATCAAAATAAAGGTCTTACCCGAATCATTAAAGCTGGTGGCTATTCATACAAAGGCATTCGTGCCGCTTGGACTAATGAAGCCGCTTTTAGACAAGAAGCTATTGTGACCTTGGTTGCAATTATCCTTTCATTTTTCATCGATGTCAGTGGTCTAGAGCGCATTTTACTCATTGGTTCCGTTGTGTTGGTTGTGATCTTGGAACTGGTAAATAGTGCAATAGAAGCCGTTGTCGATCGAATTGGATCTGAATACCACGAATTATCTGGACGTGCAAAAGATATGGGTTCTGCCGCCGTTCTGATTGCTATTATATTGGGATTATTTACTTGGGTAACCATTCTTTGGGGGCATTTCTTCGCATAAAGTTAAAAAATTCGATTTTTGTCGAAAAATAATCCAAAGATGCGTGTTTTATATTCATTTGAGGTTTCAAATCGTCATATACCTGTATATACTCACAGTCTGACTGTATAAACAAACAGGGGGCGGAATGAAAGCATTAACTGCAAGGCAGCAGCAGGTTTACGATTTGGTTCGTGATCACATTTCGCAAACGGGTATGCCACCAACACGGGCTGAAATAGCTTCCCAACTTGGGTTTCGCTCACCAAATGCGGCAGAAGAGCACTTAAAAGCTCTTGCTCGTAAAGGTGTGATAGAAATTGTCTCTGGTGCATCCAGAGGTATCCGTTTGCTAATGGAAGAAGAGCCAGAAGGATTGCCATTAATTGGGCGAGTCGCAGCTGGTGAACCACTTTTAGCGCAAGAGCATATTGAAAGCCATTATCAAGTTGACCCAATGCTATTTAAACCAAGTGCAGATTTTTTATTGCGCGTTAATGGTATGTCAATGAAAGATATCGGTATTATGGATGGCGATTTACTTGCCGTGCATAAAACGCAAGATGTTCACAACGGGCAAGTTATTGTGGCTCGTATTGAAGATGAAGTGACAGTAAAGCGCCTTAAGAAAAGCGGTAATAAAATTGAACTTCATGCAGAAAACCCAGAATTTTCACCTATTATCGTCGATTTACGCGAACAAAACTTTACTGTGGAAGGTTTAGCAGTCGGGGTTATTCGTAACGGTGAATGGCTGTAATTTGTACCAAAGTAAGTCAACACAACTTATTTTATAAAGATGCAGATGATGTGTAAAAGCACAAAATCATCTGCATTTTTTATTTTTTAATTTGTATAAAAAACACCACTGCACTACAAATGTAATTACAATATGATGAGTTTTAATTATGGAGGTGTTTATGACAACAATACAAGTTAGAGTAGACGATGAGCTAAAAAAAGAAGCTTATCAAGTATTTGAAAAAATGAACCTGTCTCCTTCAGATGCTATAAGATTGTTTCTACGTTATGTTTCTGAAAATGAAAAATTACCTTTCTCTGAAGTTTCTATCGTTGTTGGTGAACAAGATGAAGATGAGGATATTTTAGCTGTTGTACGTGAGCGTTTGAAGAAACCATGTAAACGTATAAGAGTAAATATTGATGATCTTTAATATTGAGTTTGATAAGCGTGCATTAAAAGAATGGTAGAAACTCGATCAAAGCATTAAAGAACAATTTAAAAAGAAATTAAAAAAATTACAGGAAAACCCTTATATAGAGTGAGTCTGCTCGCTTAAAAGGTGATCTCTCGGGTTGCTATAAGATTAAATTACGAGCATCTGGTTTTCGATTGGTTTACCAAATCATTGATTCAGAAGTCGTTATTTTAGTTATTGCTATTGGTAAGTGTGAAGAAAGTAAAGCGTATTCATTAGCTGAAATGAGAATTCAAAAGTAGAACACGTATTAGCCAGCATTTAGCTGGCTTTTTGTATTTTATAAGCTTAACGAGGCTTATAGTCACCGGTTTTTTTCTGCTTAAGATTATCATCCATACTGTGATCATGATGACAACCTTCAGGATGAGTACACTCTTGTGCTTCGTGGCACTGTGAACATAATCCATGAATTTCGATTACGCTATGTCGTAAATGAAATCCACTCTCTTGTGCCAGTAATGAAATAGAATTTTCGATTTTATGGCTATTTTTTTCAGTGACAGATAAACAACGGTCACAAATTAGCATTACTGATGTGTGTTCAACATCATCAAAATGATGACAAAGTACATAGCTGTTGGTGGATTCTATTTTATGGATAAATCCTTGCTCAAGTAAAAATTCTAATCCACGATAAACCGTTGGCGGTTTTGCTTGTGGTTCAACTTGGCGTAGTAAATCCAATAAGTCGTATGCGCTGATAGCAGAAGGTTGCTGCACTATCAGACGCAATACTGCCAGACGTTGTGAAGTCAGGCGAACACCTCGTTTCTGGCAGATCTTTTCTGCCTGAGCGAGCAATTTCTCTTCATTCATGGGGATCAGATGCTCTCAGACGTTGTTAATGGCGCAGATCTTACCATATTTTTTGAAAGCAAACCTTTGTGTAAAGTGGGGTTTTGTGAAAATAACTTTTCATAGTGTTCTGTCATGATCATCAACAAAAAACCCAGCCTAAGCTGGGTTAATTTTTTAGATGGTTTTAAGATAATTTTTTCTGAAACTAGGTTTCAGGTGACCGTTAAAACGGAATATCGTCATCAAAATCCATTGGTGGTTCATTGTTTGGCGCTGGTGCTGCTGCAGGTTGTTGTGCAGGACGAGATTGTGCGCCACCGCTAAATTGTTGTGATGCTTGTGGCTGTTGTGGTTGACCCCAACCGCCTTGGCCACCTTGTGAAGGTGCGCCATCTTGACCACCACGGCCGCCTAACATCTGCATTGAGCCACCGATATTGACCACAACTTCAGTGCTATATCTGTCTTGACCGCTTTGGTCTTGCCATTTACGTGTTTGTAATTGACCTTCGATATACACTTGTGAACCTTTACGCAGATATTCGCCTGCAATTTCTGCCAGTTTGCCGAAAATTACCACACGGTGCCACTCGGTTTTTTCTTTCATTTCACCGGTTTGTTTATCGCGCCAGCTTTCTGATGTTGCCAGTGTCAGGTTTGCAACTGCACCACCACTTGGCATATAACGGATTTCTGGATCCTGCCCTAAATTACCGATAAGAATAACTTTGTTTACGCCTCTGCTCGCCATGTGCGGTACTCCTGCGAAAGTAAATTTTTTGAAATCATAAGCGAATAAGTTTATCACGTACGCTAAAATTTGAATATGACGCGTGATGAATTTCTCATTTGTGAACATTGTCGAAATTTTTTTGTCTCAAAATGACAGGTTTTCATCGTCATTCAATTTCACTATATATACTGTATATCCATTCAGTTAACTTTGTGTCATAATTATCCGATTCTTTCTTTTTCGGCGACTCTCTCAATCCGGGATATGTTCATGGATAAAATCGAAGTACGGGGCGCTCGCACCCATAATCTAAAAAATATCAATTTGGTCATTCCCCGCGATAAACTTATTGTTATTACGGGACTTTCTGGCTCTGGTAAATCCTCTTTAGCCTTTGATACGCTTTATGCAGAAGGACAGCGACGCTATGTCGAATCGCTTTCTGCCTATGCTCGTCAGTTTCTTTCGTTAATGGAAAAGCCTGACGTTGATCACATCGAAGGTTTGTCTCCCGCTATTTCGATTGAGCAGAAATCTACGTCGCATAACCCGCGTTCGACTGTGGGAACGATTACAGAAATTCACGACTACCTACGGCTCTTATTTGCACGCGTTGGTGAACCTCGCTGTCCTGATCACGATATTCCATTAGCCGCTCAAACAGTTAGCCAAATGGTTGATAATGTACTTGAGCAGCCAGAAGGCAAGCGCTTAATGCTGTTAGCGCCTGTGGTGAAAGAGCGTAAAGGCGAGCATATTAAGTTACTCAATAATCTTGCTGCCCAAGGTTATATTCGTGCGCGTATTGATGGTGAAGTGTGTGATCTTTCTGATCCGCCGACATTAGAATTACAGAAAAAACATACCATTGAGGTGGTGATTGACCGTTTTAAAGTGCGTGACGATCTCGCCCAACGTTTAGCAGAATCTTTTGAAACAGCATTAGAACTTTCTGGTGGTACTGCTGTTATCTCTGATATGGATGATAACAATGCATACGATATCATTTTTTCTGCAAACTTTGCCTGTCCTGTTTGTGGTTATAGCATGAGCGAGCTAGAGCCTCGTTTATTCTCTTTTAATAACCCTGCTGGGGCTTGCCCAACTTGTGATGGTTTAGGTGTTCAGCAATTTTTTGATCCTGAATTAGTGATCCAAAATAGAGAGATTTCTCTTGCTGGTGGTGCAATTAAAGGATGGGATCGCCGTAACTTCTATTATTTCCAAATGCTTCGCTCATTGGGTGAACATTACCATTTTGATGTTGAAGCGCCGTTTGATTCGTTACCAGATAATATTCAAAAAGTCATTTTAACGGGTTCAGGCAAAGAGAATATTGAATTTAAATACACAAACGATCGTGGTGATGTTGTTGTTCGTCATCATCCTTTTGAAGGCGTATTAAATAATATGGAACGCCGTTACCGCGAGACAGAATCAAGCGCGGTACGTGAAGAACTTTCTAAGTATATTAGTAATCGTCCTTGTGCTTCTTGTGGTGGTACGCGTTTACGCCGTGAAGCGCGCCATGTGTATGTTGAAAATACTACATTACCTGAAATTGCAGATTACAGCATTGGTCATGCGATGACCTTTTTCCAAAATCTCAAGCTCAGTGGTCAAAGAGCAAAGATCGCAGAAAAAGTCTTAAAAGAGATTGGTGATCGACTTAAATTTTTGGTCAATGTAGGCTTAAATTACCTCACACTTTCTCGCTCGGCTGAAACCTTGTCAGGCGGTGAAGCGCAACGTATCCGCTTAGCCAGCCAGATTGGTGCTGGATTAGTTGGCGTAATGTATGTCTTGGATGAACCTTCAATTGGGTTACATCAACGAGATAACGATCGTCTACTTGAAACACTGATCCACTTACGTAATTTGGGTAATACGGTGATCGTTGTTGAACATGATGAAGATGCTATTCGTGCAGCAGATCATGTTATCGATATTGGCCCAGGCGCGGGCGTTCACGGTGGTGAAATTGTTGCTCAAGGTACGCTTGAAGATATCATCAATAATCCGAATTCATTAACAGGCAAATTCTTAAGTGGTGAACGTCGTATTGCTATTCCAGAGCAACGCGTTCCAGTTGATCGTGAGAAAATGCTGACGATTTTAGGTGCTAAAGGTAATAACCTAAGAAACGTAAATCTGAAATTACCCGTGGGTTTATTTACCTGCATTACGGGCGTTTCAGGATCAGGTAAATCAACGTTGATTAACGATACGTTATTCCCTATTGCACAACGCCAATTAAATGGTGCTACAAATAGTGTTCCTGCACCTTATTTAGACGTTGAAGGTTTAGAGCATTTCGATAAAGTCATTGATATTAACCAAAGCCCGATTGGCCGAACACCTCGTTCAAATCCAGCAACTTATACAGGGGTATTTACACCTATTCGTGAGTTATTTGCGGGTGTACCTGAATCGCGTACTCGTGGTTATACGCCAGGTCGTTTTAGTTTCAACGTAAAAGGTGGTCGTTGTGAGGCTTGCCAAGGTGATGGCGTAATAAAAGTTGAGATGCACTTTTTGCCAGATGTTTATGTACCTTGCGATCAATGTAAAGGTCAGCGTTATAACCGTGAAACCCTTGAAATAAAATATAAAGGGAAAAACATTCACGAAGCGTTGGATATGACCATTGAAGAGGCGAGGGAGTTCTTTGATGCTGTGCCAGCGCTGGCTCGTAAGTTACAAACATTGATTGATGTTGGTCTTTCTTATATTCGCTTGGGGCAATCAGCAACGACTTTATCGGGTGGTGAAGCACAGCGAGTTAAGTTAGCAAAAGAGTTGTCAAAACGTGGTACGGGACAGACGCTTTATATTCTTGATGAGCCTACAACAGGGCTTCACTTTGCTGATATTGAGTTGTTACTTGAAGTACTTCATCAATTACGTGACCAAGGTAATACCATTGTTGTTATTGAGCACAATCTTGATGTGATCAAAACAGCGGACTGGATTGTGGATCTTGGCCCTGAAGGCGGAAGTGGTGGCGGTCAAATTTTAGTGTCAGGCACACCAGAGCAAGTCGCAGAGTTTGAAGGCTCACATACTGCAAGATTCTTAAAACCAATCTTAGAGCGCGGTTATTAAGATCACACCGCTTATTCCCTTATGATCTAAGCGCTACGAACAATAAACTCTTTACGGTTTGTAGCGCACTTTCTTCAAGAAAAGTAAATCCATGGGATATGATAGAATTTAATTCTATCGAAAAAAGTATTCTCTTTGGGCTATACACTTCCTTATCTATTTTTATCTTATTAGCCACCTATTTTTATAAAAAACAGATCAAATGGTTAATTGTGCTGTTTAGTAACAGTATTTTAACCAAATACGAGATAACAAAGCTAAATAGAAAGGATTATCATAGTATATCGTGATAGACAGCACAGTTTATTTGGTGATTTGTTTCAATTGTTATACTTGACTATTATTGTATAACAATAGTTATTTTTCATTATTAATCAATCATTTATTTGTTTGCAAAGGTTACAATAGAGGGAAGGTTATTATTTACTATGCTCTTTGAACAGATAATCCTATTTTTCTCCTTACGATAGAATTTTTTTCCAAATCATTTCGGGCTATCACGATTTATAACAACTTTTTTCTCCGTAATATTCCCTATCATTTACCCATAATAAATAATACCTGCAAAGAGTAAGGCTATTTCGACATCGCAATGTTAGATAGACTTTTTTTACCCCCAAAAATTCGTTTTGCTATTAACAATTACAATATAAAAAGTGAGTACTAATATGGAAACGGCTTCCTCAAAAATAGAGACAACAAGCTATCCCGCAACTAGTGCTGGCGCTCGCCGCGCAGGTATGACAGAACAAGAATGGCGTGCTGCAATTAAATTCGACGGCAATGATGTGGGCTGGGTTATCATGAGTATCGGTATGGCTATCGGTGCAGGTATTGTGTTTTTACCTATGCAGGTAGGTCTGATGGGATTATGGGTTTTCCTACTATCCTCGATCATTGGTTATCCTGCGATGTACCTTTTCCAACGCCTATTTATTAATACGTTGGCTGAATCTCCAGAGTGTAAAGACTACCCAAGTGTTATCACCGGTTACCTCGGTAAAAACTGGGGTATTTTATTAGGAGCACTCTACTTTGTGATGCTAGTCATTTGGATGTTTGTTTACTCAACGGCAATCACCAATGACAGTGCTTCTTACTTACAAACATTTGGTGTTACGGAAGGTTTACTGTCAGAAAACCCATTCTATGGTTTGATCTTGATTTGTGCTTTAGTCGCTATCTCTTCTCGTGGTGAACAATTACTGTTTAAAGTATCAAGCTTTATGGTACTAACTAAACTGTTTGTTGTTGCTGCGTTAGGGATCTCCATGATTGGTATGTGGCATCTTTATAACGTGGGAGCATTACCACCCGCTGGACGTTTAATCAAAGAAGCAATCATTACATTACCTTTTACCCTGACTTCAATTCTGTTTATCCAAACATTAAGTCCAATGGTTATCTCTTACCGTGGTCGTAATAAAAACCGTGAAGTTGCTCGTCACAAAGCGTTACGTGCAATGAACATCGCGTTCGGTGTGTTGTTCTGTACTGTTTTCTTCTATGCAATCTCATTCACATTAGCAATGGGTCATGATGAAGCAGTTAAAGCGTATGAACAAAATATCTCTGCATTAGCGATTGCTGCAAAATTCTTCCCTGGTGGTTGGGTAACTGTTGTAAGCGTTATGCTAAATATCTTCGCCGTAATGACTGCATTCTTTGGTGTCTACCTAGGTTTCCGTGAAGCGACACAAGGGATCGTTATGAATATTCTGCAACGCTATATTCCAGCAGAAAAAATCAACCAAAAATGGGTACAAAACGGCATCATGATTTTCGCCGTGCTTTTAGCATGGGGTGCAATCATTCTGAATGCACCAGTACTGAGTTTTACCTCAATTTGTAGCCCAATCTTCGGTATGGTGGGTTGTCTTATCCCTGCATACTTAGTGTACAAAGTACCAATGTTACACAAATACAAAGGTGCATCGCTCTACCTGATTATTTTTACCGGTTTACTGCTCGTTATCTCTCCGTTCTTGGCATTCTCATAGTCGCCGACTTCGGTTCTAGTTAGGCATTGTTTTTAAAAACTAAATTAATCCAAGGTGTTAGATTATGAGCCAGAACAAAAATTCTCATTTATGGTCACAGTTTGTTCGTCAGTTACGTGAAGGTGTTAAGCCAGCAGTGGGTTGTACTGAGCCAATTTCATTAGCATTGGCAGCAGCGAAAGCAACTGCGCTTTTAGGCGAGCCTGTTGTTCGTGTCGAAGCTTGGGTTTCACCAAACTTGATGAAAAACGGAATGGGCGTAACAGTGCCGGGAACGGGAATGGCTGGGCTACCTATTGCAGCAGCATTAGGTGCGACAGGAGGAGATCCTGATGCTGGGTTGGAGGTCTTGTTAAAAGCATCCGCTGATGCAGTTGCTCAAGCTAAGACACTGGTTGCTCAAGGTAAAGTCACTGTGGGTGTAAAAGCACCTTGTGAAGATGTTCTTTACTCTGAAGCGAAAGTGTATAGCCAATCTGGTTATGCCATCGTCAGTATCGCAAGAGAGCATACACATGTTGTTCGTTGTGAATGTAACGGTAACGTTGTTTTTGAGGAAGATAAATCAGCGCTTACCAATAATTGTGAATCTACTGATGAAAAACCTTTTACTGATGTTTGTGCTGAAGATATCTATAATTTCGCACTTAACGTGCCAGTGAGTGAAATTGAATTTATGCTCAATGCCGCTCGTTTAAATGGCGCTTTATCAGAAGAGGGACTACAAAACACCTATGGATTAGCCATTGGTCGTACCTTAATTCTGCAACAAGAGAAAGGTTTGTTAGGTAAAGACTTACTTAATGAAATCATGATCAGAGCATCAGCTGCATCTGATGCTCGTATGGGTGGGGCGGTATTACCTGCAATGAGTAATTCAGGCTCAGGTAATCAGGGTATTGCCGCAACATTGCCTGTAATGGTGGTTGCTGAATTTATTAAAGCCGATGATGAAACCTTACTGCGTGCATTGGTTTTATCTCACTTAATGGCAATTTATGTTCATAGCCATTTTCCACCACTTTCCGCCCTTTGTGCTGCAACAACCGCTTCAATGGGTGCAGCCGCAGGAATGGCATGGTTACTCACAAAAGATTTCACCACTGTCAGTATGTCTATCAACAGTATGATTGGTGATATCAGTGGCATTATCTGTGATGGCGCATCGAATAGCTGTGCAATGAAAGTATCAAGTAGTGCAGCGAGTGCCTATAAAGCAGTATTAATGGCGATGCAAAATCAAAGTGTTGCGGGTACTGATGGTATTGTCAGTGACGATGTCGATAGTTCAATAGCGAATCTCTGTGCATTAGCCAGTCGTGCAATGCAACATACAGATATTCAAATCATTGAGATTATGGAAGAAAAAGCGCGTCGTAATGCTGGGGAAAAGAAGCAAGCTGTCAATATATAAAAGGCGAAAACCTAAAGCGGTAGTGATGTTGTGATGCAGTAAAAAGAAATACCTGCTTATAAAAATAGGCAGGTATTTTTTTATCATGGAATTGCGTTGATTAGATTAAATACTCACAGCCGCAAAGGCTTGCGCAATGCGCTGAACATTACTTGTATTAACACCTGCCATACAAACACGGCCAGTACCGACAAGATAAATACCAAATTCGTCACGTAATCTATCAACTTGCGCTTGTGTAAAGCCGGTATAGCTGAACATACCGCGTTGAGTTAATAGATGATCAAAATTCTTTTCAGGCAGAGCAACTTTTAAAGCTTCGACTAAAGTAACGCGCATCTCTTTAATGCGATCACGCATATGCGCGACTTCTTTTTGCCATTGTGCAGTTAAAACTTGGTCTGATAGCACTTTATTGACAATTTGCGCACCATAGTTTGCAGGGCTTGAGTAGATACGACGTACACCTGCTTTCAACTGACCTAATACATGTTCGCATTCAGTGGCATTTTCACACACAATTGATAAGCCACCAGCACGTTCACCGTAGATCCCAAATATTTTTGAAAAAGAGTTACTGATAAGTATCGGTAATCCTGCTTTTGCCATAGTACGAATAGCGTAAGCATCTTCATCTAAATTTTCAGCAAAGCCTTGATAAGCAATATCTAAGAATGGAATTGCTTGGCGAGCTTTTAATACTTCAGTGACTTGATCCCATTGATCTTTAGTCAGATCAGAGCCTGTTGGGTTGTGGCAACATGGGTGCATCAATACGATGCTTTTTTCAGGCAGTTTTTTAAAGCAATCGAGTAGTGCTTCAAATTTTACGCCTTTGGTTTCAGGATCAAAGTATGGGTAATAATTTACCTTGAAACCCGAGCCCGCAAAAATAGAAGCATGATTATCCCAAGTCGGATCACTTATCCACACTTCTGATCTTGGGAAATAGCGATGGAGAAAATCAGCACCTACTTTTAATGCGCCTGATCCACCTAATGTTTGGATTGTGGCAATTTTCTTTTCTGCAATTAGAGGATTATCTGCACCGAAAAGGAGAGCTTGAATTTCGCTGCGATAAGGCGCCAGCCCTTCCATTGGTAAATAAAGTGTTGCGGTGGGGGTCATGGCATTAAGTTGCTGACGCGCAACTGAAACTGTTCCTAAAATAGGGGTCTTGCCTTCTTCGTCATAATAAAGACCAATGCTTAAATTAATTTTATCCTGACGTGGGTCTTTGTTATAAACATCCATCAATGAGAGAATCGGATCTCCCGGAAACGCTTCAACCTGTTGAAACACGGCTTCTTCTCCAATCACTTTTAGTGTGTCATAGGGATACAATATCGTGTGTATTATTGTTCGTCTAGGTATTCCATGATGACGCGCGAGGTTAATTTTGTAATCAACTCATAGGCGCTAATACCACTATATTTGGCAATTTCTTCTACGGGCAACACATCTCCCCATAAAATAGCTTCATCACCAACACTATCAATCAGTTCAGTCCCCAAATCGACGCTGATCATATCCATCGAAACTCTGCCAACAATAGGCACTTTTCGATCATTGATCCACACAGGAGTACCTGAAGGTGCACTACGAGGATAACCATCGCCATAACCAATAGCGATCACACCAAGATAAGTGTCTTTTTCACTTACCCATGTTCCACCATAACCAACAGGTTCACCCGCTTTATGTTTACGAACAGCAATCAGGCTTGTTTTCAGTGTCATTGCAGGGGTTAAGCCAAAATCTTTACCTGTTCTTTCATCACCAGTGGGGGAGATACCATAAGTAATAATACCGGGGCGAACCCACTGATAATGAACTTGAGGCCAAAATAAAATACCCGCAGAAGCTGCGATAGACTTATCACCGGCTTTATCTTGAATAAAATTTTGAAATAATGTGATTTGTTTTTGTGTTGCTTCAGGAACATCAGGCTCATCAGCGCGACTAAAATGGCTCACAATATTGACAGGTTGTTGTACATTTTTGCAGGCGGAAAGTCGTAAATAGAAGGCTTGCACATCTTCAGGACGCACGCCTAAACGGTGCATCCCCGTATCGATTTTCATCCATACTTTGACGGGTTCATCTAAGTCGGCCTGTTCTAATGCTTCTAATTGTTCTTGGCTATGAACAACCGTTTCAATGTGGTTGACGACTAAAATAGGTAGGTCAACGATATCAAAAAAGCCCTCTAACAGAAGAATGGGCTTTACAATACCCCCACTTCGTAAGGTTAATGCTTCACCAATACGTGCAACACCAAAACAATCAGCATTGTCCATTAAGGTATATGCTGTTTCTAATAACCCATGACCATAAGCGTTTGCTTTCACGACAGCTATCAGGTGGCTATGTGGGGCATAGTCTCTCACATGCTGAAAATTGTGACGCAGAGCGCGGCGATCTATCACTGCGGTTGCCGCTTTCATATTATTCCAATACTTCCTTTCATTAAGTCAAGGTTAGTGATTATTCATCGTCGTAAGCAGGGCCAGCATAGTTATCAAAGCGTGACCATTGGCCGTTAAAGGTAAGCCTTACTGTACCAATTGGACCGTTACGTTGTTTACCGATGATGATTTCTGCAACCCCTTTTAAATCACTACTTTCGTGGTAAACCTCATCACGATAAATAAACATGATAAGGTCAGCATCTTGCTCAATAGAGCCTGATTCACGTAAGTCGGAGTTAACAGGGCGTTTATCAGCACGTTGTTCCAAACTACGGTTTAACTGTGATAGAGCAACCACAGGAACTTGTAATTCTTTAGCTAACGCTTTTAAAGAACGAGAAATTTCAGCAATTTCTAGTGTTCTGTTTTCAGATAATGAAGGTACTCTCATTAACTGTAAGTAGTCAATCATGATAAGGCTTAAACCGCCATGTTCACGATAGATGCGGCGAGCACGAGAGCGTACTTCTGTTGGTGTTAAACCCGATGAGTCATCGATATACATATTGCGTTTTTCAAGCAAAATACCCATGGTGCTTGAAATACGTGCCCAATCCTCATCATCAAGCTGGCCTGTACGAATTCTTGTCTGATCGACACGAGATAATGATGCCAACATACGCATCATGATTTGGTTGCCGGGCATCTCTAAGCTGAAGATAAGTACGGGTTTTTCTTCCGTCATTGCTGCATTTTCACATAAGTTCATGGCAAATGTGGTTTTACCCATAGAAGGACGTGCAGCAACAATAATTAAATCTGACTTTTGTAATCCTGCGGTTTTTTTATCAAGGTCTTGATAACCACTTGAAACCCCTGTGACACCATCATGAGGTTTTTGATAGAGCTGTTCTATTTTTTCAACAGTCTCTTCTAAAATTGCATCTATTGCTTTAGGACCTTCGTCTTTATTGGCGCGTGTTTCAGCAATTTGGAACACTCTTGATTCAGCAAAGTCGAGCAGATCTTCACTGGTGCGTCCTTGAGGATCAAAACCCGCATCTGCAATTTCGTTGGCAACTTTTATCATATCGCGAACAACCGCACGCTCTCGGACAATATCCGCATAAGCGTTGATGTTCGCCGCACTTGGCGTATTTTTTGAAAGTTCTGCTAAATAGGCAAAACCACCTACACTGTCTAACTCGGCATTTTGTTCTAATGCTTCGGATAGCGTAATCAGGTCGATAGGTTTGCCTAATTCCAACAAACGTTGCATTTGCGAGAAGATAGTACGATGAGGTCGGCTATAAAAATCTTCGGCGGTGACGCGTTCAGAAACATTATCCCAACGTTCATTATCTATCATCAGACCGCCTAACACGGACTGCTCTGCTTCCAGCGAATGGGGAGGTAGCTTTAATCCCTCCATTTGTCGGTCTTTAATATCAGACATCAGCTTGTCAGTGGTCTTGTTTCTGGCCATAAATCCTGCATAAAATCGAAAAAGTGTCAGTCAGCGTATTAGTATACGCTAACCCAATTATCTGTGCCTTGTAGAAATAGCTATCCTTTGTCATTATCTCCAAAGGTCTTTTTGCGCTCGCTTATTTAACCTCTCATCCTACAAAGGAGATAGTAATGGCTAATCGTATTCAATTTGCAACTCATGGCGATGCAGATGTTCTTGAGTTAGCAACATTTACACCCGCTCCTCTTGGCGATCATGAAGTTCAAGTTGCCAATAAGGCAATTGGTATTAACTATATTGATACTTATGTGCGTAGCGGATTATATCCTGTAAGCCAATTCCCAAGTGGATTAGGCACTGAAGCTGCGGGCATTATTATCAAAACAGGCGCTAAAGTGACTTCACTAAAAGAAGGGGACAGAGTTGTGTATGCGCAATCTCCGCTAGGGGCTTATAGCGATACGCATAATGTACCAGAAAATAAAGTAGCACGTCTGCCTGATAATATCTCTTTTGAACAAGCCGCAGCCTCTTTCTTAAAAGGATTAACGGTTTATTATCTCTTCAATGAAACTTATAAATTACAAGCGGGTGAAACCTTCTTATTCCACGCAGCAGCTGGTGGTGTTGGTTTAATTGCCAGCCAATGGGCGAAGGCCATTGGTGCAAAAATGATTGGTACAGCAGGTAGTGATGAAAAAGTTGCCAAAGCAAAAGCCGCAGGTGCATGGGAAGTGATTAATTACCAGACTGAGTCGATTGTGGAACGTGTCTCGGCGCTAACTAATAACCAAAAAGTGCCTGTTGTTTACGACTCTGTTGGTAAAGCAACGTGGTTAGATTCGTTAGACTGCTTGCAGCGCCGTGGCTTAATGGTGAGTTTTGGTAATGCATCAGGTGCCGTAACAGGTGTCGATTTAGGTATTCTTAATAAAAAAGGTTCTCTATATGTGACGCGCCCATCTATTTCGGGTTATATCACAACGCGTGAAGAGCTAGATGCTGCAAGTGAAGCGCTATTTGCATTAATTGGTAGCGGTAAAATTGATGTAAGTGTGCCAGATAATCAGAAATTTGCTTTAGCAGATGCGAAAGATGCTCATCGTTATCTTGAAAGTAGACAATCTCAAGGATCGAGTTTACTTATTCCTTAATTATTATTTATAAAAACTAAAACCTATTTAAAATAAATTAAATAGGTTTTTAATATTTATTATTAATAAATATAAATAATTTCAAGTTTGATTATCAAAAAAAAGCCTTATTTTTATTTTAGATTTATTTTTAACTCTATCTCTTTTAATTTACGTTTTCGTGATTTTTATTAATAGAATATGGAGTGTTTATGCAAAAAGATGAATTAAAGGATTTTATTGATTTTATTTATGAAGATAATAAAGTCAGTAATGTTGAATTACAATTTATTCGTGATGTCGCAGATGAAAAAACAGAAGCATTATTTAAACGCCTTGGTGAAAATAATAATTTATCTGCATTCCAAAAATCAATGGATGTATCAGTTCAATTAATGCAAAATGCTTTTTTTGATATTAAAAAGAAAGAAGGAACAGAAGAAGGTAAACGTGAAGTTAAAGAAGCATTTGAATTTCAAATTGCTTATTTAGTTGCCAATTATAATCGCTTCTTCTCATTACTTTAATGAAAGTAAAACCAGCCCAATGTGGCTGGTTTTATTTTTAATATCGTTATTTTTCAGTTACAAATTTAAGTGCATTTTCTAAAACAGATAAATCAGCGCCCTGTTTATGGGCATTTTCACTTAAATGACGTCGCCATTGTCTAGCGCCTGGAATACCTTGGAAAATCCCCAACATATGACGTGTAACATGACCTAAATAAGTACCTTGTGAGAGCTCTTTCTCAATATAAGGATACATTGCTCTTACCGCAGTGACTGCATTGGCAATAGGTAGCTGGTTGTCAAAAAGCTCATGATCAACATGCGTTAGAATTGACGGGTTTTGATAAGCCTCACGACCTACCATAACGCCATCCATATATTTTAAGTGCTCTTTGGCTTCTTCTAGTGACTTAATACCACCGTTAATTGCCATAGTGAGATGCGAGAAATCGCGTTTTAATTGATAAACACGAGGATAATCTAAAGGTGGAACTTCACGGTTCTCTTTTGGACTTAAACCCGATAACCATGCTTTACGGGCATGAATAATAAAGGTATCACAGTTATTATCACGGCTAACAGTATCAATAAAATCACATAGAAATTCGTAGCTATCTAGCTCGTCAATACCAATACGGGTTTTTACCGTAACAGGAATATCAACGACATCACGCATGGCTTTCACACAATCTGCAACGAGTTGTGCATCTCCCATTAAACAAGCACCAAAACGCCCATTTTGTACGCGATCTGAAGGGCAGCCCACATTTAAATTGATTTCATCATAGCCACGCTCTTGTGCCAATTTTGCACATTGCGCTAAAGCTTGAGGATCGCTTCCACCTAACTGCAAAGAGACTGGATGTTCTTCTTCACTGTATTTTAGATAGTCGCCTTTACCGTGAATGATGGCACCTGTTGTGACCATTTCAGTATAAAGCAGTGTATTTTTACTGAGCTGACGAAAGAAATAACGACAATGACGATCAGTCCAATCGAGCATCGGCGCAACAGAGAAACGGTTCAAATTATATGTATTTGAATGGCTATTAACACGATGATTTTCTGTTGGTTTATTGAGTTCTGTATTTTCTGACATGCTGTAATTCTTTCGTCTATTTAGGCGTTGCTACCCTTATTTTTTTGTGAGGGTAGAAAATGAGGGCGCATTATAGCATAGAGAATAACTAACGCATGGTGGATCTGATGTTAGAATTGTTTTAATGAACTCAAGAAGAGTCATCAGAAACAACAAAATAGGAACTTATATGCCAACAGAAAAAAGAGCATTGCCTTATTTTAAATTAAATATCATCCTGAACCGATAAAAACAGGAGCTTTTATCACAGATGATACCGTTATATGTGATTGTTGTGGAAAACTACGCCTACATATTGATTTTAGTTAATGAACATCATTCAAATAATATTAAGTCTATTTTTTAGAACATAGACTTGATATTTATTTTTATAAAATAGCCTATTTATATTATCTCTATTAAAAATGGAAATAGTCACTGCTCAAGGTTTTACGCTATAAAGCGAAAAAATAAAAAGAGGAGCATTGAATATGAACATTAAAAGAAAGATCCTTATAAAATTAAATAATCTTGATTATGATAATAAAAAACTGTCATTTTCTACTTCCCATGAAATGCATCATTCCCTTTTAACTAATATACCTTTAGTTCCGGTAATATCATCTGTTCATCAATTACCACCCAAAAATTATATAGATTCTATTACAATAAACTTTAATGATCTAAATAAATATTATTACCTTAATTTACCAGAGAATAATCATTATTCTTTAGATGAAGTGATTAAAATATTACAACAACACCCTGATATTGAATATGTACAAACGGTGCCGATACAACCTATTGAACCTCCTAATATTACGCCTGATTTTACTCAATATCAGCAATACTTAAATACGCCAGAAAAAACAGTGAATATTAATAAAATTAAAGGATTAGGGATTTGTGAAGCATGGAAGCAAGAAGCATATGGGCAAGGAATACAAGTGGCTGATATTGAATGGGATTTCAATCTTTCTCATCATGATTTATCAACGGATAATATTACGTCGTTATTACCATTTAATGAAAAAACCAGTCAGGCAGATCATGGTACAGCGGTTGCGGGATTAATAATGGGAAAAAATGATGGTAAAGGGATCACTGGACTCGCTTATAAATTAGATATGTTTTATGCCATCTCTGAATTAACTTGTGGGCGTATTGATGCGATTATTGCGAGTAAACGCATATTACATGCTGGTGATATTGTTTTATATGAAATGCAGACAATTTGTGAACATCAAGCTTATGTACCTGCGGATTATGAAATGCATATTTGGGAAGCGACTCGCGCATTAACAGATGCTGGGATCATTGTGATTATGGCAGCAGGTAATGGGGGCGTAGATCTGGATTTACCTGATTATGAAAGTTACCGACAACGCCATGATAATAACTCAATACGTGTTGGTGCAGGTTCGCCTTATACATTAAATCGATTACCTTTCTCAACGCATGGTTCACCTATTCATGTACAAGCGTGGGGAGAGGATGTTGCAACAGCGGGTTATGGTGATCTGTTTCGAAGTGATGATAACCATACTTATACCGCTAATTTTAGTGGAACATCGTCAGCCAGTGCTTTAGTTGCGGGAGCCGCTGCTGTGATCCAATCTTGGTATAAAGACCGTACAAACAGTGTGTTAACGCCGATACAAATGCGTGACTTATTAATTAGAACAGGCACTTTTCCACTGTTAAATGACAAAATCGGCCCTTTACCAAATGTGAACAACGCAATTTTGTATTTAAAAAAATTAATAAAACGTCATTAAGTACAATAGTATTAATTCCCTTAACACCTCCTAAATATTAGGAGGTGTTATTTAAATTCCATCTATATGATATATAAAGTTTTTATCATCATAATAAGATGAAAATATAAAAAGAAGCGTAATTTAATCAACTTTTCTTGTATAAACAACGACCATAAAATAGCGTTGCAAATAAACGAGCTAATAAGTTTTTATAGGAAAATAAGGCGATTAGACAACTTCTAAGAGAAAATTTATTTAATTATAAACTTAATCGATTTTTACGATTTATATAAATTAATAGCATTATGATTTTATTGTGTTTTTAGCATAAACCCTAAAGGGCATGGTTTATGATGAAAAACTTAAATATGAATAGTTTTTCATTGTTTATGCACCTTTTTGCTTTCAATTTCACGTCACTGCGTTTATCATTTTCCGCTTGTACTATACATACGGCGTCGCTGGTTTTGGGCTTCTGTGGAGCATAATGCTCCGGCAGCTCACACAGTCTTTTCCAGTGGCGGTTCTATCTGCATTATTCTTCGGGATAGAGTATTACCTTAAATGACTGAGAAAACATCTCTGACACCAGTTGTCGAATTAAAATCCTTAAGTAAAGGTTTCGACGGAAAACAAATTATTTCCCGCCTCGATCTCACTATCAACCATGGCGAGTTTTTAACCATCCTCGGTCCTTCGGGCTGTGGTAAGACGACGGTTTTGCGTTTAATCGCGGGTTTAGAAGACGTTGACGATGGGCAAATTATCCTTGATGGACAAGATATTACGGATATCCCAGCGGAACAACGTTTTGTAAATACGGTTTTTCAAAGTTACGCGCTTTTCCCACATATGACTGTTTTTGAAAACGTCGCATTTGGTCTTCGCATGCAGAAAACACCTGCTGATGAGATTAATATTCGCGTTGAAGAAGCATTGCGTATGGTGCAACTTGAAGATTTCGCACAACGTCGCCCAGCACACCTTTCTGGTGGACAACAACAACGTGTTGCGATTGCGCGCGCTGTTGTGAATAAACCAAAGGTCTTATTGCTTGATGAATCATTATCTGCACTGGATTACAAATTACGTAAACAGATGCAAAATGAATTAAAAGCCTTACAACGTAAATTAGGGATCACCTTTATTTTCGTGACTCATGACCAAGAAGAGGCGCTGACCATGTCAGACCGGATCGTGGTGATGCGTGAAGGGCGTATTGAGCAAGATGGTACTCCGCGTGAAATTTATGAAGAGCCAACAAATCTGTTTGTTGCGCAATTTATAGGTGAAATTAATATCTTTGATGCGCGTGTGCTCCATCGTATTGATGAAACACGTATTCGTGCTGATGTTGAAGGTCATGAATGTGATATTTATACCACATTACCTGTGACACAAAATCAGCAACTCAAAGTATTACTTCGACCTGAAGATCTCCGTGTTGAAGAAATTCACGATCTTGAAAACCTTCCTGGGTTAATTGGTTATGTTCGTGAACGTAACTATAAAGGCATGACGCTAGATTCTGTTGTTGAAATGGAAAATGGCAAGGTGGTGATGGTCAGTGAATTCTTTAATGAAGATGATCCAGATGTTGATCACTCGTTAGACCAAAAAATTGCAGTAACTTGGGTTGAAAGCTGGGAGGTCGTACTGGCAGATGAAGAAAACACGTAAACTATTTCAAAACATCGTTATTACTGGTGTTGTGGGTTGGTTGATGCTGTTCGTCTTCTTGCCGAATATCATGATCATTGCGACCAGTTTTTTAACGCGTAATGATGCCAACCTTGTCGAGATGGTCTTTACACTCGATAACTACTATCGCTTATTTGATCCGATGTATGCAGAAGTGTTACTGCATTCTATTAATATGGCGGTAGTCGCAACATTAGCTTGTTTATTATTAGGTTATCCCTTTGCTTATTTCCTCGCAAAAATGCCTAAGAAAATACAGCCATTAATGTTGTTTTTATTGATTGTACCTTTTTGGACAAACTCGCTTATTCGTATTTATGGATTAAAAATATTCCTAAGTACGAAAGGTTATTTTAACGAATTCCTGTTGTGGATTGGACTTATTGATAAGCCACTCAGAATTATTTATACCCCAGAAGCCGTTGTGCTGGGACTGGTTTATATTTTATTACCTTTCATGGTATTACCGTTATATTCCAGCATTGAAAAGTTAGATAAACCTTGTTTAGAAGCAGCGCGCGATTTAGGTGCTAATAAATTTCAAACCTTTATTCGTATTATTATTCCATTAACAATGCCGGGCATTATTGCGGGTTGTTTACTCGTGATGTTACCTGCGATGGGCTTATTCTTTGTTGCTGATTTAATGGGTGGTGCGAAAAACTTATTAATTGGTAACGTAATTAAGAGCCAATTCTTAAATATTCGTGACTGGCCTTTCGGTGCAGCCACAAGTATTTGTTTAACATTGGTGATGGGATTAATGCTGTTTGTGTATTACCGAGCCGTGAAGCTACTGCATAAGAAGGTAGAAATAGAATGATAGGACGGTTATTGCGTGGTGGATTTATGTCCATTATTTACGCGTATCTTTATATCCCGATCATCATTCTGATAGTTAACTCTTTTAACTCATCACGTTTCGGGATCAACTGGAAAGGCTTTACCACAGATTGGTACGCCATTTTATTTAATAATGACAGTCTGCTTCAAGCGGCAGGACATTCATTAACAATGGCGGTCACCTCTGCGACATTCGCCACATTAATCGGCTCATTAGCGGCGGTTGCACTTTATCGCTACCGTTTTCGTGGCAAAAAATTTGTCGGTGGTATGTTGTTTGTCGTCATGATGTCGCCGGATATTGTGATGGCGATTTCGTTACTTGTACTGTTTATGATCCTAGGTGTTTCATTAGGATTTTGGTCGCTTCTATTTTCACATATTACATTTTGCCTGCCTTTTGTTGTGGTGACTGTGTATTCACGATTAAGTGGGTTTGATGTAAAAATGCTGGAAGCTGCTAAAGATTTAGGGGCAGGTGAATTTACTATTTTACGTAAAATCATTATGCCTCTGGCAATGCCAGCAGTAGCTTCAGGTTGGTTATTAAGCTTTACGTTATCTATGGATGACGTTGTCGTTTCCTCTTTTGTGACAGGGCCAAGCTATGAAATTTTACCACTGAAAATTTACTCAATGGTAAAAGTGGGTGTTTCGCCAGAAGTGAATGCGCTTGCAACCATCCTTTTAGGTCTATCTTTAGTATTAGTATTAATTAGTCAGTTGATCTTAAGAGACAGAACTGGCAAAGCGTAAACATGCATTAGTGCGAGTTTCTCGTACTTTTTGGGGTCTTGAAGACCAATCTGTTGGAGGTAGGCTCGCTGCCTATTTGATATTAACGCACCAACCACTGAAGGAAACATAAATGAAAAAGTGGTCCTCAGTACTTGCTGCCAGCGTAATGGCATTAAGTATCGGCACAGCATCGGCTGATGATGGTAAGACATTATATTTCTACAACTGGACGGAGTATGTGCCGCCTGGTCTGCTTGAACAGTTTACGAAAGAAACTGGGATTAAGGTGATTTATTCCACCTATGAATCCAATGAAAGCATGTATACCAAGTTAAAGACCTATAAAGAAGGTGCTTATGACTTGGTGGTTCCTTCTACTTATTTTATTTCTAAAATGAGTCATGAAGGTATGCTACAAAAAATCGATAAATCAAAATTAACCAATTTTGATAATCTCGATCCTAGCCTTTTACATAAATCATTCGACCCAGAAAACGATTACTCCATTCCTTACATTTGGGGGGCGACTGCTATTGGTATTAATAGCGATGAAGTTGATGTGAGTAGCATTACTTCATGGGCAGATTTATGGAAACCTGAATATAAAGATAGCCTGTTATTAACCGATGATGCCCGTGAAGTTTTCCAAATGGCATTATTAAAATTAGGCTATTCGGGTAATACAACCGATCCTAAAGAGATTGAAGAAGCCTATAAAGAGCTACAAAAGCTGATGCCAAACGTATTGGCCTTTAATTCAGATAATCCTGCTAACCCTTATATGCAAGGGGAAGTTAATTTAGGAATGATTTGGAATGGCTCTGCATTTATTGCTCGCGATGCTGGTGCACCTATTGAAATGGTGTGGCCAAAAGAGGGGGGTATTTTCTGGATGGATAGCTTAGCTATTCCTGCTAATGCCAAAAATGTCGAAGGTGCGCATAAACTTATCGACTTCTTATTACGCCCAGAAATCGCAGCAAAAGTGGCTGAAAACATTGGTTACCCAACACCTAATCTCGCTGCGCAAAAGCTACTGCCAAATGTGATCACTAAAGATAATTCTCTTTATCCAACAGAAGAGATTATCAATAAAGGCGAATGGCAAAATGATGTGGGTGATGCGACAGTGTTGTATGAAAGCTATTATCAAAAATTAAAAGCGGGACGCTAATCGCATCTTATTTGCTAAAAAGCCACCTTTATAAAGGTGGCTTTTTTTATGTCGAAAAAGGCATAAGGTTTCCATTAAGTTAACAATAAAAATAAATGAGAGAGGTTGTGTAAGCCAAAGATAATTAAAGAAAATAAGCGTGACTTGTATTATTTTTTTATACAACATTCAGCAACAAGTCGACTGTTTTTTTCTTGCGTTTTGCGTTGTTGTTCAATATTAATTAAATAATTGCTCTGTAGAAAATAACTAATATGAACATCAAATTTTTCAGAAATCAGATAAATAAATTCAATACTTATCCTATTTGTTCCCCGTTCATAACGAGAAAGTTGTTGTTGGCTTATTCCTAACTCTTGAGCAAAAAGGGCTCCTGAGTATTTTAATTTCTTTCGTAAATGACGTATTCGTTGCCCTATACGAAAATTAATGGTTTTGCTGTTATCAATCATTTAATCAGCCTTAGAAATTCAAATCATTATTGATAAGAAAAAGTCAGACTGGCTAACCCGTTTGCTTTACCAGGTTTTAGTGTTCCAGTCGTGATATAGCGAGTTGACAGGTTTAATGTGTAGTTTTCGTTATTAGAAGTTGTTATATGAAGTAAACGTTGATTAGGTTGTCCAGTCGCGCTGATATCAGGCCCATAAACGACGGGGGTTGGATTATCATTAAAAAGAAACTGTATCCCAATACCCGAAGCATCAGAGTCTGATGTTAGTGTGAGTACATCTGTATTATTAGAATAGGTAGATTGGTCGGTCATGCTGGCATATAGGTGAACATTGGTATCACAAGTGACAGAAATGGGCTTACTTTGTGTTTTTGACGTTGAACCAATGGTTGCCATATCTCGCATTGAGATATCGCCTAATTCATAGGTGAGATTTTTCGTATTGACCGTACAACCTCTGGCTTTAATGGTGATTGTCACAGGGTTAATAGCAACGAGAGAGGTGTTATTACCTTTATGTGCACCACCATATTCAGACCAAGTATTGGCGATAACGGTATAAGGAATATTATAAATACCCGTTTCTAAGTGTTCATCTGTGACAACAAACACTACTTTGCCTTTTAATGAAATGCGGTCAACATTATGGTTAACAGTAGAGCCTGCCGCTGGATAAATAATGGTTGCACCAGAACCATTATTAACATCAATTGGCACATAAGAAACACTGTCATTGTTATCTTTTAGGCCAAAAGCATAGCCAATACCTTTGACTCCGGGTAGTGAATAAATTGGGTAACGATCTCCCCCTTCGTAATAGTAAATACCACTAATTTTTGAGCCTAACGCATTGGCATACAGTGTTTCTACCCAACATTTTTGTAAGAACTGATTTTCACATTTAAAGCCATTAAAAACGGAAGTTTCACCTATCCACGTTGAGGTTATGGGAGTGCCTGTGGGTGTACCATCCGCTGCGCCATCAAAATTCATTGGCGGCGGTGAAACTACAAGAGGATCTGCCACCGCCCATGCCATTTCTGTGGGAAGACAAACAAGGGAAACCAGTAATGTAAGGGGGAATAAAATACGTTTCATTATTGGTACTCCAATAAAAATGTGGTGGTTGCATTGGCTTGTCCTGCACTGACTGGCACTTGAGTGGCGACATAGCGAGCGTAAAATTGCAGGGTATTATCTTGATTAGGTAACAGGGGATAAGATTGGCTTTTATCATTAACTGCGATTGATGTTCTATTTTTATCCATAATTGAAATAGCGACACCTTTTGCGCCATTATCATTAATCGCCAGTAATGTATTATCAGAGAGATCACCCGTACCGTTAAAACTGACTTTCACCGCACTGGCCTCTGGCTGACAGTCCACTAATTTGATACTAAAAGGAATAACTGGTGTTCGTTGTTGGCTCATCGCCGTTGATGTGAAGTCTTTCGTCGCAATGTCGCCAAGTTTCACTGTAATATTTTCTGAGTTTGTCTCAACGGTGCAGGTGTTGCCTGTCACTCGTGCATGAATTTGCACTAAAGTGTCATAGGCATATCCTTTAGTCATAAAAAGGAGTGATAGAGCCAAAATAAGCGTGAGTTTATGCATTATTGGCACTCCTGTGTCATTTTTACAAAAGGTTCATCTTGTTGATTTTCAGGTAATTTATAATTTACTTGGCACTGTTCAGACGCACGATTTCCCCAACGAATATCTAATACGCCTGATTCAGGGACACCAGAAAGGTAAAGTAAGCCATCATCACCAATAATGCCGGATAGGTGATTTTGCTTGTCGGATGCTATGGCACCAAAAGGAAGTGGGCGCCCTTGTCGCTGCAGTGTTAGGAGTAGGCGATATCCTGTTTTAGCATCAAAATTGACTTTGATAACAGCGCCTTGGGTCGGAATAGCTTGCTGAATATTCTGTTCAATTTCGACATTATCAGGAAGTGCTGTGGTATCAAGCGCGACTTTATTTTGGCGATAAGCGGTTGCATAAGGAATAACGGCAAATCCACGCCAGTCGGTATAAATCCCCGTTGCATTATCGATGGGAACGTCTGCGGTTTTGCGAGCATCAACAAGAATGGTATTTGAGCTTAAAGGCTGGCTTAACGTTAAACCTTCGCTGTGAAGTAACATCCCCCCAGCAACGCTATAATTCAGTTGTTGAGCCTCTTTGTTATAGTTATAACCCACATTAAGGTTGCCATAGCGACTTTGATAACCTAATGCTGCGTTACCTGTATAACTTCCGCCTTGATTACTATAGCCTTGCTGAACACTGTAATTGAGCGTGTTATCTTCAAATAATGTGCCTGCTACACCGGCATTATGTGCTGAATAACCATTATCATTATGACTATAGTTATAAGTGAGATAAGCACTATTTACGGATTGATAGCTTGAAGGCATTAATAATTGCAATGGAATCGAAATACCCAAAGAGAGTGTTTGATCGCGCTGACCGCTATTCATCATGCGGTTGTATCCATAAATAATATTGTAAGAGAGGCCTTTTACATTGCCGTTATAACCAGCTTGAAACAGAACATTTTTTTCATTGGTTTCCCAATAATTTTGCCAATTGGTTGTCATGAAAACAGAACCATAATCTCCAAGTTGCTGTGATAAATTCACTTGAAGACTGCCTTTTTTTCTATTGTGTAAATTAAAATAGCGTAATGGTTCTTCTTTATTATTTTCATAGAGATAGCCTGACATTCGAGTATTAAGTGTTTCATCTAGCGTATAAAAACCCGAAGTGGAATAGCGATATCCTAATAATTGAAAATTTGTTCCAAATTGGTTTAATGATTTGGCATAGAGAAAGCGCAGGGAGTACCCTTCAGAAGTGGAATTATCAGGTAATTTACTATGGGCAAAGGTGATATCCGTTGAGAATGCACCTAAAGTTCCCATATTCCGACCTACACCTAGCGCATAAGATTGATAATCAGAGGTAATTAATGCACCACCGTAAGCGGTACTGTCATAAGGAAGACCATAAATAAGATGACCTTGGATAAAGCGAGGCTTTTTATTTTGGCTATCTTGGCGAACTTCACCCGCTTGAATAACAAACTTTTTTTGACCTTCTCGTTGTAAAATAGGTACAGCAGAATAAGGCACAATATAGTCGTGTTTACTTCCATCGTTCTCTTCAACTGAGACATATAAATCGCCACTATTTGAAGTGGGATAAAGATCGCGAATTTCAAATGCACCAAGAGAGACAAAAGTCTGATAAATAACATAGCCATTTTGTCGAATAACAACTTTGGCATTGCCACTTGCAATACCTCTCACAACAGGTGCAAATCCTCGTTGGCTATCTGGCAACATGGTGTCATCACTTTCTAAAGAAACACCTCGGAAATTAACGCTGTCGAATAATGTTGATGAGGTATAACTATCGCCAACTTTTAACTGACTTCTTAATGACACAATATTTCGTTGAAGATAGGTATTGATGTGATCCCATTGATGCTTTCCATTTGATGAATTCCATGTGGAATAATCTCTCAATCGCCAAGCGCCAATATTGATCCCGCTACGTAGATTAAGGTAATAGCTATTATTATGAGAATTTCCCCAATTATTGGCACCACTAAAACTGTAATTTAATAAACCTGCGGTAATTCCGTTATCCCATTTTTCCGGTGGAATATAACCTCGTGCTTGGAGATTTAATGCGGCTTGAGGTACTTGAATTTTTAATGCTTGTTTTTCAATATCATAATTAACGCTGGTATTAGGAATAGAATCCGAAATATCAATACATTCTTTTTCTGATTTTAAATCAAAGTCAGTAATTAACTTAATGTTAATCCCTAGTGACTGTAAAAAAGCTTTATTTAAACAAGGGATCACATTTTTATTATTGCTAATAAAATGAATACTTTCATTTCGTAGATATTCATTATTAAAAATAATATCCAGAGGATAATCACCGGGTTTAATACTGTTTCCTGCTTCAAAATAGCTTAAATCAGTGACTGCTTCAGGTGAATCAGATAAAAATGCAGGATTAAATCGGTTTGCACTATATGAAGGAAATGGCAATATTAATGAAATCGTAATGATGCCAGAAAAAAGAAAACAAACTGTATTTTTATTAACCATGATTTTTAACCAACAAGCTAAAAGCAGATGTAATTGTTAATGAGTAATTTCTTTTTTTAATACTGGGGTCTGTGCGCCGTAATCATTAATTGTTTGGAATGAAATTGTATTTTCATTTCGATTTATTTTTCCCAATGTTAATTGGGATAAAGGATTGAGCATGATACTTGATGGAAGTTGACTACCTGTTACGGCTAGATTTACCATCGTAATATAATAAGGCGTTGGATTAGTGGCAATAAGTTCCCCATTTTGATAAGAAAACTTAATTTCATTAGCAAATTTTTCACTATAAGCCGGTAAAATACTTGGGCGATAAAATAATTTAATTCGACTTTGTATCGCAATTTGCATGGTATTTTCTTTCTCAAGCCCTTTTTGTAATGAAGGTATAACTTTTACATTCATCCAAAATAAACTTTCTTTATCTTTTGGTAATGATTTACCGACATACATAATTCTTAATGCATTTTCTTTATTGGCATCTAAAATATATAAAGGAGGCGTAACAATAAAATCAGTTGTTTTATTTCCATCGATATCTGAAACCCATGATTGAATGAGGAAATTATTTTCTTTATCTGAATTCGTTACTACAAGATTCGTTTGTTTAATATTAGAATTATAAACAATACGTGTTGCACCCAATGAAACACCATTAGAATAAGATAATAATGGAAAGAGAAAAACAACAAGGAATATAAGTATTTTTTTCATAATAAAGATACATTAGGTAATGAATACGGGCAATTGTATTTTTGATAGAAAAATATGCCGTCCTTGGCAATAAGATATCAATCAAAAATAATTAGCAATTAAGAGTAGGTAATCATAAAGTTTGTGGTGACGTTTGCGCTACCTGCCTTAACCGCATCTTCAGTTGAAATAAGGGAGGCGTTGTAATGTAATTGGTTTTCACCATCAATCAGTTTTTGAGTTGTAGAAGCTTGGTTTGGTGCAACAATGGCACTAGTAGAATCAGTAATTTTTAAAGCAATATTTTCTGCTGAATTAGCACCTTGTAATGCAAACGCATTTGCATCACCACTTGAAGCCGTACCGTTGAAGGTAATTGCAGCATTAGCTGATACTGTAGTATCACAATTATTTAATTTGATACTAAAAGGAATACGGTTTGTTTCATCACCTTTCGCTGCGAATTCAACAACACGGAATTGACCTAAGTGAACGGTTTGGTTTGATGAGCTGCTATCAACACCACAAGCCGCATTAACGACAGAACCTTCGAAGTTAACAGAACCGCCATTTACAGTGGTGGTAGTTGCTGCTAATGCAGGTGCTGCAATAACTGCCATTGTTGAAGTAATAATGGCAGATAATAATAACTTTTTCATGCATTGTTCCTATATTTTCAATATATATCTTTGTTTTTAGCTTAATAAAATAAGCTATATTTAACCCTGCTTAATAAATGAAGAAGCAGTGATTAAAATAGGTTTGAGAAGCGTAAATAGAATTATTAATACACCTATTAAAATAAGAACGAATAGATCAAATTTCACATTAAACAGGAATAAAATTCATATTGCACTTAAGTCAAATTAGCGAAAATTATAGATGGGCTAAAAAAATTATAGAAATCGTTTAAAACGATAATTTTTGATAGGTTCGATAGTTAAAAACTACGGATATTCTATTAACTATAGGTAAAAATTAATGTTAAGAAATGGGAAAATACATAAGTTTATATAATGTATGTTAATTTTGAATTTATCTGATTGATATTTATTGTATTTTTTGCAGTCAAATAATGATTATCCAAAATAGATAAGGTGTTTATACGTATAACATTATGTTTCATAATATATATTTTATGATAAAAATATTTACATGGTGAAACAAAAATTTACACGTATTGAGGGGAAAAGAAACGAAATAGAATGTTTTTTTACAGAAATAAAAGATTTAAATTTGCTTTTTCAAAAAAAAATAGAAGTAATATTAATTCATTTTTTTTGAAATTAGATGTCATAATTTTACAATTTATAATTCTTCTCTCTTTTTTTACAACCAAGGGGAGTGGATCAATATATTTTATTTTCAATATAAATTGTAACAAAATGTTTCATTGCTCAAGATTTCCTTTTTATTTTTGCCTATTCGTTTTTCATTTTTTGCATGATAGTAATTAAAGCAATTACATTGATTCTGTTTTAATATCGGTTCTAATGACCGGATCTTGAACTCGAAGGCAAAAAAATGATATCTAGCTCATCAAAAGGGACATTATATGGCATTGTTGCCATTCTACTTTGGAGCACCATTGTTGGCTTAATTCGTAATATTAGTGAGTATTTTGGTGCTGTAGGGGGTGCCGCACTGATTTATACCACAGGTACACTCTTTCTTATTTTGATTTTAGGTGTACCTAAGTTATCACGCTTTCCTAAACGCTATCTTTTCTGGGGAGGGCTATTATTTGTTACTTATGAAGTCTGTTTATCTTTAGCTTTGGGATTTGCAACAGACAGAACACAAGCCATAGAGCTAGGAATGGTGAATTATTTATGGCCTAGTTTTACACTAGCGCTTGCCGTAATACTTAATAAGCAGCGATTCTCTATTTTACTGATTGTCGGATTATTATGTGCATTTAGTGGATTAGTCTGGGTTGTGAGTGGCGATAATCCGCTGACAATTGACGGTTTATGGAAGAATATTCAAAGCAATCCATTAAGCTATATATTGGCGTTTTCAGGTGCCATTCTATGGGCGTTTTATAGCAATTTAACTCGCCTTATGTCTGGCGGGAATAACGGCATTGTACCTTTCTTTTTATTAACGTCACTTGCATTGTGGGGACAATACCTATTTTCAGCACCAGTAGAGTGGATCGTGAATACAAAAAGTATCACACTACTATTAATAACGGGTGCGGCTATTGGGCTTGCAAATGCGGCTTGGACAATCGGCATGATCAGAGGCAATGTGACCTTATTAGCCACACTCTCTTATTTTACTCCCGTTATTTCTACTGCATTCTCATCAATATTATTGTCTACCGCACTCTCTTTCTCATTTTGGCAAGGCGTAATGATGGTGACTGGTGGCTCTTTAATTTGCTGGTTAGCCACTCGTCAAAAAAGAATGAAACCACTTAAAATGGCTAAATAGCACAAAAATTAGCTTCAATATAAACCAAATTGCGTATTTATTGAGAAGTGAATTTTATTCGTCTTCCAGTTAATTAATCGAAGTTGAAATTATTTCACTATGCGATAGGTGGCATATCAGCTTATCTATATTAGTTATAGACTAAAAGATCCTACTTCGATTTAGTATCTAAGTAATACGATAAGAACAAATGCAATAAAAAGGGATTGCTATGAAACTTGAGACACTTTCTATTCACGCCGGTTATTCACCTGATCCAACCACAAAAGCTGTTGCTGTGCCTATTTATCAAACGACTTCTTATGCGTTTGATGATACGCAACATGGTGCTGATCTATTTGATTTAAAAGTACCTGGAAATATTTATACCCGAATAATGAACCCAACCAATGACGTATTAGAAAAAAGGGTTGCGGCATTAGAAGGCGGAATTGCGTCTGTTGCTGTGGCATCAGGTATGGCGGCAATTACTTACGCTATTCAAACTATTGCCCAAGTGGGTGACAATATTGTTTCTGTCGCGAAGCTTTATGGCGGCACATATAATTTAATGGCGCATACATTTCCACGAATTGGTATTGAAGCGCGTTTTGCTCCTCATGATGATATTGCTGCACTTGAAGCGCTAATTGATGAAAATACCAAAGCGGTATTTTGCGAAACAATAACAAACCCAAGTGGGAATATTGTTGATATTAAAGCATTAGCAGATACTGCTCATCGTCATGGTGTGCCTTTAATTGTTGATAATACGGTTGCAACACCTTATTTGTGCCGTCCTTTTGAACATGGTGCGGATATTATTATTCATTCGTTAACCAAATATATTGGTGGTCACGGTAATTCGATTGGCGGTATTGTTGTGGATTCTGGTAAATTTCCGTGGGCTGAACATAAAGATCGCTTTGAAATATTAAATACACCCGATGTTTCTTATCACGGGGTAAATTATGTTGAGCATTTTGGTGCAGCTGCTTATATAGCAAGATGTCGTGTTGCTCCTTTGCGTGGAACGGGGGCGGCACTATCGCCATTTAATGCTTTTTTAATTCTACAAGGGTTAGAAACGTTGGCGCTACGCATGGATCGACATACTGAAAATGCACAAAAAGTAGCAGAATATTTGCAAAATCATCCCCAAGTTGCGTGGGTTAAATATGCGGGCTTAACTCATCATCCTGAACATGATTTAGCGGTACGTTATATGTCAGGTAAACCTGCGGGTATTCTCTCTTTTGGGATCAAAGGGGGGGCAGAGTCTGGGGCGAAATTTATTGATGCATTGCAACTCATTGTTCGCCTTGTGAATATCGGTGATGCAAAATCATTAGCATGTCATCCAGCATCAACCACTCATCGCCAATTAAATGATGAAGAATTAGAACGTGCAGGTGTTTCACGTGATTTAATTCGTTTATCTATTGGTATTGAACATATTGACGATATTCTTGCAGATTTAGAGCAGGCATTAATGGCCAGTATTTAAATAAAAAAACACTTTATATTTTATTCTTATGAAAATCTTACCAAGCTTGGTAAGATTTTTTATTTCTATGGAATGTGAAATGGATTTATTTAAAATAAGGAATAATCATGCTAGAACCTATTGGCGAAAATAAAGTTTTACCAAAAGTATCTGAAATAAATTGTGATTGTGGATATTCTCATCCTTCTGGTGAATATCTTTTAGATATAAAAAATACTTCTGTTGAATATAAATCTTTTAAACCTGAATATGAAATTCTGTTTGCTAGAGAGTTAAAGGAAATTAAAGGAAAAATAAATATTAATAATAGAGTTGATATGGATAATATCTTTTATGAATGCAATGTTGATGATCAATATAATTGTAGTGATTTAAAGGAAAATACAGAGCTAGGGAATGGTAAAAAAAGAGAAGTAAATAAGAAAGATTATATGTTATTTGAGAATGGAGGAAATGTTATAGAAAATCAAGACAGTTACTATACATCTCTGAATGGAATGAAATTACCTTATTTTATAAAGAATGTGGCAGATAAACTCAATTTCTATCAAAAAAAACTGAGGAAAATGAATTTAAATGGTATAAATAATAGTGTTTTATCTAAATTGGAAAATATAACGCTTAAAGAAATTGGTAAGCAAAGTAATAAGTTGCTTAATAATCTAAATAATTATGTTTATCCTAAAGATAAATATACCCAAGTAGATAATCAAAGGAATAAGCACAGTCAATTTTGTCAAAATACACTAATTAAAAATTCATCTCAAATTTTTCCAGCTAATGAAATATTAACGCCTTCAGAGAATAAGGCTATTTTATCTGAATATCCATTACATACGAAATTAAATCAATATCTAAAAATGTTGTTAAATGAAAATATTGATGTTGTCTATATTTTATCTGATAAAAATGAGATTTTTAATTATAATGATATAAAATCAATTGAAAGAAACAATGTTAATAATAATTCTTTTATGCTTGATGGGGGTAAATTTAAATATTTTAAATATTTTAAGTATTTTGATTATTTTATGAATAATAATGATGTGGCTGTAATAGGAAATAGTTATGAAAAAAAACAAAGTGAGATGTATGATAATTATCCTATTATAAATTTTGAATTATATACTAATAATGTAAGCGATCGAGATAAAGAAAAGTATATTAAATTTGTTCATATAAATAATTGGAGAGCTGGAACATTAATGGATCCTTTTATCTTAGAAAACACGATTAAGTTTATAGAAAAAGAAAAGTTAGAGACAGACAACTATAACTTCCTTATTCATGGAACTGATGGAATGAATAGAACAAGTGAGTTCTTTGTTATAAAGGAGATAATGGATACTATAAATAATAGTGGGGAAAATAACCAATCATTAGAGGATATTATTCATCAATTAAAAGCTGATAGAAGCCCTCACGTGCTTAATAGTCCTGAGATCCTTATTGAACTTGCTGCTTATGCTTTGGCTAAAGGTATTCCTTTGGTTAAATAGTAAAATAATGGGTAAAATTGACAAGTAATAAGTAAATATTTTTAATGGTTTATTGTTTGTTGATAATAGTCAAATTGTTATTATCTCAAATTTATAAATATAAAGATGAAATCAATATTTATATTTTTATTTTATATTTTCAAAAATAATATAGTTAAATAAATAAGGGAGTGTGAAGTGAACTACAATATTTATAATTAATCGACTTGAGTCTAAAAGGGATTGATTTCGATCAATAAGGAACATACCGACTGGTCGGTATCATCCTATGTATGAATACAACTGCGCATCACCGAAAAAAAGATCCTATCCGAGTTCAAGAACAATTATTGGAAGCGGCAAGTATTATTGTGGCTAATGAAGGTATAGCGTCTCTTTCTTTAAATGCCGTAGCAAAAGAAGCGGGAGTGAGTAAAGGTGGGCTACTTCATCATTTCCCCGGAAAGCTAGAGTTGGTGCACGCGGTCTTTAAACGTTTATTAGGTATTATGGATAGCCGTATTGCCGTTATTATGGACAATGATCCTATTGAAGCGGGGCGTTTTTCTCGCGCATATTTAACTTATATTTCTGATTTAAAACAGTCAGACGAAAGTCGCCAATTAGCCATATTGTCTTTAGCCATGCCAAATGAACCTATTATGCGCAAATGCTGGCGAGATTGGATGTTAGAACATTTAGCCAAAGGCGATAAATTAGATAATAGTTATTTAGGGACTTTAATTCGTTATGCTGCCGATGGTCTTTGGTTATCTGAATTAACAGAAGGCCCTACTATCTCACAAGAAGAGCGTAGCGCATTAGTTCAACGATTATCTGAAATGACATTTGACTATATGACAAACACAGCAAATCAGTAATTTTAATCAGGATGAATGAGGGCACAATGAAATACAAAATAAATGCCTTAATTTATTACGACGCAACGGATGGCGCGATATCATTAGAAAAAGAGAGTGTTGATACACATCTTTCTATTACCGCAAATGCGTTACTTTTTTATTTTATTCAGCACCCTGGAGTGGTTAATCGTGATGAAGTATTAAAACGTGTTTGGGATGATAATGGGTTAGTTTCCTCAAACAGTAATTTAAACCAATATTTGAGTTTATTACGAAAAACATTTCGCCATTATGGTATTGAAAATATCATTGTTACCATTGCGAAAGGACGATTAGAATTTAATCCAGATATTTCAGTTGAACTGATTGATGATTCAACGTTATTACCTTCAATTCAAACGAATGAAGAAACGCCTATTTTAGTTAAAGATGAAAATCAAGTCGCTGTTGAAACAACGACACCTTTATCTTTAACGCAAACTCAAATACCTTTAGAGTCTACGCAAGAAGAAGCGCCCCAAAAAACACAGAAACCTGAAATTTGTTGGTATTTAGCCAGTATCTGTTTTTTATTAGGTGCAGTATTTCTTGCGGTGATCATCTTTTTTAATCAACATCAATCAAAGCCAATTTCACTAACACCATTAACACACAATGATTGTGAATTACTTTCTAATGAAGCCATGATTAATTCTGCAGTAAGTGATAATTATGTTCGTAATTTTGATGCGGTAAGAAAGAAGCTTAATTTACAGTGTGTAAAAGGCGAGCGATTTGTTTTCTTTTATGGTGATAAATTACAAACAAATGGATTAGGGCGGGTATTTTTAGCACATTGTGCAAAGAACGAAGATAACCCATTTAGTTATTGCGATAATTACTTTTACTATTCTTGGAAATACTAATGAAAATCTCAGGGAAACTTTTATGTTTTTTATCGGCCCTGATTTTTATCTTGGTCGCCACTTATGCCGCAACAAGATTATTAACCATTAAAAATGAAGGTGTCATGGTTTGCTCAACCAAAGGCATTATGCGTTTTGAAAATATGGAAGATGAAAATGTAAATGGTAATATTCATTTTTCATTTGGTGCCAATGGTAAAGGGTCAATTGTCGTTGAAGGTTATACCACCTCAAAAGCAGGGTGGTTGTATTTACAACGCTATGTGAAATTTGATTATACAACTAAGCGTGTTTCACCGACTGAACGCCACTACTTTGTTAGCCAATGGGATGCGAGTGCATCATCAATTGATGAATCTCCCGACGTTATTTTTGATTATTTTATGCGCGAAATGTCAGATAGTCATGATGGGTTATTTATTAATGCACAAAAGCTAAATGAGAAAACATTACTATTAAGTTCGCTCAATTCACCCCTCTATATTTGCACCTTAAAACCGGGTAGTAAATTCGATTAATTGCCCTGATTATTTGGTCTCATTTTTGCAAAGGTGGCTTGTACATAGCCGCCTTTTTGTTTGTCTAAAACTCAATATATCCCATCATCTAAATTGATCCTCCTTTCTCACATCTTTCTGATATTAGCTCTTTTGCCTATTCCTTAATTTGAACCGATTGTCTACATGACATTTATAGTAAAGAGTACCCATCTTTATTTTTTATACACCGTAGTAAAGGTTTAATTTTGATAAATACGTTATCAATAAAAAAATAGCACGATTTGTATATAGACTCTATTTAGCCTTTTTCAATTATTGATCTCACGTTCAAATATCAGTGATATTCCGCACATCTTTCCCGTCGATATGTACTGGCTTTTTGCACCTTTTCAACATCCTTCTAACAAAGTTAATTTGCCTGTTTTTTAATCTATTTTTTATAAAGTTCAATAATTTTATAACGATGAAAAAATGAAATTAACAGTATGAAAAGATAAATAGAGGCATAAATAACGCTAAATAGCAGAGTTAAATTCTATATATGTTCATATTATGGATTTATATTTTGTTTTCTTTTTTGCGCGTTATAGTGATTTTGAAACCAACGTCTGCGTTTAAAAAATCACCACGCAGACACAATGGGCAAACGTAAACCGTTAAACGGCTTCTCGGAGGAAATGAAAATGGGTGATGCATTAGGTCTGATCGAAACCAAAGGTCTGGTGGCATGTATTGAAGCCGCTGACGCTATGTGTAAAGCCGCGAACGTTGAACTTATTGGCTATGAAAATGTGGGTTCAGGTCTCGTGACTGCGATGGTGAAAGGCGACGTAGGCGCAGTGAAAGCTGCAGTGGATTCAGGTGTGGAGTCAGCACAACGCGTGGGTGAAGTTGTTACATCGCTCGTGATTGCTCGTCCTCACAATGACATCAACAAGATTGTTATCAAACACAAGGCATAGTTTCTGCCTTAGGAGAACGTATGGGTGATGCATTAGGACTTATTGAAACTCAAGGGCTGGTTGCTTGTATTGAAGCAGCTGACGCGATGTGTAAAGCGGCAAATGTTGAGTTAATCGGCTACGAAAATGTGGGTTCAGGTTTAGTAACTGCAATGGTGAAAGGTGATGTAGGTGCCGTTAAAGCCGCTGTGGAATCTGGCTTAGAAGCTGCTCAACGTGTTGGTACGGTTGTGACTTCATTAGTCATCGCTCGTCCACATAACGATATTCAAAAAATCGTTGCCCAGTACAAAGTGACTGAATAACGAAGGAAATAAATATGAAAGAAGCACTAGGTCTAGTTGAAACCAAAGGTCTTGTCGCTTGCATTGAAGCTGCTGATGCAATGTGTAAAGCAGCCAATGTTGAACTGATTGGTTATGAAAACGTCGGTTCAGGTTTAGTGACAGCGATGGTGAAAGGCGATGTCGGTGCAGTCAATGCAGCGGTTGAGTCAGGTGTTGAAGCGGCAAAACGTATCGGCACCGTCGTGACTTCTCGTGTTATTGCAAGACCGCATAACGATATCGAGAAAATCGCACAACAGCACAAAGCCTGATTACTCAGGCGTGCTGTAAAGCAAAGAAATAAGTTATTCAGCTAAATTTTTTAACTCCTGTATGGAGGAAGACATGGTTGCATTAGATAAAGATTTGCAATCCAGACAACTGGCTCGTGAGCTAGTTCGTAACGCGAAAAATGCACAACTTGTTTATGCTAAGTTTTCGCAGGAAAAAATCGACAGTATTGTAAAACACATTGCATTTGAAGCCGCTCGTCATGCAGAAGAGTTGGCGAAAATGGCGAACGAAGAAACAGGCTTTGGTAAGTGGGAAGACAAAGTGCTGAAGAATACCTTCGCGTCATTGCGTGTGTATGAACATATGAAAGACATGAAGACCGTTGGCATTATCAATGACGATAAAGTGAAAAAAGTCATGGATGTTGGCGTGCCTTTAGGTGTTATCACGGCGTTAGTCCCTTCAACTAACCCAACATCAACCATTATCTATAAAACCCTAATTGCACTGAAAGCGGGTAATGCGATTATTTTCTCTCCGCATCCAAATGCAAAACAGTGTAGTTTCCGTGCGTTAGAAATTGTTAAAAAAGCGGCGCTAGAAGCTGGTGCGCCAGCAGGTATTGTTGATGGTGTGACATTACTGACTCTGGAAGCGACAAAAGAATTAATGCACAGCAAAGATGTGTCATTGATTTTAGCGACTGGTGGTGAAGGTATGGTGCGTGCAGCTTATGCATCTGGTACGCCAACCATCAGTGGCGGCCCAGGTAATGGTCCTGCATTTATCGAACGTAGTGCGGATATCAAAAAAGCAGTGAGCGATATCATCACCAGTAAAACATTCGATAACGGAGTTATCTGCGCATCAGAGCAATCCATTATCGTAGAACGTTGCATTTATAACGAAGTTCACCGCGAGTTATTAGCGCAAGGTGCTTACTTTATGAATGACGAAGAAGCAACAAAAGTGGCTTCAATGTTACTGCGTGCTAACGGTACGATTAACCCAGCTGTTGTGGGTAAAGATGCGATTTATTTAAGCCAACGTGCAGGCTTTAGCGTACCCACAAATACGCGTGTATTAATCGCATTACAAGATACTGTTTCACCAAAAAATCCGTATTCACGCGAAAAACTATGCCCAATCTTAGGAATGTATATCGAAGAAGATTGGAAATCAGCGTGCGATCGTGTGGTGCAATTACTGACTAACGAAGGTTTAGGTCATACCTTAGTTATTCATACTAAAAATGAAGATGTTATTCGTCAGTTCTCTTTAGAAAAACCCGTTAACCGTATTCTGATTAATACCCCTGCGGCATTAGGCGGTATCGGAGCAACAACCAATATTACTCCTGCACTTACTTTAGGTTGCGGTGCTGTTGGTGGTGGTTCTAGCTCTGACAACGTTGGCCCAATGAATCTACTGAATATTCGTAAAGTAGGTTATGGCGTGCGTACCGTTGAAGAGTTGAAACAACCTTGTCCTTTAGCACAAGAAGCTGCTCAAGTTGCTGTTTCTAGCGCAAATCACCAGACCAGCATTCTTGATGATGACCGTTTTCGTTCACCTTCTTTAACCCCTGTTCATGCTGAATGTGCCACTGCACAACGTCAAACTCAAGGTGATGATCGCTTTGGTGCATCTCCTTATGCAACGACAGTCAGTGCTTGTGCGCAGCAAGTGATTGAACAAGGTGATATTACCGAAGAAAACGTGGAACGCATTATCAAGGAAGTTCTCGGACGTCTGAGTAAATAACTCATTGATATAAGGCGATATAAACCATGATCCTCGCAAAGGTAATCGGACACGTAGTAGCGACACAAAAAAGCCCAGAACTTAAAGGTAGCAATTTATTAATGATAGCCACTTTAGATGATGAGCTTAAACCACTGAAAAACAAAACGTATGTTGCAGTGGACAGTGTAGGTGCAGGTATCAACGATGTTGTGTTGGCTGAAGAATACTTTGCACTGAACAAAGATCGTTACAAGGCGATGTCAGTGGTTGCCATTGTTGAGAAGGTTTATCGGGACAGTAAGGAGTAATAACGACATGAGTGAGTTTCTGATAAAACCCAAAATTCAGTTTGGCGCCAATGCACTGGATTTTCTCTCTGGGTTAACTGCCCGCCGCGCATTTGTGGTGACAGATAAAGCAATGGTGAAGTTTGGCTTTGCAAATAAAGTCACTGATAAGTTAATGCAACGAGGTATCGAGTTTCAAGTCTATGATGATGTGGCATCTGATCCTGATATTTCAGCCATTGTTAGTGGTATGAAAATGATGGATGCCAACTATCCAGACTTGGTTATCGCACTCGGTGGTGGGTCTGTTATCGATGCCGCGAAAGCCGTTATGTACTCCCTCTGGCATACCCGTAAAGAGAGCAACAGAACAAAACCACAATTTATTGCGATCCCAACCACAAGTGGCACGGGCTCTGAAGTGACCTCTTTTTCAGTGATCAAATCACGCAGTGAAAAACTGGTCTTGGTTGATGAGTTTATGTTGCCTGATGTCGCCATTCTCGATCCTGAGTTGGTGAAATCTGTACCACCTGCCATTACCGCTGATACAGGTATGGATGTCCTTTGTCATGCGCTAGAAGCTTATGTTTCTAAAGCTGCATCTGATTTCTCTGATGCGATGGCAGAGAAAGCCGTCAAGTTAGTCTTTGGTCATCTTATTGATTGCCACCATCAAGGTGACAACTTAATGGCTCGCGAAAAAATGCATAACGCATCTTGTATTGCAGGCATGGCATTTACTAACGCTTCGCTGGGTATTACTCACAGTCTTGCCCACGCATTAGGCGGTGTATTCCACGTTCCTCACGGTCGTGCAAATGCGTTATTGATGACACATGTTGTCGCCTTTAACGCCAATCTTCATGGTGATTGTAATAGTGAAGCAGCAAAACGTTACGCCTATCTTGCTCAAAGCTTAGGACTTCCGGCTAGCACCGTAAGAGAAGGGGTAACCAGTTTAATCGTCGCCATTAATGTATTGAAAGATGAAATGGGTATGCCGAAGAGTATTCGCGATACCGGTGTCAGTGAAGCGGACTTTTATGCCCGTTTAATGGAAATGGTCGGACAGGCTTTACGTGATAGCTGTACGCCGACAAATCCGCGTGACGTGAACACACACCAATTAGAAACATTGTATCGTCAGGCATTTGCCGGTGTATCACACAGTTAATGCTCAACCGAATTAATACCGATTAGGTCAAGTAAAGAACATCAGGAGAGCCTCACATGGCCAAATATTCTTTGACGCCACGCGTAAAAATGCTGGCAGAACGTTTAGTTTCACGTAATAGCTCAATCAGTACAGAGCGTGCGACAATTTTTGATTCATTAGACAACAGCATTGCAGGTGTTCCTCAAGCGATTAAACCTGCACAGCGTTTTTATGAGTTTATCCGCCATTTTCCAAGCTATATTGCACAAGATGAACTGATTATCGGCAGCCAGTCATCAACACCACGCGGTGCGATTTTTCACACTGAAGAAGAAGTGCGTAGTGATTCTATCTACCGTTTCTTAAGTATTAATAATAGCGTTACATCACCTGATTATATGCTGGTGGTAAACCAAGGTTTCTTAGCAATTAAAGCACAGCTTGAAGACAGAATTAGAAGTATTGGTAGTGCCGTAAATCGTAGCAGTATGGACGAAGCTAATTACTGTAAATCAGCTATTTATGCATGTGATGCAGCACTGTATTTCGCACAAATTCTGTCTGCAAAAGCAGAGAATTTAGCAGCAATGGAAGGTAACCCATACCGTAAAGCTGAATTATTAGATAGTGCGGCTGTATTACGTAAAGTCCCTGCAAAACCAGCAGAAACCTTTAAAGAAGCGGTTCAAGTATTCTATTTACTGCAATTAATTTTACATCTGGAAAATGGTAGTTACGCAATCAACCCAATGGGATTTGATAAAGCGTTATATCCATTCTATCAACGTGATATTGACCAAGGTCGCTTAACGCAAGCACAAGCCTATGAAATTGTTGAAAGCGTATGGCTGAAATTAGCTGAGCTTTCAGAAGTGCGCGCAACCAAAGAAGTTGATGGTTACCCAATGTTTGATGCAATGACACAGGGTGTGGATATTAACGATCCACGAGTCAGCATCAACGAACTGTCAGAGATGCTGTTATCAGCTCGCGCTAATCTGTCAACCTTACACAGCTCACTGCAAGTGCGTTTATATAATGGCCGTGTGAATTCACAACCTCAATACGCTGCACCTTCTGCAAATTTTGTTGCAGCACCAAGTGCTGATGCGGGCGAATTCAAAGTAATGGAAGGTTTAACGCCTCGCTTACAACGCTTACGTAATCGCTATTTAGAAGCACGCCCAAGTGTCTCTATTTATAGAGCATTAGCATTTACTGAAATTGTTCGTAATAACCCGGGTTTACCACCAATTTTACTGCGCGCTAAAGCTTTCCGTCGCGCATGTGAAACCGCACCTATCTTAATTCAAGATGAAGAGCTGATTGTGGGACATCCTTGTGGAAAAGCGCGTGCTGGTGCTTTCTCTCCTGATATCGCATGGCGCTGGGTTCGTGATGAACTCGATACCATGAGCACACGTCCACAAGATCCATTCCAAATTTCAGAAGAAGACAAAAAAGTTATTCGCGAAGAGATTGTTCCATTCTGGGAAGGTCGTTCTTTAGATGAGATCTGCGAAGCACAATATCGTGAAGCGGGTGTGTGGGAATTTAGTGGTGAAACCTTTGTCAGTGACCTTTCTTATCACCAAATTAATGGTGGTGGCGATACTTGTCCTGGTTATGACGTACTGCTTTTCACTAAGGGTATGAACGGTATTAAAGCCGATGCGCAAACCAAACTGGCTGAATTAAGCATGGAAAATCCTGCTGATATCGACCGTATCTACTTCTACAAAGCATCTATTGAAAGTTGTGAAGGTGTCATTGCTTACGCACATCGCATTGCAGAACATGCGCGTGAATTAGCATCAAAAGAGCGTGATCCACAACGTCGTGAAGAGTTACTGACGATTGCTCAAGTCAACGAAAATGTACCCGCTAACCCACCAAAAACGCTACAAGAAGCATTGCAAAGTATTTGGACAGTTGAGTCATTGTTTGAAGTAGAAGAAAACCAAACAGGTCTTTCTTTAGGTCGCTTAGACCAATACTGCTTCCCAATGTATGAAAACGATATCAAATCAGGTCGTTTAACGCGTGAACAAGCACTGGAAATGATGCAAGCCTTTATCATCAAATGTGCTGAATTAATGTGGATGTCGAGTGAGTTAGGTGCGAAATATTTCGCAGGTTATCAACCATTTATCAACTTAACTATCGGTGGACAAAAACGCTCTGGTGGCGATGCATGTAACGATTTAACTTACTTGATTATGGATGCTGTGCGCTTTGTGAAAGTGTATCAACCATCACTCGCATGTCGTATTCATAACCAATCACCACAGCAATATATGGAAAAAATCGTTGATGTAGTAAAAGCGGGTATGGGTTTCCCAGCCTGTCACTTCGATGATTCTCATATCAAGATGATGCTGCGTAAAGGCTTCGACTTTGAAGATGCACGAGACTACTGCTTGATGGGTTGTGTTGAGCCACAAAAATCAGGTCGTATTTATCAGTGGACATCAACAGGTTATACCCAATGGCCTATCGCAATTGAATTTGTATTAAACCGTGGTCGTATGGTGCTGTTTGATAGCTATCAAGGTTTAGATACAGGCGATTTACGCGACCTGCGTACTTATGAAGATTTCGACCGCGCTGTAAAAGAGCAAGTGGCACATATCGTTCGTTTATCGGCAATCGGTACGGTGATCAGCCAACGTGTTCACCGCGATGTTGCACCGAAACCATTAATGTCTCTGCTGGTTGAAGGCTGTATGGAACAAGGTAAAGACGTCACTGCGGGTGGTGCGATGGTTAACCATGGCCCAGGTCTGATTTTCTCAGGTTTAGCGACTTATGTGGACTCAATGGCGGCTATTCGCAAACTTGTTTATGAAGATAAGAAATACACCTTAGAGCAAATTCGTGATGCGCTATTAGCTAACTTTGAAGGTCATGATGAGTTATTACGTGACTGCTTAAATGCACCGAAATTTGGTAATGACGACGATGTTGTTGACCAATATGCGTTAGATATTACGGAATGGACTGAGCGTGAATGCCGTAAATACAAAATGCTCTATTCCACTCTGAGCCACGGTACGCTGTCTATCTCTAATAACACGCCAATTGGTGAGTTAACCGCAGCGACTCCAAATGGTCGTTTTGCATGGAAACCATTGTCAGATGGTATCAGCCCAACACAAGGCGCAGATAAACATGGTCCAACAGCAATCATCAAATCAATCAGTAAGATGAATGTTGAAACTATGAATATCGGTATGGTTCATAACTTCAAATTCCTGAAAGGTTTGTTAGATACCAATGAAGGACGCCAAGGTTTAATTACCTTATTAAGAACGGCTTCAATTCTGGGTAACGGCCAGATGCAATTTAGCTATGTTGATAATGAAGTACTGAAAAAAGCGCAATTAGAGCCTGAAAAATACCGCGATTTGATTGTTCGCGTTGCAGGTTACAGTGCTTACTTCGTTGAATTATGTAAAGAAGTTCAGGATGAAATTATCAGTCGTACTGTGATTGAGAAATTCTAATCATAGCCATAGGGATGGCACAGGCTATCCCTTTTAATCGACAAGACAAGATTTAAATTTATCGAACAGGGATGTTTGATGCAGATTTGGAGGCGTAAAGATGGAGACGGCGGCAGAAACAAGAGGTCGGATATTTAATATCCAGAAATACTCTATTTATGACGGTGATGGTATTCGTACTCTCGTTTTTTTAAAAGGCTGTAATATCCGCTGCCCTTGGTGTTCAAATCCAGAAGGTCTTAGCAGTGAATTTCAAGTGATGTACTCTCGCGACAAATGTGTAGATTGCGGTAAATGCGTTGATGTTTGTCCGGCGGGTGTGCATTACATGACAACCAATGAAAGTGGTAAACAAGTTCATCGTGTTGATCGCGCTGTTGATTGTATTGGTTGTCGCAAATGTGAAGAAGTGTGTATCTCTGATGCGCTTGATATTATGGGAAAAGATGTTTCTGTTTCTGAGTTAATGAAAATCATCATGCAAGATTATGACTTTTACATCTCTTCAGGAGGTGGTGTCACAATCGGTGGCGGTGAAATGAGTTTACAAACTGATTTTGCGGTTGCGCTTTTACGAGAATGTAAAAAGATGATGATCAATACCGCCGTGGAAACACAAGCAACCACTAATGTGGCGAATTATGAAAAATTAGCGGAAGTTGTTGATCAATTTCTTATTGATATCAAACACATTGATACCACTCAGCATAAAGCGTTGTTTGGCATTGGTAATGAGAATGTCCGCCGTAATCTAGAGCGTTTAATGGATCTTGGTGCAAATGTGGTTGTCCGTATGCCTTTAGTGCGAGGTTATAACGACTCTTATGATGCGATCACTGGCGCGATTAACTACGCAATGGAACTTTCAAAACGCGGTAATCTTCAACGCATCGATATTCTTCCTTATCACCAATTTGGACGTAATAAATACGAAAAATTGGAAATGATTTACCCAATGAAAACTGATCCCAGTTATACGCCTGAAGAGCTTGACAGCTTAGAAGCCTTCTTTAAGAAATTTGATTTCGATATCCGTCTTGTCCGCCACTAAGTAGGAGAGAAAGATGAACAGTTTAGGTGTGATTGAAACACGAGGGTTGACTGCAGCCATTCAGGCAGCTGATGCCGCTTGTAAAGCAGCAAACGTGGAAATTATCGGGTACCGAAAAGTGGGTTCTGGGTTGGTATCAGTCTGTTTTCAAGGTGAGATCAGTGCTGTTAAAACAGCGATTGATCATGGTGTTGATGTCGTGAGCCAAAAAGAGTTGGTTATCGGATCATTGGTGATCGCAAGACCAGAGCTAAGTGTTATTACTAAATTACTGACAGTAAAAAGTAAGAAAAAAGCGCCCGCCGTTGCTGAAATAACGCAAGAGACTGCTCTTGAAACAGTCGTTGAAACAATTGCTGAAAAAATAGCTGAAACAGTCGTTGAAGCCCCTGTTAAAAACGAAGTTGAAAACCCTGAAGCTACAAAAGCAGTTGCAGATTTACAAGTTCAAAAGATTGCCTCTGAAACTAAGGCCGCTACAGATAAAGCTCAAAGCAGTAAAAAAGAGATCAAACCAGAAAGCCGCAAAGGTAAAAAATAATGATTAATCAACAACTCATGGGAAAAATTCTCTCTCGCTTACCCGCACATGGCGTAATGTTGGGAGAAACGCAAGGAATGGCTATCCCTGTTGGTATTTCTAATCGTCATGTGCATCTTTCACAGCAAGATGTTGAAGTCTTATTTGGCAAAGGTTATCAACTCACCCCGTTTAAAGATCTTAAACAACCGGGTCAGTTTGCAGCAAAAGAGTGTGTCATTGTTGTGGGATCTAGAGGCTCGATCAGTAAAGTTCGTGTTTTAGGGCCAGTTCGTCCCCAAAGCCAATTAGAAATTTCAAAAGCTGACTGTTTTGCATTAGGTGTAAAAGCGCCAGTACGTGAATCGGGTGATTTAGCCGGTTCTGGCAATGCTGTTTTAATGGGACCTGCGGGTCATGTTGAATTAAAAGAGCAAGTGATTTGTGCTCAACGCCATATTCATATGAGTGAAATTGACGCCAGAATGTTAAACGTCACTAATGGTCAAAAAGTGCATGTCAAAACAGAAGGCGAGCGTAGCCTGATTTTTGATGAGGTCGTTGTTCGAGTCAGTGAGAAATTTGCTTTGGAATTTCATATAGATACTGATGAGGCGAATGCAGCAGGACTTCGTAACGACGATAGCGTATTTATTGTCAGCTAAGGCAATGAGGTGACGTAATGGACAATCAGTTAATTGAAAGGATAGTCGCTGAAATAGAAAAAAGAATGAAAAAGTCAGTGTTGTTAGCGCTTACACCTGCACTGGGATACCAAGATGAAATCTGTCAGCGTATCAACACGTTTTCTCATATCCGATTTTCTCTTTTTGTTACAACACAGGCACAAGTCAGTCATGATTTGTCGAAATGGCGTCATCTAGGAGAAATGCATAACGCGAGTGAGTTCGATTGCCAGCAGTTATCGACTTATCACGCACTGTTTGTTCCTTATTTTGATAAAAAGCTGGTGGGTGAAATTATTAATGGGCTATTTATCAGTGAAGAAGGGAAGTTAATTCATTCTGCACTCGCTCAAAATATTCCTGTTATCGCATTACCTTATTTTTGCCAACCAGAAAGTGAATTAAATGAGATTTTAGGTTTAAATAAAAATAAAGAGTACAACCTGCTTATTCAGGAAAATATTAGTCGATTAAAATCAATGGGTATTATTTTTCATCCTATAAATGATGTTGAAGCTAATTTAATAAACCATCATATTAGTTATCAAGCTAAACCTGAATATAAACCTGAAATTAAACAAGAGAATAATAATCGCTATATTACTTTAAATGAAGTAATGAATAAACCTGGAGAATATCATTTATCGAAAGATAAATTGACGGATTCTGCTATTGAATATTTAAAAAGTTTGAAAAATTAATCTTAAATTATATCTGATAACTCAGGAGTCTTATTATGTCACCAAAAGCTAAATCATGGCTTTGGATGCTGGCGGTTATTATTTCAGAAACCTCAGCAACCTCTACCTTAAAAATGTTTGATAATAGTGAAGGTACAACTAAAACATTATTATTAGGCTTAATTGTTGTTCTTTATGTTATTTGTTATTACTCGTTATCGCGTGCAGTAAAAAATATTCCAGTTGGTTTAGCTTATGCGACGTGGTCTGGTACTGGTATTTTAGTGGTTTCTTCTTTAGGTATGTTATTTTATGGTCAACATCCTGATACTGCGGCAATAATAGGTATGGCAGTGATTGCCAGTGGTATTGTGATTATGAATCTCTTCTCCAAAATGGGATCAGAAGAAGAGGAAGAAGAGACAACTGAAACTCCTAATATTAAACAGGCAGCATCGCCAGTTAATAAATAAATCTATTTCTTAATAAATCTAATTTTTAATAAGACTTATCTTTGATAAATAAGAGTTTTGTTAAAATAAATAAGGATAACAATTATGTTTACCGGATTCTTATGGCTGGCGCTGTCTATCGGTTCTGAAATCACCGGCACGTCGATGATCAAAAAGACCAATGGCTTTAGTAAATTAGCTCCTTCTGTTTTAGTGATTGCTGCTTACTGTATTTGTTATTTCGCTTTAACGCGTGCAATGGGATATATTCCTGTTGGTGTAGCGTATTCACTATGGTGTGGGTTTGGTATTGTGGGTGTGACTTTAGTTGCCATGATTCTATATAAACAAAAACCAGACTTACCCGCTATATTTTCAATGGCATTAATTATCTCTGGCGGAATAATTATGAATACATTCTCTACGATGTAAGCTAACTTTATAGATTAGATAGTGATTTTACCTTTTTAACTTAAATGCCGATATTTTATTAAAAAGTATCGGTATTTTAATTTGTTTTTTATAACTTTTATAAAGGTGTTTTTTTTATATATCAAATCGTTCTCTAATAAGATAATACAGTTTTATATTTAAGGGCATAGATATGATATTATCACCAGTTAATTCAATAAGTGTACCTATTACAAATTCATTAGGATCAAGTGGAGAGGTAAAAAATAGTACTAGGGACAATATAATAAGTATTAAAAATAGCCATAATGAAATTAATCCAATACTGTTTCCTAAACCACCAGCAGGTTCATCAATATATAAATTATCAAATACGACTTATAGTCTTCCTACTGACTTGTCACCTAAAACACGAATAGTAGATAATAGATTACGTTCTAGACGACAAATTAATAATACAGATATATCAAATTTTAATTTCACTCAATCTAATAAAGAAGTAAATTTGCGTAATTTGAGAGATAATTTTTTAGTTTCGGTTAAAAAATGCACTGATACAGATAAGTATAATGAAAAATCTGAACAGTTATTTAATAACTTAAATGGTTTAAAATATAGTTCCGCTGATTATCAATCGGTTGAAAATTCTAGATATAGTCAGGAATTAACGTATCGTACAGATACTTTAATAAAATCAGGCGATGTATCATTGCCAGCGAATAATGTTAGTTCTTATAATTCTTCTAATATAACTATTGCATCCCAATATCCTTTGAATAGTAAAGAGAGTTTAAGTCATTATTTCAATATGTTATTTAATAACAATATAGATACAGTTTATGTTTTAGCATCGAATGATGATATCAAAAAAGATCTCTCAAAACTGGGTGGTGAATATAATAAAAGTGATTTTGAAAAAGAAGGTTTTAAATATTTTAGAGAAGATTTGGATTTAGATAATATAAATTCTCGTCCCATTGAAAAGTGGGATTTCAGTAAGTTTAAAATAAAAGATAAAAATGGAATAGTTAAAGTTGTAGAAAATAAAAATGGAGAAAATGAATTTTCAGGAAATAAAAGATATTTAAATTGCAAAACATATACTAATTTAGTGACTAAAGAAAACAGTAATGAAAAGAGAATAATAAACTTTGTCCATATTTATGATTGGGCTGATCATACAGGAATAGATGCGACAAAATTAAAAAATACAATTAATGTTATTGGCGATAAATTAAAAATAAACCCAACAAAAGAAAATATAGCGGTTCATTGCCTTGCTGGATTAGGAAGAACAGGGGAATTTATTGCTTTAATGGAGATGATGAAAGCAGAACAATCTGGGAATAAAGAAGGAAAAAGTTTAGAAAGTATTATCTCTTATTTAAGAGAAAAACGCAGTGTCCGAGCGCTTTATCAGCCTGAGCAAATTGCTGAACTTTTGAAATATGCAATAAATAATAATATACCGCTACTTAATGATGATATTAAAATAAAACAACATTTGTTTAAATAGCTATAAACAATCCCCATTGCATTCACAATGGGGATTATTTTTACGACATTACTATTTATTATTATCTGGCTTACAACTCACCCACTTGCTGTAACTGTTTTTGACGTTCTGTTTGGGCGCTGATTTGATGGTTTCGCGCTAAAAAGCTGTACATTGTTGGCAATACAAACAAGGTAAACAATGTGCCAACTAACATTCCTGAGACGATAATTAGTCCTAATCCATAGCGGCTATTTGCCCCAGCACCACTAGCGAATAACAGTGGGATAAGTCCAATCACCATTGCCGCCGTGGTCATTAACACAGGGCGTAAGCGGATTTTTGCTGCTTCAATAATCGCATCACGTCGGTTTAGGTTTTTATGAACTTGCAATTCATTAGCAAATTCCACCATTAAAATACCGTGCTTACTGATAAGCCCAATCAGGGTGACTAAACCAATTTGAGTGTAGATATTTAATGTCACTATACCTAAAGCTAATGGCACTAATGCACCACAAATCGATAACGGAACCGTAATCAAAATAATCAATGGATCAACCAAGCTTTCATACTGTGCGGCTAACACTAAATAGATAATGATAAGCGCCGCAATAAAAGCAAAGACTAAGGTATTTCCTTCTTGGGTAAATTGGCGAGAATCAGATTGCCAGTCATGGCTAAAGCCCGCAGGTAATGAATCTGCTACGTTTTCTAAAAAGGCGACTGCTTGCCCCATTGTGATACCCGGTGCGGGGATCGCTTGGAAAATTGCTGCATTTTGTTGATTAAATTGCGTGAGCTTATTAGGCTCAACTTGTGTCGTAATATTTACCACTGTCGATAATGGAATTAACACATTATCTTGAGTACGAATATAGTGCCCAGCAAGTGCTGCAGGCGTTAAACGTTGGTGACGTACACTTTGCGGGATCACATCATAAGATCGACCATCCATACCAAAGCGGTTGATATAATGTTCACCGACTAACAGAGACAGTGATTCACCAATATCCTGCATACGAATACCTAAACTATTGGCTTTTGCTCTATCTATTGCAACTTGAACGACAGGGTTGTTGTAATCTAAATCGCTATCTACCACGACAAACAGACCGCTTTCTCTGGCTTGTTGTTTGATTTGTTCCATTGTTTCAAATAAAACGGGATAACCTAATGGGCTACGTAATACCATTTGCACAGGTAATCCCCCCACCGAACCGGGCAAAGAAGCTAATTGGAAAGCAAAAATACTGGTTCCTTCAATATGACTTACGCGGTTTTGCAAGTCAGCTTGGATTTGATCTGCATTGCGGTCACGTAAATCCCAACCATCAAAGTTGATCCCACCAAAGCTTGCCGAAGGGCCATCTGTGCCATTAATTATCCATGTGCTATCTGTTTCAGGCAGACTCATATAAATTTCATCAAGCTTCTGATTAAAACGTTCTGCATAGGCTAAATTTGCATGTTGTGGTGCTTTTACGGCGGTTAAGACGCTCGCCTGATCTTCTGAAGGCGCTAATTCTTGTTTTGTCTGGCTATATAAAAACGGCAAGCTGACAAATACGGCTAAGGCGAAAACGAGGGTTAACCAGCGGTTAGCTAAAGAAAAATTGAGTACGTAACCATAATAATGAGCCAATTTATCAAAGACATACTCGGCAATTTTTGCCATTTTGCCTTCATTTTCTTTTGGTTTTAACATTAATGAGCTCATCACGGGTGATAAGGTTAATGCCACAATACCGGATACAATCACACTACCTGCCAGTGTTATCGCAAATTCTTTAAATAGTGCGCCAGTCAAACCTGCCATTAAACCAATAGGCGCATAAACTGCGGCTAATGTAATGGTCATTGCAATAACAGGGCCTGCAACTTCTCTTGCACCCACTAGCGCCGCTTGAACCGGTGATAGTCCTTCTTCAATATGGCGATGCACATTTTCAACAACCACTATCGCATCATCCACGACTAACCCAATGGCTAAAACCATTGCCAATAAAGTCAGTAAGTTAATGCTAAAGCCAAAGGCAAGCATTAATCCTGCTGCACCCAGCATAGATAACGGAATGGCAAGTACAGGAATAAGAACAGAGCGAAATGAGCCCAAACAGAGATAAATAACAGCAATAACAATTAAAATTGCTTCAATTAATGTTTGTACTACTTGGTCAATAGAGGCTTTGATAAAACGTGAAGTTTCAAAAGCAAGCTCCACTTCAACACTTGGAGGTAAGGTTTTTTCAATATCAGCGAGATTTTCACGAATACCATCAACAATAACGAGAGGGTTGCCTGTTGGTGTGGGAAATAGACCTAAAAATACCGCTTTTTTGCCATTCATAATACCACTGGTTTCGGTGGCCGCCGCACCAAGCTCCACTGTGCCAATATCACGTAAACGCACCAGACTATTGCCATCATTACTAATCACCATATCTTTAAATTCTTCGACATTAGTGAGATCAGTATTGACATAAACGTTGGCAATCACAAACTCACCCTCGACTTTACCCGCAGCGGCTTGATAGTTATTACGACGAACAGCCTCTGCCACATCGCTGGCTGTTAAATTGCGTCCTGCTAGTCGATCAGCATCTAACCATAAGCGCATTGCCAGTTGTTGACCGCCAAATACTTGAACTTTAGCCACACCATTAATAGATGAAAAGATGGGTTCAACAACACGAGAAAGATAGTCGGTTAGTTCTGGAATAGAAAGCTGTTCACTAGAAAAACCAACATATGCAACGGCTGTTGATTCACCAGATGAAAGCTCGATAACGGGATCATAAGCTTGCTCAGGTAGCTTATAGCGCACTTGATTCACCTTTGCCATCACTTGCGTTAAAGCTTGAGTAGGGTCACGGTTTAGCTCCATTCTCACCGTGACTAAGCTTTTCCCTTGTACCGAAGAAGATGAAATATAATCCACGCCCTCAACAGAGGAAACGGCTTGTGTGATCGGTTGTGTCACAAATCCTTGCATTAATTCAGATGAAGCGCCGGGATAATCCGTTGCTATCGTGATCGTTGAATTTTGCAACATCGGATATTGGCGAATGGGCAATTTACTGAACGCAAATGCGCCCAGTAAAAAAATCAGCGTGCTAACAACTAACGCCAAAACAGGGCGCCGAACAAAAATATCGGTAAATTTCATTATTAGCTCCCGTTATGGTTTTGTTGTTGCTGATTGAGCCAACGCCAATGTATCTTGCTCAATGGGTTCAATTGCTATCCCATCACTTAATTTAATTTGGCCTGATGAAACAATTTGATCTCCAAGGGCTAAACCCTCTTTTATTTCAATCATGCCGTTGTAGCGCAATCCAACTTTCACAGAGACACGCTTAGCGATAAGGTTTTTTTGATTGTCAGATTGCGCTACAAACACGGTATCTCCATAAGCAGTATAAGTGACTGCCGTTTCTGGTACGGTTAATACCATAGGACTATCAGGAGAAGTAACTTGAACACGAGCAAACATGCCCGCTTTTAATTTATTGTCAGTATTCGGTAAAACAGCCTGTATTTGCACTGTACGAGAAGGGCCAATAAGAGGATCAATCGCATTTATTGAACCCGTAAAAATAATATCTGGGTAAGCATCGACTTCGATATTGATTGGCTGTTTGGTTGAAATTTTCGGTGCAGCTTGTTCATCAAGGGAGAAATTGAGCTTTAAATGGCTTGCATCAACGAGTGAGGCAACACGTTCACCCGCATTAAGATATTGCCCTTCATGGACAAGTTTTATTCCAACAATACCGTCAAAGGGCGCTTTAATTGCTTTTTGTGCAATCCGCGCTTTCACTTCACGAATGGAGGCCACAATCATATCGCGTTCTGATAACGTGCTATCTAATTGCGCTGTTGCCACCATATTTTTACTATAAAGCTGTCTGGTTCGAGAATAGAGTTTTTCTGCGTTGGTTAATTGCGCTTGTAAACGTAATAACTCAGCTTGTTCAGGTTCATCATTTAATTTCGCTAAAACTTGACCCGCTTTAACAGTTTGCCCCGACTCAAAATTAATCACAGCAATTCGACCATTGGTTTCAGCAGCTAAATAAACTTGGCGCGCAGCTTCTAATTCTCCAACCCCTTGCATATTGTTGGGTAATTTTGATGATTGTACGGTTGCTAATGCCACTTTTGTTGGAGGGTAAGCAAATTGCTGCGTTTCCTCATCATTTGATGAAGTTGTCGCGTAGACTATCGCACCTGCACTGAGCAAAAAAAGCGAGGCACAGACGGTAAAAGTGAGTTTTTTATTCATATTATTGCCTATCCCATGATGAGCATTTTTCTATTTTTATTGATTGAATTGTTGCCACAGTGCTTTGAAATAACGGTTATTTGCCGTTGCTATAAATCATTTCTCAACGATCTTAAACATAGAAGTCAGTATTCCACTGGCTTGACTTAATTTGAGGAGAGGACTATAAAACCTCAAGTTAAGTTGAGGTCAAGAGGAAAAGTTAAAAATGAAAAAAGAAAAAATAGATTTCAATAGAGCACTTACTGTTGGTGAGGTAGCAAAACGAAGTGGTGTTGCAATTTCAACGTTACATTTTTATGAAGAAAAAGGATTGATAGAAAGCTATCGAAGCGCAGGTAATCAACGCCGTTACCCTCCAGTTGTATTGCGTTATGTGGCAATTATCAAAGCGGCGCAGAGTACAGGTATTCCACTAAAAGAAATTCAGGAAATACTAGGAAAATATCCACCAAATAGTAAATTGACCGCAGAACAATGGCACGAAATATCAACGGATTGGAAAGTGCGATTAGATGAAAGAATTCACCGCCTTAAGCGACTACGTAACGGACTTGATCACTGTATTGGCTGTGGTTGTTTATCGCTAAGTGATTGCCCATTACGTAATCCAGATGACATTTTAGGTGAGAAAGGTGCAGGAGCTCAGATCCTATAATTAACGTTAAAATGAAAACGAAGCGCTATCAGGTTTAAAGAAGCTCTCATAATCGTCTTGGTTATCGTTCATTCCTAATAAGTCGAGTGTAAATTGGTGATAAAAACCTTGGTAAGAAAGAAGTGAAATTAACGCCTGATTAATGACCTCTTTATTATCACTATTTTCTAATTCACTTTCTTGGCGAGCATACATTAATAGCGCAACTTGACGTTTTTCTTTTAAGGTTTGATTGCCTTCATTTTTAACATCAAATTGATTTAATAACGCTAAGATATCTTTGACTGTATTCACGTTGGCCGTTTTTAAATTTTGGTAAAAAGTAGGATTTAGTGTCGCCATTAAAGGATCTAATTCCTTATTTACGATACTTTTTGATGCAGGAAAATGAGGCTGTGGTTCATATAAAGTCTGTGTTTTCAAAGCATCAATCTTCATTATTGCCCCCACTGGATGTTTCTATTTGAGGATGCATATCATCCGATATATCAAACGTATTAATAAATTTCAGCAGAGCCTCTTTAATTTCTTGAGTAAATGTTGCTTGATAAGATTCAGAAAAAGGTTGGTGAAATTGTGCTTTTAAATCATTGAGTAACAGTGCAGGATCAAAAAAAGTCACTTGATCACCAGCATGAATAGCAATGACCTTGTTGTCATGAGATACCAATTCAATATTGATATTATTGAGTTCTTTCTCAAGATATGGACGTAGCGTTGCAGGAATATCTAGCGTAATTTTTTTCTCTGAAGGTGTTGCTGAAATTAAACGACGTGTGAGTTCAACTTGTATTTCTGGTGAGTCAAAAAATTGAGCAATAGTTGCGGTTATTTGCTCTCTTTGTTGAAATTCATAGTGTGCCAGTTGCTCTTGATATTGAATTGAGAATTTTAATATATCCCCTAATAATGCTTGTAATCCTTTACTATAAGCTTGGTTTGCTATCTCCTTATTATGCGCATCTAATTTATCATTAAAATCTCGGAGCATTTTTTTTGTCGCGAGTTTGGCCGCTAATCCAGCTTTATAAATATTATCAAGCTGTCGAACATAGCGAGCCCGTATTAATACACCTTCACGAGTGTATGTTAAAAGATCTTTAGACAGCGAGCGCAGCATAATCTAATACCAAAAGAAAAAGTGAACGGGATAAAAAGAGTGACTGAGGAAGTTCAACCAGTGATGATTGTGGTGCAAAAAGCAATGTAAAACGTTGAGCCAGTGCGGTTGAAATTGACTGAATAAAATCAAACAGTAATTGATAACCAACACTAATTGGATCACTCACTTTAAGTGAAAGCACACTATTTTTATTTCCGTTTAAAACAGGATAAAGAGATAAGAATGCTTTTAATGGTGGATCTAAACGATAGTAATTTCCCGATAATAAAAGTGTTTCTCGAGAATAAAAATAGCCTAAGAATAAAGCACAACGAGGAAGTAATGCCCAATGGGTAAAAATCTTGTCTACGATAATATCAATGTCACAATCTAGTTGATTAATAAGTTGATATCGTTGAATTAATTGGCGATTGGCTAATTTTTGCCATATCGCACTTTCTTCTTTTGAGGCTAATACAGAATAATTAGCATGAATATAACTAAGGGGGTCATACATTACCTTAGATATCGTTTCAAATTGTTCAGGAGTTAGATTCATTATCACTCTCTATCTTCTGTATTTTTTTACGTCGATACATTACTAATGTAATCACAATGACAGCGACAATAATCACTAATAATAAGCTGGGGAATAACCAAGAGCTAAAAGATGAATTAGGATCATCTTGATGTAATTGGTTGTTTATCAACGTGAATTTATTGATATTTCGTGGATATAGCAAAACGGTAATATTATTCTCATCCATATCGCTAAAAGCATTATGAATGAAAGCACGAACATCTTCGCTTAATTGGTCATTATCTAGCATACCCTCTTCATAAAAAACTAAAGCTGAAGAATGAGGTGTTGGAATAACACGTTCTGTGGGGGATATTGGATAACTCACATGTACCCTAGCATCAATAACATGGTCAATTGTAAGTAATGATTGTTCTAATCGCTGCTCAATAGCTGAAATTAAACGGGCTTTTTCTGCTTGAGGCGACGATACCAATGCGTCTGATGGAAATAATTGAGTAACCTCAATACGGGAGAGTGTGGGTAATTGATATTCTTCTAAGATCTGAATAGCAATTCCCATATCTTCTTTTTTGACCGAAACATCAAATAACCCTTTTCCTAATGCTTTACGAGTACTGGTTATTTGGTGTTTTTGTAAAACAGCTTGAATTTCCGTTGCCTGTCTTTGATCCAAATTAGTGAGTAGAGATTGATCTTTACAGCCACTTAATAATGGAAACAGGCAACATAATAATGCCAAAAACAAATATCGCATTTTCATTACTATTGTGCCTTGAGTAATGTTTCAACAATATTCAGTGATTTTCTGGCTAACGTGCTCGCTAAATTCATTGTAATTGTATAGTCATTAAGTGTTGTTTGTAGTTGTGTGTAACTTTGAACATCACTTAATTGGCTTAATGTTGTTAGCTTTTCTTGGATCTGTTTTTCATATTGAAAACCACTTGTGATGCTGTTTACCATTATTGAGGATAAATTATCATCACTTGTGCTTTTATCGTTTGGTAATGTAGCCAAATGAACAGGAACAACTGGGGTAATCGCCATATACAGCCTCCATTAAATAAAAACTAACGCATATTCCCGATAATGCTCATTGCCAAATCTTTCACAACTTTAATCGACGTTGATTCTGCATTACGCGTAATATTATATTCAGCAAGCTTTGCTTGGTAATCAGCTAAGGCCGCAGCATTTGATGTATCTGTTTTTAATGCATTTAATGCAATTTTTAATGCCTCACTTTGTTTTTGTACAGGCTCTTGAAAATAACTATCAACTTGGTTAATAGTGCTGACATCATCGGCAACAGAATAAGCTGGCATAATAGTATTCCTCTAAGATTGATTCTAAATTATCGATTATAAATATCGTTATTATCCTTGAGGAAAATAACGATGTTGGTTATCAAGAAAGATATATCCATGATCTTCTTGTAATGTTGCTTTATTTTTCAACATAGGATTGCTTATATTTTCACGGTAAAAAATAAATTTTCTGCCAAAAATAGCCGTTTGTTTTTTGATATAAGTATCCAGTTTTTCTTTGTTACTGATATTTAATGCATCATCAAAAATAAAGGTTAATCCGTTATTTTTTTCTTCAATGGTATAACCTATTGTTTTAGTTAGCTCAAATTCATTTATATCATTAATAATGTTGGGTATTGATATTCCTTTAATGGTTGGCTGGCAATTTTTTGAAAAATCAGAATTGATATTATTGATTATTTTTAATTTTTCAGTTTCATTATGATAAAAAAAACTAACAATAGGTTTGAATTTATCTTTAAAAATTATATGTATTTTTTGATGATTATTACCGGTAGATAAGTTTTTTATTTTTTCCAGATAGATAATTTTATTTTCTAATGTATTTTCTATTTTTGACGTCGGGTATAAATTATCATAAATGCAATAATATCCATTTTTTCCTTGATATCCTTTAAAATTTAAACTTTTTGATAAAGTTGGAATAATTTTTTCTTCTGCCGGTCTCTTTATATAAAAAACTAATGCTATAAAGAATAGTGTTATTAATATTAATAATAAAAGATTTTTTTTATTTATGATGCCTGTTTTTTTCTTTTTTTTAAAATCAAATGATGCGAAAGATAAATCATTTTTATCACTAATAAAAAAGATAGGCGTATCATTGCTATATATTGGACTATCGACTTTCAACGAATATTCTTTATCGATTTCTTTTTGTATTAAGCTACTTTCAATTCTATATTTATTATTTTCACTATTATCTTCATCAAGTATAATAGCGAGCTTTTTCTCATCTTCCTGTTTATCACAAGGGATATAAAGTATGGTTTTATCATTTTCTTCTTTATTTTCAATGTATTCTTTATTATATAAGAATAATGAATAGCGATTGGGTGGTAGAGGAATGATTGTTCCTTTTAATGGGCCACTGAGGATGTAAATATAATAAAGCATGGATTTAGCCTAATGATAAATTGTTATTAATTCATAATATAAATATAGTTTAGCCAAACGAGCATAAAAATTCTTTTAAAAAAAAGCACATGTTTTTTATTTGATAGTGGTATTGATATTTTACTATCACTTTTTTTAAATAATAAACAGAAAAAATTTGTTATTCATCTTTATAGTTAATAATAGGTGATATTATTGTAAGATTATATAAAGTAAAACCATAAAAATGAGTTAGCTAAAAGTTTATTATCTTTAATTTTTTAAATTTACGATAAGTATAAGTCGAGGTATTTGCTATGTTAATAAATGATATAAAAATAAGTGGCGATAAAAATATATTGCTGGGGAATTCATTGTTCTTTTGCATTCCTTTAAATAATGATTTCCCAGTAAAAATATATGATGAAAAAACGACTAAAATTATAAAAGGAAAGGCTTTTATTTATAATGCCAAAAATGAAGATGTTATTTTTCAATCTGAAAATCAGTCATGGAAAATTGAGAAATGTTCATTTTTTATTTGTGCGAGGTTATTGGCGTTTATTGATTATGCTCGTGATTTTTCAAAAATGACAGCAATAGGATCTGAATTTGATATTAATCAACAGATTTTTTATATAGAAGATACTAATAAATCTCTAGAATACGTATTAATAAATGAAGCAATAAAAACAGAAAGTCAATTAGAGCCTTTATTTGTCACGATAAGACACAGTGAAAGTTATTGGCTTATTTTGCATCTCATTAGCTATTTAGATGAGAAGAAAAGTAATATTGCACAAATCGGAGAGCGATATGGAGTATCAGGTACACATTTTAGACGACTATGTAAACGTTATTTAGGTAATTGTGGAAAAAGTCAATTGCGTTCATGGCGTGCAGCATCTTCAATTTTAACCACGCTATCAACCGATGAATCATTGACACAAATTGCAGTCGATAATGGGTTTAGTTCAGCGTCTCATTTCTCTAATGAAATTAAGACATTATTTGGTATTACGCCAACAGAATTTCGCCGAATTGGTCAGCATCTTTATGAAAATAAAAAATAAGATTTATTGTGCTATTGGGCTAGCACTTTGCTGCAGTTTGTCTTTTCAAACTCAAGCTGCGCAAGGAAAAGTTATTTATACACATCAGGTGAAAAAACCTGATGTTTTTATTGCGGTTGATACGCGAGTAGAACAATTCTTTCTTGTGTTATCAGATAAACTAAATAAACCTTTTATTCTGAGTAATGCGGTAAAAAAGGAAAGAGTAACTGGAAATTTTGATATTTCCTCACCAGAAGAAGCATTTGAATTGATGATAAAACGCTTGTCATTACTCTATTTTAATGATGGAAAATCAATTTATATTTATGAGAACAGTGAGATCCTGCAAGAGCTATTTCAGGTACAAAATATAGGTTTAATTGAGCTAAAAGAATATTTACAAGATGTGGGATTATATGATCCTCGTTATCCACTGCGAGCAGGTCGTGATCAACGCACTTTTTATATTTCTGGTCCCCCTGTCTATATTCGGTTGGTTAAAGCGGCGGCTGAGTTTTTAGATAATGATGTGCAAGAGCAAATTAATGAAAATATAAATAATCAAGTACCAACGGGAAGTTCTCGTTATGGTGATGAGTTTGTACAAATATTTCCATTAAAAAACACTTTTGTACAAGACCGAGCTTACACTTTACGTGATGAAAAAATTGTTTTACCTGGTATTACTTCTGTTTTACAGCAACTATTTATGTCTTCTGAGGGAATCAAAAGAACAGCAATAGAGCCTAGCCGTAATATAGAAAATGACAATGCACAGCAAGATGATGAAACGATAAATAGCATTCAAGAAGCTAATGCTCCTATTATGACCAAAATGGGACAATATAATGTCGAATTAGTCCCTTTACCAGGCTCAAATAGTCTTTTAGTTAAAACGAGCCGAGAAGGTTTAGCGCTGATTGGTTCGCTGATTACTCAATTAGATAAACCGAAAAGGCAAGTTGAACTGTCACTATGGATAATCGATATTTCTAAAAATAAAGCCGATAGTTTAGGGGTTAATTGGCAGGCGAGTTATGGCTCGAGTAAAGGTACTTTCTTTTTTAATACGGCAAGTTTAAGTGCAGCATCTGGTTTGAGTTTCTTAGGAAAAATCAAAGCATTGAGTGAAGATGGTGAAGCACAAATGGTGTCTCGTCCTATTTTATTAACTCAAGAAAATACACCTGCTATTTTTGATAACAACACCACTTTTTATACACAAATAAAAGGCGAACGCGTTGCTTCATTAGAATCAACAACGTTTGGTACGATGATCAGTGTATTACCTCGCATTGGTAATTTGAATAAAGATATTGAGATGATCATTAATCTTGAAGATGGTGCTGAGAAAAAAGATGAGAATGGTGATGATGAAAGTGTTGAAAAATTACCGGTTATAAACCGTACAAACATTAGTACTGTTGCCCGTGTTTCTGAAGGTGGAAGTTTATTAATTGGTGGATATACACGCGAAGATAATGTGAAAGCTGAGAATAGCGTTCCTTTTTTAAGCACTATTCCTTTAATTGGCCGAGCATTTAGTTATCAATCTGAGAATAACAAAAAAATGATCCGTATTTTTATGTTGCAACCTCGATTATTAGAAAATTCGGATACTGAAGATTTTGGATCTTTAATTGAAAATCCATTTCAACCAATTGATAAAAAAACATCTCAAGCATTAAAACAACTTCAAGCCTTTATGAGGTAGCACTATGATCGGGCCAATTAATACCTCTACTTCCACAAATTTAGCAAACAACAGTATTGGTAAAAAAAGCCAACAAGAAACAGAATATAAACAACCAAAAATAAATGAAAGTCAAAACTATCAAAATCAATTAATCGAGATATCTGATGATATGTCTATGGTTGCAACACTGTTTTCTCAACGCTTTGGTCAATCATTAGATAAAAAAGCAAATAGAGGGCAAAGCACATTATATATTGCAGAAGAGGGGGCAGATAAGAAACTCGATAAAGTCATGATGTTATTTAGAAAATCAGGGCGAAGTTTGCAAGAATTGCTCAGTTATTTACGTAAAATGTTCCCTGATGAAAGTGATCTCGTGATGGTTTTACGAGAATTACTTAGAAAAAAAAAGTTAGGTGCACAATTAGATGCAGGTATTGAGAATGAGATAAACCGTTTACTTGAGGGGGAGAATGGAAAGCAAATTAGAGCTGGTATTAATATTGCGCTTCAGGCTAAAACATTTGCAAAGTTACTTTCTCTCAATGCTCAGACATTAAGAGATCTTTATCGTAGTTTTATTAACCTTGATTTTGAACCTATTTATTTTTTTAAGATGTGGGTAGAAGAGTATGACATTAAACAATGCACAATTATTTTGAGTTTTTTAACACAAAGCTTGATTTGTGATATGCAATCATTAATGCCCAGTTGTTCTCAAAGTTCAGAGTTTGGTTATTTTCTAGACCGTGTTAATAAGTTACGGACTTTATGTAGCTTTATCGAAATCAATATAGAAAAACTAGAAAAACAAGATTTAAAAAATACAATAACAGATAAAGAGCTGTATCAATTGGTTTTTCATGGAATGACATTTCCAGAAGAAATGGAAAAATATTTAATATCTCTTTTAGAAAATAAATGGATAGATTATTTAGTTAATATAAAAATGAAATTATTACAAGGAATAAAAACGATATTTAATAACTATCCAGAGTCATTATATTTATCTTATGAATTTAGAGATGAATGCCAAATAATCATACAAAAACTTATAGATAATTACCTTCGATTAGAACAATATCAACAAAGAAAATAAACAAAAAATAATTTATGGATAATTTCTATGATTTATAGATTCCTATTGGCAATAAAAAATAGACCAGAACTAATCGTATTATCGGTTATGATTTTGGTTATTATGATGTTAATTATACCTTTGCCAACATATATTGTGGATTTCCTTATTGGATTGAATATTACTATTTCTCTTCTTATTTTTATGAGTTCATTTTATATTACTCGAATATTGAACTTCATGACCTTTCCAGCATTATTACTGATTACGACACTTTTTCGTCTTGCTCTTTCTATTAGTACAAGTCGATTAATCTTATTGGATGCGGATGCTGGTGAAATTATTACTTCATTTGGTGAGTTTGTTATTGGTGAAAATTTAGTGGTAGGTTTTGTTGTTTTCTCAATTGTGACTATTGTGCAATTTTTGGTAATTACTAAAGGTTCTGAACGTGTTGCAGAAGTTGCGGCGCGTTTTTCTTTGGATGGTATGCCCGGAAAACAAATGAGTATTGATGCTGATTTAAAATCTGGGATCATTACTAATGAAGAAGTGAAAATAAGAAGAAAAGAATTAGGTCAAGAAAGTCAATTATATGGCTCCTTCGATGGTGCAATGAAATTTATTAAAGGCGATGCAATTGCGGGCATTGTCATTATTTTTGTTAACTTAATTGGGGGAATTTCTGTCGGTATGGCGCAAATGGATCTCTCAATTTCACAAGCGTTACATACTTATACACTTTTGACCATTGGTGATGGGCTTGTTGCTCAAATTCCTGCATTGCTGATTTCTATCAGTGCGGGTTTTATTGTTACGCGCGTTGGTGGTGAAAATAATAATCTTGGTTTTAGCATAATGAATGAATTGTTAGCTCAAGATTTTGCGTTGTTAGTAACTGCAATCCTTGCCTTTGTTATTGGTTTTTTACCTGGTTTTCCAACCCCTGTTTTTCTTATTTTATCGGTAATATTAGGAGGCTATTTCTTTAAAAAACAATGGAAAAGTAAGAAAAAAGAAGCCTCTACAGAAAGTGGGGATGAAAAAAATGAAGATGATGCTTCAGATCCTGATAGTAAAAAAGGCATTATTTCAAATCTATTTTCAAATAAAAATGAATCAGACGATGAAAATAGTTTATTAACTGAGAATATTACCTTATCTCAAGCAGAAACATTACCTTTAATTATTACGGTTTCCGCTAAGAAGAAAGCGTATCTTTCAAAACTAGTTTTTGAAAAATGGTTGAAAAAAGAATTTATTTTACAATACGGTGTGTTGCTTCCCGATATTGTTATTCATTATTCGGATAAAATTGATGAAAATAAAATTATTATCTTAATAAACGAAGTTAAGGCGGATGAATTTGATTGTCCTTTCCCCTTTGTTTATGTTGAAAATCCTAATGATGAACTTTTTTCTTTAGATTTTAAAATGATAGAGATTAAGGATAATGATGTTATCCATTATTGGATTAATAAGAATGATACAGATAAATTAACATCGTTAGGTTATAAAGTAGAATTGCCAGAAATCTATTTTTATAGAAAATTTTCCAACTTGATTACATTGAATATTGTTGAATTTCTTGGAATACAAGAGACAAAAAATATTCTTGACAAAATAGAGGAAAATTCACCTGAACTTTTGAAAGAGTGTTATAGACAAGTCTCTATTCAACGAATTAATGATGTTTTACAACGCCTAGTACAAGAAAAAATTCCTATTAGAAATATAAAAACAATAATAGGAGGTTTAGTACAATGGGGAAGTAGAGAAAAGGACCCTGTACTTTTAACTGAACATATCCGATCACTGCTTTCACGTTATATTAGCCACTTTTTTTCAAAAGATGGAAAATTTAATGTAATTATTTTATCTCATAATGTAGAAGAGATTATTCGTAGTGGAATAAGGCAAAGTTCTTCGGGAACATTTTTAAATTTAGAACCTGCGGAGCTTGATATGATAATAGAAAAAATATCTACTGCTATTGATGAGATTAAATATATTCAAGATTATGTGTTTTTAACAGCAATAGATATAAGGCGATTTGTTAAAAAACTAATAGAAACACAATATCCACAGCTATCTGTATTGTCTTATGATGAAATTACATCTGATATTGAAATTAACGTTTTACAATCTATTTAGGAGAGATTATGTCTTTTGATCTAGCAAGTTTAATTATGGATGCCATGAATGTAATTGGACGCAATGATTTATTCTCAGAGGGAAAATCTGTTGATAATCATTCAACAATAACAATTAGTTTAGGCGATATGCCTGATATTAATTTATTGGTTGTTGATGAGGTTCCTATGATCTGGTCTGTGCTTGGTGAATATGATGAAAACTTATTATCACAATGCAGTACATCATTATTATTAACCAGTATTAATAATCAAATGGAGAGTTTTTATCCGGGGCAGCCTGCTTTAGTGAAAGTAGAATCTGAATTAGAACTACGTGCCTCATTTATGCCCATTGCTTTACAAAATGGTGAATCAATGGCGAAAGCGATTGATGAATATTTCCAAATGATGAATAGCGTTCATCAACAGTTTATTGGGTAAAAAATGAATAACACATTTTCAATATTTCATCACGCGGCTCATCCTATGCGAATACAAGGTAATATTCTTGAAGTCATGCTACGTGATGTATTTATTGGAGAAATTTGTCTATTAAAAGATCCCATCATTAATGGTCAAATTATTGGTGAAGCGATAGTGATTGGTTTCCGTAATGGTATTACGATTTTAAGTATGATGGGAAGTTCGCAAGGTTATTCTTTGCAAATAATCGTAGTACCGACGGGAAATGCTTTTTCAGTCGCTTTAAGCCCTAATGTTTTAGGGAGTATGATTGATATTAAAGGTAACTATTTATTACGCTTTAGTAATAAAAAAATGGAAGAAGAAAACTTCTATTCATATTTACCTATTGATGGTCATCCTCCCTTATTTAGTGAAAGACGACCTATCACTACAATTTTTGAATCAGGTGTTCGTGCAGTTGATGGATTATTAAGTTGTGGATTAGGGCAACGAATGGGAATTTTTGCCAGTGCAGGAACGGGTAAAACAATGCTTATGAATATGTTTATCCGTTTTTCTCAAGCCGATGTTTTTGTTATCGGGTTAATTGGTGAAAGAGGGCGTGAAATCACAGAGTTTGTCGAGGAATTAAAAGCAGATAAACGATGCGAAAAAACAGTATTAATTTGCTCAACTTCAGATCAACCCGCAATAGAGCGTTGTAACGCAGCATTAGTTGCCACCACAGTTGCTGAATACTTCCGAGAACAAGGCAAGAATGTCGTATTATTTATTGACTCAATGACACGTTATTGTCGAGCTTTAAGGGATGTCGCTCTTACGGCTGGCGAACTTCCTGTTCGTAAAGGTTATCCTGCTTCTGTCTTTGATAAATTACCCGCGATCCTAGAAAGACCTGGAGTGACTGAAAAAGGTTCAATCACGGCATTTTACACTGTCTTGCTTGAAAGTGATGATGAACCAGATGCCATAGGAGAAGAAATTCGTTCTATTTTAGATGGACATATCTATCTTTCACGAAAAATTGCCGCTTCGGGTCATTATCCTGCGATTGATATTTTAGGCAGTGTGAGCCGTATTTTTCAGCAAATAACCCATGTTGAGCAACAAAAAGCAGCATTGAAAATAAGACAAATATTGATGCGTTTACAGGATATTAAATTATTACAAGAGGTGGGTGAATATCGTGTAGGTGAAAATGAATTAAACGATCTTGCTGTAAATAAACAATCAGCAATAGAGGCGTTTCTTGTTCAATCCTTCAAAGAAAAAGCCGATTTTCAACAAACTTTGAACCAACTTTATGCGCTTACCTCTTAATCAACAGGTATTGATGAATGCTATTGCTAAGCGCCAGCAAAGAATAGAAAGAGAGCAACAAAAGCATCAACAGTTAATAAAAGAGGCTGAAGATAAGAAAAAAGAACAAATGCGATTAGCTTCTGCGCTAGAAAATGAAATCCCTATGTATGAAAGAGTGGGGCATTATTCAACGCTTTCGTTAAATCAACAAAAACGTAAACAAGCTATTGTCTTAGCGTCATTGAATATTTCCATTACTCAAATTAAGGAAATAGAGTATCAATTAGATAAATTAAAAAAAGGAAGTCTAAAGTTACAAAAAGAAAGGGAAGTGGTGATCAAAAAACAAAAGAAAATGAAGCTTTATCTTGAAAGAAAAGCATTAAAAAAAGAGTTATATATTGAAAGATTAGAACAGAACGAAATACAGGAGATGGTATTGTATGATATTAATAAAGACAGATAATGTTATCTTAAATACAAATTTATCAAATGAAAGAATTAGTGAAAATAAGTCTGTTTTTTCTAAAAAATCATCACTTTCTTCTACTGATTTAGAATTATCAATGACTGATAATGAGAGTGTTTCTTCTGAAAATGTCAGTAAGATAAAACAAAAACTAGATGACTTTTATCATCTAAATCATAAGGATGATATTGACCTAAAAAGTCATCTAAAAATAAATTCCAATAAAACAAAAACTAAAGACGAAAAGGATAAAAAGGATGAAACCGATTTTTTAAATTTAGAAGGACTATTATTAACACAAAGGAAAATATATTCACAAATTTGCGTTCATGCAAAGCAAGTGAAAATAGAAAAAAAATCACTATCTAATCATGAAAGTAAAAAAATACCTGTTTCTCATAAGATAACGGTAGAGAGTAATTTAAAAGTTACGAATGATCTTAAATCAAGTAAAGACATAAGTGTTGGTGCTTCTGATGGCAAAAAGGAAAATAAATTAGATATTAATGGGGCAGGTTTGCTTGATGAAAGGAAAGTCGTCAATCAGAAAGTAAAAAGTGTAGAGAAAAATAAAGTTATTAATCATAATGTAGAAGAAATAGATAATAAAATTAAAACTCATAAATTTATCAAGAACAATGAAAAACAAGTAGAAAACAACATAGAGAACAATACAGAGAATAAACAGTATTCCTATGGGGAAGAACGCTCTTTTTCTAAAGATAATACTGCATTTAAAATAAAAGAGAATACATTGGGTATTCAAAATGACCTAATAGAAAAATTAGATCATTCAGCCCATAAAAATAGTCATTCAAAGAGTAATGAAATAGAGAAAAATAGTCTTTCATTTAATACTGAAAAACGAAATTCGAATATAGATAAATTGGATGAAAAAAAAGTAAAAGAAGAAGTTAGTAATATATCTATATTTAATAATATAAAGCCAGAATATCAACAGAAAATACAAGAACCCTTAATTGATAAAAAACTGCTTGATATACCCGCTTTAAGTCTTCTTTATAAAGAAGTATCAAAGATGACTCAACCTCCTAGTATTACTTATGTTTTTAAAAAATGGGGAAGTGAGCTTCATCAGATGAAAGTTAATTTTGATATCAATAAAAAGATCGAATTGATTGCTTCTACTGGACGCGTTTATCAGTCCTCTTTAGACAATTTTAATCAATATCAAGGACGATTAGCGCTTTCATTAGAAAATGATAATTCTCATTGGCAGATTAATGCAATTGATCCTTCCAATGATAAAGAAGATGAAAAATGATCTTATCAGATGTTAAAGAAAGTATTACTCAAGATCAAAATAGCGATTCAATGAATATTCTATCTTCTTTATATGAAGCTCAATTGCCGATCACTTCTGCTTATTATTTTAAAATAAAAGGTAAAAATACATTAGGTTCATTTACAGGGCTTATTGCCGTTAACCAAGTCATGGATAGCCTGTATTCTGAAAAAAAAATAGATTGGGAGCAGGTTCCAGAAGCTTATCTTCGCGTTCTATTCTCACAGAAATGTTCACAATTATTGTTTCCTTTTTCGAAAGAAGAGATGTCAGTAGCGGTAGAAAATATCTGTTTAGGAGAGCAAAAAGAAGTTAGCTATCCCGTTGTAAATACCTCAATAGGAGATGTATTTATTTGCTCTTTTGAGGGGCATTATGAATGGATGTTATCTTCAAAAAATAAAATAAATGCTATTGCTCAATTCCAGCTTGGTAATAGCAAAATGACCGTTTCGTTATTAAAAACCCTTTCTTTGGGGGATATTGTGTTGATTGATAGCATTGATTCTTCACTTATTATTGGTGAAAAAAAATGGATGCGTTATCAATGGCAAGAAGGAGAAAACACGGTGGTTTTAGATGAAGAGTTACTAGCTAATGAGGTAGAGGAAGAAGCATTAATTGAAGATATTGATACAAATACAGCGACACAAGAAAATGAGGATTTAAAATCAATTGGTACTATTCCCATCACCTTGTCTTTTTTACTCGCAAGTAAAGTATTATCTATTGAAGAAATTGAAAAACTAGCCCCAGGACAACAAATTATATTACCTGATAATGCTTCACGACAGATTACATTAGTTGTTAATGGTGTTGCTATTGCTCAAGGGGAATTAATTAAAGTGGGTGAGCGATTAGCTGTAGAAATTCAACGTTCCCATTTACAGCAAGATTAAATATATGGAAAGCTCAACGACGCTCATTTTAACGTTAGCACTAGCAACATTAGCTCCTTTTATTATTGCTGCCGGAACCTGCTACTTAAAATTCTCTATCGTACTTGTGATGACTCGTAATGCTTTAGGTGTTCAGCAAGTGCCTTCTAATATGGTACTCAATGCGATTGCATTAATGATGGCTTTGTTTGTTATGACACCAATAGCAAAAAATACCTATCATTATCTTATTGAAAACCCGGTTGATATAACTTCTCCTGATTCTTTTGAGCGATTTTCTGACGATGCATTAGGGGAATATAAACAATATTTATACAAATATTCTGATCCTGAGTTATTAGATTTTTTTGAACAAGCACAAGGAAACCGACCTGATAGCTATGGCGAGAAAGAAAATATAGAAAAATCGTTGTTATCACTGCTTCCCGCATATGCATTAAGTGAAATAAAGTCTGCTTTTATTATTGGTTTTTATCTTTATCTACCTTTTATTGTTATTGATTTAGTTGTTTCTTGTATTTTATTAGCGCTGGGGATGATGATGATGAGCCCAGTCACATTATCAGTGCCGTTAAAATTAATTTTATTTATCGCTATGGATGGTTGGACTCTCTTAGCTAAAGGACTAATTAATCAATATCTTGAACTCATGGCGGTAAGGTAATGGATATGGTTTATGCGGCTAATAAAGCCGTTTATTTAGTGATATTACTTTCAGCGGGACCTATTGCCATTGCGACATTTATTGGATTGGCGATTGGCTTATTACAGACCATTACACAAATCCAAGAACAAACATTACCTTTTGGTGTAAAACTTGTTGGTGTTTTTGTTTGCTTATTAGTCACTATGGGTTGGATGGGCGATAAAATATTAGTGTATGCAAAAGAGATGATGACGTTAGGATTTGCAGGATAAATAATATGTTAATACTGCTAGGGTATATACAGACTTATTTAATCGATCTTTTTTTACTTGTTGCAAGATTATTTCCTATCTTTCTTTTTATTCCTTTTTTAAATAGTCGAGTTCTTAATAGCCAATTATTAAAATATATTATTATTTTTTATATTGCTATGGGAATTAGACCCAGCATTATTATTACAGATGAAGTAAGAAATATATGGGAAATTATATTATTAAGTGAATTACTTCTTGGCGTTTTAATAGGGCTTCTTTTTGCTACTCCATTTTGGATCGCGTCTGCATTTGGCGAGTTTGTGGATAACCAACGGGGCGCTAGTATTGGGGATACTATTAACCCAACTACGGGAATTGAATCTTCTGAATTCGCTTCATTAACGGGTTTATTTTGTGCTGCCTATTTTTTATCGACAGGTGGCTTAACCTTATTGATGACTACGATAAAAGATAGCTATGACGTATTTCCCATTGGTTATTTTAACAAAGAAATTGGTTACTCTTTTATTGGGCACTGGCTTAATAGCATGATTCATACTGCGCTTGTTTTAGTCTCACCCGTACTGATTATTATGTTTTTAAGTGAAGTTGCACTAGGTGTTTATTCTCTATTTTGTCCTCAACTAAATGCATTTTCACTGTCATTATGTATAAAAGGAATTATTGCCTTTATATCATTACTTCTTTTCTTTACTTCGGCGATGACCACAGAACTTTATGCATTTTTTAATAATAGATACTTTTATACGATCTTTATGAGTATTTATCATGGCTGAAAAAACAGAAAAACCCACTCAGAAAAAACTCGATGACTCTGCAAAAAAAGGGCAAAGTTTTAAGAGTAAAGAGTTAACGTCAGGACTTGTTTATCTTATCGGTGTTATGTATTTATTTCATCAAGTTGATTTAGGTGAATTTAGTCGTTTTTATCAATCTCTTTTACTTCATCCAACAAATATTACATTAAAGAGTTACGTCGATGTGATATCAAAACTATTCTTTGATATTGTTTTGCCGATACTTGTTGTAGCTTTTTTATCTGGTGCTATTCCTTCTTTATTTAGTTCGCGTTTTAAACTTGCAACTGAAGCTATTAAGATTGATCTTAATCATATCAATCCAATTTCAGGATTTAAAAAAATATTTAGTATAAGAACAATAAAAGATTTATTAAAAACATTATTATTTATAGTTATATTTTTAATTACTTGTTATGTTTTTATTATTTTACATGGTAAGGAAATATTTATATTATACCGCTCTGATTTAAATGTTGTTGTTGATAAATGGTGTTCACTCGTCGTTAATTTTGTATTTATATTTTTTATTCTTTCAATACCTATTCTTATTTTAAATATTATTGCTGATTTCTTTATCTTTATGAAAGATATGATGATGGAAAAACATGAAGTTAAGCAAGAATATAAAAATATGGAAGGCGATCCAGAAATAAAATCAACTCGTCGACAGTTTCATCAAGAATTGCTTGATGAACCGATGAAAAAAGTAATTCGAGATTCATCTGCTGTTATTGTCAATCCAACCCATGTGGCTGTTGGTATCTATTTTGATCCTGATAATGGCATTATGCCTTTAGTTTCATTGAGCTGTATTAATGATAAAGCATTGGCGGTGAAAGCTTATGCTAAAAAAGTAGGAACACCAGTTGTTCGTTATCCTGAACTGGCGAGAAAAATTTATCATAAATATCATTTATTTGATGTAATGATAGATCAAGATTTATTAGATGTTATGGATATTCTTATTTGGCTTAAGAAAATAGAAATTGAAGGATTATTAAGAGAAGAAATGGACTATATAAATTAGTAATAAATCAACCTAGCGCATATATATTTTAATTATAAAAATAATGTATTTATTTTTATAAATATAGGCGTATGTTTTATTAAAGTAATTAATTAATGATTAAATTAGAATTTCATTATTAATTATTCATCATCGATGAAAGGATTAACATCATGTCAGTATATAAAAAAATGTCAGAAAATGAACTTGATCAATTAGCAAACTACATTGTTTCTATTGTTCAGAACGGGACATCACTCAAGGACGAAGGCGCTATCCCAGAAGGATTTATGGAAGGAATCTATTCATTTGCTTATGACTTTTACCAGAAAGGAAAACTGGATGAGGCCGAAGCAATTTTCAAATTTTTGTGTCTCTACGATTTTTATAATGTTGATTACATTATGGGGCTTGCTGCTGTTAAACAATTGAAAAAACAGTATCAAGCGGCAATTGATCTTTATGCTTTAGCTTATCTCAATGCGAAAAATGATTATCGACCTGTCTTCTATGCTGGGCAATGTAATTTATCGCTTGGTGAAAAAGAAAAAGCAAAATATTGTTTTAATCAAGTTTCAGAAAAGATTAACGATCAATCTATCAAAGAAAGAGCCAATGTTTATTTAGAATCATTAAAAGATATTCCTCTTGTTGTTCTTAATGCAGATAAGGAAGAACAGTATGAATGATATTAATAAGGTTAATGATAAAATTATATTTTCTACACCTCTACCTTCTAAGGAGGTAGAAAATGTCACTATAAATACGACACAGCAAGCTCAAAGAATTAATACTGTAAATGAGCATATTGTATCTTCACAAATTAAAGATAAAGAAAATAAAATTTCTGCACCTGCTCTTAGAGCACCTATTGAGCAGAAGAAAAATAATCAAAGAATTAATGTTCAAAATGATGTGCAGTATAAAATCAATGTTTTTTCTCAACAAAATAAAAAAGAAAATGACAAGGCTGCTTATAGCCAAGAAAAAGGTAACAAACTAGATATATCTCAAAATCAAAAATCCTCTTTAGCATTCTCAGCACCAAGTCAATCAGAGAATAAAAAATCGACGAAAGATTATGATTTTTTATTTTTACAACTCTCTTATCAGAATGCCATTCATCAGAATGTTTTAGATAAAATTAAAGATCCAGATAAGCTTGATTATTATATAGATAAGCTAAATAAATTAGCTCAAGGCATTGATGGCTTAAAAGAAAAATTTAACTCTGTTCTAGATACTATAAAGAATAGTAAAGATGCTTATGTTGATTATTGGATGGAAATCGATAGTCAAATTAAATCGAATAAATTCAAAACAGAAGCTGAAGTCGAAAAATTCTTAAAAAATAATAATATTCCTAGGTCATTAATTAAAGATTTATTATCAGGAAATATTAACTCTAAAAGTGATATGGAAAATTCACTTAAAAAAGCATTTCCATTTTTGAATTTACCAGATGATATTTCTAAATTATCGTTAGATGATTTAGATAAATTATACAGTACGTTATCTGATTTTTTTGATAATACTTTTAAATATATGCCTAATGTTTCTATTAGTGAAGATAGAATTAATCAGATCACTTCACATAAGGACGAATTAAAAGCCTTAATAAATAAAAAAGAAAATACATCAATAAAAACAAATTTAGATGAAATCAGAGAAACCTATAGAGTCCTTACATCTACTCAAAGTGCATTAGAACTTGAAATAATGTCAGACTCCTTATCAGGAATGGCATTATTAACTTTCTTATTAGCGAAAACACGTGAATTAACACTCAAAGTAATGTTGCAACGTTCTGAAAATGAACAAGCGCTCTTTGAGGAAATGCAAGAAGTGACGGAAAAATCACTTAAAGAAAAAATTGACGATCAAAAAGCTCAAATAAAAAAGCAAGAAGAAATCCAATTTTGGGCAGGTATTGGTTTGAAGCTGTTAGCTGGATTATTAGCCATCGTTGCGGGTGTTGCTTCTATTTTTACGGCAGGCGCTTCCATGGCTTTAATGGCGGTTGCAGTTGTATTAATGGTCGCCGATGCTGCATTAACTATTGCAGATGAAGTGTATCAAGCGATACATGGCACATCGTTTATGGATGAATTAATGCAACCTCTTACTGAAGCTTTGATGGAGGCTTTAGATAAGGTGGTCGATTTTCTAGCGGATATGATTTATGGCTCTTTAGATGCATTAAAGAAATTAGGTATAGATAAAAAAATCATTGAGGATATAAAAAACTCAATACAAGATAAATTAAAAATGGGACTTAAGGCTTTAATTACCGCGGTTTTATTTATTGCCGCAATTGCATTAAGTTTTGTTGTTGGTCCAGCTGTAAATGGTATAACCAATGTAGCCAAGAAAATTGTTAATCAACAAGTCAGAGATATGTTGAAAAGAGTCTTCAATGAAGCACTTGAACTTATGATGGGAAAAATGATTAAAGAAATCATTGTTCAAGCACTTGAAGAAGCCATGAAGAAAATTAATAAACTACTTGCTAAAGAGTTCAGTCAGAAAGCAGGTGTTATGTTAAACAGAACCGTAGTTATTTCTAAGTTAGCCAATGCAACAGCAACAAATGCAGTTAATATTTATAGTAGTGTTCTTTCTGCAAAAATTATGCAATCTGTCGCTGATAGTAAAAAATTAGATGCCATATTAAATCTTATTCAAAAGCTAATGGATAAGATAATGGAAAGTTATCATGAGAATATCGATACCATCACTGAAATTTTAAAAAATATGAGTGAAAAATCTTCTATAAGTAATCGAACTAAATCAGATATGATCAGAAATATATCTATTTAATAAAATTTATTTTTATTAAGGAGTTAATATGAATATGAATATTAAAGTAAGTAATGATAATTTATTATAATAACTATAAGTCTGAACTTAATGAAGTCAGTGGGAATAAAGATTTTATTAATGATGGAAAATTAAGTAAAGAAAATTTAGAGAGTTTAAGTAAAGATATTGATAATAGATTAAATAGTATTTTAGAAAAAGCAAAAAGCATATCAAAGCCAATTCTAACTGAACCAGAAGTAAAAACACCGGATATAAAAAAGATATTAAAATCACTCGAAGTTGATAACGATAATGATATTTATGATCATATAAAAACAGAAAGTTTAGGTATGTTTAATTTTGTATCTTCGGATATGATGAAATTAATCAATTTGATTGTTAAGTATTTAGAAGCAATGATTAAAAAGTTCGAAGCATCCAGAGAAATGGGCGTGATGCTGATGAATATTGAATTAAATATGGCTGATCAAATAAAAGATAATCTTAATAAAAAAGCCAATATTATGATTGGTGCCGCAATTACGAGTGCGGGTATTTCAATGGCAGTTCATGGCATGGGGGCTTTTGTTTCAATTAAAGGGATGGGGAAAGATCTTATTGGTCATTCTAACCCAACGATGATCACCGGTAACTTAGTGACTTCAACTGCGGACCCTTTAGCTAGAGTAGCAGACCAAACTTTGCAGTCTCAAGGAATTGTACTGGATGGTAAACAGAAAGTATTGGAAGCAAGAGGAAGTATTAATAATCATGTCATTAATAATAATAACGAGATGCAACGCGAAGTAACGGAAGTGATAAAAGCATTGTTACAAGCCATTGAAGCAATTATTCATGCGCAGCAGGATGCTGCTTCTGCAATTGGTTCGAATGTAAGAGGATAATTTATGGCTAAAGCTATTGATTCAGGGATGTCTAATATAGCAAGTCATTCAAAAATCTATTTTTCAGATAATGATATTGTTTCTACATCTAAAAATGAAAAACATGTTTTAGATGATATGAAAGAGTTATTAATAAATATAAGGCGAGAAAAAAAAGATTTTGATCTTGATAACTGGATTGATTGTAATAATTTAAAAGGAAAAACAGAGAGGGAAATATATGTTTCTCTCTCTGCACAATATGATAAAAATATTATTTTTCATAATCAATGTTTAAGCTCTATAAAAAAATTAGAACCCATTATAAAAGATGTACGTCCAAATCATGGTTATCCTACTGATTCATTAAGTGATTTTTTTTATGAAGTTAAGCAATCAATCGTTGTAGGTAAAAATGATTATTTAGATATTCTAAAGGATGTTTTTTCCAATTATATGGATTATGTAAGGGACTTAAGAGCAGCAATAACATCCATTACCCAATATACCAAAGCGGGTAAGAAAGATGGGTGTATTGCAATTAATTATATTGAACTTAAAAAAGTATTGGAGAATGTTAAAAAAAGTTATCATGAAAAATTAGGAGAGAAATCATTTTTTTACACTAAACTTTTATTTGAATGTCAAAATGATGGGAGTTACATTAGAAAATTAGGGGGGTATTTAATAAGTTATAAAGAGAAAGAACAAGTTTATCAATCATTAAATGCAATAGAAAAATTATTAAAAGATATAAAAGGCATTAAGGTAATAAAAGAAAATCACTCATTAGAAATAAAAAATAATATTGAATTTAATTTTATTGGCCATATCGATTTTGATGATCTTGATAATCTCTTGGAAAAAATAAATACTGATATTTCTATGGATGGCGTATTATCGGACGCTGAGATAGAGAAAAAAAGAAAACAACTACTTTATGATAATACATCTTTATTTGGTTTAGTTAAACCTGGTTTTGATATTGAAGAAGAAATGAGAAAGATAAAAGCAGATAATGAAAATAAAAAAGAAGAAGTAAAATATAAAAATGTTTTACAAACTGAATTTGATTTATTTAAAAAATCGCTTGATTCATTAGAAAAGAGAATGAATTCTAATCTTGATGAACTCTCTAAAAAATACAGCTCAGCAAATAGCAATTATGATAATTTTGTTAAAATAGTGAGCAGTACAATGAATACATTATTAGAAATGGCGAAAGGTTTTTTACGATTTTAATTTTTTATAGAGATTAAAAGTAAAGTTTATATTTTTAGAGAAAATAGCCCAATAGTGCTAACGTTTATGTGTTGTTTTAAGTTTTGTTAAAATATTAGTTTTAATTTTTTCTTGAAACAACTTCTTTTATTTTTATATAAAAGGTTAATGTTATGGCTACTGCTATTAATTTTGATGTATCTAAAAGTAACAATAAATCACATATAGAAAATAAATCCTATAATGCGATAGTACATAATCAGGAAGAGTTTTTAAATAATACAAATTTTTTATTAGAAGATGTGAAAAGAGAGTATCAAGAATTATCTCTTAATGATGTTAAAGATGATAATAAATTTGAACACCTCTCTAGTAAAGAAAAAGGTTTTTACCTTGATGAACAATATGTAAAAAATAATATTAATCAAAAGAAAAGTTTAAATGAAATTAGTTATGCTTCTCGTGCAATAGAAAATGCGCAATCAAATGACAGTTATCCAACAGATTCATTAAGTGATTTATTTAACGAGGTGAAAAACTCAATTATTTCAGGTAAGGAAGATTATTTAGATGTTCTAAAAGATGTTTTTTCTAAATATATGGAATATATTAAGGACTTAAGGGAAGCTTTATCGACACTAAGTCAAAATACTATTGCTGGTAGTAAAGATGGCTATATTCATGTTTATTTCAAATCATTCTATGATGAATTAAGTAAAGTCAAGGATAAATATCAAAATGGTACACAGGGTGACCATTTTTTCTTTTATCATCGGGTATTTGGGCAACATCAAGATAATGAGCAATATTTGAGAACTATTGATGGAAATAAGATCTATTATAGTAATGAAGAGCAATTAGATAAAGCATTAAGATCAATTGAGGATTTACTCAAAGGTGTTAAAGGAATTAATAGTTATAGAAATAATCAATCTGTAGCACCTGATGTGGATAATGTATTTATTGCAGTAATTGATTTTTCTGATTTAGATAAGTTTATGAAGGAAGTTTTTGATAGAAGTAAAGACAATAAATATATGTTACAAACAGAGTTCGACTTATTTAAAAAGACTCTTGATGCCTTAGAAAAGAGAGTTAATACTAATTTAGATGAATTATCAAAAAAATACAGTGCAGCCAATAGTAATTATGATAATTTTGTAAAAATAGTGAGTAGTACTATGAATACTTTATTAGAAATGGCAAAAGGTTTTTTACGATTTTAATTATATTTAGAGTATCATTATGGAAAGTAAAGTTATTTTAGGGACGAAAAGAGCTGATATTAAAATAAATATCAGCTCTTAAATTTATAGAAAATAAATTAGAATTTATATTCAATACCTAACCAGTAATTACGGCCGTCTTCCATATAGCCTTGTGTATACTCGTAAGACTTATCGAATAAGTTATTGACAGAGGCATTAGCAGAAACACCATAACCAAAGTCATAATCTAAACGTAGATCGGTTTTTGCATAGCCTGCGAGTTTGTCATCTTCATCAATACGGTTATATGTCCAACCTTGCGCTTCTTCCATAACAGTAAAGCGAACGTGTTCTACTGGAATAAACGTTATCCACATATAGGCTTTATGTTTTGGTAAGCCTTCAATATGTTCGATTTTTTTCGGGTCACTGTGAATATAGCTATAGTTTACACCAAGTTCTAACCAATCAGTGACGTTGCCTTTCGTGCCTAAATCAAGACCTACATAGTCGATGCGTCCACTATTTTGGTTTTGGAAAAATGCTTTGCCATCACGATAAACTGTGTGTGCCATAATTGCATCACTGACACGGTTGTAGTAAATGCTGGTTTGGTAACCCCATTTATCAGTAATGTGCCCTTCATAGGTCAGATCAAACGATAATGCACGTTCCGGATCTAAATCTGGGTTAATAATCCCTTTTGAGCCATCTTTGGGTTTTTCAGTAGTGTAACGTTCTTTTTGCGTCGGGAAGCGACTACGATCAGATACGGAGAAGCGGACTGCATCATCATTGGCTAAAGAATATTTCGCCATCATTTCCCAGTTAAAAGCCGTTTGCTTGTTGTCATCAGCCCCTTTATCGGTATCAACACTATCACGCCAGTCATAGCTAATGGCACCCACTAAATCGAGATCATTGGTGACAACCCATTGGTATTCTGTGGCTAAAGACCATGTTCTGTCTTTATAACGCATCCAATCGCCACCTTTCTCTTTTTGAGCGCGGTGAACGTCATCTTTCCAATGTGCGGCAAAAGAGAGTAGGTCACTGTCTCGAGTATCAATACCTAATTGCAATGCAGCGCCCGTGCTGTAGTCGTCATAGTGGCTATAGTCAGGTGTGTCACCTTTTTTCGGATACATATAGAGGGTATTTTCGAATTTATCGTGATAAGCACGGCTTTGTAGATTAATACTGTCTGTGATTTGTGTTACGCCGCTATAGTAATAGCTCTCTTTGTTGTAATCCGGCCATGCCCAATATTTAAATTTACCTTTACCTAATGTTGACGGCGGGCTATTTTTTTCACCGTCTTGTTTTACATAAGTCAGGGTATATTCGTCAGAAGCGCGTGGCGTCCAACCCACTTTGATCATGCCACGTTTATCATCTGTTGCCGAATTATCACGGCGTCCATGTGTACCGGCTGCTTGATTATTTTCATCAGCGCCCGGAATTGGGGTAAAGCGTTGCTTTAATTGGCTACCACTGATTTGAATAAAACCTAAATCATTACGTGCGCCTAAACGTGCGCTCATGTTATGGGCGTAATCGGCACCGCGTGCAAAACCTTGTGAGTAAGCAATACTCCCTTCTAAAGGTTTTTTCGGTGATGCGGTAGTGATATTGATAGCGCCACCCATTAAGTTAGGGCCTTGTAGTAATGAGGTATAGCCTTTGTTGACTTCAATACTTGCTAGATCATTGGTGGTAAAGCGGGCTAAGTCTAAGTTGCCATCATAAGGAACATACGTTGGAATACCATCAAAGAAGACTGGCACTTGGCGGCTATCAAAGCCTCGCACTTTAATGGTGTATTCATTGCGGTTGCCCGATTTTTGCATCACAACACCGGGTAATGTAGCAATAGCTTGTGCCGCATTGACTTTATTTTGTTCAAGCATCTGTTCTTGTGTTAACACATCTGGATTGGCTGCAATCGGGCTACTCCAAACGGTTAATAGATCAGGGGTTGATTGCCCATAAGTGGTGTCGGCGATTGCAATACTTGGTAATAGAGCAAAAGATAAACAGTAGCATAGAGGTTTTAATTTCATCATTCCAATCTCAATTTGTAATCTATATATAAATTTTTATATAACGAATTACGTAAAAATAAATGGATAAAATGAGTGCTGACAATATGTTAGCACTCGGTTTTGTTTATTATTGATTAAATATGTAAATACTTACTTATAAGTTATTATTTTTATTTAATCTTTTGGGTAAAGACGAACTTTAATATCTGTCGGTGGAGCATAATAAGGCGCAGACGTTACCATTAAATGGATACCTGTTTGTGCGTATTTTTCAATTGTATTCAGGTTAATTCCGCCAGCTAACGAAAGATGGCATTGAGGCGCAACTTGAGGCGCTTCATATTGAAGCCGAGCAATATCTTCAACGGAGAATTTATCAAGCTGTAAAATATCTGGTTGGGCTTTTAACGCTTCTCTTGCTTGTTCAATATCATCAGCTTCTACCACGATACATTTTTCAGGTGCCGCTTGGCGTAACTGTTTAACATGCTGTGCCCAATTATCTGGCTCTGATAAAAATCGACGATGATTAGCAAAGAGTAAAATTGTTTCAGAACAACCTTGGCGATGAATAACACCACCGCCTGCAAGTATCGCTTGAGTTGCTAATAGTTTGGTATTCGGGATATTTTTACGTGTACACGCAATTTGCCCTTTAGGTTGATAGCGATGATAGATTTCTAGCATTCTTGCCATATAGTCACTAACACCACAACTCCACTCCAGCACATTTTGCACTACTTTCCAGCCTTGATGCAGCGCATCGGCTCGACCTTCCGCGGTGATTAAGCAATCACCTTTATCGGCAAAATCACCATCTTGTCGATGCGCTTTTACCTCTAACCCTAACTTTTCCAATAAACGGCAACCTAGCGTGATCCCACTAACACAACCCGCTTCACGGCGTGTAAATGTCATCGTACCTAATTGATCACTGATATTCAGGGCGCGACTTGTTAAATCACCATACTGAATATCTTCCATCAATAAATTATCAAGAAAGGCATCAGGGTAATAAATCATAGTGTTAACTCACTTTCTGGCACGACATCCCAAGAAACCATCGCCCAATCACGCGTAGGCGAAATCAGTGAAACGCCATTTTTAATGCTGTCATGATAGTAGTTCGTTAAATGTGTTATTTCATCTTCACTTAAAGGCCCTACGGAGAAGTTGATCCCCTCAATAAATTGCTCAAGGCTATTGAAATTGCTTTGACAATTGCGGCTACGGATATAATCCACTTTAGGGTGAATGCCCATTTGGTTAAGCATATTTACAGCATAAATGTAGGTTGGTAGCGTAGGAACATCTCGACCCAGTAAGCGAATAATGCGTTGATCAACAAAAGTTGGGGATACGGTGTGTGTCGTATAAACACGTAATTTAGCTTGGCGATTAAGCTTTAATAGCGCGGCTTTTAAATCCATCACGAGCGTTGAGCGTGAAGCGACCGCAATATCACAACGAGGAAGTGCATCCCAGCTATCTTCCCATGAGCAAGTGATAAAGTCGGCGTGATTGATGCCTGCTTGTTCTGCTCTACGTTTAGCCACTGTGAGCATGCCTGTACTGTAATCAATACCAATGACTTTTTTGAATTTATCCGCAACATGAATGCTGATAGAGCCAGGGCCACAACCCACATCTAGTAAGGTTTCAGCACCCGTAAAATCCATCATTTCACGAAACTTGATTAAATAAGGATCGTTAGGATTGGCACAGGTTTCTGCCATTTTTTCAGCACGTTTATCCCAATGTTCTGGCTCTTTTTTGGTTCTTTCAGCCTGTACCATGTGGTTTTTATAAAGTTCAGCAAAATCCGTGGTTTCAATGGTGTTCATATTCTTGCCTATATTCATTGTTATTACCCGAGTAGGCGTGAAAATGCGCCTGAATATCTGTGGGTTTTACACCATAAAGGTGCGCTAAATTGTTGGGTGTTAGCAAAATTTCAGGACTATTTTGCAAAACAGGAGTATGAGGTGTCAGTAAAATGACTTCATCAGCCAATGAAGCGGCATGTTGTGGATGGTGTGTTGACATAAAAACACTGATCCCTAACGTTTTTAGTGCCTTAACTTGGGTAAGCAGCTTTATTTGATTACCAAAATCAAGGCTGGCCGCGGGTTCATCCATAATCAGTAATTTGGGCTGTTGTACTAAAGCACGAGCAATCAAGACCATCTGCTTTTCACCACCACTTAAGGTATCAAAAGTTCGGTGAGCAAGATGAGAAAGCGAGAGCATTTCTAAGGTTTCCATTGCCATTGTTTTATCTTGAGAACTTGGCATTGAGAAAAAGGATAAATGTGCGCCTCGTCCCATCACAACCATATCGATAACATTGAAAGAAAAGGGGATATGCGTTGCTTGAGGAACATAAGCCACCACTTTGGCAAGTTCTGTTGGTGACCACTCACTTAGTTTTTTCCCCGCAACATTAATCTCACCTTCAATACAAGGTATTAGCCCTAACAACGTTCGCATCAGTGTGGTTTTTCCACAACCATTTGCGCCTAATAAGCAGATGATTTGCCCTTGTTCGATGTGGAATGAGAGATCTTTAATTAAGGTTTTGCCTTTATAGCCAATGGCGAGCTTTTTTGCATTAGCAATGATCATGCGTCTTTCCTTGTTCTAAGTAACAACATTAGGAAGAATGGCGCACCAATGGCGGAGGTTAAAATACCCAATGGAAGTTCGATATTGGCAATAGTGCGAGCTAATGTGTCAGTGATTAACAGCATAATGGCGCCCACAAGCAAAGAAACAGGCAGTTGTTGGCTAAAGTTAGCGCCCACTAACAATCTTGCAATATGAGGCACTATTAAGCCTAGCCAGCCAATAATGCCCGCAATAGAAACGGCACTTGCGGTTATCAATGTTGCTGACAAAATAAAAACTAGCCGCGTCACTTCGACATTTAAACCTAATGCTCTAGCTTCTTCATCAGATAAACTGAGGATATTCATACGCCAGCGCAGTAAAATCAGTGGAATAAAGCCAATCAACATTAAAGGGGCGACAGAAATTAAATCAGAAGCCGTAATGGTCGAAAGCCCCCCTAAAAGCCAAAAGGTAATTGAGGGCAATTGCGTATAAGGATCAGCGAGAATTTTCATTAATGAAATTGCTGAGCCACATAATGCACTAATCGCAATACCAACCAAGACAAGCGAAAGAACAGGATCGTGTTGTTTAGCAAGCCTTGCAATAAAATAGACTAAGGCAACTGTTGCCAAACCGCCTGCAAAGGCAAATAGCTGAATAGACAACATCGATTGCCCAAGGAAAATACCTAAAACCGCACCCACGCCCGCACCTGATGAAACGCCAAGAATATCAGGAGAAACCAAGGGGTTACGGAACATACCTTGATAAGCTGCTCCTGCAATAGCGAGTCCTCCACCAATTAAGATTGCCGCAAGAACACGGGGAAATCTTATTTGCCAAAAGACGGTTTCAGTTCTGCTGTATTCCACATTGCCTATTAATTTATTACTTACCAGTGTCCACAGTTCATTAGCGGTAAGTGAATACTTACCACTAGTGATTGCAATTAAAGCAACGATGGAAAATACCGCAAATAAAAGCGTGATACGTACTGATTGACTCATGAATACCCCAGCAATTGCTGACATTGTTCAGCACTTAATTGCGTGTGGTAAAAATGAGCAAAGTAATTTTGTAGATCTTGAGTGGTTTGTTTTTCTATTCGAACGTCAAAATGACTTTGTAAGCGACGCATCCCCATTAAACGGTTGATACCCGGAGGACCATCTAACCAACCAAATGGTAATCCTTTAAACAGTAACACTTTGTTGTTTTTAACGGCTTGAATGCTATTCCATACAGAACTTTGAGTGATTTGCTGATAGGCATTTTCATCTTGTGTGATGATAATTTCAGGGTTCCACATTAACAGTTGTTCAGGGGAAACATCAGTCAAACCAGTAAAATCAGGAACATCAACCACGTTTTCAAAACCTAAGGCTTCAATGGCTTCTGTGTGAATAGAGCCTCTTGCACCCGTTTGCAATCCTTTAGCACCCCGAGCAAGGTAAAAACGTGGACTCTCTTTTTGTTCAGATACAAAAAGCGCAGCATCACTAAGATATTGCTCTGCAATCTGCGCTAATGTTTCTGCTCTTTCAGCAACACCTAATAAAGCCCCTGTTTGACGTAACTGAGCTGGGCTATCTTTTAATGTGCCATCAATTAACACATAAGGTACACCCGTTTGATCAGAGACACGCTTCGCCAATGAACGGTAGGTTTCATCCACATTACCACTATCAATAATGATATCGGGTTCTAACGTCAGTAAAGCTTCTAAAGAGAGTGTACTTCCTCGCCCTGATAAACGTCCTAAACGGGGTAATTTGCGTAGTTCATCTGAAAATAAAGGACTTTTTTCTAAATTAAGTGAGGAAAAACCCAATAATTTTTCAGGCGCTAATGCGAGTAACAATTGATCAGTAGGAGGCCCCGCACTAATCACACGATGGATTGTGGTTGATGCAGGAATATGACCAAATTGTGCTGCAATACGCGAGGTTATTGCGGCTCTTACCGAATGTGGAAGTGCCGATAATGTCGCAATAGTTGCGAGGTAAGTTAGAAATTGTCGTCTGTGGATCGCCATAGGTTCACGCTGTTTATTGTTTTATATTGATATCGTTATTTCATTTATTATACAGCGAAGAATACTATCTTTCCTTTGGCTTAAGTCAAGGGATCATCAGTCAAAATCAAATCTAGGCACACATCTGAAAAACTTTATTCGAAATAGTGTATAACCTAGGGCTATAATCAGCATTCTTGGAAAATTAAAGCGCGTATTAATACGAGTGTTTTTGGATAGTTGCGATATAAAATGAAGAAAAAACGCCCCTCATTACAGGATGTAGCTTCGCGAGTTGGTGTTACCAAAATGACCGTGAGTCGTTTTTTGCGTAACCCCGAACAAGTCTCTGAAGCTTTACGAGAAAAAATTGCGCGTGAATTAGAGAGCCTTAATTATATTCCTAATCGCGCTCCTGATATTTTATCTAATTCGACCAGTCATGCGATTGGGGTATTACTACCTTCTTTAACTAACCAAGTTTTTGCCGAAGTTATTCGTGGCATTGAATCAGTGACCGATAAATACGGTTATCAAACTATGTTAGCGCACTATGGATATCGTGCTGAAAAAGAAGAAGAGCGCCTGCTTTCATTACTCTCTTATAATATCGATGGGCTTATTCTTGCTGAAAGAACGCACACACCAAAAACAATGAAAATGTTAGAAACCGCGGGTATTCCTGTGGTAGAGATCATGGATAGCGTTTCGCCTTGTTTTGATTCGGCGGTAGGATTAGATAACGTTGAAGCCTCACAACAGATGGTCAATGAGATGATCAAACGTGGATGCAAACGTGTTATCTACCTTGGCGCAAGACAGGATGAACGAACCTTAATGCGTTTAAACGGTTATGAAAAAGCAATGCAAAATGCGGGTTTACCTGTTGGTAATGTGATGACGCCAAAAAGCTCATCTTATTCATTAGGGGCTGAATTATTACATGCTGCACGTAAGCAATATCCTGATTTAGACGGACTTTATTGCACCAATGACGATATTGCGATTGGTGCTGTTTTTGAGTGTCAACGTTTAGGTATTTCCGTGCCAGAGGATATTGCAATATCGGGTTTCCACGGACATGATGTTGGACAAGTGATGACGCCTCGTCTGGCGAGTATCTTTACCCCTCGTGATGAAATGGGGCAACAAGCAGCTGATTTATTGCTTAAACGAATGAAAGGTAAAATTGCGCGAGGCCAAGTGATTGATGTTGGTTTCCGCATTATTACTGGTGAAAGTATTTAAATATTTAACTTATTGATATTGAAATGAATTAATAATTTTACTAACCCTATTGTTATATGATTAACAGTAGGGTTTTTTATTGAGATACCTTCTCTCTTTCAACGTTATTACTCCCCTATTTTGCGGCGAATAAAAGGAAGCTGATCAGATGTTTTGTTGTCAGTTTGTAGATCATCTTACTTTCATTTGAGAGTCGCTTCACATTTTCGCTCCTTAGTTGATCTTCGTTGTTGTATTCACCTTACCACTTCGGATATGTTACCCGTAACAGTTACGGGTAACATTACAAAAAAGACTTAATATCTGCCTTAAAGGAGCATTCTATGAACGATACCCAATCCCTACACCATGTTTTTATCTTAATGGGGGTATCAGGCAGCGGTAAATCTGCGGTCGCAAGTGGTGTGGCACAACGTACAGGTGCGGCATTTTTAGACGGTGATTTCCTGCACCCTCGCTCAAATATTACTAAAATGGCATCAGGGCACGCTTTAAATGATGAAGATCGTAAGCCTTGGTTACAAGCATTAAATGATGCAGCATTTGCGATGCAAAGAACCAATGAAGTTTCGTTAATTGTTTGTTCTGCATTGAAAAAACAGTATCGCGATATGTTAAGAGAGGGCAATCAATGTCTACACTTTTTATATTTAAAAGGTGACTATGAGCTAATTGAAAGCCGCTTAAAAGCACGTAAAGGGCACTTCTTTAAACCTCAAATGTTAGTGACTCAATTTGAAACCCTAGAAGAGCCAACAAAAGCTGAAAATGATGTATATGAAATTGATATTTCAGTGCCACTTGATGACGTGATTGAAAGTGCAATTAAGACAATAAATTCAGTCACTCAAAAGACTTTTGAAGGGGAAACGGTATGAGTACATTAACACTGGTGCTAACCGCAGTTGGCTCGGTTTTATTATTGCTCTTTTTTGTGATGTACGCGCGTTTACACGCTTTTATAGCGTTAATGATTGTCGCTATTGGTGCCGGTATTTTCTCTGGTATGCCTTTAGAGAAGATCACACAAACCATGCAAAACGGGATGGGGGGGACGTTAGGTTTCCTCTCAATCGTCGTCGCGCTAGGGGCAATGTTTGGTAAGGTGCTACATGAAACAGGGGCATTAGACCAAATTGCAGTGCGATTATTAAAATACTTTGGTGAGAAACGGGCTAACTACGCATTAGGTATTGCAGGTTTAATCTGTGCTTTACCTCTGTTTTTTGATGTTGCCGTTGTCTTGTTAATTGGTGTTGTATTTGCTGTTGCTCGTCGTACTGGTGGCAATGTGGTGAAAATGGCCATCCCTCTCTTTGCGGGTGTCGCAGGTGCAGCCGCCTTCTTATTGCCAGGGCCAACACCAATGCTGTTAGCTGACCAAATGAATGCTGATTTTGGTTGGATGATTTTAATTGGTTTATGTGCAGCTATTCCTGGGATGTTATTAGCAGGTCCTATTTTCGGTAACTTTATTAGCCGTTACGTCACATTAGAATTACCAAAAGATTTGTCAGAACCGAGTTTAGGTCAAAACAAAATGCCTTCTTTTGGTTTTAGTCTTGCACTTGTGTTATTACCGCTAGTTTTAGTGGGCTTTAAAACCATTGGTGCTCGTTTCGTTGAGAAAGAGACTGAGCTATACAATATTCTTGAGTTTGTAGGTCATCCTTTTATCGCTATTCTTGTTGCTTGTTTAGTGGCTATTTACGGCTTAGCTATTCGCCGTGGTATGAGCAAAGAAAAAGTGATGGAGATTTGCTCCGCAGCAATTCAACCTGCTGGGATCATTTTATTGGTCACTGGTGCGGGTGGTGTCTTTAAACAAGTGTTAGTTGATTCTGGCGTTGGTCCTGCATTAGGTAATGCGTTAATTGGCGCGGGTATGCCAATTGCAATTGCGTGCTTTATTCTTGCAGGTGCTGTGCGTGTGATCCAAGGTTCTGCGACCGTTGCATGTTTAACCGCTGTTGGCTTAGTTTTACCGGTTATCAATGAGCTGGGCTACAGTGGCGCTCAAATGGCGGCATTATCAATCTGTATTGCGGGTGGCTCTATTATTCTTAGCCACGTTAATGATTCGGGTTTCTGGTTATTCGGTAAATTTACTGGAGCAACAGAAGCGCAAACATTAAAAACATGGTCATTGATGGAAACTATTCTCGGCACAACAGGTGCTGTCGTAGGTATGATTTTCTTCGCTTTTTTATAAAATTGAATCTTTATTTTCTTGTAATTAGCGCGTCTTTTGACGCGCTTTTTTTCATTGCTATAAATGACTATGAAATGTGACAGAAAATATCCCGTTTCTCATTAATCTATAGGTTTATTTATTAAGTGGGCAAACTAGGGCTGTTATTTTATGGTTGACTATAATTCGCTTTTTATTAAACACACGGATTGTAATATCCACACCATCACGCTAATTCGAGATTCGATTTTAGCATCAAGTAATAAATTACAAGATAAGCTCAATTTACTTGATGAAATGGAACATCTCTTTAGCAAGATGTTGGATAATTCGCAGTCATTGACTCAATTTCTAAATGAAGTGGATACGCATTTTACACATAGCCGAGAAGAGATAGAAGATTTCTCAAGTTGGTTGAAAAAAATTAAAGATAGCGCCAGCAATATTGATAGGCTTTCCAGTCAGGCGAATATTTTATCCATTAACTCAGCAATTGAGGCTGGACATATTGGGCGTGAAAGGGCGGGATTTGCAGTCTTAGCTCAAGAGATGAAAAAGTTGTCATTAGAGATCCAAAAACAAGCTTCTTCTATTGCCAGCATTAATAATAATTTAGGTGCTCGCTTTATTTCCGTTAAAGAAACCACAGAAAAAAACCAACAGCAAGTTCAACAAGTTAAAACACTGGTTGAAGAAGGGCATCAAAATTTAACGTCATTGTCAGAACAAGCCAATGAGCTTAAACATATTTTTACCTTTCTTTCGATGCAGCAATTTTTTAATACGGTCAAACTCGACCATGTTTTATGGAAAGAGGCAATTTATATTCACTTATTAAATAATGATGATGAACACTGTGTTAATCAGCATACAGAGTGCCGTTTAGGGAAATGGTATTATCAAGGTGATGGTAAAAAATTTGCAAAAACTGACGCCTTTCGTCGCTTAGAAGAACCCCATAAATTAGTGCATGAATGTGGTCGTTTAGCATTAAAGGCCAATATAGAAGATAATCAAGAAGCGGTTGCACACTATATAGAGAAAATGGAACAAGCCAGCGTTGATGTTATTAAATATGTCGATGTTTTATTAAATTCAGATAATTACTAACCTGATGAATAAAATGAGAAAAATAAAAAGGAGCGAAAGCTCCTTTTTATTTGTTAAACAGAGTGGGTCAGCCTTTGTTTATTAAGGTATTCAATTGGCTATAAAGTGTATTGGCACTGCTTTCATAACCTTCACGAGAAAGATGAACACCATCAGGTCTTGCCAAATCATACAGCGCCCATGCTTTTATCGAACATTCGCCACCCATATAATCACGCCAATCCCAAAAGAGCGTCTTCTCTTGTTGAGCCACTTCTTTTTGAATTCTGATAATATCGCTTAGCCATTGAGGCTGTTGTGAGCGACAATCAAGTGCTTCTTTATTTTTGATTGAGTCAGAAGGCCCAATTAATAAAATGGCGCTATTAGGAGCTTGCTGGCGAATTTGGCGAATTTTATCCGTAAGCTGTTGGCGATAGGTGTTCAAATCGAAAGTGTCATTAAACGCTTCATTTGTGCCATACGCTAAAATCACCATATCAGGGTTTAATTGACCAAGTGTTTCAGTCCATTGTGTTCCCCATTTATCCATCATATTGATAGTGGCACCATTAATGCCTAATGAGGATAACATTACGCCAGGCTGTTGATTAGTGATCAACCAACCGCCTAATTTAACTGGTTGATTTTTGCTGACGGTAATACTAACAGGGAATGTCATGGCTGTTGGGTTTGAAAACTGCCATTTACCTTGCGTTTGCGATAATGAAAGCACTTTATTTGTTGACGATTGTACATTCATTTGTGCTGTTGTTGGGGCTTTATAGAGCGCTTGCAATTGATAACGTTGCTGAGTGACTGGGTTTTCAGATAACTGTAATTTTGCCCATTTCGCTTGAGGCTCACTAATAAAGCCACCTAATGGAAAATCAGGATCGCTATCTTTTCTGCTCGAAAGCAGTGTCCACGCTTTTTTATCACTCTGATATTGTACGTTTGCAATACGTTGACCCGCGATATTAGTCGGGGGAATAAAACCAATACCGCCATTGCCATAGTCTGCTTGAAAACGCTCACGCAACTTACCACTGAAAAAGTCAGCCGCAGTATGGGAATCACCTAACTGAACGATATGCACCGTTTGGCGGCCTTGTTGTAATTTCTTAACAAAGCCCGCAAAGTGAGGATCGTGATAGTTGTAAAGTTGTCTTGAACCATCAGCAGGTAATACTGTGGGTGTCGGCAACTTCACCGTTTTTTCAGTGTCTTGGTTACAAGCGACTAAGAGTGAAACCAAGGCCAGTATGATTGAACTACTGACTAAGGTTTTACGCTTAAGGATGTGCGTTAGTTGTTTCATTTACAATGACCGTGTTTTTATCTTTTACATCATCAACTGCATTATCTTCTTTCGTTTCTTCTTGAAGATGAATACGTGAGAATACGTGTTGAGCAATAATTTGCTGACCTTTTAAGCTAAAATGAATGCCATCACCGGCTCTTAACTTAACACGACTACTACCATCACCCATATAATCAGAATAAATATCTTTCTCATATTTAAACATATCATTGACGGAAAGGTAAATTTCGCCCATTTTCTCTGCTTCTTCACGGTAAAGTTTATCAAGATATGCCATCCCTTCGGACAACTTCTGCTTGCGCATATTGGGTGGTCCAACCCAAATAACCGTGACATTATTCTGTCTGGCATTTTCTATAATGCTTGCAATTCGCGCTCGGTAGGCTGATTCCCATGCTTCGCTTGCAAATTTTAGGTAGCGTCCTCCACCATCTGGAGGCATATCCCAAGGATCGTTAGGGCCTAAAAAGACCACTAATAATTTAATGGAGTCGTCACTGGCTAATCGCGTTGCAATCGTTTGAGGCCAATTGAAAAAGCGAGGATAAGCCAGCCCTGTACTTTGCTTACTTAAATCAATACTACTGATGTTGTAGTCCGTTTGAAGTTGGCGTTTAAGTAAAGGAGCAACACCCTGCATCATTGAGTCGCCTGCAAATAAGACTTTATCTTTAGGTGATAAAATAATTTCTGTTTTTTGTACGATAGGTTTTAAGGCTTCTAAGGCCGCATCAGACACATCCGTGACCGAATGGTAAGGTAATCCTCCCATTGCTTGCTTACGTTGCAGTAATTGCGGGAAGCGTTGCGTCAATTGAGATGCAGGTCGTGTATAACCATTAAAGAAATGCAATCCCACCGCAAAGCCTTCTGGAAGTTGCTCCGATGTTGAGATTTGTTCTATTGGCTTTGCCTGATTATCAGGATGATTAACCTGTAGATAATCTCCATAGCTTTCTACCGCAACAAATACGCCATCACGCAGTTGTCCTCCCACTTGCCAAGCATAATAGTGAGAAAGCCCAGACCAAGGCGCAGGACGATGATATTGCTGTTGCCAAAAGCGCTCTAGTGATGTTTGGTTTAGCCAAATCAGCAAGAGGGTACTAAATAGCACCATTAAAGCGACTTTTGCTGTCTTTTTTAAGTTTGAGCAGAAATCAAAAGCTGGCATAAATAAATCCTGGCACCCCATCTGGAGACAACATAAAAATAATCGTGAGGATCAACGCAAGTGGTAGAGGATAAACATACCACGGCACTCTTTTCTCAAGACGAGCCACAATATCCCTTAAGGTGACAAAGCAAGGGTAAAGTAAGAAAAGTCCCCAGAACATAAAGAGCGTTAAGCCTTCAGCTTGTAATGAAGCCCAAGCACCTGCACTAAAGAGTTGTTGTATCAGAACAAGAGCATCTCCGATTGTTTGGCTGCGGAAAAAGATCCAAGCAAAACAAACAAAGTGGAACGTGATAATCCATGACAACAACATATTTAACGAAGATAGCGCAGTGGGTGGCGCATTTTTCCTCACAGGAAACAGGCGGTGTTTAATATTTAATAACACCACGCCAATTCCATGAATTGCGCCCCAAATAATAAAGGTCATTGCTGCGCCATGCCACAATCCTGAAATGACCATTGCTGCAAAGGCATTAAAGTTCTGTCTGATAACGCCTTTACGATTGCCCCCTAAAGGAATATAGACGTAATCGCGAATAAAGGTAGATAGACTGATATGCCAACGACGCCAGAAATCAGCGAGGTTGATCGCTAAATACGGCGCATTAAAGTTACGAGGCACGACAAAGCCGAGTAATAAGGCAATACCTGTCACTAGATTGGTATAACCCGAGAAGTTGAAATAGATATGCCATGCGTAGGCATAGATAGCCGTTAAGACTTGCCCACTTTGCGCTAAATCGGGTGCATTAAAAACAGGATCAACATAGTTTGTTGAGAACCAACCACTTAACCAAAAGAGTTTTGCGATAGCTAAAACAATCAGCATGATCGCCCCTTTATAATCAATGATTTTTCGTGTTGGTGCCTGAATTTGAGGGAGAAATTCTTTGGCGCGATTAATTGGCCCGGCCACAATGCTTGGGAAAAAGCATAAATAAAGAACGACATCTAAAAAAGGCGCTTTGGGGATCTCTTTTCGACAAACGGAAACCACATAACTGACCGAGTGAAAAATATAGAAAGAGAGTCCTAATGGTGCCAGTAATTCAATAAGAGGAAGCTCAATACTGAGTCCCCATTGCTGGAATGCCTGTGTCAGTGATTCTTGGAAAAACGAGTAGTATTTAAAGGCAGTAAAATAAACAGCAACCAATAATCCCAATAGCCAATAGATGACTTTAGAAGAAGTGTACTTAGTTAATATATTTGCCAGTAAATAAATAAAGAGTGTATAGCTTAATAAGATAATCGCAGGACGATAATCCGCATAAAAGAGAAAAGCGTAACTGACTGTAATCAGTAGAATATTTTGGATCTTAATCTGCTTTTGAAAGAGCCAGTATAGAATAAAAAAGCTAACAAAGGCTCCGAGAAACTCGAATGAAAAAAAATTCATAAATGGCTCTAAGGGTGTGATTTAAAAGTCATACCAAACGTATTACCACATATATTATGAATTCTAAGCCGGCTTTCAATCAAAAGATTGTCTTGTGATAAATAAAAGCCACTTTTCTCTAGAAAGAAAAGTGGCTTTTTACACTATGAAAGCCTGCTAAGGCCTAACTTTCTTGTTTCGACTGCAACTGAACTTGGGTGATCAGTTTTTTATTTGAGTCGAACATTTCGGTCAGATAATCGTTATAACTTGAGCCCATTTCTGAGTAACCTTTCAAGTCAGTGATTAACTGGCGAGAGTCGAGTTGCTGTTGCGTCATTCTTTGCTGTGCTCTTGAGGAGCGCAATGAATTGTAGGCGCGGTGCGTATTGAGATTACGCATATAAGCAATCACAGAGCCTTCAATATCAGGGTAGGCTGCATAGCCTTTGGTTTTCCCTGGTACATTATTGCAAGACTGACTCCCACATCGCATACCGAATAAGTTATTGTTTTGCTGTGCCAACTTCGATGTGCCCCAACCTGATTCTGTAGCGGCTTGCGTTGCGACAAAGTGTGTCGGAATAATGTCAACGCGAGTCAATAACGAATCCCAATTTACTTTTTTGGGGCTGGTACATGTAACGCCATAGTATTGACAGATCTCACGCAGTTTTTTTAACTCTGCGCTGCCCCAGTGCTGGGCTTTACGTTGAGCGAGTAACCACTCACGATCTCTCAAAATCTTATTATTAACATTGTCAATAATAGGAACTATGACATTTAAAAACGCTTTCTTACGCTGCGTTCCCGATGGGTATTTTTTCAAATCTGGCAACGGTGTTGACGTGCTTTTGAAAGAATACGCCTGCAGCATTTGGGAACTGCCGGTACTGGTTGAAGCAAAGCTTACACCAGTAAAGAGTAGTGAAATCAAGAAAGCGAAGACGGCACTTGTCCTCATCAATTGAGAGGGCATTGCTTCTCCTCGTTTAACTGGATAAAAATCGAACGAATACTAACAAATTACTTTTTTCATAGCTACAAAATATCGCCTCACATTAGGATAACTACGAGTGGTTTGTTAAATAAATGTATAAGGTTTACTGGAAAGCCTCGTTTTATAATCGATTTTTTCCTTTAACAAAAAGTGCTTTTTTTGCGAAAACTTTAATTTATCTTATATAAAAAGGTGTGACTTAACCAAAATTTAGCAAAATTAAGGGTTTTTAATGTGTCAATTTTGTTTGTTATTTAGTCAATTTTTGTTGTTTTTGGTCTAGTTTTATTATCAATTTCGCGTGCTTTTTCTGTTAAATCAGTAAAATCCGCTTCACGCCAATAGGTTTTTGGGCGAGGTAAATCTTCCATTTGATTTGTTGGCCAAAGCTGAAATTCTGCTAATTGTTCTAGAATGTAACCGGAATAAGCACTAGGTAATGTGAGGTAATGAGGCGACGCCATTTCCTCAAAAGGTAAGACCGGATAGCGTTTATCAGAAATGTGATAATCACGCATTAAAACTAAAAATTTATCAGGTACACGTTGCTGACTATCCCACCATTGCCCATCAATTACATCAAACCATTGCTGAGTTAATTGACGAGGTTGAGCCTCTAATTGATAAAGCGCAGAAGGAATAATACCTTGCATCGATTGATTATATTGCTCAAGGCTGGTGGCGTGACCATTAAGGATCAAGGTGAGAGAAAGGCGAGCGCCAATCAAGTTAGAGTAGAGATCTTCGGGTGAAAATGCGGATATTCCTTCTGGAAATCCGGGCACCGAACGTAAACCATACCACTGTGCAATCTCATGCCATATTGCAAGGCGATAACCTAATCGAGCAGCAAGATAGGCACTTAAGGTATAACGCTGTGCTTCATTTTTAGGCGGTGTAAAGGCGTTAAAGTGTATTTTACGTTGTGCCAACTCATTACTTAGCGTTAACGTCCACTCTTGCCCTAATTTTGGATAGATATGACTAAAGAGATAATAAGTATAATCTGCGGTGTCACGAATATGGGCAATATCAAGAAACCCACCCTTATGAGAGTAAATTAAACCCGATTTTTCGCTGCCAATCCCTAATACTGCCGCGGTGCCGAGCCAAAAACTGTCGTTATAGCGATGATTGCCCAATGCAGAGGCTTCAACAACATTATCAATACGATAAAACGGGATAGGAATTTCGAGCGCTTTGACTTTTAAGTCATAGCCAAAAGCACAGCAAGGTCTTAATCCATTAGGCGCGGTAAGAGGAGGTGGTGTTTGCCAAGCTTGTGACGCTTCTTCATGAGTGACACTTTCAAGATTGGCATGAATGGGATTAACAGGTGTGACTTGAGTGCAACCTGCAATAAATAAGAAGAAGGCAATGGTGTTAATAAAAAGAAAACGCTTGAACATCAAAATGCTTCACCTACTTGAAAATAGAATCCTGTACTTTCTTTACCTATACCAAAATCGAGACGCACATTCATGCGTGGCTTAAATTCAAATCGATAACCCACACCAACACTAGGTAGCCAATGACCTTGACCTAAATCACGGGCTTGATCGCTTAACGTACCACCACCAATCCAAAGTGCGATGCCATGGCGCCAATTGAGTTTTTGGCGGTATTCTAATTGCGTAGAAAAGACGTGATTATCTTGATATCGCCCTTCGTAATAACCGCGCATCTGGTGCCCATTACTTAACTTAGAAAGTTGGCTCCAAGGTACATCGCCTGATGTGAAGCGGGCATAATTATCAAAAGCTAAAACCGCACTGTCACTTAAAGGATAATAGTAGTTATATTGCATCTGTGTCGCATTAAAGCGGTTATTACTGCCTGTATCAGGAGAATAGTGAGTATAACTAATATCAAATGCTTGCCCTTGACTCGCATTAGGTAAAAAATCACGGCTGTCGTAAGTAAAGCGGAGACTTAACCCAGAGCTTGTGGAGCGCAAAGGTAAATTGTGTTTATCCATATACGCTTTGAAGGGAGCGTCTGGGGCTGCGGCTTGTAAATTTGAATAGTCCCATCCTAATCCGATATAGGTGTTTTGGGCGATTTGACGCAATAAAGTCGGTGTTAAGTGCAATTCTTGAGAGCGGTATTCACCAAAATGATCTTTTACACGACCTTCATGATAACCCTCTCCCCAATAATTGGTTGGCACATTGTTTAACGAGCCAGTGAGATAAAAGCGCCAAGTATCATCCGCGAGATAAGTGTAGTTGCTAAAGGTCATCCCAAAAGCACCCGTTGATGAACCAAAGCCACTTAAAGAGAGTGACGAGATTTTGCTATCAGGGCGACTATCTGCTTGATAAAGACCAACAAGCGCAATACCTACACCAAACTCTAATTCTGGTGTATAGAAAGGTCCAGGCAAAACTCCCCAATCAATGGTTTTACTGCGGTCGAAACTATTTTCTCCTCCTAAGCCAACTAACCATTGGTCTATTTGTTGTCTATCTGGGAAGAGTTGTGCTTGTGCTGTGTGTGAAATAAAGAGGCTGGCAAATGCCAGCCCCAAAATAAAAGGGTATTTAACCATTAAAAACGGAACTCACCAGAAACAAAGAAGCTATTACGATTATTAAAGCCAAATTCGGTTATCACGTTAAAATTACGCGTTAATTCTAAACGGGCACCTAAAGTTTGGCTCCATTTATGGGCAAGATGCTGTTCAACATCGAATTTCATGCCAGGATCATCTAATGCTTGGATTAAGCCTGCAAATGCTGGTGGAAGGTTTAACTTATTAATATCCCCTTTAAAACGTTGGGTAATATCTTGGTACATTGCACCTGTCCACACTTGTAATTTGGTATTTCCTTGTCCAGCAATGAACGGTGAAAAGACAAATTCATAACCCACGCGAGGTGAAATCACTAATGCTTTAATATCACCATCTAAGATATCAAGGTTAGTTTTGGTGTAGTTTAAATCGAAAGTAGCGAAATATTGGTTATATCCTCCCGCCAAAGTAAAACCACCACCATAAGTATCACCTTTAAAATCAAGATCAAAAGGCATACCTTCTATAAACGGTAAAGGAAAACCAGCAAAACTACCTCCATTCAGGATTGTTTTTGATGTACCTTTAGTTCGACCATATAAGCCATAAACGTTCATAAAAGGGAATACCCAGCTATCGAGTTTTAGCATATGGGTTTCACTTTTTTCACGCGTATGACCTGCATCTATTTTTAACGCGTCTGCTGTTTCTGGATTTTTAGGCATGATAAAACCAATTTTATCTACGATGATATCTTGGCGTAGATTCATATAGCTGTAGCTGGCACCAAAAGGCTCTGGTAAATCATAACCACGGGCGCGGGCTTCATCGCCCCAAATAGGTAAAACGCGAGATTGGCTTGCTGGGGTGCGAGTATCTAACGAACCTTCGCTATTTAAGGCAGTACCGCCGGATTGGCTCACACTTAAAGAGAGCAGGGGGCGATCGCTATCAGCATAAGAAAAGCCAGTAGCAAGAAGAGAGGCAGTTAACACCACCTTATTTAAATTGGAAAAGTTCATACATAACCCACAGAAAATGTTTAAAAAGAAAGTAGTAAGTAAAAGAGTAGCCGGAAATTTTAATCTTTTTCTTTTTAATGGTCACCAGCTATAAGTGCGATATACAGTAAGAGATGCTTATATTCTGTATTATTATAGGATTATTAAAGGTTTATTAAGGGAAAAGCGCGATATTTTCTAAGTTAATCTTAATAAAAGTAGAATTTATAAAGAAGAATGATAACGTTTCTTTTAATTATTCTTATTTTGTTATTTTTCTTTTTATTGACTAAATAAACATCGAAATAAGATATTCGTGTGATAAACAGTTATGATAATAATCATCTAGTATGGATTATTTTTATAAAGGAACGTTATGACCTATCAAGAGCTTTATCAGTACGCTATTTTTATGCTCTCTCGCCGTGATTACGGCACAGTAGAGCTACAACGTCGCCTAGCGCGAAGAATAAGAGAAAGCGATCGAGAAGCACAAACTGTCACTGATGAAACCTGCTTACCTCAAGTGATGGAACATTTATTAGAAAATCATTATCTTGATGATAATCGTACTGTTTATGCTTTCTTTCGCAGTTATTTAAATAAATCTTATGGTCCTTTGCGTATTCGTCAAGAATTACGCGTAAAAGGTTTCCCCGGTGAAATTATTGAACGTCTCTTCGAAGAAGATGAAACTGACTGGTACACCCTTTGCCAAGAGGTTCATGAAAAAAAATTTGGTGGTAGTAAACCCAAAGATTTTAAAGAGAAAGCGAAACACATTCGTTATCTACAATACCGAGGGTTTACCTCTGACACGATTAATGCCCTGTTTTAAATCATTAACGTAGTGTCATTGCGATATCATCTAATTTCTTATTATTCTCTTTTTTAAAATAGACTTTTTGATGTAAGAAAATATCAAAAGGAAAAGGAGAACGAATAAACTGTACTTCATCGTTTGTAATGGTTGAAATATAATGAATATTTTCAGGCATAAAGCAGTAACCTGCCCCTTCATCAACGCAGTGCAAAACATCCGCCATTTCTGTTAAACCTAAAGTATGGTATTGATAACCTTGATTTTTTAGCTTGTCTAAAATCGTTGAAAATATGGGGTTTTGCAAAGTACTGCTTCTTTGTATTAAGGTTTCTTTGGCAAAAAATGTTTTGGTATTGGGATATTGTTCAAAGAGTTTTTTGCTCACCAATAATCCGACTTTTTGTGTGCATAAATTAATTGCATTGATATTTTTTTGTGGATAGTCAAACTCAAGAGAAGAAATCACAAGATCAAACTCTTTATCAAAAAGTTCCTCTTTAATATCATCAATATAACCATCTTCTAAAGATAGGCTATATTGACTGTTTTTTTGGCGGATCTCCAACAGTTTTGTTTTTAGATCAGGGTAATAAAGACCATCTAATTTAATGGAGAGCGAGGTTTTATCATCATTGGAATTCATTATCTGATTTTCAATTTTTCTAATTTTTTCATAATAGGGATATAAACGTTCATAGAGTGTTTTCCCCGCAGGGGTTAGATCCATTCCGTTTTTGGAGCGTTTAATCAGTGACTTACCTATTTGGCTTTCAAGTTCATTAATACCGTGGCGCAGTGCAGATGGGGTAACATTGATTTGTTCCGCTGCTTTTACTAGGCTTTGACAAGTCGCAACGGCAAAGAACTGATTTATTTTTCGTGAGAAAAACATGCAGACGTTCTCCATATTTATTTGTATATATATTTAAAATGAATAATCCTCTTGAATGAAATTTTTATATTGATATTTATCAATAATCATTTTAGCGCGACTAAAAATAAAAAAAGCACAACGAATAATTTAAAAAATAACATTACCGACTAAAATTGATAATAAATCAGAATGTTTTTTATAAAAATAAAATCAAATGATTGATTGTATTATGTTGTCATATTTTGTTTGTTATTTACATCTCTTTTCTTGTTTTTTTTTCTTATTTAGAATCGCATTTAGCCGACAAAGAATAAAAAAACTCAATAACAGATTATAAAAAATTCAATTTTCAATTTTTATTTTCTTGATATTTTAATTTTCGAGATGAAACGATGATTCCATTCTCTTAATTTTAAATTAACTTATATTAGGAAAATATTTAATGAAAAACATTAATACACTTTTAACGAAAATGAACTCTTCTACTTCAGAAGTGATTACATTAAAAGAATTAGCACCATTGTCACTTCATGAAATTCGTGCATTAAGCGAAGAGAAATTAAGTTGGCATGAGGCAAAAATATTATATACACACGCACAAGAAGCAACAAAAATTAATAAGCTTAATGAAGCTCATCATTTAGCACGTAATAACCCACAAGTGCAAAATGCCGTGGCGTTAGGTATTCAACAACAATCAGCACAAAGCCGTGCATTAGGTGATTGGATCCCAAATAGAGACAACCATTATGTCGATTCTAAATCTGTTGCATCAATGTTTTCACCCGCTGGTTATTTGACCGAGCTTTATCGTGAAGCAAAAGCCTTACATGCAGAAAATTCAATTTATCACTTGGATAAACGTCGTCCTGATTTAGCGCAATTAGTGTTATCTCAAGACAATATGGATAAAGAAGTTTCTACCCTTTCTTTATCAAATCAAATTTTAACCACAGTATTACAGAGTAAATTAGGTAGTAGCAAAGATCTATTTCGTGAATTAGCCACCAACCGTTTAACCGGTGGTACACCTTATCACCAACCTTATGAAACCATTCGCCAAGCTATTTTACTGCAAGATAAAAACCTTGAAGGATTAATGTCAGCCACTGATATCACTAAAACCTTCGACTCAGCAATACTAGCCTCTATTCAAGCCGATATTTCCCCTGAGCTTTATAATATTTTAACTGAAAATATTGATAAAGATACGAATGCACTTTTTGAGAAAAACTTTGGTAATATTAACGAAAAATTATTGAATAACTCTCACTTTATCGCTGAATATTATGATATTGATATTAAAGATGCTCAATCTGTTATCAAAGCATTTAATAAAAGAGAAACACTGTCAAATAAAGAGCTATTAAATTTAAATAAAATTATTCGATTATATAAAGCCACAGGAATGCCACTACTATCTGTGCTTACCGCCATTAAATCTAAAAATACTCTGTTTAATATTGATAAAGAAACGTTAAGTAGTTTTTTCCACTTGCAAGTAATAATGAAAAATTACCCTATTACCGTGGAACAAGCGATTGTGCTTAATGGAGGATTAATTTCAAAAATATCTTTTGATAATACACCATCTCAATTTGATCAATTATTTAATCATCCACTACTTAATGATACTTTTTTTATTGATGACAATCATTCTCTTGATTTAGTTAATGCAACATCTTCTACCGATATTACTCGTTTAAATACCTTAAAGCGTGCTTTTAATGTCAATAATATTGAACTGGTGATGTTATGGCAATTAGCATCGGATAATGCTAACTTTGCGTGTTCATTAGCGAATCTTTCTTTACTTTATCGTACCCATTTATTGGCTCAAATTTATGGCTTATCCGTTAATGAATTAATATTGCTTATTAATATTTTGCCATCACCTTTTAATAAACAGATTGTGAAACATGAAACTTCTGATGATATGGGTCATTTAATTCACACTATTAATGATGTAGTGCAATTTGCCAAAAAAGAAAAATGGACAATTAGTGAACTATTTTTAATTTGTACGCAACAATATGAGTCTGAATTTAGTTCTGAACTTGAAGTGTTAATTAATACTTTAAAAGTCATATTAAAAAATACACTGACAGATTATGAAGCACAATTCTCAGCTGTTGCATCATTTATTGCCTCTGAGATGGGTGTTGATTCTATTGAAAAAGCAAATTCGATATTACAATGGGTTGACCTAGAAGTGGGTAATAAATATCTAAAAGATGTATTGCCAATAATTATTAAAGATACTCTAACTCAACAAGACAAAGTAGATATTGCACAATTCTTTAACAGGCTTAAAAAAATTACCTTGGTTTCCAATAAAGTGGGATTGAATAAGTATGAGTTGGAATTTATTAGTACTAAATTGAATTATCTTTATTCTAAAGAAGATTATATTTTAACAATTGATAAAATAAAATATGTCACTCAATTCCATCATTTTATTTCACAATGTGGCGATAGAGCGAATGATTTCTTAAATGGCCTTGAAAATAAATCACTAACCGCGAAAAAACTGGCATCTATTTTAAATATCGATGAAACAACGCTTACTCAAGCTTTGGCATTAACGCCAACCAATGCATTAAATGATTTTCAAAATATTACTGTTCTTATTCAATATCTTGAATTATCTAAGATGCTGGGTATTTCACCGAAAGATTTTGAATTATTCATTGAGTTAAAATACACCGAAAATAATAATGTTGCTGCTACATATGATAGTTGGGATAAACTTAGCCAAATTATTCAGGCAGGTTTAAGTCGTGAAAAAACAGCACAACTTGTTCAATTAATGGATGAGAAAAAAGCAACAGTATTAACTCACTATTATGCCAATCAAAGTAACAACCTATCGTTAACGGGTCGTGATGATGTTTATCACCACTTATTAATTGATAATCAAGTTTCTTCTGAGATTATGACAACGCCGATTGCACAGGCAATTGCCAATATTCAGTTTTATATTAATAACTGCTTATCGGGTGATGAAAAGGATGTTGATAAGAATGTGAAAGGCCGTACTTTCTTTGTGCAATGGAATGAGTTTAATAAACGTTATAGCACATGGGCAGGTGTCTCTAAATTAGTTTATTATCCTGAAAACTATGTTGACCCAACCATGCGTATTGGGCAAACCAAAATGATGGATACCCTATTACAATCCATTAGCCAAAATAGTGTGAACCGCGATACGGTAGAAGATGCCTTTAAAACCTATTTAACTTCATTTGAGCAAATCGCTAATTTAGAAGTATTAAGTGGATACCATGATAGTGTGACATTAAATGATGGTATAACCTATTTTATTGGACGTAACCCTGCTGACCAAATGAGTTATTACTGGCGCAGTGCTAATCATAGCAAAATTAAAGGTGATAAATTAGCCGCTAATGCTTGGACTGAGTGGACTAAAATTGAAAATGGTTTAAATCCGTATAATGATTTAATTCGTCCAGTTATTTTTAATAGCCGTTTATATATTGCTTGGATTGAAAGAACAGAAGTTGCTAAAGATAAAGCATCACAATCTATTGAAAAAGAAATTAAATATAGTTTAAAGCTATCTCATATTCGTTATGACGGTTCTTGGAGTGCGCCGGTTAGTTTTGAATTACAGGATGAAATGATTAAGGATAATAAAGGAAGTTTTCATTTAACTTATAATGAAGAGTTAGATGAGCTATTTGTTTTTTTATATAAAATGAAATCATCATATGATAGTGATAATAGTGATTATCATCTTTACTCTATTAATAATGAAATGAATATTTCGTCAATTTATGATTCAGGAAGTCCAGGTGAAAATATAAAAATAATATATAGTAGTGTAAAAAGTGAGTTTGATAAATTTAATGATGGTATTCAAAGAGTTGTCAATAATAAATATACAAGAAGAGATAAAACAAATTATAATATATCAAAAGATGCAGTGAATATTAAAAATGTAAGTGATAGTACTGATGCGTCATTATATGGATCTATATTAAATAATGCGAGTATAACTTATACGGAGGGGGATAAAATAACAAGTCACCTATCTGCATCTATACAATGTGGAATAAAAGAGACTCTATCAGCTTCTTATAAAATAAACGAAATTATTAGTTCTATATTACAAGATTTAAATGATAATAGTGAACTAGAAGATATTTTTTACTGCTCTTTTCCTTTTTATTTACAGAGATATTATCAGGGAGGTGTAGCAATAACAAATTACGAAGCTTATTATTGTTTTAGTATTAAGACTAATAATGTTTTATTTTTTATTTTTGATAAAGAAAATGAAGAATGGGTAACTGATATTACTCATGGAATTAATAACTCCAATCCTACATCTGACTATATGGCTAACGCTTATTTTGTTTATTATGATTCATTTTATTTTAAATTAAAGGATAATTATGGTTATTATTCTTTAACTGATTATAAAGTAAGTGATTTAATAAATTCTAAAATAATGTATAATGCTTTTTTTAGTGGTGGTGAAGAAATATTTAATACGTTAGATGCTGGTATTCCAGCAGAGGATGTTCCGTGTAATAAGCTCAATCAACTTTACAATAATTATGCTGATCATATAAAAGATATTAAAATTTCATTATCAGCAAATTCAAGAGTGAGTAATTATTCAATAAGCGATTGGAGTGATGATTATAATGGATTTTATGAAGATGTAAATTCTCATACTAGTAAAGATGATATTCTAAAGCTTGATATTCCAATTAGTGATTTTGGTGCTAGTGGTGTTATTACATTAAATGCAAATATCTCTGTTATTAATAAAAAAGATCAAGTTTTATCAGAAAAAATATTTGAATTTACGATAAAAAAAATCATCTATAATGAAACTGAAAATGTAATTAGCTTAAATCGTAATACTAAAGGTGCCCAATATCTCTCTATGAAACTGGCAGATAAAACCATGTTAGTGCGTTTAAATACTTTATTTGCGCGCCAATTGGTTAAACTCGCCAATAACGGTATTGATAGCATTTTAACTTTGGATACTCAGCGTTTACCGGAACCCGCATTAGAAGGTAATACTGATAAAACCATGGACTTTAATGGTGCTAATGCACTCTATTTTTGGGAGCTGTTCTATTACACCCCAATGATGGTCGCCAATGTGATGCTAGAAGGTCAAAACTATGATGAAGCGGGTCGTTGGTTGCGTTATGTGTTTAGTCCTAATGGTTATATTGACGGCGGTCAACATACTGATATCGTTTGGAATTCACAACCGCTCTTAACCGATACGGAGTGGGATAAAGAACAACTGGATTCAACCGACCCAGATGCCGTGGCACAAACTGACCCAATACATTATAAGTTAGCCACCTTTATGAAGTGCCTCGATATTCTTATGGAGCGTGGTGACAGTGCTTACCGTGTTTTAGAGCGCGATACCTTAAATGAAGCCAAAATGTGGTATATGCAGGCGCTGAAATTACTGGGTGATGAAACAGAACTACTAGGTGACAACGTTTGGTTAGCACCTAAATTAACCGAAGCGGCATCAAAAACAAAACAACCAACACGTGCTATCAATGAAGAAAGCGAAGAAACCGCATCACCGCGTACCGCTAATTCATTAACGTCGCTGTTTTTGCCACAAATTAATGAGAAGTTAGCACAGTACCATGACACGTTAAAAGTGCGTTTATTTAATTTACGTCACAATTTATCGATTGATGGACAACCGCTATCACTGCCTATTTATGCAACACCAGCGGATCCTAAGGCGTTGCAAAATGCAGCCGTTAATCAATCACAAGGTGGCAGTGCATTGCCAAATGCGGTGATGCCGACACAGCGCTTTCCTGTGATGTTAAACAGTGCAAAATCCGTAGTAAATCAGTTAATGCAGTTTGGTAGCTCGTTGTCTAGCATTACCGAACGCCAAGATGCCCAAGCATTGTCAGAATTACTCACTACGCAAGGTAGTGAAATTATTCTGCAAAATATGAAGTATCAAACAAAGAGTATTGAGGAATTTACCTATAACGAGAAAGCATTAAAAGCGTTACGAGAGGGTGCACAAAAACGCGTTGAGCACTATAGCAAATTGTATGATGAAAATATCAGTACCTCAGAACAACAAGCGATGGATCTCTATCTTGCCTCTTCGGTACTCAATACTGCCAGCCAAGGGCTGAATATCGCTGGTGCAGCTGCCGATTTAGTGCCGAATATTTACGGTTTAGCGGTCGGTGGCTCGCGTCTAGGCGCTATCTTTAATGCTACATCGATTGGTCTACAATTGTCTGGCTCTGCAACCCGTATTGCGGCAGATAGATTAAGTCAGTCAGAGTCTTATCGCCGTCGCCGTGATGAGTGGGCGTTATCTCGTGATAACGCAAAAGTGGAGTTAAAACAAATCGATGCGCAAATTGACGCCCTGAAAATACGTAAAGAAGCGGCAAATCTGCAACTAGATAGTTTGAAGTTACAACAGCAACAGACACAAGAACACTTAACTTTCTTGCAAAATAAATTTACCAATAAAGCCCTGTATAATTGGTTACGCGGTAAATTGATGGCGATTTATAAACCGTTCTACGACTTAACTGTTTCTCGTTGTCGTATGGCAGAATTAGCTTATCAATATGATTTAGGTGAAACACAAACCTTTATTCGCCCTAGTGCATGGCAAGGTAACTATTCCGGTTTGATGGCAGGTGAAAGCCTAATGCATAACCTGACTCAAATGGAAAACAGTTACCTTGAAAAAGATAAACGTGCGTTGGAAATTACCAAAATTGTGTCGTTGAATGATGTATATCAAGGCTTAAGTAGCAATCAGTTTGGTTTTGAACAAGTCGCTGATGTGATTAATAAATCAAAAACACAGTTAGGTACGGCAGAAAACGGTGTTACGTTGAAAAATGGCCAATTACAAGCCTCTGTAAAACTCTCTGGTTTAGCTATCGACAAAGATTACCCTGCTGATTTAGGTCAATTACGTCGTGTTAAACAGATTAGTGTGACATTACCTGCGTTAACTGGCGCTTATCAGAATATCAGAGCGGTGTTGAGTTATGGCGGTAGTGCAGTGAAACCTCGTGGTTGTAATGCGATTGCGATTTCTCATGGCATGAATGACAGTGGTCAGTTCCAACTGAATTTCAATGATGATCGTTATCTGCCATTTGAAGGTTTACCAGTGAATGACACCAGTACACTGACTTTAAGCTTCCCTGATGCGACAGATAAGCAAAAAGAGATGTTACTGACACTGAGCGATATCATTCTCCACATTAATTACACCATTCGTTAATTATCCAAATCTTAATTAATTACAGGCTCCTTAGGGAGCCTGTCAGGAGTTCTACATGCAAAATTCAGAGAAATTGACCTTTGATGCGCCAAATTTACCCAAAGGGGGCGGTGCAGTCACAGGATTAACCGGCAATATGGGCGCCGTTGGCCCTGATGGTGCAGCCACTTTTAGCTTGCCGTTGCCCATTAGCCAAGGCCGTGGTTATGCCCCTTCTTTAGGCTTAACGTATCAAAATCAGGCCGGTAATGGCACGTTTGGTTTTGGTTGGTCTGTGGGGGTGATGTCGATTCGCCGTCGTACGACAAAAGGTGTACCAACTTATACTCAATTAGATGAGTTTGTTGGCGCTGATGGCGAAGTTATTGTGCCGATGATTAATAAAAAAGGCGAAATTGAAACAGCACAACGTAATGAGTTACTTGGCGTAAAACTCGCTCATCAATATCAAGTGACGACGTATCGTTCTCGTATTGAAAAAAGCTTTAGTCGTTTCGAATATTGGTCACTCAATGACAGCAAAGCACCAGCGAATACACCAACCCAATTTTGGGTAATGTATAGCGCAAATGGGGATGCACATTTATTTGGTTATGAAACCACAGCACAGATTGTAGATAGCCAAAACAGTGCGCATATCGCCCAATGGAACCTAAATGCTTCAGTTTCAGCAACAGGTGAACAAATTGAATATCACTATCGCCCTGAAGACGAACAAGGCTGCGATAAACAAGAAATTCAATCACATACCAATGCCAATACACAACGTTATTTAGATAAGGTTTATTACGGTAATTCTATCGGTGAGCGTGCTTTTTCATGTACGAAAACGGATAACACCTTACCTAAAAATGCCTTGTTTACGTTGGTGTTTGATTACGATGAGCGCAGTAGTGCATTAGCAACTTATCCTCAGTGGCAGAGCAATTCAACATGGGCATTGCGTAAAGACTGTTTTTCACTTTTCCATTACGGTTTTGAAGTTCGTACGCGTCGTTTATGTCGCCAAGTGCTGATGTATCACCGTATTGAAAGTTTAGAAAAACAAACACCACTAGCAGAAACGCCAGAATTAGTTGCCAGATTAACGCTCACTTATGATGAGTCAGCATCAGGGGCTGTTTTAGTTTCAGCACAACAATCAGCGTTTAATGATAATAAAGACACTCAATCGTTAGTGACATTACCGCCAGTAAAATTTGATTGGCAAAGGGTCGGTGCGACTCAACAAGCACAGTGGCAATCACTTGATGAACTTGCTTCATTTACGCCACAACAACCTTATCAATATGTCGATCTATTTGGCGAAGGGCTTGCGGGGGTACTTTATCAAGATAGCGGTGCTTGGTGGTATCGCGCACCGATTAGAAAAGAAGATAAGCAAAATTCTAATGCCATAACATGGGATAAAGCGAAAAAGCTTCCTGTTATTCCGTCATTGCGAAATTCAGCCATGCTGACCGACGTGACGGGTGATGGAAAACTGGAATGGTTAGTTACCCAAGGTGATGTGAGTGGTTATTACACTCAAGATGAAACCAATGCAGAAAATTGGCTCAACTTTGTGCCACTTGATGCACTACCGATAGAATATTTTCATCCTAACGCTGAAATTACTTCATTAACAGGCAGTGGTTTTGCTGATTTAGCTTTAATTGGTCCTCGCAGTATTCGTCTTTATGCGGGCTCTGCGCAAGGCTGGAAAAAAAGCAAAGAGGTGATGCAAACAGAAGGGGTGACGTTGCCGATTAAAAACGTTAATCGACGTACCTTAGTGGCATTTAGTGACGTGTTGGGTTCAGGTCAACAACATCTAATTAAAGTGGATTATCAAGGTGTAACCTGTTGGGTGCATTTAGGTGAGGGTAAATTTAGTTCACCTATTACTATTCCTGGTTTTTCTGCGGATCGTCTCAAATTTAATCCTAATCAACTCTATTTAGCGGATTTAGATGGTAGTGGCACAACGGATATTATTTACGCCCAATCGACCCACTTAGAAGTGTATTTTAACCAAAGTGGCAATCAATTTGTACGTGGTGATGATATCGCATTACCTAAAGATGTGCGTTTTGATAGCCATTGCCAGCTACAAGTGGCGGATGTGCAAGGTCTTGGTGTGGCCAGTATTTTATTGACGAAATTGTATCCTGTACCACAGCATTGGGTGCTTTCGTTACAAAATAAAAAGCCGTGGTTATTAACATCGATTAATAACAATATGGGGCTTATTCAGAATTTGCATTACCGTAGTTCGGCGCAATATTGGTTAGATGAAAAATCAACTCGCCAACAACAAAATGAAGCTAAAGCGGTTAGCCATTTACCTTTCGCGTTGCATACGCTTTGGAAAACTGAAACGGTGGATGAAATTACCCAAAGCCGTTTCACACAGACTCTAAATTATCGCCATGGTGTTTGGGATGGTAAAGAAAAAGAGTTTCGTGGTTTTGGCTGTGTAGAAGCCACTAATGCCGAGTTATTTAAAAGTGAAGAAAACACCACGGATAAAACGCCAAGTGTGTTAACGCGTCAGTGGTTTTTAACGGGTAAATCCTTAGTTGATAACCAGTTTTTTAATGAGTTTTGGCAAGGCGATAATGTGGCATTTCCTCACTTCTCACCACGCTTTACCCAAGATGAAGGGAGCGACGAAAAGGCGTGTGATAACACAGTGCGTCAAGAACACGCCTATTGGCTTGAGCGTGGACTGCAAGGTCAACTGTTCAGAAAAGAGGTCTATGGATTAGACAATATCGTTGTATCTGATGTGCCTTATACCGTTACGGAACAACGCCCGCAAGTGCGTTTAATTGAAGCGCAAGGGCGCTCACCCGTGGTGATGCCTTCAGTGGTGGAAAGTCGTACATACCATTATGAACGAATTGCAGCTGATCCGTCTTGTCATCAACAAATCACATTAGAGCAAGACGCCTATGGTGTTGTGACCAAAGCGGTTGCAATTGATTATCCAAGACGCGCTAAAGGTGCAAAAAATCCTTATCAGCATTATGAAAGCTTGCCTGAAACGTTATGGGCATCAAGTTATGATGAGCAACAACATACATTGCGTTTAGGTTTATCGCGTCAGACTTGCCATCATATTGTTCATCCTGAAAAACAGGTTTATCAGCTCGCGATCACCAACGCCAGTCGCCAAGATCGTTGGACATTCGGTGCGGAAAAACAGCCGAAAGAAGGCCTGAATGTCGAAGCCTTATTAGCGAGTAATAATTTGCTCACGCAAAAATCAGCTTCGGTATTTGCTGGGCAACAACAGCTTGCTTATCTGGATGCGAGTGGTAATGCGACATTAGCAGAACCCGATTTCCCTGTGCGTTTAGCGTATAGCGAAACCGCAGAATTAGACGAAGAAACCGCCAAAATCATTTCACAACCTTATCCAGATTTAAAACTGGATGAAGTGATGAAAAATGCGGGTTATCAGCAAAAAGATTACTTATTTGCAGACACATCAGAAAAAGGCAAAAAACTGTGGGTAAAACCGTTATTAGGTATCAAAGCCTATGGTTCATTAGCACAATTTTATAAGCCTTTAGTGTATAAAAAATCTGAGCTTTCTTGCGATTATATACTGTTATGGGATAAGCAATTCTGTGTGTTAATGGGGAAAGAGTCACCTTTAAATACACAAGATTTCCATCTTACTTATGATTGGCGTTTTTTATCACCTAACTCTATTACTGATGAAAACAAAAATATTCATCAGGTGACCTTTGATGGTTTTGGACGAGTCACTACAACCCGTTTTTCAGGCACTGAAAACGGTAAACAAAGTGGTTATAGCGATAAATCTTTTGTGATGCCAACGAATGTTGATGAAGCGTTAGCATTGACATCAACACTGCCTATTGCTTCTGGTTCTGTGTATGTGACTGACAGTTGGATGTCAGCATCCTCAAAAATGCCACCTCACGCGCTGCAAATCATGACAGACCGTTATGACAGCGATCCACAACAGCAAATTCGCCAACAAATCGCCTTTAGCGATGGTTTGGGACGCCTACTGCAAACTTCTGTCAGAGTGGAAGCGGGTGAGTCCTTTTTGCGTAGTGAAAAAGGTGAGTTAGTGGTTGATCGTGCACAACAGGCACAACAAAAAAGTACCACAACACGTTGGGCAATTTCAGGTGAAACCGAATATGACAACAAAGGGAATGTAAAGCGCGTTTATCAGCCTTATTTTCTGAATGATTGGCGTTATGTTTCGGAAAGTTCATCTCAACCTAATCGTTTTGCGGATACCCATTATTACGATGCATTAGGTCATTTATATCAAGTGATTACTGCAAAACAATATCGCCGTCATACGATAATGACGCCGTGGTTTGTGGTTCAGGAAGATGAAAATGACACCTTAGTGTAGGTTATTTATTACGCGGATTAATTAACAATGTCGTTTAATCCGCTCTATTTAGGAATTTTATTATGCTGGTAGCAATCCCATCTGAAAGCGATGCGCTGGCTTGGATGATTATCGGTGGATTTTCAGCCTGGGGAGGTATCGTGAGGTATTTAATGGAAATTAGACAAAAACAAATTAAGTGGTCTTGGTGTGGCATTGGTAGCCAGATCGTGATTTCAGTGTTTACAGGATTATTAGGCGGATTATTAAGTTTTGAAAGTGGTGCAAGTCGCTATATGTCTTACATGATTGCAGGGCTTTTTGGATCAATGGGGAGCACGACGTTGATTTGGCTATGGAATCGTATTTTTGGCATGAATAACCTTAAGGAGCCTAAATGAATACCTATACATTAAGTCAACGTAGCCAAAACAACCTAAACGACGTACATCAAGATTTAGTCCGCGTTGTTTATCTGGCTCTGACATTCAGTGAGTATGATTTTGTCGTTATTGAAGGTGTGCGTTCATTGATTCGACAAAAAGAGTTAATGAAAGAAGGTAAAAGCAAAACGCTCAATAGTCGTCATTTAACTGGGCATGCAGTGGATATTGTTCCGTTAGTGAATGGTGTTATTCCTTGGAAAGATTGGTCAGCGTTTGGATCAGTAGCAAAAGCGATGAAGAAAGCTGCTGAACAATTAGGTATTTCAATTAATTGGGGAGGTGATTGGGTGTCGTTTCGTGATGGGCCTCATTACGAGCTTTGTCGAGAGGTATACCCATGAATATTGCCGCTTTTTTACGCCTAGGCGTGAAAGGCGGGGTGTTGCTGATTATTGTCGTCACATTGTTGGTGATCCGTTATCAACACAATCGAATTAATCAGTTATCGGAACAAAATAGTCAGCTTGAATATCAGCAACGCACACTGCAATTACAGTTATTGCAGTGGCATGAACAAGCAGAAAAAGTCTCTGAAACACTCACGCACCAACAAGAGGAACAACGTTATTTAGAGGAAGAAAATCATGCTATACGCCAAGAGTTACGGTTACTTCTGGCTCAAACGCCTTGTGCTAATGAGCCTGTGCCTGACGCTGTTATCCAGTTGCAGCAAAACGCCTTCAATCATCGTTAAAGTACCTGAGAAATATGTGCCTTCACACCTGTTACAGCCTTGCTCAGCACCGTTTTTTAATGTGCAAGTGTGGGGAGATTACCCTGATTATGTGGCACGTTTAATATTGGTTTTAGAAAAATGCAATACTGATAAAAAGGCGATAGAAACATTATTATCATCAACAAGTTAATAAATTGACAAAACAATTTAAGGAAAGATTTATGAATAAATCAAATCAACAATTACATACACGAACGCCAACGGTGGTGGTTCGTGATAATCGCGGATCAACAATCCGTGAAATTAGCTATTGCCGTCATCCTGATGCAATTAACCAAACGGATGAGCGTATTACGCGCCACCATTATCACGCGCGTGGTTATTTAGAGCAAAGTATTGATGCAAGATTGTATGAAACACAACAATCAAATTCAGCAATACAACCGAATATTCAACAAATAGTGAGTTTAGGTGGGGCATTATCTTTCTCAAAAGGCATTGATAATGGTAGTCACGTTAATCTCAATGATATTGAAGGCACTGTTGCACAACAGATTAATGGCAAAGGTACTGTTACAACTTATGAATATTCAGATCAACGCTTTGAGCGCTATTTAGAACAAGTCAAAGAAGGAACACTGGGTGAAAGCAGTATTGCCGTAGTACAAAAATTTAAATGGGGACAAGGATTAGATGAAGGCATCGTACAAAATCAGGTAGGAAAATGTATTGAACATTATGATACCGCAGGAAAAAAAACAGTCGATAGCTTTTCATTATTAGGAGCCGTGTTATCCGAAACGCAACAATTATATTACGGTAGTTATATTAACTGGGATTCAGATAATGAAGATGATAGTATTGAGCGAGCTGAAAAATTTATCACTCAATATACTTATGATGCAACAGGCGCGGTATTAGAAGAGACGGATGCAAAGGGGAATAAACGCCGTATCGCCTATGATATTGCAGGATTTGTAAAACAAACTTGGTTGACCTTAAAAGGGCAATCTGAACAAACTATTTTGCGTTCACTTTCTTATTCAGCAGCGGGGCAAAAACTGCGTGAAGAGAATGGTAATGGATTAGTTACCACTTATGAATACGAGCCTGAAACCCAACGTTTGTTGCATGTCAAAACCCAGCGTCCTCAAGGGCATGTTTTGGGTGCGAAGATTATGCAAGATCTGCGTTATGAGTACGATCCTGTCGGCAATATTATTTGTCTGAAAAATGATGCTGAAGCGACTCGCTACTGGCGTAATCAGAAAATCGTGCCTGAAAATCGTTATGTGTATGACTCTCTGTATCAATTAGTGAGTGCAACAGGTCGTGAATCTGCCAATCAGCAAACACCCGCATCTATGCAATCTCAAACTATTACCACGTTAGTGAAAGATGCACAAAGCTATACCAATTATACCCGTTTATACGCTTATGACAGAGGTGGTAATTTAACGCAAATTCGCCATAACTCTCCTATTGCGCAACAAAATTTTACCCAAGATATTACCGTATCTAATAAAACTAATCGCGCCTTATTAAAGTCACAGTGTTCAGAACCTCAAAACGTAGATAGCTATTTTGATGAGAGTGGTAATTTAATCAAGCTGTTAAATGGCGATGCCATTATTTGGGATAGCCGTAATCATCTGAAAGAGACAAATGATATCAGTGAAGGTGGACACTTTTATGAAAGGGAAACCTATCAATATAACAGTGCGAGCCAACGTGTGACGAAAATACGCGGGCGTAAAACTGCTAACGGTCATTTAGAAAGAGTCACTACTCACTATTTACCGCATATTGAAATATGGGAAGTGAATGATAATCCTGTGACGGAAAAATATGCGGTAGTGAGCGTTAAGACGGGTACTAGTGCAAAAGTCAGAGCATTGTGTTGGGAGATTGGTACACCGAAAGGAATTGAAAATAATTCACTGCGTTATAGCTATGATGACGGTGTGGGTAACAGTGGATTAGAAACCGATGGTCAAGGGCAATTAGTCAGTTATGAGGAGTATTACCCTTATGGGGGAACTGCGATTTGGTCTAGCGAAAATGCAGTGGAGGCTGATTACAAAACCATTCGTTATTCAGGTAAAGAAAAAGACTCTACAGGCATGTATTACTACGGTTATCGTTATTATCAGCCGTGGATTGGCCGTTGGTTAAGTGCTGATCCCGCAGGTACGATTGATGGGCTTAATTTATACCGCATGGTGAAAGGGAATCCGGTATCGTATATTGATGACAATGGCTTGATGTTCAAAAGATTAAATGCAATTAGAGCTGGTGGAAGAGAGCGCAATTCCTCAAACGATATATCCACCGTTAGTGGTACTTTTGGCGCATCTGAATCAGGCAGGCAATCCCAGTTGAATGTTTCTAATTCCAAAAACGAACTAATTATTAACACTATTGAACGTCTGGTAGGAATTGTTGAAACAGGGAGAGGTGGAATGCGTACGTTACAAGGAGAACAGTTTAATGAAACGATGACTAAATTAGCCGCTTTGTATATTGACTTACAGCCTGAAGGCGTTCTATCCGGTGGAAGCAATATCATGCGTAAATCAAAAGGTTTCAGGCGACCACCTAAAGATTTAGTTAATCAGAACAAAGAACGAGGAAATTTATATGATTTTATGACTCCTTACCTTACCAGAGATTTAGATTCTGAAAATTTTTGCCTCCAAAATGTAACTTCAGACTTATATAAATGGACTGAACATATTATCAATAAACAACAGAAGCGTCTTCCGACAGGAAAAGCAGAAGAGTTACTTATGAGGATGAATAAGGCTGCAAACCCAGAAATTACTCAAGCAGAGTTCACAAAAAATCCTACGTCACGTCCTCCTGAGGATCAAGAGGAGGCAATACAGTTTATATATTATATGGCTGGCCAATTTGAAAGTGAAAGTGAATGGAAAGATTTTGCCCGTGATATGTATTCGGATGAATATCCTCAGCTAAAAAATGTAACTTATGAAAGAGCTAAGAGGGTTTTCAATAAAAACAAATCCTTATCGGTATATAAAGTTGATTAAGGCACCATCATTTTTTACTCAGCTCATGGGATATGAGTAATTAGATAATAATGTCTACTTAGAGTAGACCCAAAAAAGGCAGTCCAGTGAGACAGTTTTCCTGTCTCATTTGGGTTGTTTTTATCTTATGTTGATGATTTTAGTTTTATTAATAAAATATAAAATAAAGTATTAAAAATAATTAAATTTATTATTTTTATGATTGATAGTTATTTAATAAATATTAAATAACAGTGTTAGTTCCATTTTAATATTAAATTAAATCGCGATATTGCTCACAGTTCTTAATAAATGGATATTCAATTATCTATTTTCGACTAATATCTAATGTGATTGATGCAATCATTATATTTAAAAACATTTATTAATAATTATTGAGGCTTTATTATGAAGAAAAATAAACTTATGGTATTTACTGCAACATTATTATTATCATCAGTGGGTTTTATCTCAACGGCATTAGCCGATGTGACGCTAAAACATGGTTATATAGATAAGCCACCTAGCAGAGCTTTTCTTTGTTCATCCAAAGGCAACAACTTAAATAAAAACTGTGGCGATATACAATATGAGCCACAATCTGTTGAAGGCCCTAAGGGATTTCCTGAGACGGGGCCTAAAGATGGCGAAATTGCGAGTGGAGGAAAAGCTAAATTTTCTCAATTAAATCAACAAAGTGCCGACCGTTGGCATAAAGTTGATATAAAAAGCGGAGAATATACCTTTAAATGGACATTAACAGCCCCACATAGTACCGCTTCATGGCGGTTTTTTATTACTAAACCGGAGTGGGATGCCAATAAACCGCTTACTCGAGATGATTTTGATTTAACCCCTTTTTGTCAGCGATTTGATAATGGAACAGTACCAATGAAAACAGTAGAATTAAACTGCAATATACCAAAAAGAACGGGGTATCAAGTTATTTTAGGAGTTTGGGATATTGCAGATACAGGGAATGCATTTTATCAAGTGATTGATGCTGAATTTAAAGAGTAATCAATTTAACTTAATGTAAATAATTATTTAATATCAATAATAGTATTATTTTTAATACTGTTTATTTTCAAATATAAATAAATTCTCAATCTAAATTTTAAATTTAGATTAGAGCTCATATTTTTTATTAAATAAAAAACAACTATTTATTATCGTTATTCAATTAATAGTGCCTTAACATGGGCGCTATTTTCATTAAATCGACTAGAAATCCACCGCTCACAATGTTATTTTCTATGTTATATCTATAATTATTTAGCTTAAAACCAACATCATTAAGGTGCGATTATGGAAATCTATTTAGATACAGCGGATATCGACGAAGTCAGAAAACTCTCTCAAGTTCTTCCTATTGCGGGTGTGACCACAAATCCTTCCATTATTGCTAAATCCGCACAAAATATTGAAACCCTATTACCTGAATTAAAAGCCGCTATGGGCGGTAAAGGTCGTCTATTTGCGCAGGTTATTGCCAGTGATGTGGACACCATGATTGAAGAAGCATTGCATCTTGGGAATATTGCCGATAATACCGTGATTAAAATACCGGTTACTGAAGCAGGTTTAGTTGCCATTAAACAATTAAAACAAAAAAATATGCTGGTATTAGGCACGGCGATTTACAGTGTTTCTCAAGGTTTAATGGCGGCATTAGCAGGCGCTGACTATATTGCGCCTTATGTGCATCGAATGGATAGACAAGGTTCTGATGGGGTTAGAGTGGTAAAGGAATTACAAACGCTGATTACCATGCATAATTTACCCACAAAAATCCTAGCCGCGAGTTTTAAAACACCACGTCAAGTGGTCGATTGTTTATTAGCAGGAGCTTCTTCGGTGACATTACCGATTGAGCTTGCTTACTCAATTATCCGTTCACCTGTGGTTGACGATGCTGTGAATAGATTTGCTGACGATTGGCAAACTGCATTTGAGCGTCGTTCTTTATAATCAAATTAATAATATGAGATTAAGTGCTATATCGCTATATAGCACTTAATTTATCGATTTTTGCGTATGTAGATATTTATCTTCACTTTTACTAATGTATTAATAACTAGGTTAATATAGCTTAAAATAAACGATTATTGATTTACATCTAATAATAAGCCACCTTTCTGGCAATCTAAATTTAGATCTATTACTATAATGTTAGTCTATAAATGGATTATTAATACAATCTATTTATTTTTTGTTTTGTTGTTAAAAATATCTTTTATATCAATAAGTTATTTTTGATTACTTGAGGTGTTTTTTATATTTTAATATTTAATTAATTTTTTGTTTTTACTCGGTTTAATTGTTATTACTTTTGCTTTAATAACAAAATAATAAATTGTGACAGGTGTGTTAATTAAAGAGTTTGGTTGTTAAAAAATAAACTAATATTATATTGATGGGGTAGTTAACTTACCTATATTAACAGGGAAAACCGATACTCCGCGGTGCAATGATAATTAACATATTCAGTTATTATCTTTATTTAGCGATAAATAAAACTTTATTTGTGATACTGGAGTAAATATGTGTGAAGAATACATGAATAAACCACTCTATCTGTCAATTGCTGATTGGGTTCAAGAGCAAGAGCGCTGGGTAAGTGCAAAAGAGATCGCGAAAAAATTCGATATTCCTCAATGCAATGCGATTAATATCGTTTCTTACATTCTTTCTGATGTAAAAGAAATTGAATGTGAAACAAAAAGCGTGCCTAATCAGCTTGAAGGCAGAGGTTGCCAATGCCAACGTATGATCAAAGTGAGTCATATCGATCCTCAGCTTTATTCTCGCATAAAAGGACATATTCAAGGTAAAAGCAGTCAAAGTTCACCTGAAAAATTGGCAACGATGATCCCTCATGGATTAAACCATGAGCAAAAATGGCAATGGATGTTGTCGAAATCGCAACGTCGCTAATCTGAGAAATTAAGTTTTACTCAAAAAATCGAATAAATTCGACAGGCGTTAATGACGCCTGTCGTTATTTGTTACTGACCTTTAGGTTTAACGTTTGTTGTGCCACGTAAACGTGGGCGATTAGGTTCAGGCGCCGTTAAAGGTGTTGTTTCTACCAAGCTTTGGCGACAACGTACCGCTAAATCTTGGTATTCACGGGTGTTCATCCGTTTCCACTCCATATCTTGATCGGTAATATCACGCACATGTTTTGCAGGGCTTCCTATTAACATTTGTCGCGGTTGTCCTTTAAAACCCGCTTTTACAAAGCTCATGGCGGCAACAATACTTTCTTCACCAATGACGGCACCATCCATAATCACGCTATTCATACCGACTAAACTGTCACGCCCGATAATACAACTGTGAAGGATTGCACCATGCCCAATGTGTCCATTTTCTCTCACAATGGTGTCCATATCGGTATAACCGTGCATGATACAACCGTCTTGAAGGTTTGCGCCTGCTTCAACAATCAAGCGTCCATAGTCTCCCCTTAGTGAAGCTAGAGGGCCGATATAAACGCCAGCACCAATAATCACATCACCAATTAATACAGCAGATGGATGAACATAAGCTGTTGGATGAATCACAGGAACAAGACCTTCAAACGCGTAGATACTCATCAGTTTTCCTCATTGTTGTATTATCGAGATTAACAATAATTACCGTCCTTTCCATTCAGGTGTGCGTTTTTCAGCAAAGGCAAGAGGCCCTTCTGTGGCATCTTCTGAATGTAAAACACTTGGGTAATGTTTTAATACGCCACTGCGCATTAATTTGTAGCCCTCTTCAATAGAAAGCTCGCTGGTGGCACGATAAATCTCTTTTAAAGCTGCTACAGCCAATGGGGCGCTATTAGCGATTTGATCGGCGAGTTCGCGTGCGCTATCCATTAATTCAGCAGAACTGACAACACGGTTTGCAATACCCCAACGAAGAGCTTCATCTGCATTCATACGACGACCTGTCATCAGCATTTCGTTGACGATAGCAGGCGGTAAACGTTTTGGTAAACGCAGGACTCCACCACTATCAGGGACAATGCCCAATTGCGCTTCTGGTAAGGCAAAAGAAGCATTGTCTGAACAAACCATCATGTCAGCGGCGAGCGCTAATTCAAAGCCACCACCAAAAGCATAGCCGTTAACGGCCGCAATGACGGGTTTATTGAGATCAAAAAGCTCGGTTAAACCCGCAAAACCTCCCGCACCAAAGTCTGCATCAGGCGCTTCACCTTCTGCGGCGGCTTTTAAATCCCAACCTGCGGAGAAAAAGCGTTCGCCCGCGCCCGTAATAATGGCAACACGTAAGCTTGGATCATCTCGAAAACGCAGAAAAACTTCACCCATTTCATGGCTGGTTTTTGCATCAATAGCGTTTGCTTTTGGTCTATCTAATACAATTTCAAGTACTGAACCACGCGTTGTTAGGTGTAATGATTGGCTCATGTTGTATTCCTTTTCGTCATCAAAAATAAGCATTTATGATTGAGGTTATTGGGTGATTGTTAAAACCGACCTATGGCTTATTTCAAATGCTTTTTGATCACCTTTCCTGAGCAATTACGCGGCAAACCCTCTTTAAACTCAACCGCGGAGGGAACTTTAAATTTCGCCATATTTTGCTCACAGAAATGGAAGAATTCTTCTTCACTCAAGGTTTCACCTTCAACGAGCACCACAAAAGCTTTAATGGCTTCATCACGAATATCATCAGGTACACCAATAACCGCCACATCTTGAATTTTGGGATGTGAACTAATGATGTTTTCAATCTCAACACAAGAGACGTTTTCGCCTCCACGTTTGATCATGTTGCAACTGCGATCAACGAAATAGAAAAAACCTTCATCATCTCGGTAACCATAATCACCAGTATGTAACCAACCTTCAGGCTCTAATGCTTTAGCTGTTGCATCAGGTCGGTTGTAATACTCTTTGAATAAGGTTTTCCCAGGTTCGCCTTTTACGCAGATCTCACCCACAACGCCATCAGGCACTTCGTTGTTTTGTTTGTCTCTGATTTGAGCTTGATAGCAAAAACCAGGTCTACCGATTGACGGCCAGCGGCGTTTATCGCCAGGTCTATCACCGATTAAACCAACAATAGTTTCTGTCATGCCGTAAGAGGTGAGTAATCGCACGTTAAAGCGTTCAATAAAGGCGTCTTTCTCTTCATCTGCGAGATTGAGATAGAACATCACTTCGCGTAATTTGTGTTGCTTTTCTTCTGATGAAACGGGCTGTGCCATTAAGGTTCTCATCATCATTGGAATGCACTCTGTTACTGTTGCTTGATACTTAAGGATCTGCTTCCAAAAGGCTCTTGCACTGTATTTTTCGAGTAAAACAAAGGTGGCACCCACAGAAAAAGCAGGGAGTGATGCCGTGCATTGGCAATCAATATGAAATGCTGGCATCACGGTAAGATAAATATCGTCTTCCCGTAATGCGTTTTGCCATGATGAGTAATAACCCGCAAAGCGTAAGTTATAGTGCGTGATAACCACACCTTTAGGTTGCGATGTGGTGCCCGATGTGAAAAGAATTTCAGCAGTATCATCCACACTTAATGGGGTGTGATGATTAAGCGTAACAGGATGTTTGGCTTTTTCTTTTAAAAAATCTACAACCCCTTTTTCAGTAGATATCGCATTTTCAGAAATTAAAAACAGCTGCGTTAAAGGGTTTTGTTCATCCTGCAACATAGGTTGGTAAATCGGATAGAAATGATCACGAGTGACCACGTAATGGGCTTGGCAGTGATTGATTATCCATGCGCTCTCTTCATACATAAAGCGCGCATTAATGGGCACCATTACAGCACCAATTTTTGCCAGCCCAAACCAGCAAAAGAAAAATTCAGGGCAGTTATCAAGATGTAAGGCAACATGGTCGCCTTTTTTTATGCCACCAGCATGGAAAAGATTTGCGGTTCTATTGATCTCTTCATTTAATTCACTGTAGCTAAATTGTCTCACGAGTCCTTGTGCGGATTCAAAAATTAGCGCTGTTTTTGTGCCATAAACCTCTGCCAAATCATCCCACATTTGACGTAAGTTTTGTTTGCCAATCACATCCATTAAACTGTTATCCCATACTTTTGCCGTGAATTCAGACACGATTTGAAAGGAGTGCTGTGTCTGAATTTACGGTGTTACTTTACGATTTTAGCCAGCCCTTTATCGACCAGCCCCCTGATTTGTTCGTCGCTATAACCGATGTTTTTCAAGATAGCGTCAGTGTCCATGCCGTGAGATGGCATACCACGCCAGATTTTTCCCGGATTATTTTTGAATTTCGGCATCACATTTGGCCCTTTGCAGGTTTCGCCATTCATGGTTTGCCATTGGGTAATAGACTCACGTGCGACATATTGCGGGTTGTCTTCAAGCTCAGGAATAGTCAGCACTTTAGCGCTGGCAATATTGAGTTCAGACAGGCGTTGCAGCACGTCAGTAATCGGTTGTTTTGCCAACCATTCATCTAACTTATCTTCGAATAATTGACCATGAGGGCAATTAATACGGTGAATAAGTTGAGTGCCTTCTGGAACTTCTGGTGTACCCAGTAGATGAGCAAGGCCGATATCTTTGAAGATCTCTTCAATTTGAGTAATACCCACCACTTCCATCACGATAAAACCATCTTGGCAACGGTAAAGCCCACAGCCTGCGTAGTACGGATCTTTCCCTTTGGTCATACGAGGACAGATTTCGCCACCATTGAAATAATCCATCATGAAGTATTGCCCCATACGCAACATGACTTCATACATGGCGATATCAATACTTTCGCCTTTGCCTGTTTGTTGAACTTTATACAGTGCCGCTAAAGCGGAAGTGGTTGCGGTCATTCCTGAGAAATAATCTGCGGTATAAGGGAAAGCAGGCATTGGCTGATCTTTGTCACCGTTTTGGATCAAGTAGCCACTGAATGCCTGAGCAATAGTGTTATAAGCGGGTAAGTTGGTGTATTGCGGATCGCCATATTGGCCAAAGCCCGATAAATGCGCGATAACTAATTTAGGATTATGCTCCCATAAAACTTCATCGGTAATACCACGACGTGCAAAGGCAGGGCCTTTACTGGCTTCAATAAAGATGTCGGTGGTTTCCATTAATTTTAGGAATGCATCACGACCTTCGTCTTTAAAGATATTTAACGATAGTGCATGTAAATTACGGCGAGAAAGTTGAGGGTAGTGAGGTTGAACGCGAATGGTATCAGCCCATGCAACGTTTTCAATCCAAATCACTTCAGCTCCCCATTCTGCGAACATTTGTCCTGCGAATGGCCCTGCAATTTCAATTCCTGAAAACACAACACGAACCCCTGAAAGTGGGCCGAATTGTGGCATTGGTAAATGTTCTGTCATAGCGTCACCTCGTAAGTGGTCTGAGTGAAAACTCTCTCACCGAGTGATGAGAGAGTTATTCGTGATTAATTAGCGATACTGTTTAAGTACTGAACGTCCTAATGTCAGGATCTGCATTTCATCAGAACCCCCAGACACACGATCAACACGAAGGTCACGCCAGAAACGAGAAATACGGTGCTCGCCAGCAATACCAACACCACCAAGCACTTGCATTGCGCTATCAACCACTTCAAATGCCGCATTTGCGCAGAAGTATTTACACATTGCAGCATCACCAGAAGTGATTAAGTTGTTGTCACTCTTCCATGCAGTTTCATATAACATGTTGCGCATTGAATTGAGTTTGATCGCCATATGAGCGAATTTTTCTTGAATAAGTTGGAAACGACCGATAGCTTCACCAAATTGCACACGTTGGTTGGCATAACGAGCGGCATCTTCAAATGCACACATTGCTGTACCGTAGTTAGTGAGTGCCACTAAGAAACGCTCGTGATCGAACTCTTCTTTAACACGGTTAAAGCCGTTACCTTCGCGGCCAAACATATCTTTTTCTTCAAGCTCAACGTTATCAAACGTGATTTCACAGCAGCTATCCATACGTAAACCCAGTTTTTCCAACTTGTTTACTTTGATACCCGGCTTACTCATATCCACAAACCATTCGGTGAAGATAGGTTTATCAGGTGATGCTGCGTCACGGCTCATCACGACAACATAAGGGGTGTATGCACTACTGGTGATAAAGCATTTGCTACCATTAAGGTAAACTTTGCCATCTTTACGGGTATAAGTCGTTTGTAAGCTACCGACATCTGAACCTGCGCCCGGCTCTGTAATTGCAGAGTTCCACATCTGTTTACCTGTACCGCGGAACGCCATAATTTTATCGATTTGCTCTTGTGTGCCTTCACGCAATACAGTGTTAAAACCACCTGGTAATTGATAAAGCACGTAAGTTGGCGCACCTAAACGACCTAACTCCATCCAAATAGCCGCAACAGTGACAAAACCCGCATTTAATCCACCGTGCTCTTCAGGGATAAGCAGATTGTCGATTTCCATATCCGCTAAGGCTTTGACAAAACGCTCTGGGTATTTACTTTCGCGATCACACTCGGCGAAATAAGCTTCCCAGTTTTCACTGGCCATTAATTCGCGGACACCGTCAACAAACAGTTCCTGCTCATCATTCAATCTAAAATCCATGTTAATAACCTCTTAATGTGTCATTCTTTGCGTATAGCGGATCAGTCTTTCCAATGTACTTTGGCATCTTTAATAAAGGACAAGGTGACCATGATATTGACGAAAAATAGTGGGCATCCTCCAGCAATAATGGCGGTTTGAATTGGTTTTAAACCACCAAGTGCTAATAGAATGATGCCGATAACACCAACCAGCACAGACCAGCCGATGCGTACTAATAAAGGTGGCTCAGAGCCTTCTTTCATTGAGCGGCAAGTGGACATTGCCAGTGTGTAAGAACAGGCGTTAATTAAGGTGACAGTGGCAATAAAGCAGAGGATAAAGAAGCCCCACATTGTCGCTGTGCTTAGTGGTAATGCTGCCCATGTTTCGATAATGGCGCGTGGAACACCGTATTGTTCAATCAGTTGTGGAATGTTGAGAATGTTTTGGTCAATCAGTTGTAAGGTGTTACCACCAAGGATTGTCCAAATTAACCAAGTCCCTGCGGTTAAACCGGAAACCATCCCTAAACACAATTCACGAACAGTACGACCTTTAGAAATACGGGCTAAGAAGATACTCATTTGAATGGCGTAGATAACCCACCAAGCCCAATAGAAAACGGTCCAGCCTTGAGGGAATCCGCCTTTGCCGATAGGGTCTGTATAGAACAGCATCCGAGGCATATACATCATCAATGTACCGACAGAATCGGTGAAGTAATTGACGATAAAGCTCGCACCACCGACGATAAACACCCAACCCAACATTAAGAAGCTCAGGTAAGTACGAATATCACTAGCGATTTTCACCCCTTTTTGCAGACCGAATGCCACGCAAATTGCATTTAATAAGATCCAGCAAGAGATAATAATGGCGTCTAATTGCAAGGTATGAGGAATACCAAATAAGTATTGAATACATTCAGTAACTAACGGTGTTGCTAAACCAAGGCTAGTACCCATTGCCAGAATTAACGCAACGAGATAGAAGTTATCAATGATAGTACCCACAATACCATTAACGTGTTTTTCACCGATTAATGGCGTTAAGGTACTACTTGGGCGGATAACCTCCATTTTGCGAACAAAGAAGAAGTAAGCGAAAGCGACAGATAAGAAGCTATAAGTTGCCCAAGGTAAAGGACCCCAGTGGAACAAACTATAAGCTAGACCAATTTCTTTTGCTTGAGTTGAGTAAGCTTCCATTCCAAAAGGAGGGCTTGAAATGTAGTAGTATATTTCAATCGAACCCCAGAAGAGGACGGCTGCGGATGTACAAGACGCAAACATCATAAAGATCCAGCTTGCGGTACTAAATTCTGGCTTATCGTCCCCAAGACGTTTATTGGCATAACGTCCAAAGACTAACCAAAACCAACCCCCGAACATAATGACCATATACCATTCGAAGGCCCAACCCCAGACATTGGTAACATAGCTGAATACGGCGTTAATCACTTCATTTGAAGCGTCAAGATCACGTACCGTTAACCAACATAAAATACCAACAATGATTAATGGCGGAAAAAAAACCTTCGGTTCTATTCCAGCCTTTTTATTATCTTTGCTCATAGGTAAATTTTCCAAATATATTTAGCGCAGAAGTTTAAGTAGTGTTAATTCCTAATATCTAATAAAGCATTTGAGTTTAATTCTATCTATTTCGTCTATTGAGTTTTCATCATAATAGAAAAATAAAGTGATTGGCTAATCCATAAATCCATTAATGATAAAGAATGATGGATATTATAAGAAATCTATTCTGTTATTCACTTCACACTATTCTTTTTGTCGATTTTATGTTACGTTTTATAACGTTTTATTTTCATTGTAACTTATTGATAGTTATCGCTATCAGCTGGTATGTAATAGGGTTGTTATATTCTGTCTTTCAATATTGTTGATCTCGGTGGCAATATTGAACGTTAAATAACATTATGCTTATTACCTTCAATATTGTTGATCAAAGTAGCAATATTGAAAGTTATTCACTTCAATTAAAATTAATTTCAATATTGGTGATGTATTTGGCAATATTGAAACCTATCGATTCATTATTTAATAATGTTCAATATTGGTGACCTAGGTTTAATTTTTTAAACACTTAATTGTGTTAATTCTATATTACATTGCCAGAGCAAATGACATTATTTATTAATTTCAGGAGATGTAATGAATATTATTACATGTTACAAGAGTGTTCCCGATGAGCAGGATATTACGGTAAATAGCGCAGACAGTTCGCTGGATTTTTCTCGTGCTAACACCAAAATCAGCCAATATGATTTAAATGCGATTGAAGCCGCTAATCAGCTTAAAACTCAACTTGAGGGCATTCAAATCACGGCAATGAGTGTTGGTGGTAAATCACTGACAAATGCGAAAGCACGCAAAGACGTTCTTTCTCGTGGTGCTGACGATTTAGTGGTTGTAGTTGATGACCAATTTGAAGCCTCTCTGCCTTATCAAACGGCGGTTGCACTGGCTGCGGCTGCGACTAAAAAAGGTTATGACTTAATTCTTTGTGGTGATGGATCTGCGGATCTAAGTTCACAACAAGTTAGCTTGCTGGTGGGTGAAATCCTAAATATTCCAGCAATAAATGGTATTAACAAAATTGTTTCTCTTTCTAATGATTCAATTACGGTTGAGCGTGAATTAGAAAATGAAATCGAAACACTGACAATTCCATTACCTGCTGTTATTGCGGTATCTACCGATATTAACACTCCTCAAATTCCTTCGATGAAAGCCATTCTTGGCGCCGCCAAGAAACCTGTTCAGCAATGGAGTGTTGCCGATCTTGGTCTGGGTGCGATTACTGCACGTTCAGAACAAAAAGTGGCTGCGCCGAAACAGAAAGTTCGTCAACGCATCATTATTGAAGGTGATGGCGATGAGCAGATTGCTGAGTTGGCAGAACATTTACGTAAAATTCTTAAGTAATAGGGGGAGTTATGAGCCAGTTTTCAACTGTTTGGGTATTTAGTGATGCACTTTCCCGTTTACCAGAATTAATGGGGGGCGCTTCTTCATTAGGACAATCTATCAATGTATTTACATTGAATGATGAGCAAAGCGTTGCTGCCTTTAAATTAGGTGCAACAGCCGTTTTCCAATTAGAAGGCAAACCTGACGATCGCATTATTGAAGACTATGCACAAAGCATGGTTGAAACCATCAAACAGAAAGGCGATGCAGGTTTAGTGCTACTGCCTAACACGCGCCGTGGCAAATTATTAGCCGCTCGCTTAGGTCATCGTTTAGAGGCGGTTGTGTCTAATGATGCACAATCTTTAAAAGCAGACGGTGATTCTCTTGTGACAAAACATATGGTTTACGGTGGTCTTGCCTTTGGTGATGAAACCCTGAAAACCCCTTACTGTGTTGTAACTGCAAGCGTGGGTGCTTTTGATGTTGCACCCGAAACTGACGCTACAGGTGATGCACAAAAAGTCGCATGGATTGCCCCAGCTCAAACCATCGTTCGCAATTCAGTTCAACCACGCGCAATCAATGCCGTTGATTTAGACAAAGCGCGTTTTGTTGTCAGCGTGGGTCGCGGTATCGGCAGCAAAGAAAATATCGCTATTGCAGAAGAACTCGCTAAAGCCATTGGTGCTGAAATCGCCTGTTCTCGTCCTGTTGCTGAAAATGAGAAGTGGATGGAACACGAGCGTTATGTCGGTATTTCCAATCTGATGCTGAAACCTGAACTCTATTTAGCTGCGGGTATTTCAGGGCAAATTCAACATATGGTCGGCGCTAATGGCGCTCAAACCATTGTTGCTATTAATAAAGACAAAAATGCACCTATCTTCCAATTCGCTGACTACGGTATTGTCGGTGACTTAATGAAGGTTCTACCTGCATTAACTCGTCAATTATCTAACTGATTTATTTAAGCAGGGAGGGGAACTTCTCTGCTGTTTATCGCAAATTCTGGAGATGTTATGTCCGATTCCGAAGATATTTTCGATGCCATTATTGTTGGCGCAGGATTAGCAGGATCTGTGGCGGCTCTTGTTTTAGCAAGAGAAGGCGCACAGGTATTGCTAATAGAAAGAGGTAACTACGCTGGCGGGAAAAATGTAACCGGTGGTCGTATGTATGCACATACCCTTGAGCGCATCATTCCTGAGTTTGCGCAAGAAGCGCCTGTTGAACGCGTGATCACTCATGAAAAATTGTCATTTATGACGCAAACAGGCGCAATGACGATTGATTACCAAAATGCTGAAGGGAATAACCCAAAAACGGCCTCTTGGTCTGTATTACGGGGTGAGTTTGACCAATGGCTAATGGAGCAAGCCGAAAACGCGGGTGCGCAATGTATCACAGGCATTCGTGTTGATAAGTTAGTCGAGCGTGATGGCAAAATTGTTGGCGTTGAAGCCGATGGTGATGTGTTAGAAGCCAAAGCAGTGATCCTTGCTGATGGTGTGAATTCCATCTTGGCTGAACAACTAGGCATGACCAAACGTGTTGCGGCCGAAAATGTCGCGGTAGGCGTAAAAGAGATTATCGAACTCCCTGAAAGTGTGATTAAAGACCGCTTCAACCTAAAAGATAATGAAGGTGCAGCTTGGTTATTTGCGGGTTCGCCTACCGATGGATTAATGGGGGGCGGTTTTTTATATACCAATAAAACCACGCTTTCTTTAGGTCTGGTGTGTGGGCTTCACCATATTAAAGATGCTAAAAAGTCGGTACCACAAATGCTAGAAGATTTTAAACAGCATCCCGTTGTCGCACCGCTGATTGAAGGCGGAAAAATGGTGGAATACGGTGCGCACGTTGTTCCTGAAGCTGGGTTAAGAATGCAACACGAATTAGTACGTGATGGCGTATTGATTGCTGGTGATGCAGCAGGGATGTGTATGAACCTTGGCTTTACTATTCGTGGCATGGATTTAGCGATGGCCTCCGGCGAAGCTGCTGCAAAAACCGTGCTATCGGCAATGGAGAAAAATGATTTTAGCAAACAAACGCTAAATGAATATCTCAAGCATTTAGAAGATGGTCCTTTACGCGATATGAAAGCCTATCAGCGTATGCCTGATTTACTTGATAACCCTCGTATGTTCACCGCTTATCCTGAAATGGTCGTTGGTATTGCCAAAGATCTCTTTACTGTTACGGGTGAAGCGCCAGTACCTATGCGTAAAACCCTAATGCGTCATACCAAAAAGGTCGGCTGGATGAACCTAATCAAAGATGGGATCAAAGGAGCAAAAGCAATATGAGTTCTCCCGTAAATGTCGATGTCAAATTAGGCATCAATAAATTTAATGTCGATGAGGAAAATCCACATATCGTCGTCAAAGAGCAACCCGATATGCAGGTGCTAGAAACCTTAGTTAAAGCCTGCCCTGCGGGTCTTTATAAAAAACAAGAAGATGGCACTATCAGTTTTGATTATGCTGGTTGTTTAGAATGTGGAACTTGTCGAATTCTCGGTTTAGATAGTGCGCTTGAAAAATGGGAATATCCACGCGGTACATTTGGCGTGGAATATCGTTACGGATGACGGCTCGCTACTTTTCTCCCAGTGCTGTCTCCGGCCTGGGAGCTTTTCTTTCTTTGTTTTATTTAGAAAAAATACCAGGACGCAGTCATGCAACCCAGAAACTTTGATGATATTCGTTTTACCTCTGTGCATCGTCGAGTGATGTTATGGGGCAGTGGCGGCCCTTTTCTTGACGGCTATGTATTAGTGATTATCGGTGTGGCATTAGAGCAACTCACACCGTTATTACAACTTGATACACGATGGATTGGTCTGCTTGGTGCAGCGACATTAGCAGGGCTTTTTATTGGCACATCACTCTTTGGTTATATTTGTGACAAAGTGGGTCGCCGTAAAATGTTCCTTGTGGATATTGTGGCTATTGCCATTATTTCTATCGCGACGATGTTTGTTTCAACCCCAGTGGGTTTGTTGGTGATGCGATTCCTTATTGGGATTGTGATTGGTGCTGACTATCCTATCGCAACGTCAATGATCACCGAATTTTCCAATAAAAAACAACGCGCTTTTGCGGTCGGATTTATTGCCGCTATGTGGTATATCGGGGCGACTTGCGCCAATTTGGTCGGTTATCTTTTATATGATATTGAGGATGGTTGGCGTTGGATGCTTGGTAGTGCCTTTATTCCTTGCGTTATTATTTTAATTGGTCGTTTTGATCTCCCTGAATCACCCCTTTGGTTAATACGTAAAGGGCGTATTCAAGAGTGCAATGAAATGATGATCAAGCTCTTTGGTGAGCCTGTGGTTTTTGAAGCGGAAGATGCCAAAACAACACGTTTTATCGAGTTATTTAATAAGCGTCACTTTTCTTTCGTGCTCTTTGTTGCAGTGATTTGGACTTGCCAAGTGATCCCGATGTTTGCCATTTATACCTTTGGGCCTCAAATTGTCGGTTTATTAGGATGGGATGCGGGAAGGAGTGCGGCGCTGGGTAATGTAGTCATTAGTCTATTCTTTATGTTTGGTTGTATTCCTGCCATGTTCTGGTTAAACCAAACAGGGCGACGTCCGTTATTAATTGGTAGTTTTGCCATGATGACGTTGGCATTATTAGTGCTCGGCGTTTTTCCTGATCTACCTATCTTATTTGTTATCTTAGCCTTTGCGACTTACGCGTTCTTTTCTGGTGGCCCCGGAATTTTACAATGGCTCTATCCTAACGAATTGTTTCCGACAGATATTCGGGCATCAGCAGTGGGCATCATTATGTCAATAAGCCGTATTGGTACAGTTATCTCAACGTGTGCTCTTCCTGCCTTTATTGCCACTTATGGCATTAACACCACCATGCTGGTGGGAGCCGCAATTTCACTGTTTGGTATGATAATTTCAGTCTTGTTTGCACCAGAAACTAAAAGATTAACGCTTAATCAGACTTCAACCATGCCGATGAAGCGGGGTAAAAAACATATTTAGCTGATTTGCCCAAAATTAAAACCCAATGAATTTCATTATTTTTTCTGATAAAACTAAAAGATATTATTTATTAAGCTTTCTGGAAATATTTTATTAATATGTTATAAAAGTTAATAATTGTTTGTTATTTTAATTTAAATTACATCTTTTATTTATTGATAAGATTTATTTATAAATTAAAATAAGTAGAGTATAGTTTTATTAAAAAGAGAGTGATTTTATTTTCTTTATTTAAATAAAATTGCTCTCCTTTTTATTTTTAATAATAACACATTTATAACGCATCAGTTTCAAATCTATTTCATTCCAATTAATTAATCTTTAATTAGTAAATATATTTAACTCGCTAAATCTAGACGCCAATCACAAATCTCACTCGTGCTATTCAAATGACGAAAAACAGTTCGTTATTTACCAAGAATGAATAATTTCCCCTACCCAGAATAAGGTCATTACAGACGTAAACACCAGCAAAGAAGCGGTTGAGTAGGTATTTATGACCTTATTAGAAACGACAGTTAAAGAATGTCTAAACAGTGTAGTGAAGCAATATTCTTCACAAATAGCCTTGATTGAGAATCAAAGTAAAAAAACACTCACTTGGCAACAATTACAACAAGAAGTGGATCAAGTTGCCCGTGGTTTTTTATCTATTGGTTTAAAAAAGGGGGATCGTTTAGGTATTTGGTCTGCTAATAGTGTGGAATGGATAATTTGTTTTCTTGCCGCCGCTCAAATTGGTGTGCCCGTCGTTTGTATTAACTTTCATTTTAAAAAAAGAGAGTTATTAGATTTATGTCGATTAACTGGAATTAAAGCGCTCTGTTTTTCTGATGGTTTTAAAAGCAATCATTTTATTGAGGTTATTAATTGTCTTTCTAAAAAAGCATCAGAAAATAACGATGTATTACCTCAATTATTTATTAGCATGGGAAATGAACATGCAGAAAAAAGTGTCTCTTTATCTCAATTAAAAGAAAAAGCAATACACGTATCCGACGCTGTTTATCAGCATGCAGTTGAACAAGTTAGTGTAAAAGATTTGCTGACTATTCAAATGACCTCTGGCAGTACAGCAATGCCTAAAGGTGTCATGTTAAGCCAATATAATGTCATCAATAACGCCATGTTATCAGCACAGCGCTTAGGTGTGACTCATGACGATGTAATTTGTCTTGCGGTTCCTCTGTTCCACTGCTTTGGACTCTCTTCCTGCCTCTTTTTTGCATTAACAACAGGATGCCAATTAGTTCTGTTAGATAACTACTGTGCTGAAGATGTTTTAAAAGTCGTTCAAGATTATCGTTGCACTATTATGCATGGCGTTCCGACAATTTTTAGTCGCTTAATGAAGCATGAGCAATTTTCTCACTATGATTTATCTAGTCTTGATAAAGGCATTATTGCAGGAGCGAGTTTTCCTCCTGCGTTAATCGATGACATCGAAAATATCCTCGGCATGAAAGGCATCACCGTCTCTTATGGTCAAACAGAAGCCTCACCTTGTTGTACCCAAACATTACCTAACGATCCTTTAACAATAAAACGTGGATCTATTGGTAAGCCTTTACCTTTTGTTGAAATGAAAATTATCAATCCGAAAACAGGTAAATCTGTGCCAGTAGGTATTTTAGGTGAAATTTGTACGCGTGGTTTCCATGTGATGATGGGCTATGACAATGCCCCTGATAAAACTAAAGAAGCGTTAGACGAAGAGGGTTGGTTACACACGGGTGATATCGGCTGTATCGATGAACAAGGAAATTATCACTATGCCTATCGCATGAAAGAGATTGTGGTGCGCGGTGGTGAAAATATCAGCCTTTGTGAAATAGAAGAAGCTATTGCTGAATATGCTGGTGTTGATGCGACAAAAGCATTTGGCATTCCGTCTGCTGATTTAGGTGAAGAAGTGATTGCCACCATTTGTGTGCAAAAAGGCCACAGCATTGGTGAAAGTGAATTACGTGAATTTCTACAAGAGCGACTGGCTCGCTACAAAATCCCCAAAGAACTCCATTTCTTTACAGAATTTCCTCATACCCCTTGCGGAAAAATTGATGTGCAAGCGCTGAAATTGCAACTGGGTTATAGCGTTTCAATCAAGGATGAAAAAAACAAAGTAGCGAGTTAAGTGACAACGGATTTATCCACATTCTGACAACAGCAGTATGAAGTCTAAAAATAATTAGGAGAAGAAATGACAAGTCATAAAGCACTGGAAGGCGTCACCGTAGTTGAGTTGGCGACCTTTATCGCGGTACCGGCAGCGGGTCGTATTTTAGCTGATATGGGTGCGAACGTAATCAAAATCGAATCTCCAAGTGGTGATAACTTACGCTATACAGCACCAACAGAAGGCCGCCCATTAGATCAACATGAAAACACCAGTTTTGATTTAGAAAACGCCAATAAACGTGGGATTGTGTTAAATACCAAAACAGAAGCAGGGAAAAAAATCCTGTTTGAACTGTTAGAAAAAGCAGACATTTTCTTAACTAACTGGCGCCCTGGAGCAAGAGAGCGTGCGGGTTTAGATTATGAAACGTTAAAACAGCGCTTTCCAAAATTAGTTTACGCCAGCGTGACGGGTTATGGCGATGAAGGCCCAGATAAAGACTTACCAGGATTTGACTACACAGCATTCTTTGCGCGTGGCGGTATTTTAGGCTCTCTGTACCAAAAAGGCACAGTACCTATGAACGTGATCCCTGGCCTTGGCGATCACCAGTGTGCATTAGGCTTGGTTTCAGGTGTGTTAGCTGCTTATATTCGTGCTCAAAATATCGGTCAAGGCGAGTATGTTTCAACTAACTTGTTGCATACTTCTATTTACACTCAAGCCATCATGATCCAAGCGGCACAATACCCAGATTATGGTCAGCCTTATCCTATCGATCGTCGCAATACCACCAGCCCATTTATTTTGGCTTATAAAACGAAAGATGATCGTTTTATTCAAGTCTGTATGCCTGTTTACGATGCTTATTACCCAACCTTTATTTCCTGTATTGGTCGCCCAGATTTAGCAGAAGACGCCCGTTATACACGTCTACAAGAAGTGGCGAAAAATAATCGTTCCCCAGAATTATATGACCTGATTTGGCAGCAAGTTGAGCAAAAAACAGCGTCAGAGTGGGCAGATATTTTCACCAAAAACGATATCCCATTCAGCATTGCGCAAACTTGGGAAGAAGTGTTGGAAGATAAACAAGCTTGGGCAATCAACACCTTCTACAACATGAAATATAAAAATGGCAGTGAAAAAGCCTTAGTTCGTCCACCGATTGATTTCTTAGAAAGTGGTTTACCTGAATATCGCCGTGGCCCTTTGTTAGGTGAAGACACACCGTCTGTATTAGCTGAATTAGGGTATAGCGCTGAAGAGATAGCAAACCTTGAAGCCAATAAAGACGTGATGACGTGGAAAGAATAATCCACTTCCTTTTTTAATTTTCAGGAGAGCAAAGGCATGCAACAAGACATTTTCACAATGGGCGTTGATATCGGATCGTCAGCCTCGAAATGCATCATCATGAAAAATGGTGACGCGATTGTCGCGAAATCATTGGCATCTGTTGGCGCTGGTACATCTGGGCCTGAAAAAGCGATCAATGAAGTATTGCGTCAATTTGGCGGCGATCTCAGTCAGATCAGCTGGATCTGCGCAACAGGCTATGGCCGTAATTCATTGAAAGAAGCCAACAAAGAAGTGAGTGAACTTAGCTGCCATGCGAAAGGTGCGCACTTTCTTTTTCCGGGTGTGAAAACAGTGATTGATATCGGCGGTCAAGACGTTAAAGCACTTCATATGGATGGTGCAGGCCGTTTATTGAACTTTGTGATGAATGACAAGTGCGCTGCGGGTACAGGACGCTTTTTAGATGTGATGTCGCGAGTATTAGAAACCAAGATTTCCGATCTCGCTCAAGAGGGCGCTAAGTCCACGAAGAAAGTCACGATTAGTTCCACCTGTACCGTGTTCTCTGAATCGGAAGTTATTTCTCATCTCGCGAATAACGAAACAATACCCGACGTCATTAATGGTATTCACCGCTCTGTGGCTAGCCGTATTGCAGGTCTTGCAAAACGAGTCGGTGTTGAAGCCCCTGTTGTCATGACAGGCGGTGTTGCCAGTAATTTTGAAGTTGTTCGTTATGTTAGCGAAGAGCTGAACGCGCCTATCGCCACCTCACCATTATCACAATATAACGGGGCGATAGGTGCCGCCATTTATGCCTTTGAAGCGTACCGCCATCAACTGGAAGACGATGCGTTAACAATAGGAACATCAAAATGAGCAATGTAGATATGAATGCGCCGGATTATATTCCTGCGAAAAAACGACTGCAAAAAATTGCCGCTGATGCTTATCAGCGTGCGTGGGATGCCAAAAACAGCGGTGAAAAAATAGGGTGGTGCGCCTCAAACTTCCCGCAAGAAATCGCTGAAACACTGGGTTTATGTGTGGTTTATCCTGAAAACCAAGCCGCTGCGATTGCCGCAAAAGGTGCGGGTTTAAAAATGTGTGAGCACGCAGAAAGCATGGGTTATTCCAATGATATCTGTGCTTATGCACGCATTAGCCTTTCTTACATGGATATTAAGCAGTGTGAAGAGATGGATATGCCACAGCCTGACTTCTTGCTGTGTTGTAACAACATTTGTAACTGCATGATCAAATGGTATGAAAATATCGCTTATGAGCTGAATATCCCGATGATCCTTATCGATATTCCTTATAAAAATGACTATGACACCGATGATGTAACGGTGAAATATGTTCAAGCGCAATTTGATGATGCCATCAAACAACTCGAAAAAGTCACAGGCAAAGTGTTCTCAGAAGAGAAATTTAAAGAAGTCTGTGAAATTTCGCAGCGTACAGGACGTGCATGGTTAAAAGCGGCGGAATATTGCCAATATGAACCTTCGCCAATGAATGGTTTTGATCTCTTTAATCACATGGCTGTTGCCGTTTGTGCTCGCGGTAAATTAGAAGCCGCACTGGCTTTTGAGCAACTGTGTGAAGAGATGGAACAAAATATCAAAGAGAAAAAATCGACTTACCGCGGTGAAGAAAAATACCGAGTTCTCTTTGAAGGTATTGCCTGCTGGCCTTACTTGCGTGCCACATCTACTCCGTTAAAAGAGCAAGGTATCAACGTAACTGCCACTGTTTACGCCACCGCATTTGGTGTGATTTATCAAAATAGTGACGAAATGATGCGTGCTTACTCCTACGTTCCTAACTGTGTCTCTGTTGAACGTGCTGCTGATATGCGTATTAACGTGAGCCGTCAGAATAAAGTTGATGGTGCGATTATTCACGTTAATCGTAGTTGCAAGCTCTGGAGTGGCATTATGCCTGAAATTGAGCGCCGTATTCGTCATGAACTTAAGATCCCAACAGTGACTTTTGATGGCGACCAAGCTGATCCTCGTGTTTTCTCTGAAGCGCAGTATGTCACCCGTGTTGAAGCATTGACTGAAATTATGGCTGCTAACAAAGCAGAAATGAAAAAGGGAGACATCTAATGAAAACATTAGCGGAGTTGTTTGATGAGTTACAAGCCGTGGTGGATAACCCTGTTGCTCAATTAGATGGGTTTATTCGTAGTGGCAAAAAGGTTGTTGGCTGTTTTCCTGAATATACGCCGAATGAAATTGTCTATGCCGCAGGTATGGTGCCTTTTGGTATTTGGGGTGCAGAAGGCCGTGAGATCTCAGAAGCGAAGAAATATTTTCCTCCTTTCTATTGTGCACTAGTGCTTTCTTCTCTTGAGATGGGATTAGATGGGGCATTAAATAAATTGTCTGCTGCCTTAATTCCTTCTCTTTGTGACACCTTAAAATGCTTAGGGCAAAACTGGAAATCTGGTGTACCACAAGTTCCTTTCATTCAATTGGTTCATCCACAGAACCGTAAAACGCCAGCAGGTATTGCATTCTTAACTGAACAATATAAGAAAATTGCACTGCAATTAGGGGAGATTTCAGGTCAAGCGGTAACAGACGATGCACTGAAAAATGCCATCCATCTGTTTAATCAGCGCCGTCGCGCATTACGCGAGTTTTCAGATATCGCGGCACTTCATCCAAACTTGGTCACACCACAACGTCGTAACACTGTGATCAAAAGTGGTTATTTTATGGATGTCGTTGAGCATACAAAAGCCGTTGAAACCATTGTTGCACAATGCAAAACCTTGTCTCCAGAACCTTGGAAAGGACACAAGATTGTTGTAACAGGCATTATTGCGGATAGCCCTTCTATTCTACAAATTTTGGCTGACAACAAAATGGCGATTGTGGCGGATGAAGTCGCGCATGAGTCTCGTCAGTTTCGCCAAGATATTCCTGAAAACAAAGCACCTTATGAAGCGATGGCTGAGCAAATCGCCCATCTTGAAGGGTGTTCACTTTTGTATGATCCAGAGAAAAAACGCGGTCGTTTAATTGCCGATATGGTGAAAAACACAGGCGCCGATGGTGTCGTCTATTTACTGACGAAGTTCTGTGATCCTGAAGAATTTGATGCCCCTATTGTGAAGAAATTCCTCGATAGAGAAGGCATTCCTTCCATCATTATCGAAATCGATCAGCAAACTAAAACATATGAACAGGCAAGAACAGCACTGCAAACTTTTGCAGATGTGCTTTCTGCTTAACAACGTTAATTAATAGTCACAAAAGACCTGCGTGATTTACGCAGGTCAATTGAACCCTAACACATATAAGTGGGGCAATCATGGGTATTATTTGTTTAATCATCGGGCTAGCGATATTAATGATTATGTGTATGAAAGGCATACATATTTTTATTTCTGTCTTTACCACCAGCCTATTTCTTGCTGTGACTGCATGGCTTGTATCACCAGATATGCTTAATCCTGTCGATGCACTATTACAAGTGTATACCGGCGGATTAGGTGGCTATTTTGGCAGCTTCTTCTTCATTTTCGTACTAGGTGCGATTTTTGGCAAATTAACCGCTATCAGTGGCGCTGCTGATAGTGTTGCCTCTTTTATTATTGGTAAATTTGGTGAAAGAGCCGTTATTCCATCATTAGTGGCGGCTTGTGCCATTTTAGCCTACGGCGGTGTGTCAGTGTTTGTTGCACTGTTTACCGTCTATTCAATGATGGTGAGTTTATTCCGTAAAGCGAATCTTCCTCGCAGACTTATTCCGGCTGTCTATTTTGCAGGTGCGGGTACGTTTGTGATGATCATGCCGGGATCGCCTCAGATCCAAAACCTTATCCCAATGAAATTTCTAGGCACGTCAGCAACTGCGGGTTTAGTACCAGGTATGTTGACAGCATTGTTCCAAGTCACCTTAGTGATTATTTATCTCACTTGGCTCTTTAAGCGCGTAAAAGCGAAAGGTGAAGGTTGGGTTGAAGATGAAAAAACGGCGAAAGCAGAAGAGGGTAAAAAAGATCGCCAATTACCGAATGTGCTCGTTGCATTACTGCCGATGCTTATTCTGCTTGTCGTGCTGAATATCCTGAAATGGGATCCCGCTATTGCACTGTTCTGCGCCATTATTGCTGCCTTGATTGTGTACTTACGCTATCTAGATTGGAAAAAACTCATACCTAATTTAGCCGCAGGGACGATGGAAGGGGTGACCTCCCTCTTTAACACGGCGGTTATTGTTGGATTTGGTGCGTTAGTCATGACGTTACCTGCCTTCAAAGAATCATTCCAAGCGATTGCTCAATCGGGTCTTAATCCACTTGTTGTGACTGCAATTTCAGTCGGTGCGCTAGTGTTTATCAGTGGTTCAGGCTCTGGTGCGTTAAGTATCGCCATGCCAATGATTGCTGCGATGTTCCCTGCAACCGTGGTTGATCAAGGTTCATTACACCGTGTTGCCACAATGGCATCTATGAGTACAACACCGCCATTTAACGGATTGATTATTACTGTCTTTAGCGTCTGTGGTGTCAGCCATAAAGAGGGCTATGGGCCAGTGGGGACATTAACCCTCGCTATCCCACTGTTAGCCATGATGTTTATGTTGCTGCTGTACACCTTTTTACCTGCATCAATAGCGACGATGTAGAAATAACGTTAACCCATTAATGCGTGCGATAAGACGACAAACGTGAAATCGCTCGCCATAGAGATAACCATCAATATTCTCAGAGGAAGATAAACATGGATTTTCAGCTAACAGAAGAACAAGTCCTGATCCGCGATATGGTCAGAGAGTTCGTTGAAAACGACATTAAACCAATTGCGGGTGCTATTGATAAAGAACATCGCTTTCCTAGTGAGAGTGTTGCACCGATGGCTGAATTGGGACTCTTTGGTTTCAACATTGATGAAGCTTATGGTGGTACAGAAGCAGATGCTATTAGCTATGTATTAGCCACAGAAGAGATGGCGAAAGTGAGTGCCTCTCACGCCATGATCATGGGATCACAATGTTCTTTAACAGGACCAATTATTCAAAAATATGCTGATGAAGAAACTAAAGCACGCATTTTACCAGGTGTGGTTTCTGGCGAAAAATTAGGGTGCTTCTGTTTGTCAGAGCCTAGTGCGGGTTGTGATGCTGCGGCTCAGGAAACAACAGCGGTTCGCCAAGGCGATAACTATGTGATTAATGGCTCTAAATTGTGGATCACTGCGGCGCCTCAAGGTGCTTTCTTTATCGTGTTTGCTATGACCGATAAAAGCAAAGGCGTAAAAGGGATCACCGCATTCTTAGTTGAGCGTGATAACCCTGGTATTAGCATTGGTTTACCTGAAGACAAAATGGGTATGAACGGCTCTGAAACCTGCTCTGTGAGCTTCAGTGATTGTGTTGTTTCAGCCAGCGCTATGTTAGGCGAAGAAGGCAAAGGCTTTAATATCGCGATGGAAACCTTAGATGGCGGGCGTTTAAGTTGTTCTGCATTGGCATTAGGGATTGCACAAAGTGCCTTAGATGCCACTATTGCTTACACCAAAGAACGTATTCAATTTGGTAAACCTATTGCGGCTAATCAAGGTATTCAATGGGTATTAGTGGATATGGCAACGCGTGTTGATTGCGCACGTATGCTAGTTTATCGCGCCGCTGCCGCCAAAATGGCAGGTCTTCCTTACACTCGTGAATCAGCTCAAGCCAAACTTTATGCAGCAGAAGCTGCCACTTATGTAACTCAAAAAGCCGTTCAATTACATGGCGGTATGGGTTACACCAAATCCTATCCTGTTGAACGTTTGATGCGTGAAGCAAAACTTACTGAGATTTTTGAAGGCACAAGTGAAGTGCAACGTATGGTCATCGCTAAGCATATTTTAGCGTAATGAGATTTGAGCTTATTAATTTGTTGCATTGTGCAAAACGGAGAATGTGAATTATGAAACTTATTGCCTGCTGTAAGGTTGTTCATGACGAACAAGACATCACAACACGGCCTGATCGTACACTCGCAACCGATAATGCGGGTTTAAAAATTAGTTTGTATGACTTGAATGCAATTGAAACCGCAGTAGAAATAGCCTCTACCCTTGGTGATAGCACTGTAACTGCATTAAGTGTGGGGACAAGTGCAATGGTTGAAAACGCGAAAATCAAAAAAGATATTTTATCGCGTGGCCCAGATGCATTAACGCTGGTTGCTGATGATGCATGTAGCGCGCTTTATTCAACGGATACTGCCAATATTATTGCGCAAGCAGCAAAAAAAGTGGGTTTTGACTTGCTCATTTTCGGCGAAGGTTCAGGTGATTTATACGCTCAACAAACGGGTTTAGCCGTTGGTGAATATTTAGGTTTACCTTGTGTGAACGCTGTAAACAAAATCACGGTTGAAGGCGACAAAATCATTGTTGAACGTGATTTAGAAAATATCACTGAAGAACTTGAACTGACATTACCAGCCATTGTGTGTGTCACTTCAAGTATTAACACACCAAAACTCCCTTCAATGAAAGCCATTTTAGCGGCGAATAAAAAACCAGTTGAAAAGCTGGGGTTAGGAGATATCGGTGTTGATATTTCTTCTCTGACTGTTGTGCAAACACAAGTTTGTGCGCCAGAGCAATCTGATCGCCTTGGTATTATTTTAGAAGGTGATTCAGATGAAAATATTGCCACTTTTGCTGAACATTTACGCCAAGCGGTTAATCAATAAGGAGATTAAAAATGGCTAGTTTACTACCTACTACCTTTGTTTATGCCGAAAAAGCGGATGATTTAGCAAAGCTGATCGCATTTGCGCGTGGCCTTGGCGAAAAGGTCAATGTTCTGTTTATTGGTGATGATGAAAACACGCGTGAATGTGTCAACTTAGGCGCTGATTGTGTGTACTGCTTTGCACCTCAAGAGGGTGTGATTGCTGAAGATTATGCGGCCTCTTTTGCCGCAATTATTAAAGAAGCGGGTGCGAATGCATTGGTTCTACTTGCTTCATCAAAACGAGCAAAAGCGATTGCGGCTCGTCTTGGTGTGACTTTAAACGCTGGTGTTGTCAGTGATGCATTAAGTATTGCTATTGAAAACAATACTGTGATTGCTACACACCAAGTCTATGGTGGTTTAGCGCATGCTAAAGCAGAAATTCGCTCACCTTATGCCATTGCGACTGTCGGTAGTGCATTAGATGTGGAAGCCATCAAAGACGCACCCAATGCACAAGTGGTGCAAAGTGCCTTTATCGCCCCTGCACATACATTAAAAGTATTGGCTCGTAAGCCAAAACATGGCAGTGCCGTTGATTTAGGTAAAGCGCATTGTGTTGTGGGTGTCGGACGCGGTTTTGGTAAGGCGGATGATATTGCACTCGCGGAGGCATTTGCGAAAGCCCTTCAAGGCGAAGTGGGCTGTTCACGTCCGATTGCTGAGGGTGAAGGCTGGATGGAACATGACCGCTACATTGGTGTTTCAGGCGTGACTTTAGGTGCGGATGTTTATGTTGCTGTCGGTATTTCAGGGCAAATTCAGCATATGGTGGGTGTGGATAGAGCAAAAGTCATTGTTGCTATCAACAAAGATAAAAATGCCCCAATTTTCAATATGGTGGATTACGGTATTGTTGGCGACCTCTACAAAGTGTTACCTGCATTAACCGCGAAGCTTGGCGGCTAATCACCGTAGGTCGCTTAGTGATAATTTGCTAAGCGACCACACATAATAAAAGGATAGGAAAGTATGTCAGACGATATTTTTGACGCCATTATTGTGGGTGGTGGACTTGCTGGTGGTACTGCTGCCTATGTATTAGCACAAGCAGGGTGTGATGTTTTAGTTGTAGAGCGAGGTAATTTCGCTGGCAGTAAAAATATGACAGGTGGACGTTTATACGCGCACAGCCTTGAAAAAATCATTCCCAATTTTGCCCAAGAAGCACCTGTTGAACGCCTTGTGACGCGTGAAAAAATTTCCATGCTAACGGAAACAGATGGTGTGACTTTAGATTATCAACACACGCAACAAGAAGAGGAAGCTGCACGCTCTTATACCGTATTACGTTCTTCATTTGACCAATGGTTAATGGAAAAAGCAGAAAACGCTGGCGCACAAGTGATCACGGGTGTTCGCGTTGATGAAGTGTTGGTGAAAGAAGGCAAGGTGTGTGGTGTAAAAGCGGGTGATGATGAAATTGAAGCCCATGTGGTTATCCTCGCTGATGGTGTTAATTCATTATTAGCAAAACAATTAGGTATGACACAAAAAATTAATCCTCACACTGTGGCGGTAGGAGTTAAAGAGTTATTGGAATTCACGCCACAACAAATGGAAGACCGATTTGGTTGTACTAATGATGAAGGCTTAGCTTGGCTTTTTGCTGGCGCACCATCAGGTGGATATTTAGGTGGCGGATTCTTATATACCAATAAAAATACCGTTTCTTTAGGCCTTGTTTTAGGGCTACATAATGTCGATAAATTTGAAAAAACGGTTCCTCAATTATTAGAAGATTTTAAACAACACCCTGTTGTTGCACCACTTATCAAAGACGGCAAATTATTAGAATATTCAGCGCATATGGTGCCAGAGGGTGGCATGAATATGGTATCTGAATTAGTCAAAGATGGCGTATTAGTGGCGGGAGATGCCGCAGGTTTTTGCCTTAATGTCGGCTATACCGTAAGAGGAATGGATTTAGCGATTGCTTCAGGTGAAGCGGCTGCAAAAGCGGTATTAATGGCGAAAGAGCAAAACAGTTATAGCCAAAAAGAATTAAGTTGCTACCAATCTTTATTAAATGACAGCTTTGTGATGAAAGATATGAAGTTATACAAAGACTTGCCTTCTTTCCTCGATAATACAAGATTCTTTACGGATTACCCGCAAATGGCTGCGAACGTGATGCACGACTTATTTGTGATTAATGGTCCAGAAAAACCTGTGCGTAAGAAAATACTGTCTCAAGTTAAGAAAGTGGGTGTGATGAACTTAATTAAAGATGGGTTTAAGGGGGTACGTTCTTTATGAGTCAAGTCAACGTAGACGTTAAATTAGGCGTCAATAAATTTAATGTGGATGAAGAAAATCCACATATTGTCTTAAAGGATGATATCGATCCTGTACAATTTGACATCTTAATGAAAGCCTGCCCTGCTGGGTTATATAAGAAAGATGAAAAAGGACAATACCTTTTTGATTACGCGGGCTGTTTAGAGTGCGGAACTTGCCGTGTTTTATGTGGTGAAACAATTTTAAAGAAATGGGAATATCCATGTGGCACTTTAGGCATTGAATTGCGTTACGGTTAATGTAACAACACCAATCCCCCTCTAACATAATCTCCAAAATTTTAACTAGAGGGGGGAGATAATTAGTCTATTTATCTTAACGAATGTATTTTTCGATATTCTGAAGGCGTCATAAAAAATTCGGATTTAAATTTTCGACTTAAATTAGAAATATCGCTAAATCCGCATTCATAAGCTAATTGTGTAATATTTTTCTCTGCCAAGAGAGGATTAACTAAAGCCGCTTTATAATTCTCAAGGCGTTTTTGGTAGATCCAACGAAGTACAGAGGTATTTTGTTCTTTAAATAACATCTGTAAATAGCGCACGGAGATCCCACAAGCATTTGCACATTGATTAACACTTAAATCTGGATCGGAAATATGTTGCTCTAAATAGTGCTGGGCAAAATAAAACAGTGTTGATCTTCCTAAGCTTTGAGGTGGAGTTGCAATACTGTATTCACTGAAAGCAGACGTAATTAAATTCAATAAAATATCGGCAAGTTGTTGTGCATGTTGTGGTGGCATTGAATCTAAGAACGGAATATAGCGCATCACAAAGCTATAAACGAGGGAGCCTGTAATGCTATTGCCTCGTATTGCTCTTGCAGTAAGATTTTGGGTATTACCTAAACGTGATGCTAGTTTTTCCCTTGGGATCAAAATTTTAAATAATGAGTAATCGTTATCAAAAGACCATGATACGGGTCTTGCCATATCAAAAATACAAAAGTCTCCTTGCCGTAGAAATGCGGTTCTTCCATCTTGAGTAAGATGGCTAGTTCCTGAACGCTGTATCTCAATTTGAAAATGCTCTTCCAAGCTAAGTTTATGAGTTAAAGGACGGCTACTCGCCCAGTGACCATTAGACTCTAGCTGAATAAAGCGAATATTTGTCACCTTCTGCTCGACAATGTTGGCATAAAATCGAGAATGAGGAGGCAATTCGACTTCATTGCATTCATAAGACGATAAAAAGCGGTCTTTTATTGTATCCCTGAATACGGAAAACCGATCTACGTCAGGGAGCTCCCGAGTCGTAAACATGCTTTTCATAGTACGCCCACTTTTATTGAAAGTATTTTTGTTGTGTTGCTATCAATCTAGTATAAAAACGACTTAAACCAGGTTGAAATAGAATAATGTTTTTATAACTTTAATTTTAAAATTAAAATAGTAAGTTTAAATAATTATTAACGGAGATATTCATTATCTTTCTTGTTAATAAATTGAAGACAATATATTTAAAAGTTTTTAATTTATTTAAACTAACATCATGTAAATTATAGAATTAATTTATAGCATTTTTTATGCTAGCATTTCTATGCTATTAATCCTAAGTTAATTTCCTATCTTTAGAGAGAGATCTCATAAATAGATTAAGAGTGATTCTTATTAATATCTTATTTATTTCATTCTTTTCAGAGTGTGAGTTAATATGGATTTTATGTAATTTAAATAATGGCTTGTTAATAAGATGATTTTTTATGGTTAATAATGTAATTTGTTTTTAAGATGCGTTAGTAAGATAATTATAGATAATAAATATTTTTTTATTATAAAAAATATTTAGCTAAAAATAATAAAACTCTTTAAATATTATTATATTAGTTATTAATAATAACCATTTTTCCATATCAAAGAGAGTTTTATTAAATAAACATGCTATATCATTAAGAAAAGAATAGTGATTGAATTATTGATGCAGTGTAGGGCAATAGGTGCGATTAATAAACGAGTTCCTATTCTTACTAAACAAAAGATAACTCCCACAATAAAAATAAGAATAAATGTAGTGATTGATTCATATTGATAGTGCATAGTTGAAAATAGCAGTGAAGAAAGAATAATCGCTATCCATTTTCCTGTATTGCCATACCACATGCCTGCATTTAATAGAAAACCTCTAAAAATAATCTCTTCAGTAATCGGAGCAATAAACATAACAGCAAGGGCAAACAGGAAGAAAGCAAATCCTGTAATGGGTTCAACCTCGGCTATCCATGAATCATCGTCAAAACCTAAAAACATGCCGATAAATAATAATCCCAGTAATGTTAAGACAGGGGCTTTTAATGTTCGCCATTGAAGCCGGCCTAATGGCATTAATGTAATGTGTTTTTGATAGGCAAACCAAATAATTAGGCAGTAGGGAAGGTAAATAAAAAAGCTCACCAATGAGATGATATAAGTTGATTGAAATAGTGCAACAGATGAAGGTGTTAGCAATAGGCTAAAAGAGGAAAAGAAGTAGCCTATAAAGGCAAGTACGCAGATGACTGAATGGTAAACTTGATCTTTGGGAAATTCCATTTATGTTTGTCTGTGAGGGGTAATCAGATAAGTAATTTGTTTTATTTATTATGCATGATAAAAATAATTTTTGTGTTAATGTAATAAATATAAATAACTTATAGCTAATATAAGGCTAAATTTTGAAAGAAAATCTTTTACAGGCTATCCTCGATTGGATTGAAGAAAATTTAAATAGTCCTTTATCTCAAGGTGATGTTATAAAAAAATCAGGATACAGTAAAAGGCATTTTCAAGATTTGTTTTATCATTTTACTGGTAAGACGGTTGCTAGATATATCCTAGCAAGACGTTTGTCGTTGTCTGCAACTTTATTACGATTAACAAGTTTATCTGTATTAGATATATCGATTATTTATCAATTTAATTCTCAACAGAATTTTTCAAGAGCTTTTAAAAGATACTTTAAAGTAACACCAAGTGCTTACCGAACCTGTAAATACTGGGATTTTTCTTATTATATACCACAACACAAATATTTAACTTTCCAAAAATTAATAAGTAGTGAGAGTTTTGTCAATTTATTATCTTCTGAATATGAGGAAAGTGTTTTTTATGTTGATATTCCTTTTGAGCTTAAGGCTAAAATTGCTCGAACTGGGTTAGGTTTTAAGGATAAAAATAAAATAGATAAATTAAAAGGTTTAATAAAAAATAGTTCTGATTTTTATTTGAATGTATATTATCGATGTGAAAAATCCACCTCCACTAAAAATTTGTTAGCTGTATATAACTTTTTTGAATTTAGTAATAAGCATGAAGTTTTTTTGTCTATAAATGGTGATAGGTATTATAAATTTTCATTTTATGGTACATGGGATGAATATTTAATATTATCTAATGTTATTTATTTTAGAGAGTTACCAAAGTTAAAAGCTAAAAAAAGGGATAGCTATGATATTGAGGTTTTTAATATTAAACAAATGAAAGATAAAAGTAATATATGTTCATTGGATTACTTCGTTCCTGTAGTGTAATTTTTTAGTAATTTTTTTGGGGTTGTATTGTAGTATTCTTTAAATTTTTTTATGAAATATGACGTTGTTTTATACCCTAATTTATTTGATATGGTATTTATATTTAAATTTGTTGTTGTTAATAAATTTATAGCATGCTCCATTCTTGCTTTGGTTAATATTTTTGTAAAATTTGTTTTTTCTGCCTCAAGCTTTTTTCTTAAAGATGATGTCCCAATATATAATCTTTTACTAATATCTTTTAATGTCCACTCATAACTTAAATCTTCACTAATGATATTGGTTATTTTATTTGTATATGATGAATTGTACATATTATAGATAAAACTCATAATATTTATTTCTAATCCACTTAATAAGTATGCTATTTTTAATATATATTCATGTTCTATTTTGTCAGATGTAATAATTTCGTTATTAAATTTGGTTTTTAATTTATTAAATAACAGAATATCTTCTGGATGAGTTTTTTTTATCAAAATATTGTTTTCAATATTCTGTGTATTCTCTTTTAATATAAGATGATTAGAGGCAAAATTTATTTTTAAAGCATCTCTAAGGACATCACAAGATAAATAAAGTAAGGTTGGTTTGTTTTCTTTAGAAAAAAATACATCAAACTTTATATCTTTTGATATTAGAGCAATACTATTTTTATTTATTGATTTTTTAAATTTACTCGTTTCTATTCGTATTTCGCTATCTTTTGTTAATAACATAATGTAATTAGATAGGGTTAAGTTTTTTAAATGAAAATAATAATCTTTCATATAAATAGACTCACTTTAATCCAAATTTAATTAGTTAAATAGTAATGATAAATATATTAATGATTAGTCTATGGTTTTATTTTTATAAATGAAATTACATTTTTTGTAGTGTAGCAAATAGTGGTATTTATTTATCTTTTAGTGTTATTTTTTTATGTGGGTTATCATAAGTAAAGACTAATTCTCACAGTAAATTACATAGGTGTAAGTATAACTTTGATTATACGAGTATGTTTTAACATTTTTGGCAGTTTAATTAAAAAAATTAGTTGTTGTATCTTTTTTAGGGTTTCTACTTTATTGATAAACATCTTATTTATTGTTTTGTGGTATTTATTTATTTCTTTGTTTGATTTGGGGCGCAGGGCTAGGTGATACACTGAACTTAAGTGAAATCATATTTGTAGTGTTTCTATGTTCATCCCCTTCTTAGGTAATTAAGATGCATGGCTGGAATATTAATTATGTAATAGGAAACGAGGTTAAAGCTATAAGGAAGGCTCAAAAGCTGACAGGGATTAATGTGGCAAAGAAAATGAATATAAGCCAACAACATTATTCTCGCCTCGAACGAGGTGATGTTAAATGGAGTGTTTCTACATTAATAGAAGTTTGCTTTATTTTAAATATTTCTATCCTTCATTTTATAAAAATATTAGACAGTAAAAAGAGAATAATTATTGATTGTAATCGCGAGTATATTCATAAATAGAAAACAATGCAAATACAAGGGGGAGAATAAGGAAAGACTATTATTTTGTAACTGATTCTTAATAAAGAATTTTTAAATAAACAGCGCGTATTTACTGTTTAGAAGTTCTATTCTAATGCTAGGTAATTATTATGAAATTTATCTTTTCTGAAAAAAATTCAGATATACAAGTGCAGTTAAATCCGCATGCAAAGCATGTGATAACGGCAAAACCCAATGAAGTTTACCAATTAATTGATTCTGAAACAAATCTTTCACCGCTAGATATTAAAGCACTTCGTAAGTCAGATGATCTTATTTTATCTAGTAAAGAACAAGAGTTCGAAGTTGTAATTAAAGATTTCTGGGAAGAATGTAAACCAGGAGAAGAACAGTGTTATGCAACTTTAAATGTATTAGATCAAAACGGGGTCATGGGGGAAGTCACTATTACTCAAGATGGTCCTGTTTTAGAGCATTTAGTTGCTGGTGAAACCGGTACTCTTTCTGATAATGATGATGGAATTGGCCTATTTTTATGGGTTGCTGGTTCTATCGGTAGTGCATTAGCGATCTTTTTAGCTAATAGAAACCATGGTGGTGATAATAAAGGTAATGATGCCGATGTTACCGCACCAAGTAAACCAGGATTAACAGCTGAAGATGATGGTTCTGTGTCTATTGATTTACCAAAAGATGCAAATAAAGGTGATTCTGTAGATGTTACTTTTGAAGATGAGAATGGTAACTCAAATACTGTCACATTAGAGAAAGGAGATAATTGCTGGACATCAAGCAATCCGGACTTAATTCCTGATACAGATAACAATCACGTCACCATTCCGAATGACAATATAAAAGATAACAGTGATGTTACCGCAAGTGCGAAAGATCCGAGTGGTAATAAAAGTGATGATGTTACTGTAACAGCAAAACCAGATCCCGTAACAGACACACCAGTTTTAAGTATTCCCGAAGTGGTGGATGGCTATGCGAATGCAGATGAACTGAAAGATGGTTTACAGGCCGAAGTGACCTTGCCAGCAGGCACTG
>NZ_JBLRMH010000011.1:0-169303 GCF_047921575.1 Proteus sp. TSJ240517
TCTGTTAGCTTGCCAATTAATCACCCAATAGCCACCCACAATAATGCCTACCATCGCGATGACGGCATAGAGTTTCCCGTATTTCATGATTAGTACCGATGATGTGAGAGTGCAATCTGACAACGTTTTTCTAAACTAACTTGGTCTTTAGTACATGAGTTATCAATCAAGAGATAAATACCACCAGCGACTGTAATGAGTAATGCAAGAATAAAGCCGATAATGATGATTAAAGGTTTCCATAACATAGTGCTGACTCCGCTTCTCGACGACTGACAAGCCCTCGCCAAACCTTTCCACCTGCATATACCCAACGTTTCATTTCTTCACAGGCACCCGCTCTATCACCCGCATTTAATTTCTTGAGTAATGTTGAGCTAGCAAATGCGGTTGTACCCACATTAAAAGCAAAGGAATATAAAGCGGCTTTGGTGTAGTCATCTAGTGGTACTTTGATTAATGCATCGACTTGCTGTTGTGTCTTAATAAAATCGCTTTGTAATAACGCATCACATTCTTGTTGTGTGTATCTCTTACCTTGAATAATGTCTTTACCTGTATGCCCATAACAAACCGTTAGAACGCCTGCCACATCACGATAAGGCTCATAACGCACACCTTCAAAATGGGCAATGACAACTAACGCGATTGCTGTGGCTCCCGCTGTTGTTAGCGCAGCTATTTTCTGTTTGAGAGACATTAAATATCCTTTGGCGCTTTCACCATTAATTCAGCAAGCCTTTTTAACGTTTCGGTCGGGTTTTGTGGATCAACATGACGAACAAGCTCTTCAAATAATTGAGTACGTTTTCGTTGTTCTCGACGAGTCATAAAATAAGTAGCTAAACCGAGAACCATGCTAAACGCCATCCCGATAACAAATCCCCATTCATATAATGAGAGACTGGCAAAAAATGCCGTTAGGCCTGCGGTTCCGTAAGTAACATTGGTTAATTTTTCCATACGCATAGTCACCCCCAGAGGAGTGTCCGTTGATGATTAGTGTGAGAGAGTTAAAAGTGAAACGATAAAAATTAGGCGGGTATTGATACTTTAAGTGCCTTTAATAAAGCTTCAGGCAACTGCTCTTCCAGTGACGCATTAGAAACAATCACAAGACCATACATAGATACCCATGTATTCGTTTGTTGTAAATGTCCTTGAATAAATTGCTTCGCTTTCTCTAACAAATAAACACAACTCTCTTGTGTGTTTTTGCGCCAATAAGATTCAATCGCCACCAGCAATGGGTCACCTGCATCATTAATCTTTTGTGTGCCGATTCGATATTGCTTTTTACCTGCGGGAGACGTTGTGCAAATTAGTTGTGTGAGTTGTTGAGTTTCACCATCAGCCGTATGGATATTCGCCGTTAAAATGACGGAGGTATTCTTTTCACTGCCTGTTTCTGAGGCATAGTGAAGACTAAACTGTAATTCGCTTATCTCTTTTGACATAACATTTACCGATTTATTTAGTTAATAAGGTGCCGACTCACAGCTCTTGTGTGAACGGTATAAATGGGTGTTGATTCTGTGGTCGGCGTAGATGAAAAGGCTACAAAGTAACCTTATTTAATTTAGGGTTGAATACATTAATGATAATAATTATCATTACATATGTATCAAATTGACAGGTTTGGTACGAATTAGTACGACATGACTTACATTGCTTCTTGCGTTTATTTTATATGCCGATATGACTCCTAGCGTATCGGCATTTTTTATACCGTATTAGGTAGTCCTTTTATACTTACAATTTAGATGTATATGAGCATATTCGATCTAATACTGCTATAATTTAAAGCTAAATAGAATCGAACAGTTCTCTCAGTTCCAATAGTGGAGATAGGTAGAGATCATTAGGTATCAAAGTTACCGATTTTAGTCGGAGTGAGCTCCCCCACGACAATACATTCACAGGCATTAGGTGGACTGGATGTTGTATTCACTTTTCTAATTAATATTTATACCATTATCTCGTCATGACGTCGCAACTTCCCTCAATGTTATAGGTGGTAACTTCAAAAAGATGTTAATTTGATAGGTTACACCTTATTCAACATTGAACGAATTAATTCTGAACGGATGGTTGTGTATAATGCATAATTCAATTATAGAGAATAATATGAAACCTGCTTTTATTGTTTTTATAGTGACTACACTTTTGGCTGGTTGTGCCAGTATCTCTACTCCTGTAGTAACTGAAAAAAGGAACGATAATTTCTCGAAATATTCAGATCTTCAATTATGTAAAACGAAAAAGCATTATGAAATGGACGAATTGAATGTTAATCCATCATCCCATCCAGAATACAATGAAAATCTGAGGCGCTATAAAGCTATTTCAAATGAAATTGATAATAGAAATACACAAAGAATCGTAAATTACTGCTATAAATTAATTAACAAAGACCTATTGGATAATTTAACTCCAGAACAAAAGGAAAAATTAGAACTAACCCCACGACAGAAAAGAGCAAGAGCATTAGCCACTTGCCAAGCATTAGGTGGCACTAACTGCAATCCTAATTATGAATATTAGTTGTATCAGCTAGGACTCGACCTGACACAACTACAGAACATAGCTAAACCTAATCTGAAAGGTAGCTCTGTGCCAAAAGCAGATATTACAGACTTCATAACAACTGCTAATGAATCATGGGATACAATTAGCCCTTTAAAACTTATAAAAATAAAATCGTTTACTCATTGTTGCTTTTCTATATTTTAAATTGATATAAAAAAACTTAGTATTTGTGTTTAAAATCAATCAATTATATCTAAAAAGAGTTATGAAAATGAAAATAATAGCCAAGAGCCCTAAAAATTGCGATATAAAGGAATTAAAAACCTTTGAAAAATTAGTAATCGAGGGAGGTGAAGTAGCTCCTGAAGGGCTAAGTAAAAGGATATTGGATTCTGAGTGTCTGTTCTTTATCTACGCCAAGGAACAATGCATTGGTATTGGTGCAATCAAACGTCCAGTAGCAGGATATAAATTAAAATCTTTTGAAAAAGCTGGTGTTTCTGAGCAAGAAAAATACGATTATGAGTTAGGATGGATCTACATCAAAGAAAAAATGAGAGGACAACAATTAGGGAATAAATTAATGGAATCAATATGTTGTTACATTTCTGAGAATTTATCAGACAAAAAATGTTTTGCCACAGTCCGTCAAGATAACAATAGTATGCAGTATTTATTCGTAAAGTATAATTTTTCGAAATCAGGTCATTCATACAAAAGTAGAAGGGGTAATTATTTATTGGAGCTATATATAAAGGCATAATCAGCTCAAATATTCCTATTTATCTACTGACATACATCTTTAACGAAATAAAATTGAGTGGGAAGCTAAGTATTCTAAATTCTACTTTTCGCCCATCTCTGTCTATGTTTTTTGGACGGCTAGGGACAGAAGCGGACTTAATAAAAAAATATAATGAGAATACCTTGTTTCCCGTTATTACACATAATGTTTGTTAGGTAAGTAATTAATCTGATTTTAATTTTCCGGCTTTTATGAATATTTTACAGAGTTCTGTTGGGATTATTACACCACCATCGAAGCCGCCATTATTTTGTCCAAGTCCCGCATTAACAAATGCAAGCAAAAGAGATTGTTCCATTCTTGCAGATTCATAAATATCACACATCGAAAATGCAGCCAATGCAGGAATATCAAACGCAGGAATACGTTCCAAAGCGACAAGCACACGACGAAATTCAGAAAAATTAATCTCCGCACTGGCGAATGCCTTAAAAAACTTTGCTGCCAACTCTGGCTTATTTTCACTCTCCATTCGGTCTATTATTTCAATTATTCTTGCGCCAGCCTTCCCGCTAAATTTATCGTCTTCATTCAACTTATCGACCATTGCTACTCGATCTGATATTGAAAGATCAGAAAATTGTGTCAAGAAGCGAATAAGTTTTTCAGTGAATATATAGTCTCTCGCAGAACCTACAGCACTAAATATCCCAACAGCAGTATTAATAAAAGGAATCTCTTTCAAAACATCTGAGTCAATTAACATATCCAGTCCGCACTCAGCGTACTCCTTGCTGAGATCGATGATTGATGTTGATTTGATAGCATTTATCAATGCGGAACCGCGTTTGGAATCTTTTTCCATGCCCCCTCCGATGAGAATCAAGACTGTCATTTTGGAAACCTAACGTGGTCAACGTTTAGGTATCGAACATGCGATAGACTATATTTTACCTTATTAAGCATCGACTTTAAATCAACAAAGGGGTTATACAAAGTACTATCCGAATGAACGCGACACGTGACCACGTTTTTGAGCCGTTCTGAACCCTGTTAATTCATATACCTCGACACCAGATAGGAGGATATGTCAGCTCCTCTCTCAAACCATATCGTAATCTCTAACTGTGTTCTATCTACCCTAGCCTGACAAAAATAATTAAGGCTACACATAATGTGTAGCCTTAATCTTATTCACGTTATCTAACTCAATTATTTTTTATCTTTATTTTCTATCGCTATTGTTTGCCGTTTTTCTTCTTCAGGTAATTCATACTCAATAGCAATGGTCAGAAGTCCACTTGATAAATCAGCTTTTTCTATTTTAACATTTTTACCGAGGTCAAACTGCAATGTAAATTGCCCTTGAGATATGCCTCGGTGGATCCATTTATCATTGTCTTCTTCTGATTTTTCTTCTTTTTTCCCTTCAATCAATAAACGACTACCTTTCAATGAAACCGATAAGTCATTTTCTTGATATCCAGGCACACTCACTGTCAGTTCATAGTGGTTATCATCAATCTGTTTCAGGTTATAAGTCTGTACAGGTGATGCTATTGGCTTACTGCCTGTTAACTGACTAAACAGGCGATCTATTTGATCAAAACGGTTTGAAAGTAAGTTATCAGATAATGTTGGGAATAATGAAAAAGGTTTAATGTTAGGCATATAACTCCTCCTTCAGTATTTAGTGAATTATGGGCGGTATCTTATTTACCCAAAATATAAATATGAACGAGCAAGTGTTTTTCAAGCCCTAAAACCTAAATTTTTTATCTTTAGCCAATATGAGATTGTAGATAGCAAAAAACCCCGCCGAAGCGAGGTTTTATATATTCAACTATTTAATGCTTAACTCATTTGAGCCGTCATCACACTTTTGCAAAAGATACATTTTGCGCCGTGCGGATTGTTCACTGTGACATCAAATTGTGATGTTCTATATTGTGAACCGCTACAACTTGGGCATTTAAAATAGAGGCGAATAGTAATAGCGCCTTTAGAGAGCCACCACATTGCCTGCTGCTGGGCCTTTCATACCATTTTCCATGGTGAATGAAACTTGTTGGCCTTCCGCTAATGTTTTGAAGCTATCACTTTGGATTGCAGAGAAATGTACGAAGACATCTTTGCTGCCATCAGCTGGAGTAATAAAACCAAAACCTTTACCTTCATCGAACCATTTTACTGTACCAGTCATTGTATTAGACATAGAATTTCCTTTAATTTATTTAATTTGCCATAAGGCATATGCGGTTTGTTTTGTATTTTTACTTATGGGTATTAATTAGAAGGAATTCACAATGAAGAGGTATCGAGGATAACGCTAAACGGGAACAACTTTAAACTTACTAACATAAATAGGTCTGTACTTCCAAACCAGTGACGCTATTAAGCCATAGAAAAATGCAGATAGCAAACTTTATTTTTTAGCAGTAAATCAGCTTAAGTAGACCTATAAAAAACACAACCCCGCTACACTCACGAGGTTTTTAATAGATAATCATGTAACATTGAAATCATTATTAATACAATATATTGTGTTTTGTAATTACGCAAGACTATAAATGTGGTGTTTTCTAATTATTTTATCCATGTCTAATTTTACGTTATCAACCGATAGACATCCCTCAATAAAGCCTTCCGCAGTCTGCAATCGCTTAGCCACTTCGTTATGAGAAATACCGAGTTTTGAAGCCATTGAACGCAAAGGATAATTCTTCACATAGTACATAATAACCAACTGAAACAAGTAACTATTATTTACCTTTAAATGTAATACCGCTTTATTGATTTTTAAGCCATCATCATCTGAACATTGCTCTCGGCTTCGTCTTGAGCTTGGAATTAATCCTTTAAAACCTGCGGCAATTGATGAGTAATCGATACTATTTCCCTCATTAGCTGACCACGCTCCCCAACGCGATAAAACTTCCTGCATATCTCTCATACTTAGACTCCCCGTGCCGTACACACGTTAAACCAATGCCCCCATTCCTAATGAACGGCTTAAAAAAGAAAATAACAATTCGATTTGGTTACCATAAGTGGCTTCCCACAACTTGGGATCACGATGTAACTCATCATGATGTTGCCGACATAATGGAATAGTGAATAAGTCATGAGCTTTCGTTCCCATGCCTCCCATACCATGGCCGATGATATGATGTGGATCATCAGCTTGTTGTCCGCAAACACAACAAGGCTGTGTTTTTACCCATTGAAGCCATTGGGTATTCTCCCAACGGCGCATTTTAGGTTTAAGAAGAAATGAGGCTGGAGGTTCCGGATCGACAGTCACATTAATAACGGGTTTTATGGCATCTAAACGCGCATTCATTACTGATAGTGCTGTCACTTCATTTGGAACAATATCAGCTTCAGGAAAACCGCCATGCACCCTACGCTCTTTAGGTTTATCAGACCAATTTAGAATACGACGCAATATGGCATCAGGTAATTCATCAACCAGTTTATGCATCACGGCAAAAGCAAAAAAATCAGGTATCGTCAGCGAATGGTTATCATCTAATCTCAAACGACTGCGAATAGTGTCTATCATCCAAGCAATACGATTTTTATACGCTAATTCAGCAACCCACCCCGCCGATGAATTACGAATATGATTATCATGGTACCAACAAGTCCGTATCACACCGTCTTTATGCCATGTGGTTGTTAATTCATGATGATGATAACTGTCATGCTCATCGTTGATCTGGCAGCAATGGATATTTCTGCCTATCCACATATTCATCGATGCCAGCTCGCCCATAGCTTGGATCACTTTTTCATTATTCAAAAAGCCAATAATGTCCTTGTTATTCAATAATGGTTGTTCATTCCCTGTTAATGCACCAGAAGGCCATTTATCTAAACTCTTTGGTACATCACTAATAATCACACGAGAATGTTGTTTAAGTTGCTCAAGCAACTCCGCTTCAGGCTTCAATAAAACGACACCAAGATCAGGCTGAATATAAGGGGTTAATAATAATTTCATGCACTCACCCGCTTATTCAGCATCACCATACGGATCAATTCATCCGTTTTACTTTCAAAAAAATGGGGTTGGGTTTCACGAGGATTATTAGGGCTGGTCATGTTCTTCCCAAACTGACAACCTCGAGCAGTCACAGACCAGAACTCTTTCACTTTGTTTGCTGTTTTCGTACTTGGGCGAGATAAACGTTCAACAATGCCGAGATCGGCCAACCGTTTATAAGCTTGTTGCGCTGAAATAGGTAATTGATGTTTTCTAATCAGTGTTGATAAAGCTACTGTTGGACGACTTGAACCATCCATTGATCCGCTTGGCGCATCAATCGCATACACAGGGGCTAATTCGGGTAAGCCTGCCATGGCTTGTAATTTTTGATACGCCCCTAATTTTGAAGAGTTTGAGAAATTCAGGCTTTTAGCCATCGATTCAAGCAATATGACTCCAGCTTGAACTTTATCGGCTAACTTTTCGCCGTGTTGCTGTGTTATCAATGCATCAAAAGTACGGATCACTTTTAAATGAAATGATGGGCTTATCCACATTGCATAGGCATACACTAATTCTTTGCAAACATATGTTCCTTGGTTAAGCCCACCAACAATAGTCACAATGGGAACCGCTCCTGTGATCTCAGGAGCGGTTGAAATTTCATCAACCAACTCTTTAGTTTGAGTCAAAGCACTCCAATTCGACGGTTGATGCCGTTTTTCACCACCTGAGACTCGATGAAGATCATTTAAACAATAACGCCCTGCGGTATCTCGACGAATTTGAACACCATCAATAACAATTAGTCCATTCATGTTATTTTTCTCCACTCTCGTTTATAGCAAAACTTCCTGAGCAACTTGTTCTGCGACTTGTTGCCAAATACCTCGCCACGCAGCTAAACCTGCAACCTCATTCATTCGGCCTAGACCATTTTTCTTAGCCTGAATAGCGGCTAATTCTTGGATTTTATTTTTAGGTTTCCAACCTGTACCCCAGATAAGCCGGAATGTTTCATCACGCTCTACGGAATCGATGGTGATTTTTTTCTTACCCGCCAAACGTAAGGTTAAATCATCCCATTGAGCCCTGAGTGTACGAGGACACTGAACATTCTTTTTCCAAAAATTATCTTGCGTAATTCGTTTATAGAACTGACAAATTTCTTTGTGAGTATGCCCATCAATCGTTGTCATTAAGCGAATATCATTAGCCCAATCAGTGAAATTGGGCTCTTTAGGCGTTTTTAATCCCATCTCTTGAAACACTTCGCATTTACGACTGAATAGCCATTTAGCGCACTTCAAATCGTCAGCGGAGCCCCATTTTTGAAAATTGGCGCTGTAAATCACAGCTTCAGGACAACGTGTTAAAAAATCCATTTTCGGCTGGTCGCTGAATGCGCCAGAATTCTGCGACGAAGAATGATTTATTGATGGATCATATTTTGAAGTTACTGATGGATCGCCCTCAGGAGCTGGCGGGTCAAAATCCCTATTTTTGCTCAATTTTGAGGGAACAGAATTTGATGCAACAAATTTTGATGGGTCAACTCCTGATGCATCAGGTTTTGACACGTCAGATTTTGTTGGTTGAGAAAGCGCTTTCTTTGCTGATTGGTATAGTTTCTCTACATTCAGCTGGTAAATATTGCTTGCGTTACGATTGCCTTTTCTGCGCTTTTCGCTGGTTAACCACCCTTCTTTTTCTAACTGTTTTATTGCCGTGCGCACCGTGCTTTCACCCGCACCAATTTGACGAGCAATCGTCACAACAGAAGGCCAACAAATACCTTCATCATTAGAAAAATCAGCTAATCTTGCCATGATAGCGACTGATGTGAGTTTTAAACCTGCATGGGCGCAACCATCCCAAACATAACTAGATAATTTAACACTCATAGGAGGCCTCACTTAACTCGGGTATATCTCTCTTTAAATCTTTGAACCGGCTCGCATTGTTCGTATTCACAACCATCAATCATAAAAATAACGCGCTGTTTTTCTCGATCATAACGAATGACATGAACAAGGAGCCCTCGAGGGTTTCTGTAATAGCGATCAAGACGATTGGGATCTTCATTTCGCATTGCATTTTCCTCCACTCAAGAAATAGAAATCAGCCCATGACTTTTTCAGTGTCCTCTTATCTACCAAATCGATATTTTTTCGGTAGTTGTGTGATCGATTGTCACTCGGTATGCTTTCTACATAGCGAAATGTTCCCTCTTTAGTTAAGGGTAAACAGCGAAATTGCTTTTTAGGTATTAGATACGCTAATCTACTCATGCTTATTTCTCTTCACATCATTGAAATTGGCAACCGAAGCCAGAGGCCGTATACCTTTGGCTTCACCCTTTCTTAGTCGCTTCCTGTTTTTCACCGTATAACACTTTCAGTGAATCCAAGAAACCAATTGCATACGCAAAAACTTTCCCTGCTTTTCGATAAATACGCCCTATTTCTTCATCCGTTAAAACGCCATCAACAAGGCTTTCTTGAATTAAAACGGCGAGTGATCCTTGCATAGCCGCCAATGTCATTCGCATATCAAATAGCTCTACTTGATCTATCTTTTCTGCTTCTATTTTTGGTAATGCACTCATGCCATGGCGATCTAGATGATATTCCACCAGCAACTTAGTGCCCGAAATGTCTTCCATGGCTTCTTGTTCATCGATATCAAAGAAACGACAGCCATTTTTTTCGTATAACTTGTTATTAAACGTCTCGAGTGACATACCTAGAGCCCCTGCCATAGCAGAACGTCCACCCGGCAGTGCTTTGCACATTTCTTTGATAACTTCTTTAATTGAATGTTTGCTCATATCTACCTACTCTATCTTTTATTGGTAGTTAATTGCCTTATGCTGTTTTGGTATTTTTTCTATAAAGTTCAGGGTTATATTTAAGTTTTCCCTCAGTTAGTAAGTCAGCTTCAATTGCTCGATTTTTAGGTATTAATTGACCTGGTCTTTTCTTCCATTGATAAAAGGCTTCTGGCGTAATTTTAAAAAAACTAGCGACTTTGCTAGCATCACCAAAGTAAACTTCAACTTCATTAGTTGTCATAAGCACCTCCAATATAAGTTTTATTAGATATTAAAATATAAGTTTTCTTTTATCAATAAAAACTAAGATAACTTAGTTAAAAACTAACCTCGGAATGAAAATGGATACTGTTGGAAGCAGAATAAAAAAGCTTCGTAAGACAACCAAGACGACACAAAATGAACTAGGGAAATACTGTGGCGTATCGGGTGTTGCGGTTGGCTATTGGGAAAAAGATCTTAATTTGCCAAATGGTGATGCTCTAATAAAGCTTGCTCAATTTTTTAATACAACTGAGTCTTACATCCTTTACGGCATATCATCGAAGGAAAATATTTCTGTGATTACAACAATGAGAAAACTTCCCGTTTTGTCATATGTACAAGCAGGTAAATTCACTGAATACCTAGCAACAGAGATTTATGATGAAACGTTGGAATATCTAGAAACTTCTTTAAAGGTATCACCTTCAAGCTTTGCCCTTACAGTAAGAGGTGATTCGATGACTAATCCTTCGGGTATGCCTTCTATTCCAGAAGGTGCGAAAGTTATTGTTGATCCAGCAGCAGAGGCAATTAGTGGCAAAATTGTAGTCGCTCGCCTTACAGGAAGTGACGAGGTAACAATAAAAAAATTAATTATTGATGGCCCTAATAAATACCTATCTCCACTCAATCCCCGCTATCCAAACATCCCGATCAATGGCAATTGTGAAATTGTTGGTGTTGTAAAGGGTGTTCAGTACGAATTGTAATCTCACCATCACACAAATCTAAATTTACTTAGATTTGTGTTGACATAAAATATAAGTTTTATTAGATTTAATTCTAACAAAACTTAGTATTAGATGAAGAGTCTTTCCCACTTCATAGAAAACAGCAGAAACCGCCACAACTTGAGGTAAGCAATAATCAAGTTCAATAATTGAAACATAAAAAATAAGTTTTTATTTAAATTTACCATTAATCAACATCAGGGAAATTTAATCTCGATTAATTCGAAAGGGATCTTTATTACTTAAATTATGTGGAGAGAATAATGTCTTATATTGCAACTGCAACGAATAAGCACTTCTATTACCTCGATGTACGGATCGAGGATATAGATATTCAAGACATTGCGACGGGTTTAGCTAATGAATGTCGCTTTAATGGACAGATTGATAATTTCTACTCTGTTGCTCAGCACTCGGTATATGTCAGCTATTTAGTTGCTCCTGAATATGCTTTAGAAGCCTTACTTCATGATGCCAGTGAGGCCTATGTAAAAGATCTGCCATCACCGCTTAAAAAGCTATTACCTGAATATAAGGAAATAGAAAAAAGCATTGATGCTGTTATTCGTCAAAAATATAACTTGCCACCCGTTATATCGGACGCTGTTCATTTAGCCGACTTAATGATGTTAGCAACTGAAAAACGAGATTTAGAAATTGATGTGGGTAGTAATTGGCTAATGCTTGAAGGTATTCCTACAAGTGATTTTATTGTTAATCCATTAACCCCACTACAAGCCAAAGTTTTATTTTTACGTAGATTCAATGAATTAAGTAAAAGGAGCTAAATAAACAGTTCTAAAAAGTTTAAATAAATACCACCAGCATTATTAACGTCTATTTAAACTGTATACGGCAGTATGGAGAGAAAATATGTCAAGAATGGTGACTCTTGAAGCGTGGGCAAGATTGGAATTTGGAGATGCCTCTCCTTGCATGACGGTATTACAAAAATACGCAAAGAATAACCTTATTGCACCACCTGCAATGAAAGTGGGCCGCAAGTGGATGGTTGATAGAGAAGCTCGTTATGTGGGCTATCTGTCTCTCCCTCAAATTCCTACTAAATCAACGGAACGACTTAAGAGGATAATTACAGATGGCTGCCCGACCACGAATCCATAATATTATTATCCCTAATCTATATCGAAAGCTAGATAAACGTAACGGCAAGATTTATTGGCAATATAAACATCCCATCACCGGTAAATTTCATAGCTTAGGCACCGACGAGCAAGAAGCGAGAGAAACTGCCATTCAAGCCAATACAATTATTGCTGAACAACATACTCGACAGTTATTAAGTATTAATGAACGGTTATCAAAAATTAAGACAAACAAGTCTGAAATATCTGTCGATATATGGATGGATAAATATTTAGATATTCAAAAAGAAAGATTAGATATCGGTGAATTAAAAATTAATTCTTATCGACAAAAAATGAAACCTATTAATTTATTCCGTCAGTATTGTGGTACGAAAATATTAAAAGAGATAACCGCATTAGATATCGCTGAAATAATAGATTCCGTCAAAGTATTAGGACATTCAAGAATGGCTCAGGTCGTTCGCATGGTGCTTATTGATGTATTTAAAGAAGCTCAACATGCTGGCTATGTTCCTCCTGGTTACAATCCTGCGAAAGCAACTAAACAACCACGGAACAGAGTGAAAAGAGAACGCATGACATTGGAAGAATGGCGGACTATTTACCAGCAAGCTAAAAATCACCCTCCTTACTTGCAATGTGGCATGTTGTTGGCTTTAACCACAGGTCAGCGGATCGGTGATATCTGTAAAATGAAATTCTCTGATATTTGGGATGACATGTTACATATACAGCAAGAGAAAACAGGCAGTAAGTTGGCCATCCCTCTCTCGCTAAAATGTGAGGCTATCAATCTCTCCTTAAGGGAGGTTGTTGCTCAATGTCGTGACGCGGTTGTGAGTAAATATCTCGTGCATTATCGACATACCACCGCACAAGCAAAACGAGGCGAACAAGTCACACCAAATACGTTAACCACAACGTTTAAAAAAGCGCGAGATAAATGTGGGTTAACTTGGGAAAAAGGTACGGCACCAACTTTCCATGAGCAGCGATCTTTATCTGAACGACTTTATCGTGAACAAGGAATTAATACACAAAAATTATTGGGTCATAAAACACAAAATATGACTGATAAATACCACGATGATAGAGGCAAAGAATGGCAAATTATTGCTGTTTAATTGAACAGTTTTGGGGAAGAGTTTTGGGGATATTTTGGGGAAGAATTTTATAGTACAAAAAATAAACGGGAACTAATAAGCTCCCGTTAACTATTTATCAAATCAACAATTACATATGTTTGATAATCGCGTCACCAAACTCGCTACATTTCAGCAGTTTAGCACCTTCTAACTGACGTTCGAAATCATAAGTTACGGTCTTAGCGGCAATCGCACCTTCCATACCTTTAATGATTAAGTCAGCGGCTTCTGTCCAACCCATGTGGCGTAGCATCATTTCTGCGGAAAGAATGATCGAACCTGGGTTAACTTTGTCTTGGCCTGCATATTTTGGTGCTGTGCCGTGTGTTGCTTCAAACAATGCACACTCATCACCAATATTTGCACCTGGTGCGATACCAATACCACCTACTTGAGCTGCTAATGCATCAGAAATATAGTCGCCATTTAGGTTCATACATGCGATAACATCATACTCTGCTGGGCGTAACAGAATTTGTTGTAAAAATGCGTCAGCGATAACGTCTTTAACGATAATCTCTTTACCTGATTTTGGATTCTTGATTTTGACCCAAGGACCGCCATCTAATAATTCACCACCGAACTCCTCGCGAGCTAACTCATAACCCCAGTCTTTAAAGGCACCTTCGGTAAATTTCATAATATTACCTTTGTGTACCAATGTGACTGAATCGCGATCATTATCAATAGCATATTCAATTGCGGCACGAACTAAACGCTTAGTACCTTCTTCTGAACAAGGCTTAATACCAATACCGCAATCTTGTGGGAAGCGGATTTTAGTAACACCCATTTCAGTTTGCAGGAATTTAATCACTTTATCTGCTTCTGCTGAGCCCGCTTTCCACTCAATACCAGCATAAATATCTTCTGAGTTTTCACGGAAGATAACCATATCGGTTAGTTCTGGCTGTTTAACAGGGCTTGGAGTGCCTTTGTAATAACGTACTGGGCGTAGGCAAATATAGAGGTCAAGTTGTTGGCGTAATGCAACATTTAATGAACGGATACCACCGCCAACTGGCGTAGTAAGAGGACCTTTAATAGAAACTCGATATTCACGGATAAGATCTAAGGTTTCTTCTGGTAACCAAACATCTTTACCATATACCTGCGTTGATTTTTCACCGGTGTAAACTTCCATCCACTCAATCTTACGTTCTTTGCCGTAAGCTTTCTCAACTGCTGCATCAACAACTTTTAACATTGCTGGCGTAACATCGATACCGATACCATCCCCTTCGATATAAGGGATAACCGGATTATTTGGAACAACAAGCTTACCTTTAGCATCTAGTGTAATTTTAGCGCCATTAGCCGGAACAACTACTTTGCTTTCCATTTACCTCTCCTTTCATGTAAGCGCACGCTTTGTTAATTTTTTGTAAGAGACCTGTCAATACTACTTGATTATTCAGCTAACGCCAATCGCTTCTCTTTTAAGGTATAATCAATCTCCCATTTTTTACAAAAATTAACTATGGCAAATCAACTTAAAAATAGCGCTAAATCGAGAAAACATCACACGCCACTCGCACAAAGAAAGCCAGTGCGCCCAAGAGGTGAGCGTAAAGTCGTTATCTTCAACAAGCCCTTCGATGTTCTTGTGCAATTTACAGACGAAAATGGCAGAAAAACACTAAAAGATTTTATTCCTATTCGTGATATTTATGCGGCAGGACGTTTAGATAGAGATAGTGAAGGACTTTTAGTCTTAACAAATGATGGGAAGCTACAAGCACAATTAACACAACCGGGTAAAAAAACAGGAAAAATCTACTATGCTCAGGTTGAAGGCATTCCAAGTGCTGCCTCATTACAACAATTTAGAAATGGATTAGAGCTTAAAGATGGCAAAACATTACCTGCACAAGTCGAAATAGTTGAACAACCCGAATGGCTATGGGAGAGAAATCCGCCTATTAGAGAACGTCAAACTATCCCGACAACTTGGTTAAAAATAACGTTATTTGAAGGTAAAAACCGTCAAGTGAGACGAATGACGGCGCATATCGGTTATCCAACATTGCGTTTGATCCGCTTTAGTATGGGAAATATTACATTGGATAATTTATTACCCGGTGAATGGAAGGAGATTGATTTTGTTTAAACCTAATGTGACTGTCGCATGTATCGTTCATGCAAAAAATAAGTTTCTCGTTGTTGAAGAAATGGTCAATGGAAAAGCGACGTGGAATCAACCCGCTGGACACCTTGAAGCCAATGAAACACTTATTCAGGCGGTTCAACGTGAATTATGGGAAGAAACAGGGTTAACACTTCCTGTTCAACATTTTCTAAAATTACACCAATGGATTGCGCCTGATAAAACACCTTTTCTACGTTTTCTTTTTCTTATTGAAGCGCAAGAGCAATATGAAACTCATCCTCATGATAGTGATATTGATTGTTGTCACTGGGTCAGTGCCGATGAAATTATTCATAGCCAACAATTACGTTCACCTTTAGTCAGAGAAAGCCTGCTATGTTATCAACAAGGTGAACGTTATCCCCTATCTCTATTAAGCAGTTTTGGTGTTCCTTTTAATTAAATAATATTAAAGAAAAAACAAAGCATCAAAAACAGAGTAAGACATGATGCACCTGTGTCAGTGATATGGTAAAGTATGGCGCTTATTTTTCCGCAGTGAGATCCAGTCATGTCAGATAACAGCCAAAAAAAAGTCATCGTAGGAATGTCCGGTGGCGTAGATTCATCCGTCTCAGCCTATCTTCTTAAGGAACAGGGATATCAGGTCGTTGGTCTGTTTATGAAGAACTGGGAAGAAGACGACGATACAGAATATTGCTCAGCATCTACCGATCTTGCCGATGCGCAAGCTGTGTGCGATAAACTTGGCATTGAGCTTTATACCATCAATTTTGCTGCTGAATATTGGGATAATGTTTTCGAACATTTTTTATCTGAATATAAAGCAGGTCGTACCCCTAACCCCGATATTCTTTGCAATAAAGAAATAAAATTTAAAGCATTTTTAGAATATGCAGCGGAAGATTTGGGTGCTGACTATATCGCAACAGGTCACTATGTTCGTCGTCGTGATGTTGATGGCAAAAGCCAATTGCTTCGCGGTGTTGATAACAACAAAGACCAAAGCTACTTTTTATATACGTTAAGTCACGAGCAAATTGCACAAAGCCTTTTCCCTGTGGGTGAAATGGAAAAACCTGAAGTGAGAAAAATTGCTGAAAAACTTGATTTAGCGACAGCAAAGAAAAAAGACTCAACTGGTATTTGTTTTATTGGTGAACGTAAATTTACCGATTTCTTATCGCGTTATTTACCTGCTAAACCTGGTCCTATCATCACGGTTGATGGAGAAACCATTGGTGAACACCAAGGGTTGATGTATCACACATTAGGTCAACGTAAAGGGTTAGGTATTGGTGGAACGAAAGACGGTGGCGATGCCCCTTGGTATGTTGTTGATAAAGATGTTGAAAACAATATTCTTATCGTTGCTCAAGGTCATGAACACCCAAGATTGATGTCTGTAGGTTTGATTGCTCAACAATTACATTGGGTATCAAGGGAACCTATTACTGAGGCTTTCCGCTGTACTGTTAAAACACGATATCGCCAACCTGATATTGCGTGTACAGTAACACCATTAGGTGAAGACAAAATTGAAGTCCGCTTTGATTATCCTGTTGCAGCAGTTACCCCGGGACAATCAGCCGTCTTTTATCAAGACGAAGTCTGTTTAGGTGGCGGTATTATTGAAACCCGTATTCAGGAGTAGACGTGGCTAAAGATTTTCGTGATATAACACTTGCATTGGCAGGCATCTGCCAAGCAAGTCGTCTTGTTCAACAAGTTGCTTACCAAGGCAATGCGAACGAGAATGATGTTGAAGTGATGGTTAACAGTGTTTTTAACCTCAATCCGACTTCAACACTTGATGTTTATGGTAATCAAATCAGTCACCTAAAATTAGGCTTTCAAACATTGAAAGCCATTCATCAAGCGGTAAGAAGAGAAAAGTTAACGCTTGAGTTAATGACTTACCAACAAGGTTTAATCAACCTAGAGCGTATTATCAGCAGAAATGATAATTACAGCTCACATTTATCGCAAAAAATTTCTCAATTAGAGCGTCAAAAAAGTTATTTTGAACCCATGTCCGAAGGTGTATTTAATGCCCTTGCTGGCGTTTATGTTGATGCAGTTAGCCCTGTTGGCCCTCGCATTCAGGTTCATGGCTCGATTGATCTATTAAATACCCCTATTATTCAAGCTAAAGTTAGAGCGTTATTACTGACTGGCATTCGAAGTGCTGTGCTCTGGCGTCAAGTCGGTGGTCGTCGTTTTGATTTTTTACTGCATCAAAAGGCTATCCTACGACAAGCTGATGATTTTCTCGCTCAATGTTAATACTTTAAATTCAACCTGGGAGTTGCCAACAATGGAATTATCTTCGCTGACAGCGATTTCACCGATTGACGGTCGTTACGGAAGTAAAACCTCGTCGTTACGTTCTATTTTTAGTGAATTCGGTCTTCTGAAATTCCGTGTACAGGTAGAAGTTCGCTGGCTACAAAAGCTGGCATCTTGCGCCGACATTAAAGAAGTTCCAGCCTTTGAAAAAAACGCAAACGATTACCTTGATGCGATTGTTGCTAACTTCAATGAAGAAGATGCAGCACGTATTAAAACTATCGAACGTACCACTAACCATGATGTAAAAGCCGTAGAATATTTCTTAAAAGAAAAAGTGGCGACTATCCCTGCTTTACATCAGGTTTCTGAATTTATTCACTTCGCTTGTACTTCTGAAGACATTAATAACCTGTCTCATGCCATTATGCTGGAAACAGCACGCCAAGAGATCTTACTGCCTGCATGGCGTGAAATTATTGATACCATTAGCAAAATGGCTCAAGAATACCGTGATTTGCCATTACTTTCTCGCACACATGGTCAACCAGCAACACCATCTACAATTGGCAAAGAGTTTGCTAACGTTGCCTACCGTATGGAGCGCCAATATCGTCAACTAACACAAGTTGAGATCTTAGGTAAAATCAATGGTGCAGTAGGTAACTACAATGCACACTTAGCTGCATATCCTGAAGTAAACTGGCATCAATTTAGTGAAGAATTTGTAACTTCATTGGGTATTACATGGAACCCATACACAACTCAAATTGAACCACACGATTATATTGCGGAGCTTTTTGATTGCATTAGTCGCTTCAACACTATCTTGATCGATTTCGACCGCGATATTTGGGGTTACGTAGCACTGAACCACTTCAAGCAAAAAACAATTGCAGGTGAAATTGGTTCATCAACCATGCCTCATAAAGTGAATCCAATTGACTTTGAAAACTCTGAAGGCAACTTAGGGTTAGCAAATGCAGTAATGGGACACCTTTCTAGCAAGCTACCCGTTTCACGTTGGCAACGTGACTTAACAGACTCAACGGTACTGCGTAATTTAGGTGTTGGGATGGGTTATGCGCTGATTGCTTATCAATCAACCATGAAAGGTCTTAATAAACTTGAAGTGAATGAAAACCACCTTCGTGAAGAATTAGACTGTAACTGGGAAGTATTAGCCGAGCCAATTCAGACTGTAATGCGTCGTTATGGCATTGAAAAACCTTACGAAAAGCTAAAAGAGCTTACTCGCGGCAAACGAATCACTGAACAAGATATGGCAGTTTTCATTGATGGTTTAGAACTACCAGAAGATGAAAAAACGCGCTTAAAAGCAATGAAACCTGAAAGCTATATTGGTTTTGCCACTCAACTTGTTGATAAATTAAACTAATTTATCTTTCTAAAAAGGCAGATAATCTCTGCCTTTTTTTATATCAAAAAATTAGAAAACTCTCTGTAACTTAAACACTTTACCCGCTACGGTATTTTTTAAGTGATAGATTGACTATGATAACAATATATTTTTTATCTTATAGGATGACATTCATTTCCTATATTTATTTTACAACAGTGAATTTTTGCTGATTGTACTCAAGGTGGAATAATGCGGATCTTAATTATTGAAGATAATATTTTACTTCGCCATCACTTATCTGTGCAATTTCGTGACGCAGGACATCAGGTTAATGCCGCAGAAGATGCCAAAGAAGCAGATAATTTTATTGCAGAAGGTACACCTGATGTTGCCATTGTGGACTTAGGATTGCCAGATGAAGATGGCATTAGCCTTATTCGCAGATGGCGAGAGAATAATATTACCCTGCCAATAATGGTATTAACTGCGCGCGAAAGTTGGCAAGAAAAAGTTTCAGCGTTAAATGCGGGCGCTGATGATTATGTGACAAAACCCTTTCATTTTGAGGAAATTGTCGCACGTATTCAGGCATTAATGCGAAGAAACATGGGAATTGCGTCACAAACACTCGTCATTGAACCTTTTGAGTTGGATTTGTCACGTAAAGAGTTCATGATTTCAGGAGAACAAATTAAGTTAACTGCATTTGAATATACGATTTTAGAAACATTAATGCGCAATCAAAACAAAGTCGTTAGCAAAGATGCATTAATGCGCCAGCTATATCCTGATGCTGAACTCAAAGAAAGCCATACTATTGATGTACTTATGGGACGACTACGTAAAAAAATCTTAGAAAAATATCCTGATGATGTGGTGGTTACCGTACGTGGACAAGGCTATCGTTTCGATATGAAACCTTAATATGCAAAAAAAACAGCGCTCCCCATTCTCATTACGAACACGCTTTTTACTTGCTACCAGTGCCATTATTTTGGCACTCACACTCTCATATGGGTTAGTGGCAATTGTTGGTTCGATTGTGAGTATAGATAAAACCACATTTATGCTAATGCGTAGCCAAAGCAATCTTTATTACAGCTTAGCGCAGTGGAATAAGGGAAAGCTGAACATTGAATTTCCAACTAATCTCAATAACAACAATACCTCGCTGGTGATCATTTTTGATGATAAAGGCGGTGTATTGTGGATGCCTCCCGATCTCCCCAAAGCCATTCCCGATAGCATTAAACATAAATGGCGTCATGAAGAAGGCTTATTTGAGATCTCAGTTGATATCAAAACAACACGGTTAATGTTAAAGCAGTTACCGCAATATCGTGTTTATCTCAAACGTCTTGAGGAATACTCTAGTAATGAGTTTTTGACTCACTCAGTTGTGATTAATCATTATCCTGCGGCTGACAATATGCCTTATATGGCGATCGCGGTTATCGATCCTATTCCTCAGCGTATGCAAAAAGTCAGTCAAGTTTGGGATTGGTTCTTATATATCATTCTTGCAAATCTATTTTTGGTTATACCCTTAATTTGGTTAGCTGCACATTGGAGTTTAAGACCGATAAAACAAGTTATTGAACAAATTAGTGCATTAGAAAAAGGGACTCGCAATGATTTGGATGAAAACCCGCCAACCGAGCTAAAAGGCTTAGTCCGAAATTTAAATGTGTTATTGCGTAATGAACGCAGTCGTTATAGTAAATATCGCACAAGTTTATCTGATCTTACCCACAGCCTAAAAACACCACTTGCCGTGTTGCAATCAACATTACGCTCTTTACGTTCGGGCAAACAGATGACGATAGAGCAAGCTGAACCTATCATGCTCGATCAAATAGAACGAATTTCGCAACAAGTCGGTTATTATCTGCACCGAGCATCCATCCATGGTGATCACGATATTACCACGCGAAAACTTCATTCACTGTCAGGACTGCTAGATAATCTTTGTAGTGCATTGAGTAAAGTTTATCAGTCAAAAGGGGTTGATTTAACACTCAATGTTTCACCTGAAATCATGTGGTTAGGTGAGAAAAATGATTTTATGGAAGTGATGGGTAATATTCTTGATAACGCCTGTAAATACTGCTTAGAATTTGTTGAAATCAATGTTAGCAATAATGAAAGTAGTGTAATGATTATTGTTGATGATGACGGCCCAGGCGTCAGCCCTGAAAAAAGAGAGGCCATTTTCCAACGAGGAACAAGAGCAGATACTCTGCGTCCTGGGCAAGGCTTAGGATTATCTATCGCGGTAGATATTATTGAACAATACAGTGGTGAAATTACTATTACCGATAGCCCGTTAGGAGGCGCTCGTATCACTGTGACATTTGCTGAGCAACAACTCACTACAGAACGCGAATAACCCTTATTTATAAAAAAACCTCTCTTTTTAAAGTTATCGCCAAATATACGGCGTTATGTATGATATCTGTTCAGTTGTTATCGAGTTACTCGCTATTACTCACATTGCTCAAAGGAATGTTTAGCAGGAAGTTAGAATTCATTATACTATGGCTTCAGGCTTCCCGAATTCAGGATATACACAATGGACTATAAACTTAATTTAGATTGGCAATCATTCCTCGAAAGCCATTGGCAAAAACGCCCTTTATTAATTAAAAACGGCTTCTCTCGTTTTGTTGATCCTTTATCTCCTGACGAACTTGCTGGTCTTGCAATGGAAGATGAAGTAGATAGCCGTCTTGTTAGCTGTCAAGACGGACAATGGGGAGTCAAACACGGGCCTTTCGAGCACTTTGAAGGACTTGGTGATAAAGATTGGTCTTTACTTGTACAAGCCGTCGATCACTGGCATTTTCCTAGTGCGGCATTAATGAAGCCATTTCGTGTGTTACCCGATTGGCGCATTGATGATTTAATGATCTCTTATTCTGTTCCTGGTGGTGGTGTAGGTCCACATCTTGATCAATATGATGTCTTTATTATTCAGGGACAAGGTCGTCGTCGTTGGCGTGTGGGTGAAAAAATCCCAATGAAACAACACTGCCCTCACCCTGATCTGCTTCAAGTTGATCCTTTTGACGCAATTATTGATGAAGAATTAGAACCGGGTGATATTCTTTATATCCCACCTGGATTCCCACATGAAGGATATGCGATTGAAGAATCGCTAAACTACTCTGTTGGTTTCAGATCACCTAATGCTCGTGAACTTTTCAGTGGTTTCGCTGACTATGTGTTAGCAAATGATTTAGGCAGCTATCGTTATAGCGATCCTGATCTAACTCCGCGTGAAAACCCAGCATTAGTGCAACATCAAGAGTTAAATAAACTTCATGACATGATGGAAGATCTACTTGCTCAACCAGAAGTATTCCGTCATTGGTTTGGTGAGTTTATTTCTCAATCTCGTCATGAGCTTGATCTTGCAGTGCCAGAACCTTTATACGAAAACGCAGAAATTCATGATTTGCTGCAACAAGGTGAACAACTTCACCGCTTAAATGGTCTTCGTGCGCTACGTGTTGGTGATAGCTGTTTTGTTAATGGCGAGTTGATAGATACTGATTATATCGAAGCTGCTGATGCGCTTTGTCAATATGATTATATTGATAAACAACACTTAGGTGATGCATTAACCGATCCCAAATTTGTACGTTTATTAACACACTTGGTAAACCAAGGTTATTGGTATTTTGAAGATTAATTATCAATGATAATTTATAAAGCCCTGACATATTATTGCAGGGCTTTTTTATTACTAGAAATATTAAAATAAGTCTTATTTTAAAATCTAACGAATTAAATAAATTATCGACTCTTTTAAAAGTACTCTTGTATTACGAAAGAAAAAAGGAATCACAACAAAAAATGTACTTTGTAAGAAAAAAAGTAATAATGTATGTTTGCTATTTGTCACATAAAGAGAAAATGAGATTAAATAAGTGATTAGAAAATAACTAAAAATAATAATAAATGATTGTTGCTCAGATTTTTTAATCACTTTCTTTTTATGAGAGCTTAGTTGCTCTTCTATTACAGGTTTTAATAATTTTCCTGTTATGGTTTCCATTCAATATCCTTATATTATATTTATTTCTCTTTAATTATAAGGGAAATTCAGGAAACTCAATTTATCAAAGAGTTATTAATATTAAGCCTATATTAAAAGCTTAATAATAAACAATATGTTAGCCCATTATTATAAAATCACTCTATTTTTAATTAAGTAAATTTTTTCATTAATATCTCGTTTATTTTTCAGCCGTTTCTCCTATTTTATTTGATCAATTGCCCCTAAGATAAAATTAGATTTTTACTTCTTTTTTCGACAATGGAGTCGTCTATGAAAAAATTTATTGTTTTAATCGCTGCTTTTATTTTACCGACCGTGGTATTTGCAAAAACAGTAGAAACAGCAAATATGAAGGCACCACCAGCACAAACGGATATCATTTTTGTGTTAGATAAAAGTGGCTCAATGCAAGGGTATGAAAAAGATACTATTGGTGGATTTAATACTATTTTAGCAGAAAATAAAAATCGCCCTGAAAAAGTCTATATCACCACTATTTTATTTGATAGTCAGGCTAAAAAGTTACATAACCGTATTGATATTAATAAGATAGAGAATTTAACGACTAACGATTATTTTGCATCGGGTAATACCGCACTGTTAGATGCTGTGGGAAATGCGATCACTGAAGGAAATAAACCAAATTCACCCTATAAGAATGTCATGATGGTGATCATCACCGATGGCGAAGAAAATAGTAGCCGTGAATATTCGCTAGAAAAAGTAAAATCATTAATTAATTCAGCAGAAAAAGAGAAAGGTTGGGAATTTATCTTTTTAGGTGCCAACATTGATGCAATAAGTGCGGCTGAAAGTATTGGCATTAAATCATCCAACTCAACTCAATATATCCAAGATGCTAAAGGCTATGAAAATGCCTATGAGTCTGTTAATAAAGCCGTTCAATCTAAAATTGAAGGAAAAGAGTTAAATCAAGATTGGAAATCTTCTGTTGAACAAGATTACGAAAAGCGTAAATAAACAAACTTAATATATTCTTTTTACTAAAAAAATAATAGCCGATATTTCGGCTATTATTTTTCATTTCGAAGCTCAATAAACGATTAGCTAACTACTTTAGCCTTTTCTCTTTCAGCCGTTATTTCAGCAATGCGCATAATGACACTCACCGCCGCTTCCATGCCTTCTAAAGAGATAAATTCATGCTTACCATGGAAATTATAACCGCCTGTGAAAATATTAGGGCAAGGTAATCCACGGTAAGAAAGTTGAGCACCGTCTGTACCACCACGAATAGGCTTGATATTTGGCTCAATATCACAATCAATCATGGCTTGTTTGGCTATTTCAATGATGTGAGGGAATTGAACAACTTTATCATGCATATTGTAATAGCTATCATCAATCGTTAGCTCAATATAACAATCAGGATGCAGGCCTTTACCCACTCTCTCTGCAATCGCAATCATATTCTGTTTGCGTTTTTCAAATAAGTTACGATTAAAATCACGGATAATATAATGCATTTCCGCTCTTTCTACCGAGCCTTTGATACTTTGCAGATGGTAAAAACCTTCATAACCATCGGTATTTTCTGGTGTTTCGTCAACAGGTAATTCTTGATGAATACGTGTTGCTAATCCTAATGCATTAACCATCACCCCTTTTGCACTGCCTGGGTGAACATTGTTACCTACAATTTTGATATTCACGGATGCGGCATTGAAGTTTTCATATTCCAGTTCGCCAACACCACCACCATCAACGGTATAAGCCCAGCTTGCACCGAATGCTTTTAAGTCTACATAATGCGCGCCACGCCCGATTTCTTCATCAGGAGTGAAAGCAATGCGAATATCCCCATGAGGTCGATTCGTTTCTTTTAAGCGCACCATCGCAGTAATAATTTCAGCAATACCTGCTTTGTCGTCCGCACCCAGTAATGTTTTGCCATCAGTAGTAATTAATGTCTTACCAATCATTGAATGTAAGATTGGGAACATAACTGGCGATAACACTTCATCACCAATACCTAAAGCAATATCACCACCACGATAATCTTCAAGCACTTGTGGTTTTACATGTTTTCCTGAAAAGTCAGGAGATGTATCAAGATGCGAAATAAAGCCAATAACTGGCACTGGCCAAGATACATTGGATGGTAAACTTGCCATTACACATCCCTTGTCACTGAGCATTACATCGGAAAAGCCCAGCTTTTTTAATTCTTGAGCCAATGCCTTGGCAAGTTTTAATTGTCCATCACTGCTTGGTGACATTTTTGAAGATGGTTTTGATTGTGTATCAAAATTAATATATTCAAAAAAACGTTCTAATAATTTATCCATTTTGCCCCCTAAGATCTCTCTAAGAACAATAATAGGGAACTCTATAAAATAATTATTGCGTCAAATCAGCTTTAGGATCATTAATTAATTCAAACAATTTATGAACATATTCATCAACTACCTGACTTGCAGGGCCATAATGTTTCTCTTCAAACTGACTTTCAACCAAACTGGGTTCAAGATTTAACTCAACAGTATGAGCGCCTGTTAATCGAGCTTCATGGACAAAACCAGCTGCTGGGTAAACATTTCCAGATGTACCGATAGAGATAAAAATATCAGCCTCAGCCAAAGCGTGATAAATCTCTTCCATACCAATTGGCATTTCACCAAACCAGACAATATGTGGGCGTAGTGGCGATGGGAATTGGCAGCAATGACAACGATCGGTTGTTTCTAAGTCCCCTTTCCACTCAAATACTTGACGAGATTGAGGGCAACGCACTTTTAGCAATTCACCATGCATATGCAAAATATGTTTACTACCTGCTTTTTCATGCAGATTATCAATATTTTGCGTAACGAGTAAAAAATTGTCTTTACCTAAACGTTGCTCTAGTTTCGCTAATGCATAATGCGCTTCATTAGGTTGAATAGAAGGTTGTTGCAATTGGCGGCGACGTTCATTGTAAAACTGCTGAACCAATTGGGGATTGCGTTGATAACCTTCAGGTGTTGCAACATCTTCAACGCGATGTTCTTCCCACAATCCATCTTCTGATCGGAATGTTTTAATTCCTGATTCAGCAGAAATGCCAGCCCCTGTTAATACGACAACTTTGGGTAAATTCATTTCATGTTCCGTTTTATGGGTGAGATGAAAATAACGACAACGTGAATGCTGCCTACGTAAATTTTTGATCTTACGAAACTTCCTAAGCCGACGATGACGAAGTTTAAGTTTCATCATTACAATCCTTGGTTTTCAAATTTAAATATCGCGTTTCTTATCTTCACTAGTTTAAGCGTTTTTTCTTCTTTGTATGTCAATAAACTTATTGTCCACTTAAAATTCTTGCAGGATCTAGTTTAGTGGCTCGGCGTGCAGGATACCAACTTGCAATCAGGCTTAAGATCACAGTGGTAATAAATACAGAGAAAACGTCAATTAAATGAACTTCTGAAGGTAGAAAGTCGACGAAATAAACATCGCCTGACAACACACTGTGTCCCGTTAATGATTCAATAACAGACACTAATGGCGTTAAATTATAAGCAACCAATACACCAAATATCACACCAGCGACACAACCAATCATGCCTGATAATAAACCGTACCATAAAAAGATATTACGAATATGGCTATCTCGTGCACCTAACGTTCGTAAAATAGCAATATCACTACTTTTATCTCTTACCGCCATAATCAGCGTTGAGACAATATTAAAACAAGCGACACCAATCACTAAGATCATCGATAAATACATAATGCTACGGATCATCTGAATATCGCTATACATATAGCCATAGTCACTTATCCAGCTTTTCGCATAAACATATTCTTTACTGTTTAAACCCGCATTATGAATAATTTCATTCGCGAAAAAAGGATCTACTGTTTTCACTTCAATCCCTGTAATGCCTTGCCCATAATCCATATATTGTTGCGCATCTGATAAAGGAATTAACGCTAATTGGTGATCAAGCATTCCACTGAGTTTAAAGATACCACTCACTTGTAAGCGAATACGTTTAGGCTGTAAAAGCTTAGTAGGATCATCATTATTAGGAATTAATACCGTCAGCCAATCACCTTGTTTTATTTTCAACGCATTGGCAACACCTTGTCCTATAATAATTTGTTGTTTACCTGCCTTAAAATTTTGCCATGCATTGTTTTGTACATATCGAGGCAACAGGCTGATATCACCTTGTTTTTCAGGTGAGACCCCCATCACTTGCACTGCCTTTAACTCTGTTCCTTTTTCTAACAATCCAGTGAGTAAAATATAAGGAGCAGCAGCGACAACACCTTGGGTATTTTCAATACGAGGTAATGCTGATTGCCATTGTACAAATGGCTGTTCTACTGAATAAATTTGTCCGTGAGGCACAACTGATAAAATACGGTTTTTTAATTCACGCTCAAAGCCATTCATGGCACTTAAGCCAATAATTAAGACAGCAACACCCAGCATAATGCCCAGTGTTGAAATAACTGAAATTAAAGAAACCATTCCCGCACGTTTTCGCCCTCTTGAAAAACGTAATGCGGTCACTAATGCAAGTGGCAATTGCGCCATTATTTCACTCCTGAAATTGCGTTTTGTGACTGTAGTTGACCATCTTTCATTTCAAGTTGGCGCTGAAAACGAGCCGCCAGTGACAAATCATGCGTTACGACCAGAAAAGCGGTTTGTTTTTCTTTGTTTAACTTAATCAACAATTCAAAAATCCCTTCTGCATTTTTCTGGTCAAGATTACCCGTTGGTTCATCAGCAAGGACTAATGCAGGATCGTTCACTAATGCTCTCGCAATCGCAACGCGTTGTCTCTCACCACCAGAAAGCTCTGAAGGACGGTGATGAGCGCGATCTTTTAACCCAACAGCTTCAAGTAAAGACATCGCTTTTTCTTTTGCAACTGAAGCGCTCGTGCCGCCAATCATCAGTGGCATAGCAACATTTTCAAGTGCGGTGAAATCAGGTAATAGATGATGAAATTGATAAATAAAACCCAATTGGCTATTACGTAGATCAGCCTTTTCAGAAGAGGATAATTTATTAAGTGATTGCCCTTTAAAAAAGACTTCACCTGATGTGGGAGAATCTAATCCACCCAGTAAATGTAATAAAGTACTTTTTCCTGAGCCGGAACTCCCCACGATGGCAAGAAAATCGCCCTTATCCATTTTAAAAGAGACTGATTTCAGCACTTGTGTGGAAATAGAACCATCTTGGTATTGTTTACATAGGGCGTGGCAATCCAATAAACCATCTTTATTAATGTGTATTTGTTTTTCTGATGCCATTGGTTGTTTATTCAAAGAAGAATTACTCATAACGTAGCGCCTCTGCTGGCTGAATAGCCGCGGCCCGCCAAGACGGGTATAAAGTGGATAAAAGGGAAATGATAATAGCGGAGAAACCAATCATAAAGACGCGTCCCCAATCAAGTGTTGCGGGCAATTCCACACCTTGAGGGATAAGTCCTACCGCTGGCATAATAACGTTTAATTGGCTTGAGAGTAATGCGCCTAACAGACCACCAGCTACCGCCCCTAAAATACCCGCACCTGCACCTTGTAGCATAAAAATGGACATAATCTGAGAGCGTTTTAAACCCATAGTTTGCAAAATAGCAACTTCACCTTGTTTTTCCATGACCAACAAAGAAAGTGAGGTAATAATATTAAAAGCTGCCACTGCTATAATTAAGCTTAATAATAATCCCATCATATTTTTTTCCATTTTTACAGCTTGGAAAAATTCACCTTTACGTTCGCGCCAATCTCTCCAACTTAGATTTTTATCTAAAGATTGTGCACTGTATTTTTCAATATTGAGAGGATCAGTAAAGAAAAGACGCCATCCTGTAATATTACCCGGCTGATAACGCATTAAACGTGCCGCATCTTGCTGATTAACTAAGATTTGTGAGGCATCTGCATCGCCACCACTTTGGAAAATACCTTTAACGGTAAATAACCGTTGGCTAGGTAATCTTCCCATTGGTGTTAATTGGCTTACGCTTGGCACAATAAGGCGGATGTTATCGCCTTCTTTTGCTTTTAACTGTTTAGCAAGGCCACTTCCTAAAATCACACCATAATCACCCGCTTTCAGCATAGAAAAATCGCCATAACGAATATGTTTCGTTAAAGGTTCATCTTGCTCTTTTTCTATACCCAACATAACACCAACGCTGATATTGTCTTTACTTTGCAAAACAACATCGCCTTCTACTAAAGGGGTAACGTTTATGATACCTTCACGCGTCAGTAATCTTTCAGCTATATTTGAATCTCGGGGTAATTGCCCGTTAGGTGATGTCACGATGGCTTGTGGAATATAAGCAAGAATGCTTTCTTGCAACGAACGTTCAAAACCATTCATGACAGAAGTCACTGTAATCAGTGCCGCGACACCTAACATAATCCCTAAAGCGGATAGCCATGAGACGAAGCGACCGAATTTATCGACCGCACGACCCCGCATATAACGGAGCCCTATATAAAATGAGACAGAATTGTACATGAAATCTGTGCTGTTCCTGTTGCTAATGCGAAGTGTTCAGGGATAATAAAGGGTAGTCTTACTGAATGGAACCACTCTATTCCCAAACTGTGGTTTTTTCTTTTATCTTAACCTGCCCGCCAGTTTAAGCTTTAGCCATTAAGCTAAAGATGTGTTGGGAGTTAACTACAACAAAGAGTTCACATTACACGCTTATGTCCTCAGAATATCGTTATCAACTTCCTATAAAACAAGGGGATACTCGTCAGCTAGGTCAATTGACTGGTGCCGCTTGTGCTCTAGAATGTGCCGAGATCATCAAACGTCACTCTGGATTAGTCGTTCTTGTTACTCGTGATATGCAAAATGCATTGCGTTTACAAGATGAAATCCGTCAGTTTTGTGATTATCCAGTAGAGACATTATCGGATTGGGAAACGCTGCCATACGACAGTTTTTCACCTCACCAAGAAATCATCTCAAACCGCCTTTCTACGCTATACCGTATTCCATCACTTCTCAAGGGAATTTTAATCTTACCTGTCAATACGTTAATGCAGAAAGTCTGCCCAACGGATTATCTCGCAAGTCATGCGTTGGTAATGCAAAAAGGAGAGATACTTTCTCGTGATAATTTACGTAAAACATTAGATGAAGCGGGATATCGCCATGTCGAACAAGTATTAGAACATGGGGAATACGCAACGCGTGGTGCATTATTAGATTTATTTCCTATGGGAAGTGAATTTCCTTATCGTATTGATTTTTTCGATGACGAAATAGATAGCCTGCGTACTTTTGATGTCGATACACAACGGACATTAGCTGAAGTTGATCAAATTAATTTACTGCCTGCACATGAATTCCCAACAGATGCAAATGCGATAGAAACTTTCCGTAGCCAATGGCGTGAACGGTTTGATGTAAGACGTGATCCTGAACATATTTATCAGCAAGTAAGTAAACACATATTGCCAACGGGAATTGAATATTGGCAATCCCTGTTTTTTGAACAGCCTTTATCTAACTTATTTGCTTATTTCCCTAAAAACACATTGATAGTGACGCAAGATCTACAAGATTTTGCAGAAAAATTTTGGCAAGACATTAATCAACGTTTTGAAAGCCGTCGCGTTGATCCTATGCGACCACTGTTACCACCAGATGATATTTGGCTGAATGTTGATAAATTTAATAAAGAGTTAAAACAGTGGCCTCGTATTCAACTTAAAACAGAAACGTTGCCAGAAAAAGCGGGACAGACCAATTTAGGCTATCAACCTCTTCCTGATTTATCGATTAACGCTCAAAGCAAATCACCTTTAGATAACTTACGCCGATTCCAAGAACAATTTTCAGGTAGTGTTATTTTCTCTGTTGAAAGTGAAGGACGACGCGAAACCGTACAAGAGCTTTTATCGCGGATAAAAATAGCACCTAAGCAAATCATTGAATTATCTGATGCTCAAGAGAAAGGTTTTTACTTTATCATTGGTGCTGCTGAACATGGATTTATTGATAACCATCGTCAATTAGCCATGATCTGTGAAAGTGATATGTTAGGTGAACGCGTTAATCGTCGTCGCCAAGACAATCGTCGTGCTATTAATACAGATACCTTAATTCGCAACCTTGCTGAATTAAGCATAGGACAGCCCGTTGTTCATCTTCAACATGGTGTTGGTCGCTATCAAGGAATGACAACACTAGAAGCTGGTGGCGTTAAAGCTGAATATTTGATGTTAAGCTACGCGGGTAATGACAAGCTTTATGTTCCTGTTTCATCACTGCATTTAATCAGTCGTTATTCTGGTGGCGCAGATGAAAATGCCCCACTACATAAATTGGGTGGCGATGCATGGGTAAGAGCTCGCCAAAAAGCTGCTGAAAAAGTGCGAGATGTCGCAGCAGAGTTATTAGATGTTTATGCTCAACGCGAAGTAAAAACAGGCTTCGCCTTTAAAATGGATAAAGAGCAATACCAATCATTCCGCCAAAGCTTTCCTTTTGAAACAACACCTGATCAAGAAATGGCTATCAATGCTGTGCTTAGCGATATGTGCCAAGCCATTTCAATGGATAGACTCGTCTGTGGCGATGTCGGATTTGGTAAAACAGAAGTGGCGATGCGCGCTGCATTTCTTGCCGTTAACAACAATAAACAAGTCGCTATTTTAGTACCAACCACCCTATTGGCTCAGCAACATTTTGATAATTTCCGTGATCGTTTTGCTAATTGGCCCGTTAACATTGAGATGATCTCACGTTTTCGTAGCGCAAAAGAGCAACAGCAAATCACAGAAAAACTGGCCGAAGGTACAGTTGATATTGTCATTGGCACACATAAATTGCTTCAACCAAATATTCAGTGGAAAGATTTGGGGCTATTAATTGTCGATGAAGAGCACCGCTTTGGTGTTCGCCATAAAGAGCGAATAAAAGCCATGCGTGCTAATGTCGATATATTAACGCTAACAGCAACGCCTATTCCTCGTACGTTGAATATGGCAATGAGCGGTATGCGTGATCTTTCTATTATTGCAACACCACCAGCACGTCGCTTATCGGTGAAAACCTTTGTGCGAGAATATGATGACTTAGTGGTGCGCGAAGCTATCTTGCGTGAAACATTGCGTGGCGGACAAGTTTATTACTTGTATAACGATGTTGAGAATATCGAAAAAGCCCGTGAGAGACTGGCTGCACTCGTTCCTGAAGCACGTATTGGTATTGGTCACGGACAAATGCGTGAGCGTGAACTTGAACGTGTGATGAATGATTTCCATCACCAACGTTTTAATGTGTTACTTTGCACCACAATTATTGAAACAGGTATCGATATACCAACCGCGAACACCATTATTATTGAACGTGCAGATCACTTTGGTTTAGCGCAATTGCATCAGTTACGTGGTCGCGTAGGTCGTTCTCATCATCAAGCTTATGCTTATTTGTTGACACCTCATCCTAAAGCAATGACAAAGGATGCTCATAAACGTTTAGAAGCGATTGCTTCACTGGAAGATCTGGGTGCTGGTTTTGCATTAGCCACCCATGATTTAGAAATTCGGGGTGCGGGTGAGCTATTAGGTGAAGAGCAGAGCGGTCAAATGAATACCGTCGGCTTCTCTCTTTATATGGAATTGCTAGAAAGTGCAGTAGAAGCACTTAAAGAGGGTAGAGAGCCATCACTTGAAGATCTCACCAATCAACAAACTGAAATTGAATTAAGAATGCCTGTCTTGTTGCCTGATGATTACATTCCTGATGTAAATGTCAGACTTTCATTCTATAAACGAATTGCCAGTGCGATCGACTTAACAGAGCTTAATGATCTAAGAGCAGAGTTAATTGATAGATTTGGTAAGCTGCCTGATGCAGGGCGTTATCTACTGCGTAATGCTGCTATTCGCTTAAGTGCAATGAGCTTGGGTATCACTCGAATTGAAGCTCATGATAAAGGCGGATTTATTGAGTTTGGTGAAAAGAATAAGGTTGAACCAGGATATTTAATCAGCCTACTTCAAGAACAACCTGCTATTTTCCGTTTAGATGGTCCATCAAAACTGAAATTTATTACAGATCTCACTGAGCGTGAGAAACGACTCACCTTTATTGATGATATGTTAAGTGCGTTCAATGATCATAAGATCAAATAACCACATATTTATGATTTTTTGAATCAGTAAAAAGGCGTAATTGAAGTGGTTTCACTCCTTCATTACGCCTTTTTTATTCTTTAGATTTAATCTTTACGGCAAGGTACTTTTTCATTCATAGAACAATAAGGTTCTTGTTCTAAAATCAGCCTACCATCAGAATCTAATGCGATAATTTCACCAGGTTTAAACGTGGTACGTACTTTGCCCGGTGTTCCATCGATAGTATAAAGCACATCATAACCAACAATTCTACGCTCTTGACGATAAATCGGGATGCACTCTTTAAATTGAGGATAAGGGAAATTAGCAATATTGCTGTTATTGAGTGCTTCAATCATATAAAACACTCGACACTCTTGCTCTGCGGGATGAAATCGTGACAATTTTTCTGGTGTAAAAGGTGTAGGTAAGCCAATTCGATGACAATACTCTTCTGTCACAAAAACAGTTGATTTAATAGGTGTAGCTGAAACGACATGAGCGTATTGAGGCTGGGGAAATACCCACCTCCATGCAATAAATGAAAGAATAGCTAATACAATGATTAGTCCTATTAGTGTGTACTTTCTGACATTAACACCCACTTTTACCCCTTTTTATTTGTTTTATCCTTAATTGCCACAGATACGTAATAAAAGCCACGGTTTCACTCTAACTGGCTAATATATTTACTATTCAATAAATGAATTCTCTAATCTGATAGCTTAATTCAACATCCATGCTGATTAACATAATAAGTAAACCACGTATTTATGACATGTTAAATACACCACTTATTTCTGTTTTAATTACTTAATTAAATACTAACTACATTCTTAGGACTTACACATTATATTAAGATAGATCTTAATTTATTAAGCTGAAAAAATAAAAATCGTCATGCTACTTATGATACATCATTATGATAACACTAAGTTAACAAATGTCGCCTAAAAATAGGCGATATTCCATATTTAACGCATATTATAAAATTTACTTTTAAGATTTGTAAAATTATTTTACCCATTTAAATACGAGTAAAAATAACAAGTTAAGCTTATTTCTAATAATTTTAACTTATTATCTTTCTAATACAAATCTACGAAACACCATAACATTTTATTTGATGAATTAATGAATTAAACATCATTTTTTATTTAAGAAAAGTCTTAAATAATTTAGCGTAATAAATAAAATAAATGTTATCTTTAATATTACAAGTTTAACCTTAATAATAAAATTATATTTATCATTACTCTATTGAGCTTTAGCGTTATCGGTTATTTCTGATATAGGCAGACAAATCATCTAGTGCTTTATGCTATGTTTATTTATTTTATTTGGATATTCTCATTTAATTATTTAATTTAAAATAAAAAATAGATAAAAAACCCTCATAAAATATGAGGGTTTAAAAAAGTAACTTTTGTCTTATCTGTAAAGCAAAAGATAAATTAATGAAGTTTTAGTTTAGGTCTAATTACTCGGTTGATTGATCCGACTAACATCATAAGTCCAGTTTTGATATAACCATGCAACGCTATTTGATGCATTCGATATAAAGAGATATAAACAATCCGCGCTATGCGCCCTTCGATCATCATGTCCCCCTTCATTAAATTCCCCATCAAACTCCCCACGGTACTAAATTTAGAGAGTGAAACTAATGAGCCGTGATCGGTAAACACATAATCTTTTAGCGGTTTATCTTTTAACATTGCTAAAATATTGCTGTAACAACGACTTGCCATTTGATGTGCGGATTGTGCTCTTGGTGGAACAAAACCGCCTTCTTTTCTTGGACAAGAAGAACAGTCACCAATTGCAAAGATAGACTCATCTAAGGTTGTTTGTAAGGTAGGTTTAACGACCAACTGATTAATACGGTTAGTTTCTAGGCCAGCAATCTCTTTCATAAAATCAGGCGCTTTAATACCTGCTGCCCACACCATTAAGTCAGCATCAATATGCTCACCATCTTTGGTGTTTAATCCACCTTCATCTGCGCTTGTGACCATGGTTTTGGTCATCACTCGCACACCTAATTTGGTTAATTCCTGATGTGCAGCACTAGATATACGCACTGGTAATGCAGGTAAGATATGCTCTCCAGCTTCAACCAAAGTAATATTTAATGCTGAAGGTGCTAATTTTTTTAATCCATAACTATTAAGCTGACGTACTGCATTATGCAATTCAGCTGAAAGTTCAACACCCGTTGCACCACCACCCACAATCGCAATATTTACCTTACGATTTTCTTCTTGTGCATTGGTATCTGCTGAGTATTTTAAAAATAAATTTAACATTTCGTTATGGAAACGATGTGCTTGTTGAGGACTGTCCAAGAAAATACAGTTCTCTTTAATACCTGGTGTGCCAAAATCGTTTGATTTACTGCCTAACGCCATCACTAAAATATCGTAGTCTAATGTACGTTCAGGTACGAGCAATTCTTGCTCTTCATTATAAATAGCAGCCAATGTGATATTTTTTTGCTCACGATCAAGCCCTGTTAATGAGCCTAATTGGAAATTAAAATGATGGTTATAGCCGTGTGCTAGATAACTTAAAGCATCAACACCATCATCTAAAGAGCCCGTTGCTACTTCATGTAAAAGGGGTTTCCATAGATGACTGTTGTTGCGATCCACTAAGGTGATCTCTGCTTTTTTGCTGCGTCCTAATTTATTGCCTAATTTGGTCGCCAGTTCTAAACCACCAGCGCCGCCACCGACAATAACAATTTTTTTTAATGACATTTAACGTCACTCCATAAAGATATTTACTGTTGTTATTTAAATAGCCTTAGTGAAATCTACTTAAATAATGACAGTTAAATCGTTTCTGCTGTTATTTTTGTTCTTAAGCAAGTTAATTGGAAAGATGGTCATACCAAAGTTGATTTATATCAAAAATATTTGAATATTCATATCTATTTTTTGAAGAAAATAGTTGTTTTTGCCTTTTAGTGACAAATAAATCACCATTTAAAACATAGGGATATTGGTTTTATCAATTAATACAATGAACTAGAAAAATAAGCATAAAAGGATTGTTAAAATCAGTCGTGATCATTGAGGTGATAAAAATAAGGGGGCGGAAAAATGTTGAAAAGAGATAGATAGAGAGGACGGTATGAACGTTTTAGCTACGTTAGATAAAAAAATGGATGGAACAAACACCATCCATTTTAAACACATGACTTTAGTCTTACTCTTTACGATTAAATGCTTTAATTTTAAATAGATGCTCAGAGAGGCTCTTAAATTTATGCGTTTGCACTTCATCCCAAATTACGGAGTAATAAGGTGATAATTCATCAGCAGAACGCTGATTATCTAAAACCTCATCATTACGAGATAAAATCACTAAAGCGTTATCTTTGTTTTTAGAACGAAAATCTTTAATACATTTCGTTGAGATATCTAAATATTCTTCAGGTCTGTCGATTTTGTCTGTCATGTTTTCGTAAGGAAAAAGATTAGGATTAATCATTACCTGACGAATATTACATAAGAAACCAATACGCTCTGCCCAATATCCACCTAATCCTACGCCGCAAATTAATACTGGCTCTTTCGTGGATTTAATCACTTTATCCGTTTCTTTCAGTAAGTGTTGCATGTCATGACGAGGATGCAACGTACTGTAGCTTAAAAAGCGGACATCAGGATCAATAAACTGTAGCTGTAAAACTTTCTCATGATTTCCAGGACTTGTGGAATCAAAACCATGTAAATATATAATCATGCTCGCTCCTGCCATTGCTCCTGTAATTGGGTCAGCAACTGATTCGCTTTTTTCCAACGATCAGAGGTTTGTAGCTCACTCAATGTGTAACGACCTCGGTGATGGTACAATGTGGAAATGCGTTCTGCTTTGACAGAGGACAGGTTATCTAACACACTCACCGCCCCTTTTCGGTTATTACACACTAAAAGCATATCACAACCAGCATCTAGCGAACGTTGTGCTCTTTCTGCGTAACTTCCCATAATAGCAGCACCTTCCATCGATAAATCATCAGAGAAAATAACGCCTTGGAAGCCTAATTGTTCACGTAAAATGGATTTCAGCCAGTACGATGAGCCACTTGCAGGACGCTCATCAACCTGAGAATAAATGACATGAGCTGGCATAATGGCATCTAATAACTGGCGTTGAATAAAATCTTTAAAAATGGACATATCATGTTGGCGAATATCATTTAAAGAGCGATCATCACGAGGCGTTTCTTTATGAGAATCAGCCCTTACAGCACCATGACCAGGGAAGTGTTTGCCTGTTGATTTCATGCCCGCAGAGCGCATACCTTTGATAAAGCTCTCAGCCATTGTCATGGCAATTTCAGGGGAATCATGGAAAGAACGCTCGCCAATGGCAATACAGTTATGACCTAGGTCGAGCACAGGTGCAAAACTGATATCAATATCCAAGGCAATCATTTCTGATGCCATTAACCATCCCGCTTCTTGTGCTAAATGACTCGCTTGATAACCTTCATTTAGTGCCGCATAAGATTGAGCCGCAGGCAATCGTGTAAAACCATCACGGAAGCGCTGTACACGTCCCCCTTCTTGGTCTACTGCAATCACAAGGCGCTCATGAGATGCATCACGAATTTGGCGAACTAATTCATTTAATTGTTCAGCATCGTGGAAGTTGCGGGTAAAAAGGATTAATCCACCGACAAGAGGATGCTTTAAAATTTCACGCTCTTCACTATCGAGTTCATATCCTTCAACATCAAGCATTACCGGACCCATAACATTCCTCTCTTTGTAATTGTGACAAGATAATGTCTTTAATTCGTCAGACTGAAATAGCGACGTAAAGGTTCAGACATTATTAAAAATGATCCATCTTTTGTTTGTTGCCAACGGACTTCATACCACATTAGCATCATATAAAAAATGAATGGCTCTCTTGATAGAATACGCTTTCTCAATTCCTTCACAGAATAAACATCCGTCTCTTTGGATTGAGCATAATGACAATGATACGAATAATAATAATCCAAAAACGTATTTTGTTGCGCTTCATTGAGTTGGTTTGTTGCAAAGAACGTCATCAATGAATCCGCTGTATCAATATCTGCTGCATATTCCCAATCAATAAATTTTATACCTGAATCACTAAGAAGAATATTCTCAACATGTAAATCCATGTGAGCAGGCGCGTATTTTATGAAATTGCATCGCGGTTGGCGTAAAAAATGTTGTTGTAAGCGTAACCATTTAGCAGATAAGCGTTTTCTATCAATACTCTGCCAATAAATTAATAATTCATGATTTAGGTTAAGAGGAAAACCTAACGGTGTGTGTTGATGAAGTATGGCTATTTTTTCAGCCAACGGTTTTAAATAAGTACTAAAAAGTGATTGGTGAGTAAGATGTTCGCCCTGTAACCAATAAAGAAAAAACCACTCTTTATAACGTGTGGCAACTTTAGGTGATAAATTAGATCCTGATAGCTGTTTTAAAATGGCGTATTCTTTTCTTCCATGTACATAAAGCGCTTTTTTTTCATCGCCATAATAGCGAGCAACCCAGTCAATATCTGCACATTGCACGCGAAAAGCACCACCGCCAGCGCCTTCTAACGCTGTGATTTTCCATTTGCTTAATGCCGTTGCAGGGAAAAGCGCTTGCAAGGCATTAAGCAAACTTGAGTAATGCAGATCACTCAACCTTATGGCGCCCGTTCCAAAGAATTTCACCAGAAGAAACCGACATTAACTGCATACTGATCACACGGTTATCTTTTTTACCATCAACGGTTGAGAATAAAATATAATCAGCTTTCAAATAGCGGGCCAAGCCAATCGCTGCACTACGAAGACCTAGGCTATCTTCACCAGATAAACCAAGGGCTTTTCGTGCTGACATCATTTGCGTGTAAGGCACGGTTTGTAACGCACTAATACTATTAACTGATTCGATAATCGTATTGGTTGCATTTACCGCTTGGATGTTTCCACCCGAATTATTTTTAACATTATCAACAACGATAAGCTTACCTGCCTCTAAATCACCAGTAACCGCCATTTCTCTAATTAAAGGAGTGACAGCAGCATTCCAATTAATACTCGTGATTTTAGGTGGCGTTGGCACAACTTCAATTGGTGGCTCTATCGGTTTAGGTGGCTCTACTGGCTCTGTAGGTGTCACAGGCTCCACAGGTACAGGCGGTTGTTGTGGCAACATAGATGGACAACCCGCTAATAAAAATACAGACATCGCCACAAATAGAACTCTTTTCATGCTCGTGTTACCTTATCCTAAGTAAAGAGATAAACTCTGACATAACTAATGGTTTTATCTGGTATATCACCACTAATTTCGGCATCACCATCACCAAGAATAGTCACATCATTTACATTCCCAGCAGGAGAAACTTCAAGTCCTTGTTCGTTATACCAATAAAAACGATAGCGAATAGAAACAGGGTAAGATTGTGTATTTGATAACATGACTGTCGCTTTTGTGCCATTAGCATGGTGTTCAATGGTTGGCTGACCAGCAACAACGCCTACAACTAATACCGAAGGCTCCATAATAATAGCCTGCTGACGATTGAAATAGAGTTTATTATCTGAATGAGATGATAAACATCCTGAAAGCAATGTCGTCATAAATACAGCGATAAGTAATGAACAAATGGCCTTACCTTGTCTTATCATGTATTACTTCCTGTTATCCTGCTGTTAGCATCACATCCATTACTGGCTTAATAATGGCCCTAATGGTTTTCCGCCAAGCAAATGCATATGAATATGGAAAACTTCTTGTCCACCATGTTTATTACAGTTCATCACTAAGCGGTAACCGTCTTCAGCAATGCCTTCTTGTTGTGCAATTTTTGCCGCAACTACAAAAAGGTGTCCTAATACCTGCTCATCTTCCGCAGTAACATCATTTACAGTAGGAATAAGTTTATTAGGAATAATTAAAATATGAGTGGGTGCTTGAGGTGAAATATCACGAAATGCAGTCACTGTATCATCTTGAAAAACGATATTGGCTGGGATTTCACCACGAATAATTTTACTGAAAATTGTTTCTTCTGCCATTTCCATCACCTTATTATTTATTTTAATTCCTGATTAATTCTATTAAGCAGGTAAGTTTTGAATATGAAAGAGCTTAGCAAAATTGCGTGTTGTTTGTTGCGCTAACTCTTCAACACTGACGCCTTTTAAGACAGCCATATATTCTGCAACATCACGGACATAAGCTGGTTGGTTTTCTTTTCCGCGATGAGGAACTGGCGCTAAATAAGGGGAGTCTGTTTCAACTAAAATTCTATCAAGAGGAACAATGCGAGCAGCTTCTCTAATTTGTTCAGCATTTCTAAATGTTACGATGCCAGAAAAAGAAATATACATTCCAAGATCAAGTAATGCTGTTGCAGTTTCTTTATCTTCAGTAAAGCAATGCAGAACACCGCCACAATCTTGAACTTTCTCTTCTTTTAAAATGGATAAAGTATCTTCTCGAGCACTGCGTGTATGCACAATAACGGGTTTATTAACTTGGCGTCCAATACGAATATGCTCACGGAAAATTTCACGCTGTAAAGCCGCATTTTCTTGTTGGTAATAGTAATCTAGCCCTGTTTCACCTAAAGCCACAACATCAGGGGCAGCGGCTAAACGTGCTAATTCTTCAATATCATGACCTTCATCTAAATTTAAAGGATGGATCCCACAAGAAAAGGCGATATTGTCACGTTTACCGATTAGCTCACGCATACTCTTAAAGCCCGGTAATGTGGTTGCCACTGCTAACATATATTGAACATCACGCTGCTGTGCTTTTTCGACAACATCATCAATATTTTCATGTAATTTTTCATAATCTAAGCAGTCGAGATGGCAGTGTGAATCAACTAAAAACATAACTTACTCTCATTTATCTGGTACGACTTATATACTCGTCATCCTTCAAGTTGCAGGGGTGTTGGCTACGCTCAGCTACCCGAATCACACACATGAGTATGCTCATCGGGATATCTTTGCTTGCCCCCTACCTACAACTCGAATGATTTAGAATATAGGTGTTTTTTATTACAGCTAAATCATAATTAATATATAGCTAATTAATTTTTTGTGGCTAGCTGATTTTCCCAATCTAGCAGTTGCTCTGCCAGTAATAATTCTTTATTTAAGGCTGGAATAGTCATTAACTGATAGCGACACTGTTTCCATCCATCAATAGTGGATAATAAAATATCCGAAGGCCATTGTGATAACGCCATAATCAATGCTTGCTGGTCTTGATTCACACAATACACTTGTGCATTGGTTTGGTATTTTAATGCATCAAGCAGTAGTGATAATAACCAATACAAACGGCGTTCTGCATTATCTTGATTTAATTGTGGTAAAAATGCATATAAATCACGTTGTTGGATGCTTGCATATAAAGCTTGGCAAAAAACCTCTCTTTCTTTCCACTCATCTTTCAATAATGAAAGCGCTAAAACGGGGGCATTCTGAGATAAATTTAATGCTGTCACACTATTTGCATAAGGTATGTTTGGTAATTGTTGCTGTAACCAGTGCGTTGCGTGTTGGAGATCTGGCGTTGCCAAATGGTAATAAAAACAACGGCTACGCAATGTCGCTAATAAAACCTCTGGTTGCTGACAATTCAGTAAAAAATAGGTGTTTTTAGGCGGCTCTTCTAACGTTTTAAGCAATGCATTGGCTGCCGCTTCAGTTAATGCTTCAACGTCTTTTATCCAAACAACCCTAAAACCACTTTGCTGAGCATGATGCTCCAGCTTTTCAGTCACTTTTCTTACTGCTTCAATACCAATCGAGGACTTACCCTTTTCACTCTGCAAAACATGCCAATCAGGATGTGTTTCAGCAAGCATCAATCGACAGCTATGGCATTCATTACAACTTTTTAATCCCTGTTTATTCTGGCACATTAACCAACGACTTAACCCATAAGAGAGTGCTTCTCCTCCCATGCCTTCTATCGCATGTAAAAGCAAAGCATGATGACCTCGCCCTTCTTGATACATGCTAATAAGTTGTCGATATGCCTGATTTAGCCAAGGATACCAATTCATAGTGATTTATTTTCCTGCTGAACTAGCCACGTTGTTAATGTTTGACGGATATCTGCTTGTACTTTTTCAATAGCTTGAGATGCATCTATTGTGATAATAGAGTCATCACCTTTGGCTAAGGCCTGATAACGTTCACGAGTACGATAAAAGAAATCCATTGATTCTTTTTCAATTCTGTCTAATTCGCCTCTAGCTCGCGCTCTGGCAAGACCAATAGCCGGATCTAAATCAAGATATAAGGTTAAATCAGGGCGAAAATCACCAAGAACCGTATTACGAAGTGACAACATAAGATCTTTATCTAAGCCGCGTCCACCACCTTGATAAGCTTGTGAAGAGAGATCGTGTCTATCCCCAATCACCCATTTACCTTCTGCAAGCGCAGGCTTTATCACGTTCTCAACAAGCTGAACACGCGCTGCATATAGCATTAAAAGCTCTGCTTTATCTGTCACTTTTTCGCCATCAATACCTTGCTTGATGAGTTCACGTAGTTTTTCAGCAAGCGGTGTGCCACCCGGTTCACGGGTAAAAGCCAGATTGGTGATACTTTGTTCTTTTAATGTATCAATAACCGTTTGAATTGCGCTGGTTTTTCCAGCGCCTTCTAATCCTTCAATTACAATAAATTTGCTGTTGTTCATAATTATCTTTGTTGTAAGCGTCGGTATTGCGCGACGGCCTTATTGTGTTCATTGAGTGTGGTTGAAAATTTATGACCACCCGTTCCATCCGCAACAAAATAGAGATAACGTGTATCCGCTGGATGTGCAGCAGCTCTAATTGAAGCAACACCAGGCATTGCTATTGGTGTTGGTGGTAAGCCATCAATTTGATACGTGTTATAAGGTGTATAGCCATTTAAATCACTACGGTAAATCGTGCCTCTATATTTATCACCTAAACCATAGATGACTGTTGGATCAGTCTGTAATCGCATATTAGTTTTTAATCGATTGACAAAAACAGACGCAACCTTTGTTCTTTCAGCATCAATACCCGTCTCTTTTTCAATAATTGATGCCATGATAAGCATTTCATAAGCCGATTTATACGGTAAGTCACTATCGCGTTTAATCCACTCTTCTTCTAATGTTTTTTCCATTTGTTGGTAGGCACGCTTTAAAATTGCGACATCAGTCGTACCTGCGGTGTAATGGTATGTATCTGGCGCGAACCAACCTTCTAGATTAGTAATTTCAGGTTTTATTCCTATTTCTTGGCGTAATTTATCAGCGTCCAGAGTATGTGCAACGGTTGTTAGTTGAGGCGCTTGCTCAAAAATAGATTGCCAATCTTTTAAACGGCTTCCTTCAATAAAACGGATTGTAAACTGCGCCTCTTTACCACTTTTGATAAGCAGTAAAACATCACGTAACGTCATACCCTTTGTTAAGCGATAAGTCCCCGCTTTAAATTGGCTTAGCTCTGGCTTTGCTTTTAGCAAAATTTGGAAATAATCTCCTTCATTAAGCAGATTATTTTTTATTAGCAGTTGCTCCATGGCAACACGCCCCGTTCCTGCTGGAACAGTAAGTAACATTTCATCTTGTTTTACAATAACATTTTCTTCTAAGCCTCGAATATGCTGCATCACATACAACGCCATTGCACCAAGGCTAATTAATAAGGCAAAAAAAACTATCCATACTATTTTTTTTATCTTCATTTATAACTCATTAAATTCTATTTAAGTGACAAACTGTGTTGTAAAACAACATGATAATAATCCCTACTAGGATATTGATAGCACTTATCATCTGAAAAAGTGATTTGTGAAACGGGGATCACTGGCATCAACGCATTTGTTAACCATATTTCATCAGCTTGATAAAGTGTTTCAGGTTTTTCTCTCACAATATCAATTTCCCAATGATTTTTTTGAGCTAATTGAAAAATGGATTGACGCATAATGCCATTTACCCCTGAATTAGTCAGATTTGGTGTAAAAAGCCTATTTCCTTTGCGCCAAAAAAGATTTGCTGCATTAGCTTCAACTAAATATCCTTCATTATCACACACTAAAACATCATCAAATTCTGTTTTTTCTAAATGATATTTGATAAGGACTTGTTCTAAGCGATTGAGATGTTTTATCCCTGCCAACAAAGGATTTTGCCCTAAGGTAACAGGACTTATACCAAGCGATACACCTTCACTTTGCTGGTGGAGATAATGGGTAGGATAAGATGATAGTGATATTATTACTGTCGGCGTTATAAATCTATTGGAGGAATATCCTCGTCCACCATAGCCACGACTAATGATAACCTTAATAACACCTTTCGTTTGAGTGTCTGAGGCAATATCTATAATGTGCCTTTCTAAGTCAGACCAATTTGGATGTGGTAGAAAAAGCGCATCACAACCTTGTTTTAAGCGATTGATGTGGGCAGGTAACAAAATAGGGTTGCCATACTCAACGGCAAGCGTAGTAAAACAACCATCACCAAACTGTATTGCGCGGTCGCTTGCATCGACATTTTGTTGCTGTTGTCCATTTACCCAATACATCTAACACACCCTACATCTATGTTATTGATATCAATCTGTACATGATAAAACAACTGGCAGTAAAAGGACAAAATAAAAGACCCAGAATAATCCTAGGCCTTTAGGTATTTTTCAGTTTTCTACAAAAAACGGGTTATACGCGCTTAAAGAGAATTGAACCGTTGGTACCACCAAAGCCGAATGAGTTACACAGAGCATATTCCATGTTCTCAACTTTACGTGCTTTATGTGGAACGAAATCAAGATGGCAGTTTTCGTCTTGATTATCTAGGTTTATTGTTGGAGGTACAATTTGGTCACGTAACGAAAGGATTGTAAAGATAGACTCAATTGCACCCGCAGCACCTAATAAGTGACCTGTCATAGATTTTGTTGAGCTAACTAATACATCAGTGCCTTTGCCAAATACGTTTTCCACTGCTTGTGCTTCAGCAACATCGCCTGCATTTGTTGATGTACCGTGTGCGTTGATATAACCCACTTCTGATGAGGCAATACCCGCATCTTTCAGTGCATTTGTCATAGCCAGCGCACCGCCTTCGCCATTTTCTGCCGGTGAAGTCATGTGATAAGCATCACTGCTCATACCAAAACCAACCACTTCAGCATAAATTTTAGCGCCACGGTTTTTAGCGTGTTCGTACTCTTCAAGAACAAGAACACCCGCACCATCACCTAATACAAAACCATCACGATCTTTATCCCATGGGCGACTAGCCGCTTGAGGATTATCGTTACGTGTTGATAATGCACGAACAGCACCAAAGCCACCCAAACCTAATGGTGTGGTTGCTTTTTCGGCACCACCTGCCAGCATTGCATCTGCATCACCATAAGCGATAATACGAGCAGCATGTCCAATATTATGAACACCTGAAGTACACGCTGTTGCAATAGAGATTGTAGGGCCACGAAGACCATACATAATGCTTAAATGCCCTGCAACCATGTTAATGATGGTTGAAGGTACAAAGAATGGGCTAATTTTACGAGGACCACCATTCATCATAGATGTATGGTTTTCTTCGATAAGGCCTAAGCCACCAATACCAGAACCAATAGCAGCTCCGATACGACTTGCATTGGCTTCTGTTACTTCAAGACCTGAATCCGCAATGGCCTGCACACCTGCTGCAATACCATATTGAATGAAAAGATCCATCTTACGCGCGTCTTTACGCGAAAGATTATAATCTTCGTGATTGAAATCTTTTACCAATCCAGCGAATTTAGTCGCATGATGACTGGTGTCAAAATCTTCGATAAGGCCGATACCACTCTGTCCGGCACACACTGCTTCCCAAGAAGCTTCTGCGTTATTACCGACAGGAGATAACATGCCTAGTCCGGTCACAACTACACGACGCTTAGACACGCTTATCCTCCAAGGAGGGAAAAAGTTTAGGATTAAAAATATAGGCGGTCGAGTGACCGCCTAGATTAGCAAGCTTATTTACCTGCGTTTTCAACGTAATCAATAGCAGCTTGAACTGTAGTAATTTTTTCTGCTTCTTCGTCTGGGATTTCGATATCGAATTCTTCTTCCAGAGCCATTACCAGCTCAACTGTGTCAAGAGAATCAGCGCCTAAGTCATCAACAAATGAAGCTGAATTTACAACTTCTTCCTCTTTAACACCCAGTTGTTCAACAATGATTTTCTTAACGCGTTCGTCGATAGTGCTCATACTATTAAATTTCCTATCAAAACTCGCTTGCGCGATGATTTTCTTAGTTTATAAATACAGGAAAAGATCTAACCAATCCCGACTGTGTGGACTACTTTATTTGCTATATTTTGCATTATATTGTACGCAAAAAGCAAATATAAAGACGTCCCCATAATTAGATCATGTACATGCCACCATTGACATGCAATGTTTCACCCGTGATATAGCTTGCTTCATCAGAAGCTAAGAAAGCTACAGCACTGGCAATCTCTTTGGCATCACCTAAACGGTTAGCAGGGACTTGAGATAAAATACCTGCTCTTTGGTCGTCTGTTAATGCTCTAGTCATATCAGTTTCGATAAAACCTGGAGCAACAACATTCACCGTAATGCCACGGGAAGCAACTTCGCGTGCTAATGATTTACTAAAACCAATCACACCCGCTTTCGCCGCCGCGTAGTTTGCCTGTCCTGCGTTACCCATGGTTCCAACAACAGAACCAATCGTAATTATACGACCATAACGTTTTTTCATCATAGCACGCATAACTGCTTTAGACAGACGGAAGACTGATGAAAGATTAGTGTCAATGATATCTTGCCACTCATCATCTTTCATGCGCATCAACAGGTTATCACGAGTAATACCTGCATTATTGACCAAAATATCAATTTCGCCAAATTCAGCGCGCACATCGGCTAAAAATTTTTCGATAGAGTCGTTTTCTGTGACATTTAACACAAAACCCTTACCCTTACCGTTTAAATATTCGCTGATAGCTTTCGCACCGTTTTCACTCGTTGCTGTACCAATTACTGTCGCACCGCGTGCAACTAAATCTTCTGCAATCGCACGGCCAATACCACGGCTTGCACCAGTAACTAGCGCTATTTTTCCGTCAAATCCCATGAGATCCCTCAGTCATTTCCTAATGCAACATCTAATGATGCAATATCATTAACTGCTGCAGCGTTCATTTCTTTAGAAATACGTTTTGTTAAGCCAGTTAATACTTTTCCTGGCCCGATTTCTAATAATTGTGTGATACCTTTTTCAGCAATAAGTTCAACCGTTTCAGTCCAGCGAACTGGATTATAAAGCTGGCGAACTAATGCATCACGGATTGCATTTGCATCAGTTTGTGCTATCACATCAACGTTATTAACGACCTGAATTTCAGGTTGTTTAAATTCGATTTCTTGTAATGCAACCGCTAGCTTATCAGCAGCCGGTTTCATTAAAGCACAGTGAGAAGGCACGCTTACTGCTAGTGGTAAAGCACGTTTAGCACCCGCTTCTTTACATAACACACCAGCACGTTCTACGGCTTCTTTGTTACCCGCAATAACAACTTGACCCGGTGAGTTAAAGTTTACAGGTGAGACAACTTGTCCTTGCGCTGCTTCTTCACAGGCTTTTGCAATAGCGTCATTATCTAAGCCGATAATCGCATACATTGCCCCCGTACCCGCAGGTACGGCTTCTTGCATCAGTTGACCACGTAATTCTACTAATTTAATTGCCGCAGCGAAATCAATAACTCCCGCACACACTAAAGCAGAATACTCGCCAAGACTGTGACCTGCCATCATTTGTGGCATTTTGCCTTGTTTTTCTTGCCATACACGCCAGATAGCAACAGAAGCTGCTAATAATGCTGGCTGTGTTTTCCATGTTTTGTTTAGCTCTTCTTCTGGGCCATTCTGAACTAAGTCCCAAAGAGAGTAACCCAATACATCAGATGCTTGAGCAAATGTTTCAGTCACGATTGGATATTGCTCTGCAAGTTCTGCAAGCATTCCAACAGATTGTGATCCCTGTCCGGGAAAAACCATTGCAAAATCAGTCATGTTTATTTTCCTGATAATATTAAAAACGGATAAGTGCAGAACCCCAAGTAAAACCGCCACCAAACGCTTCCAGTAAGATTAACTGACCACGTTGAATGCGATTATCTCTTACAGCTTCATCTAATGCTGTTGGGACTGATGCTGCTGACGTATTGCCGTGGCGATCTAATGTCACCACTACTTTATCCATTGTCATATCCAGCTTTTTCGCTGTCGCTGAAATAATTCTTAAATTTGCCTGATGAGGCACAAGCCAGTCCAGTTCAGATTTATCAATTTTGTTAGCTTCAAGTGTCTCATCCACAATGTGGGCAAGCTCACGAACTGCGACTTTAAAAACTTCATTTCCTGCCATAGTCACGTAAGCAGGTAAATCGTCATTTTCTCTACTCTGATAAGGTAGTGCTAATAGATCACCAAAACGGCCATCAGAATGTAAATGGGTAGAGATAATGCCTTCTTCTTCTGATGCGCCAACAACCACAGCACCTGCCGCATCACCAAATAGGATAATCGTGCCACGATCTTCTGGATCTAAAGCGTGAGATAATCTGTCAGCACCAATAACCAGTGCTTTTTTAACAGTGCCCGCTTTAATAAATTGATCCGCAATACTTAATGCATAAACAAAACCTGAACATGCAGCCGCAACATCAAAAGCAATACAATCACTAATACCTAATGCATTTTGAATTTGGCAAGCCGCACTTGGAAATGCATGAGAGCCAGATGTAGTTGCAACAATAATCAATCCAATGTCTTGCTTATCAATACCTGACATTTCTAATGCTTTTTCGCCAGCACCCGCACCCATCACGGCAACAGTTTCTTCTTCTGCTGCAATTCGACGTTCATGGATACCCGTTCTGGTAACAATCCACTCGTCAGATGTTTCAACCATTTTTTCTAAATCGGCATTAGTTCGCACTTGTACAGGCAAGTAACTACCAGTACCTAAGATTTTTGTATACATTCTATCAATCGCTCTTGGGTAATACTGTTGTCAGTCGTGAAGCAATTCGCTCTGGAATTTTTCGCTCAACGGCATGAACAGCCTGTTCTATTGCTGCTGTAAACGCGCTTTCATTTGCGCCACCATGGCTTTTAATGACGATACCGCGTAATCCTAACAGAGAAGCACCGTTATACTGGTCGGGGTTCATATGTCCAAAACGCTTAATTAGCCGCTTTTGTAACCACTTCTTCAATATTTTCATCCACCACGACGTTTTTTTATTTTCGGTAGTAGAAGATTTAATCAATGAAAGGAAAACTCTAATAACCCCTTCCATCGTTTTAAGGGAGACATTACCTGCGAAGCCGTCACACACCAATACATCAGTTTTGCCTGTCAGTAATTCATTACCTTCAACATAACCAATATAATTAATATTCGGTGTCGATTTTAATACCGTAGCAGCTTCGCGGATATTATCTAATCCTTTGCTCTCTTCTTCACCAATATTTAAAAGCGCCACTTTCGGTGAATCAATCTCTGCTATCTCTTCGGCCATAACTGCGCCCATTACCGCAAACTGCACCAGCATTTTGCTATCACAGTTAACGTTAGCGCCTAAATCAAGAACAACCGTCTTGCCTTTTTTCTGATTAGGTAATACCGAAACCAGTGCAGGACGTTCAATTCCATCAATCGCATTAAGTCGAAGTTTTGCTAATCCCATTAATACGCCAGTATTCCCTGCACTTACACAAGCCTGTGCTTCCCCTGTTTTCACGAGATCAAGTGCCACTCGCATTGATGTACCTTTACTTGCTCTAATAGCTTGTGAAGGTTTGGCATCATTGGCGACAATATGTTCTGCGGGTATAACTTGTAAACGGGAGATTAGCTCAGCATTTTGATTTGCAAGCAGAGGAGATATAGAGTCTGGTTGACCTACCAGCAATATTTTTAAATGAGGATTAGATGCCAGCGCCCGCAAACAAGCAGGCACTGTGATGCGAGGACCGAAGTCCCCGCCCATCGCATCTAACGCTATGGTTAGATTTGTCAAGGTATCAACGAGCTATAAAGCTAATTACTTGTTGATAACCTTGCGGCCACGGTAGTAACCGTCAGCAGTTACATGGTGACGCAGGTGAGTTTCACCAGAAGTTTTGTCAACAGAAACTTGAGTTACTGTCAGCGCGTCATGAGAGCGACGCATACCGCGTTTAGAACGAGTTGGTTTGTTTTGTTGTACGGCCATTGACCTTACTCCTTAGTACTTTTCTTTAAACTGGCTAATACGGCAAATGGATTTGGCTTCTCTGATAATTCTTCAGGGAGTTCACCAAACACCATATCCGCGTCGGACACTTCACAGTGTTCAAAATCATGTACCGGAACCACCGGCAAGTTGAGGATTATTTCATCTTCAATCATTGCCAGCAAATCTATTTCACCAAATTCGTTTACATAAACTGGTTCATATTCTTCCGGTAATGTCTCGGCCCGTTCATCACTGACAACAGGGCTAAAACAATATGTTGCGTGAACATGATACGGAAAATGGCCACCACAACGTTGACATTCTAAAGTCACATCCACATCGGAATGCCCTTTAATCACGGCAAGACGTTGATGGTCAATATCAAATGATAAAGCCACGTCAATATTACTGTCCACACTGACCACCGATTCAGCTAAGCGGCTTACTTGCTCTGGAGAATAATGACCGTCATAGTCTAAATTCTTTTGAGCTGCTCGCAGCGCATCAATGGTCAGGGGTAATTTTACCTTTTGCATAAGGCGCGCATATTATCTTTGTAATGGAATATAGTCAAAGAAAAAGGCGGGTTATCTACACCTTTCCACCAAAATTCGCTTTATCAGCGGCGCATAGTTTAGAATGTCAGGCATCATTTTGCTACGGATTTTAAAAAAAATATGTTGCCACTCGTCCTTGCGTCTACTTCACCCTTTCGAGCTCAGTTGCTGAAAAAGCTTGGAATGCCCTTTATACAGGCATCTCCAGAGATTGACGAAACCCCGATGCCCACAGAGTACGCTCAAGATCTTGTCAGTCGCTTATCCTATGAAAAAGCCAGCGCTTTACAAGCAAAATTTCCACATCACCTTATAATTGGCTCTGATCAAGTTTGTGTACTGAATAAAAAGATCACGGGAAAACCCCATAATTTTGATAATGCCTTTGCACAATTAAAACAAGCTTCAGGACAATGTGTCTCGTTTTACACCGGATTAACTGTATATAATAGTCTAACGTTAGAACATCAAACTCATTGTGAATTATTTCAAGTTTACTTTCGTCATTTAACTGATGAAGAAATTATCAGTTATTTAAATAAAGAAATGCCTTTCAATTGTGCTGGAAGTTTTAAATCTGAGGGACTAGGCATCACTCTATTTGATAAACTTGTCGGCGATGATCCAAATTCTTTAATTGGTTTACCACTTATCCGATTGAATAAAATGTTACTCTCACAAAGAATAAACCCATTATTTTTCTCTGATGATCACAAATGAATCTGGTCATCTTATTTTTTAATCTTATGTAGCGATAAAGCGTATTATGAATAAATTAGCATCAGTCTTAACAGCTTTAGTGATGGCAACAGCATTAGTGGGTTGTTCTGATGAAAAAGACACTGAAATTTCAACAACAAAAGCAACTAACACGACAAATACTATCCAAGACGGTGTGATTTCAGACAAAAAAGATGACAGCAAATCCTTATTTAAAAAGAATTTCGTCAGTAGCTGCATATTAGGTTCGGGCATTACTGATGATGCGCTAATTCCTCAAATTGCCGAAGTGTGTGAATGTACTTACGACGGCATTATTAAAAATTACGGAATTAACGAATTTATCCGTGTAGATATGGAAATGCGCAAAAACGGTTCAATATCACTGCCTAAAGAGTGGGATATTGATAAAATTGTTGAGCAATGCATGACAAAAGTGGAAGGTTAATTCTATTTTCCACTCACTTTCTTAGTGGTTTAAGAAAAGCAATACGCCCAACAAACTGGGCGTATTGAGTATTCGGATTTTCTGTTGAAATAAAAATTTTCGACTTAAGATTTTTGACTACGTAATACTTGCAAACAATGGCGTAACTGATTATCCATTGGCGCTTCAATTCGCATTTGTTCACCCGTTGAAGGATGAGTAAATGTCAAAGAACTAGCATGTAAAAATAGGCGATTAAGTTTAGTTCCTACCAATTGTGAATCAAAATCACGATCACCATAACGATCATCAAATGCAATAGGATGACCTGCATGTAATGTATGCACACGAATTTGGTGTGTTCTTCCTGTCACAGGGCTTGCTTTCACTAATGTGGCAAATTCAAAGCGCTCTTCCACTTTAAAACGCGTTTCAGAAGGCTTTCCTTCATTGCTTACTTTAACCACTCGCTCACCACTTTGAAGAATATTTTTCAACAACGGTGCCTGAACAACTTTAGTGTGAGATTGCCATTGACCACGCACTAAGGCTAAATAATCTTTTTGCATCTGTTTTAAGCGTAATTGCTCATGCAAAGCACGTAATGCTGAACGTTTTTTTGCAATTAGTAAAACACCCGATGTATCTCTATCAAGACGATGTACAAGCTCTAAAAAACGCGCTTCTGGGCGCAATGCACGTAAACCTTCAATCACACCAAAACTTAACCCACTTCCCCCATGTACAGCCGTACCAGAAGGTTTATTGATGAGCATTAAATGGTCGTCTTCATATAAAATACAATTTGACAATGCAGCGACTTTATCAAGCTTTGGTGATACCGCGACTTCTTCTTTTTCCGATACTCGCACAGGAGGTATACGGATGCTGTCACCCGCATTGAGTTTGTATTCAGGTTTAATTCGCCCTTTGTTAACTCGAACTTCCCCTTTACGGATAATTCGGTAAATCATACTTTTTGGTACACCTTTTAAGCGTGCCAGTAAAAAATTATCGATACGCTGGCCTGCTTCATCGCCATCAATGGTGACGAACTGAACTTGATTAAATGATTTCATAGTGGCGATTCTTTGGCTCTCTTAAAATAAAAATAACAAACAACTTTGTGGTGTACAAAATAACATCAAATCTGTCGTCTATTTTAACCTGAATAATGGGAAAAAGACGAAACATTAGCTAATCTCTCATATTTATACAGAAAAAGTCACCAAAGCAGAAAAGTCATCTTGCTATAACCCTAACACCAATGGAATAATGCAGACTCTCCTGATTATGTTTATCAGGTATATTTATGAAAATTTTGTTTGTTTGATTTTCAAAATGCAGCAATGGCGTAAGACATAGTCGAAAATCAAACAATTTAGTATGCCATAAATACATCGCTTATTGAGTTGAAACATCGTGTTCAATTAAAGAGTGCTGAATTTTTGAACTAAAAATCAGACTCACCGACATATTGCACCTCTATACAATCGACAACCGTGAGGTTGACGCATTTGTAAAAGACACGAGGTCATCGGTTATCAATAGTGTAATTACGTATGTTAGTGGCACATTATAAAACGTGAAAATAACGAGTAAGTCACAATATGAAAAGAATGTTAATTAACGCAACTCAGCAGGAAGAGTTGCGTGTTGCCCTTGTCGATGGGCAACGCTTGTACGATCTGGATATCGAAAGCCCCGGTCATGAACAGAAAAAAGCGAATATCTATAAAGGTAAAATCACTAGAATTGAACCCAGCTTAGAAGCCGCTTTTGTTGATTATGGTGCGGAACGCCACGGTTTCCTTCCTATCAAAGAAATAGCCCGCGAATACTTTCCTAGTAATTATCACTCCCATGGTCGTCCTAACATCAAAGATGTCTTAAAAGAAGGCCAGGAAGTTATTGTTCAAGTTGATAAAGAAGAGCGTGGTAATAAAGGTGCAGCATTAACCACTTTTATCAGCCTTGCAGGAAGTTATTTGGTATTAATGCCAAATAATCCTCGTGCAGGTGGTATTTCTCGCCGTATTGAAGGTGAAGACCGTACTGAACTCAAAGAAGCTTTATCAAGCCTTGAAATCCCAGATGGTATGGGTCTGATTGTACGTACAGCAGGTGTTGGTAAATCTGCCGAAGCACTACAACAAGACTTAAGCTATCGTTTAAGACACTGGGATGCTATTAAGAAAGCGGCTGAGAATCGCCCTGCGCCATTCTTAATTCATCAGGAAAGTAACGTAATTGTTCGCGCATTCCGCGACTACTTACGTCCTGATATTGGCGAAATTTTAATTGATAACGCAAAAGTCGTTGAAATGGCGCGTAGCCATATTGAAGCGATTGGTCGTGGTGATTTTGCTAGCAAAATTCGCCATTATACAGGTGCAGTACCTCTATTTAGCCATTACCAGATTGAATCACAGATTGAATCTGCTTTTCAGCGTGAAGTTCGCCTTCCTTCTGGTGGTGCTTTAGTTATTGATACAACTGAAGCATTAACAGCGATTGATATCAACTCTTCACGCTCAACTCGTGGCGGTGATATCGAAGAAACTGCGTTCAATACTAACTTAGAAGCGGCTGACGAAATCGCACGCCAATTACGTTTACGCGACTTAGGTGGTTTAATTGTTATCGACTTTATCGACATGACGCCTGTGCGCCATCAGCGTGAAGTTGAAAACAGAATGCGCGAAGCTGTTCGCCAAGATCGTGCTCGCATTCAAATTGGACGCATCTCTCGCTTTGGTTTATTAGAGATGTCTCGTCAACGTTTAAGCCCTTCATTAGGTGAATCTAGCCATCACGTTTGTCCGCGTTGCTTAGGTACAGGTACTATTCGTGATAACGAATCACTGTCACTTTCTGTGTTACGTCTTATCGAAGAAGAAGCACTTAAAGAAAACACACATGAAGTACATGCGATTGTACCTGTTCAAATCGCCTCTTATTTGCTTAATGAAAAACGTAAAGCAGTGACTGACATTGAATTACGTCAATCTAATGTCAAAGTGGTTATTGTTCCTAATGACCAAATGCAAACGCCTCATTTCTCTGTTATTCGTGTGCGTAAAGGCGAAGAAATTACCTCTCTGAGCTACAACTTAGCGCAATTCCATGAGAGCCAGCTAAATGAAGCTGAGGACGATGTTGTTACAGAGCGTAAAGCGCCTGAACAACCCGCTATTTCAGCCTTTGGATTGCAAGAAGAAGAGCCGATTGAAGCGACGAAAAGCAAAAAAGCACCTCAGCCTCAAGCTAAACCTGTTAAATCAGAACAAGCTCAAGGTACAGGTTTCTTTGCCTCTATCGCAAAATTCTTCTCTAACTTATTTAGTAGTGAACCAGAGCCTGTGGTAACACCAGAAAAACCACAGGAAAATAAGAAAGAGAATAACGACAATCGTCGTGATCGTCGTAATAACAATAATCGACGTAACAACAATAATCGCCGTGACCGTGATAACGATCGTAATCGTGATAACGCAAATAGCGAAGACAATCGCAAAAATCGCAATCAAAAACCACAAACAACGCCAACAACTGAAGTTAGTAGTGAGCAAGAGATTGCAGAACGCGAAGCTCGTCGCCAACAGCGTCGTGAACAACGTGCGGAACAGCGTCGTCGTCAAGAAGAAAAACGTCAACAGCAACAAGAAGCGGCTAAAGCACAAGCGGCTCTTGCTGAAAATGATACCGTTGCAAAAGATAGTGCTGATGAGAAGAAAGAAGAACCTCGTCGCCCTGCTATGCAACGCCGTAATCGTCGTCAATTAGCACAATCTGTACGCGTAACTGACAATGATAATGCATTGGCTGTTGTACCCGTTGTGACTGAAAAAGCCGTTTCTGAGCCTCCTGTTGCAACAACACAAACTAAAGTTGCGCCAACAGAAAAATCAGCACCTAAAACAGTCGCTGTTGCGAAAGTTGAAGCGAATGAAGCACAAGCTGTAAAAGCATTACCTGATGCAACTAAATCACAAGATGACAATAAAAACGAAGATAATAACGGGCAAGATAATGTTATGCCACGTCGTTCTCGCCGTTCACCTCGTCATTTACGTGTAAGTGGTCAACGTCGTCGTCGCTATCGTGATGAGCGTACCTTAACAGTATCACCAATGCCTCTGGCAATGGCGGTGGCTTCTCCTGAACTTGCTTCAGGTAAAGTTTTCATTCGCTATCCAATCACACCAATAAGTGATGCACCATTTATTGAGAATAATGCTGAAAACAACAATGACGTTTCTGTTGAAAACCGCATTATTACTCATCAAGATCCACAAATGGTCGCTATCGCACCAGAGGTTTCAGAAACCATTGTTGCTGATATTGCACAGGTAAGATCGACTGAATCAACTTATTCTGTCACGGTTAGTACTGAATCAACCACAGAGGCTGTTGCTGAAATTATTGCAGTAGAGCCACAGGCTGTGCCTGTTGAAACTAACGACATTATTGAAAACAACGTTATCAGTGATGTCATTAATGAAGTGAATACAGAAGAGCATGTTACTCGTAAAGAGAACATTTCAGCGGTATTAAATACCACTGAAGCTTATATGCATGAAACTTCACAACAGGCTGAAACAAACATCGCGCCAGAAGAAGTTGCACAAGATACAGTTGCACCAGTAGAGAGTGAAATATCAACGCCTGAGCCTCAGCCTGTTGAAGCAGTAATAGTAGCTACAGAAGAAACTGTTGAACAACACAAAGAAATTACGACTGAAACCGTTGTTGAAGCTGTTATTGAAACGGTTATTGAAGACCAGCCAAAAGAAAGCGCAATCTCTGCGGTGGAAATTGAAACGGTAACAGAAAGCAAACCAACTGAAGTCGTTATTCGTCAAGAGCCTGTTGCAGTTGCACGCCAACTACATGCAAGCTCACCAATGACAAAAGCGCCAGCCGCTGATGAAACACCTGTGGCAATTGAAATCAAAGCATGGGAAACACGTCCAGCTTTTGATAAGAAAGGCCGCACAGGTGCGGGTGGACATTGTTCTACTAATCACGCTTCTTCAGAAATGACTAAAGCTGAAAGTCAAAACTGATAATAAGGTGTTATTAAGAATATCTTGATAATACTTCTAAATTAAGAGCCCACTTTTTAGTGGGTTCTTTTTTTTGGGTAACTATTAGCAAATTAACTGAGTATTTATTAAGCCAACATAAAAAAGCCCCTGAATATTCAATTCAGAGGCCTTCGATTTCTTATTCTTAGTAAAACAATCAGTCTTTTAGATCAGGAAGATTTTTAATTTCACCCATAGCTTTTAACTGCTTAGATAATTCACGGCGCTCTTTAGACAGATCGGCATTTTTAATAATGTAATCGTCAACACGATCGTCATAGTCACTACGCATATTAGCAATAATACCCAGTACATCTTCAATCGACATACCCGGTTTAATGTATTCACTTAAGTTGTCTAACAAAAGAACACGTTTTTGGTTATCACGGATCTTTTTCTCATTGTCAGTGATCTCACGACGGATTTTGTTTTTACGACGATACATACGCACAAACTCCAGTACGTTTTGGAAAGACGGCTTGTTTGCGTTATCCATTTCCTACACCTTTACAATTGATATTTAAGATAAATAGTTCTGTTTAAGATTATCGCTTAATCGTGTCAATAAACAAGCAAAGTTTACAAATTTAATTGATTTTGCTTAATTAACAATTAATTAGGATGATATACATTAATAAATATAGTCAACATTCTTTAACCCGTAAATGTTCACTTAATTAATGATAAAAAAATGGCTACACATTTTTACTGGTAGCCCAAATCGATACTACAAAGGATAAATTAATCAGCGATTAAATAGGCTGTGCTTTATTTTGATCTTCATGTTGTAAGCCATCAAGTGGCAGTAATGCTTTCGCGTCTGAACGTAAAAACACTGCTGAGAAAAGTGTTGTCCCTATCACAATACATCCCATCACCATATAGGTTGGTGCAAAACCATAATGATCATAACCATAACCCGCTAATGGAGATAATAATGTAGCAACAATAGAGCTAACACATTGAAAACCGACTAAATAGAGTGTTGAAGATAAACGTTTGTCAAAGTGTTGACTGTTATATTTAAAAATTGAAATTAATAAAATAGGTAACTCAACAGCATGTAATAATTTCATACAAGAGATCAAGACTGGACCTTCGACTAGTCCTGAGCCAATAATACGTGCCGCCATAACACTGCTTGCCAGTAATAAGCCGTTTTTAGCACCTATTCTATTGACCAGAAAAGGCGCGACAAACATACCACCAGCTTCTAAGAATACCTGCAATGAATTCAGATATCCGTACATCTCATTACCCTGCTGTAAGGTTGCAAATTGCGATGAGAAAAAGACGGGAAACTGTTGGTCATAAACTCCATAAACACAGGTACCAATAACAAATAAAATAAGCGCCCAAAAACGAGGCAATGAAAGTAAATTCAGTGCGTCTTTTATGGTAATAGCCGATGTTTTCCCATGCTCTAATTGATTAAATGCGTCTGATTTATCTGTTTTTAAAAGTGTTAAAAGAATTAAGAACACAACACCAGAAATAGAAGCCATCACAAAATTATAATTAGGATCGATGTTTATATTGTGTCCTGCAATAAATGTTGCAGATGCCCAACCTAGCGATCCCCACATTCTCGCCCTACCGTATTCAAAACCACGAATACGACTAACACGCTCTGTATATGACTCTAATACACCAATCCCCGCATTAAATGTCATACCTACATATAAACCTCCCAAAATGGAGCCAACAAAAATATTCCAGCGAAGTATTGATGCGAAACCTAGAAAAAATGGTCCAGAAAGAATAAGTAATACTGCAATCACTAATAATAAATTCTTTCTTAGTCCTAATTTATCTTGAATAAAGCCATATAGAGGTTGAGCACATAACGCAATCAGAGAAATTGCAGAGAATATCAATCCAGTATCTGTCGCTTTTAATCCTACATACTGATTTAACCAAATAGAAACTAATGAAAAGGATGAAGACCAGGTAAAAAAGAAGAAAAACAACAGCGCACTTAAGATCGCATAGTATTTTTTTGAGTCTTTGTTCATTGGTTGAGCGCCTTATAAAGTCATTTCACCCTTAAATGTTAACGTTAACTTTTAAGTTCACAAACAATTATATCGCTTTAATGTGACATAAGGCACATAAGTTAACGTTAACAACTTGAGTTATGTGCTCTAGATCTACCTTTATCTTTTATTGCCATTACTGACAGTAAAACGCACGAAAAGGCATCATATAATCCCTTTTCTTTAATCTCCTTTGTTAAAATAACAGTGTCCTCCATAATTCGCTTAAAACTATCTAAGACAATACTATGGATATACTTGGTTTTATTATTACGTTACTGCCGATAATTATCTCACCGGGTGCAAGTTTTACAATTGCTTTAGATAACACCTTAACCTATGGCATAAAAGGGTTATTGATCACTATTATAGGCACCGCATTAGGCATTATTACTCACGGGCTTTTGGTCGGATTAGGAATAACAAAATTATTAGTTTCGTCCCCTTCTACTTTTATGGTATTAACTATTCTTGGTAACTTGTATTTAATTTATCTTGGAATTTCTTTGATACGTTCTGGATTAAAAGCCTCCAAAAACACCACAATTATTCATCAAAAAGTCTCTATCAAAACAGCTTATATTGCTAATGTGCTTAATCCTAAAGCAATTATGTTATATCTTGTGGTTGTTTCTAGTTATGCTGGTGCGACGCCAACACTAGGTAATTATCTTGCTTTATCTTCTATTCATATTTTCATGATGAGTATCTGGCTAATTGCTTGCTGTAGTTTTATTTTATTGTCATCACAAAAAATCAATATTGTTACTATGAAAAAAGTAATCAATATTAGCGGGGGTACGCTCCTACTTATTCTCACAGCAACACCTTATATTAAACACTACATAAGCACGCTTTGATCTGACATTTCACGTTTACCGCATTATGGTTTACCATGGTCTTAATTAAACCCAATACAACTCATTGAGTAATGATTTAAAAAAAATCATCAATAAATTTACGGTAGGAAACCTTGTCTAATTCAGCGAAAACGCCCACATTTTACGTTCATGACTATGTGAATTTATTTTAATTAGCTGATATTTAATAATTTATTTATAGTGGTGATTTATTTGGTACTCAATTCTGTACTCACAGCAAGAATTGGAGATAATTTTGAATTAATAAAAAGAAAGGTGATACTTTTATACCACCTACTCATTTTTAATTCCACACCCTGCTACACTCTCCAAAAACTAACCGGATCCGTTATGAACCTAGCAAACCTAACTCAAGAAGAAAAAGACAAAATCAATGTCGATTTGGCCGCAAGTGGTGTCGCATATAAAGAGCGACTCAATATGCCAGTTGTTGCGTCCGAAGTTGAACGACAACAACCAGAACATTTGAGAGTGTACTTTAATGAACGACTAGCGTTTTATCGTGAGAGAAGAAAGGGGTTGCCAGATGGTAATTCAGTGCAGTATTTGAAGGTGGAATGATTACTAAATTTAGTTTAAGTGATAATATTTGAAAAATTTAAATTATTAGCGAGATCTTGTTTTGAATTATAGAGCAGATATTGATGGTTTGAGAGCGGTTGCTGTTGCACTAGTCGTTCTATATCATGCAGGTTTTAATGTTCCTGGTGGTTTCATTGGAGTTGATGTGTTTTTTGTCATCTCTGGATTTTTAATCACAGGAATAATTAGCAGAGGGTTAGAGGAGAAAAATTTTAGCTTTAGTAATTTTTATAATAGAAGAGTAAAAAGAATAGCTCCTAATCTTGCTATTGTATCGCTATTCACCGTTGTATCAGGTTATTTTATATTAATAAATTCAGATTTTAACCTGCTTGTAGAGAGCGCGATATCAGCTCAACTATCATTTAGTAATATATTTTTTTACTTTGTTGCTGGAGATTATTTTGGTATGGACTCATCGTCAATGCCAATGCTTCACACTTGGTCTCTTGGCGTAGAAGAGCAATTCTATTTTATATTGCCTATTGTTTTATATTTATCTTATAAGGTGAATATAAAATCAATTAAACCAATATTAGCGTTACTTGTTATTAGTTTTATTGTTTCATTTTATTTGGTTAGTTATGATAAAACTCAAGCGTATTATATGATATGGTCAAGAGCGTTTGAACTCTTAATCGGTTCAAGTACTTATTTTATTAGTAAAAAAATCAAGCCTATAAATTATGAAGTAGTATCAATAATTGGTTTACTACTTATCATATTGCCATCATTCTATCTAAATAGCTTATCTTCATTCCCTAGTTATAATGCATTAATACCATGCATTGGTGCTAGCATAGTTATTTTATCTAAAGAGACCTCATTTGTTGGTAAATTACTATCCTTAAAACCAGTGAATTACATTGGCAGATTGTCGTATTCAATATATCTTTGGCACTGGCCTATAATTGTTTTGTTTGTAATCTATAAGCCATTTGGTGAAATAAATACCACATTATCTTTATTTTCTATATTGCTACTATCATCATTTAGCTATCATTTCGTGGAGAAAAAAACACGAAATTTAAAAATAGGTTTATCAAAATCAATATTTATATTTGTTTTTATACCAACTATATTAATGGCTATTTCAATGTATTTATCTAACACTTACAATAAGCAAGAAAATGAATTTGATGAAAAATACATGGCAGATATTTATAAAAAAGATTGTTTCAATTCTTACAATATGCAGTATTTAGATATTTGTAACGTTGGAGATGAATCATCAAGTATTTCAGGATTGCTCATCGGTGACTCTCATGCGAATTCATTGAGTTCTTTCATCGGCTATTTGGCAAAAGATGCTGGCCTTAAATTTCAAGAGAAAACAATACAATGGGTTCCACCAATCCCTGGTGTATCATTTGGTGAATCTTTAAATGTAAGAAAGTCTGAATGGACTAAAAAATACAACAACGAGGCAAAGAAATACAAATATGTAGTTATCTCATCAAACTGGCCTGAGTATGAGAAAAACACAAGCAAAAATAATTTATTTGATGATAACGGAAATATCATCACTAATAATTATAGAAATGAGGTCTATTCAATGATAAATGATTTTATAAAAAATGGAACTCATGTTTTCCTTGTTATATCTAATAATAGCATTGACTTTTCAGAGTTAAAAAAAGCGAAACTATCTGGTGTAGATATTAGTTCAAATAAATATATGGCAAAAAACAACCAAGATTACTTTTTATATGAAAAATACAAAGACAACAATAACGTTACAATTATTAATATAAATGATGTTTTGTGTCATGGTATTTATTGTTCCTCATCTATAAATGGAACAGTCTTATATAGGGATAATGGTCATCTAAATTTACTTGGTTCAGAATTAATAGCCAAAGAATATGTAAAAAAATACGGAAACCCAATGAAAGATATTAAATAAAACACAACCCCCGATTTAATGTTGGGGGTTGTATATTATACTTGGAAGAAATTTATTTTCGCTTCATGAAAAATCAATTCACCTGATTTATCAGCTTTATTTGAATACACAACCATTTTTATTGATATGTCGTCATTATCTGATCGACCAAATCTTTCAACTCGATGAGTAGAGTTGTTTACATTGCCATATATTTTAACCTTATCTTTATTAGCCACTACTTTTAGATTAAATGAAATAACTTTCGATGTTCCATTTAAATAAAAGTTATAACCATTTATTGTTAAAACAATATTTGCAGTTGAATTTGAATCAAGCATTTCAAAAACCGTTGACACATCAATAGATATTGGTGATTTCAACATCGCATCTTTTATTTTTTTATCAAAAATGACATTTCCTTGAGATGATGACTCCCCCTTAACGGCAATATCATTGGATGTGGTATCTAGCAATGATGATAGTGGTAATCTAGCGCCACCCCATAAAAAATGAGCAGTGTCGTTGATCATTAGGGAGTTTACACTTGTCTCCGGCTTGCCGTACGTAACGCCGTGATAATAATTTCGCTCACCAGTTATTGATACATATTTACTTCTTCTGCTAGGTAAATTAGCCCCGAATATATAATTATCATTTCCAGACACAATAATTTGATCAGTATTTTCAGCAACATGACTATCCCAAAAGTTGCATTCATAAATACTTAACCTACCAACAGAGTGCAGTGGGTAATGTGTTTCAATAACAGTTTGATGTTCTAAATAAAAGACATTCCCGCCTATCTCTTCAAGGATTGGTTTAACATCCGATGAATAAAGCTCTTTTAAACAATACGTAGATCCTCCAGAAACAACAGAAACTCTATTTGATGTTATGTAAGTCTTGCGTTCATCCTGAATACCATATTTGCTATGATCTGCTTTCATTAAACATGCATATTCAAATCTAGATACCACTACGTCAATCTCAACTCCTGATATTAACGCCCTTTTATTGCTTTCACTTACACCATCAAAAAAAACAGCTATACCTAATCTTTTATTGGATCGAATAAATGACTTTATTTTTGTTTCATGTTCACCGACATACCACCTTGGATTATCTATTTTTCCATCTATATGAATAGCAGAAATACTCAGTGGAGTATCCGATGTATCATAGATATCACAATCAAATTTAACGTTAGGTCGAATTGAAATGCACGAGTCACTATTAACCAGCCTAAATAACCCACCCCCATTTATGACATTGGAATGTGATGGAATAATTGTATATTTATCAATAATAACGTCGGAATTAACAATAATCGCACCGTGTTCACTTAGTGCAGAAACCAGTTGATCTGAGTTCGTTATATTGAGTTGTTTTGTTGTTAATGTTAACCCATCAATATATTTCTGCACTGACATTCCTGTTGCGGTGTTTACCAGGCTAGCCCCAGCGCTACTCTCTAGCTCCTGTCTTAATTGGTCAGGGTCATACTTAAGAACGTTAGTGTAATAATGTTGCTGAACACCATAACTGTCATACACAGCCATACTGTGACCTTCAACTGTTACAAACTTAGCAATCTGACCATTATAAACAGGGAAGCCAGCCTGATTAATGATTAAAGGCTGAGGAACTGGAATATGAGAACCATCTTCATTCTCTAAATAAACTTGAATTTGGTTTTCAGGAATGGTCGGGTCGGTATCAATCTTACCGATATAAATTTTTCCGTTGCTCGCAGCTTGGAATTTCCTTGCGAGAGTGAATAATTGTGATGGCATTGACACGACGACATTAGGGATAATATCTGACATTGCTTTCTCCAAGTGTGAGTGGTCGCACCAGATTAAAACTGGTGTATTTTGGACGTAAAAAAACCGCAATTAAGCGGTATTGTTATTTTGTAGGTTGTCCATAGCCTAATTGATTAGTTCCTGACTTCTTCCTGCGAGCTAGCACTTAAACTTTGTGATATTGTAGAGACAGCTTTTTCAAACTTACTTGTTCCTGCTGGCGTTCCTGCCAATCTCATCACTGCTTCTCTAGCCGGTTTGCTTTCATAAATGCGAGCTAGTGCGCCATAAGTTCCGGCACCAATTGCCGTTGATGGTTTTATGGCCGCGCCTAAACCAAGTATGAAAGGGATTGCTTGCTGACCAGTTGGCGTTGTGATACCAGCTTTTGACGCTTGACGTGTAGCTTCTAAATACTTCTTCAACCCATTTATATAAATAGCTTCTTGACCTCTAAATGCTATTCCAGTTTGGTTTGACATGATATTTAGTTGCCTCAAGAACTGATCGGGAGAGTCACCAGCTTTCTCAATTGCTTTACCAATAATGGCATTCCTCATTTGAGCGCGTCCACGAGTGTCAACTGAGTTATACAAGCTCCTAATTTCAGATCTGTTTTTGCTGAATAAAATATTGTTAACCACCTCTGGCGTTAAATCACCTTTGGTTAAGATGCTCTTCAATCTAGTATTTAATATTTTATTAGCTTCATCTGCATAGATAGAATTAGCTTGGTTATACTTGCGTAAAGCGTCAGCACCTAAGTTTGTTGATATTGCATCACCAGCATCATCAGACATGGCTTTATAAACTCTATTTATCGCAGCATCAGAGCGATTAGGCATAGCCATTCTTTCACCCTTAACGTCTTGTCTAAATTGAGTCCTTAAGTCTCTTAATTGAGAAATATCAACATTACCGGATGCAAGCTCATTCCTGTAAGACTGCAATTTTGAAATGGTTTGCGTATCAGCAACCTCACCAAGTTTAGACAGTTTTGCTATTTCGCTATCAATCTGGTTTATTGCTCGGTTAGGTGTAATGGGCACGCCAGATAACGCATTCTGGATTGATTCTAACCTTTCACCAGCCGCCTGTTTTATTGTTGATGTTTTTCGCTTCAAACTCTCAACAACTTGGCTAGGATCGTACTCGCCAAACCTGTCTGCGAAATCACGAACAAGTTTACTCCTCGCCTCTTGTTGATTTGATCGCAAACCTGCCGTACCAGCAAAAGGAATGTTTTCAGCAGCTCCTTGAGCCAGCCTACCGGTTTTTGATTGCGGGGGTACAACATCAGTCGTGTATAAAGGAACATTATTCTGCTTAGCAAATTCAGACAATTCAGATGCCTCTTGAGTTGGCTTACCTGTTGCTACTCGATAACCACTATTAACAAGTTTCTCTGCTGCTTTAAACCCACCCCCAAGCCCTGCTGATAATGCTGTTTGTAATGGGTTAATATCACCACCACCTGCCATATTAACAGACGATTGTAGAGCTAAATCTGTACCTGCTGATTTTGCAGTAGCACCTAACACTGTTGGCGCTCTAGCCGCTGGAGTGAATGCAACTGCGTTCGCAATAAATGGAATGACATCTTCAGATGATAGACCTGGCTTATTTAATGCGTAGCGACCCGAAGGTAAATCAACAAGTAAGTTACCCTTCTCATCTTGAGATACTTGCCCCCCCATATTGCTGATGACTTTTACAAAGTCGTTATCATTACCGAACATTTGTACCCAAGCCGCTTTCATTGCATCAGTATTAAATGCATTCATTTCTGGCGAAGACATGATCCCTTCTAGCCCTTGAACTTCAGGAGTCATCTTACTTTCACCCGTAAAAGCATCTATCACATTTTCACGAAAACCTTTAGCATCATCAGACGTTTGCTGTAACCCTTGTGAAAGGTTCTGATTAGCTTGTTTCATGCCAGCGATATAGCTGTTTTCTGGTTGTGATGGTTGGGTTGCTTGTTCTGGTTGTGATTGAGGAAGTGGGTATGAGTTATAAAACTGTTGTCTTGCGTTATCTACGTCGTTACCAACATTTGGAGCAACTACTTCATTAAAATATTGCTCCTGTGCTGATACCTTTTGTTCGTTAGATAGTGATTGATACTCAGGTGACGAGATCACCTCTTTCCATGGTTTAGCCATTACCCACCCCAGAGATTAGAATACCCACCTTGATTATTAGCGGGCGCTTGTTGTGTTGGTTGCTGACTTGCTGGTGAGCTTAAATTGGCATTATTTTTAGAGTTGAATGCCTTTGTATACTGATCGATTATCTTAACTGAGTTTTGCAATGCTTCTGGGCTAGAGTAATCAAGTTGCGGCATGGACTGGAAGAACATCTTAGCCTCAGCGACAGTATTGATGCCACTTGCACCCATCTCTCTAGCTGCGCCAATACCTTGATTCTGCATGTTACCTTGAATGCGTTGAGCAGCATTATAAAGAGCCCTTGCATCTTTATTTACCGTCCTAGTCCCTGCATCTGCGGTAATCGGTGCTGTCCCTGTACCTCCAGTAACACCAGTTATTGCATTTAGCTGAGAGGCTGGAGCATTTGCAATTAAAGATAAATCCTCATTCATTCTCGTGCTTGATGCTGTTCCAGCAGTAGATGACACACTAGATAAAGCGTTAACAGGAATAGTTACCACATTGCCGTTCGCATCAAACCCTTTGTAATATTTGGAATCACCAGCGCCTTGTGCATTAGGATCTATCATCACAGTCTGACCATTAGCCAGTTGAGCTTGTTGCATTTCAGTTCCAGATTTGCCTTTTAGCGCCAAGAACTGTTTACGTTGTTCAGGTGAAAGCGTCATCATGTACTCATACTCCTGAACTGCCGCTGGTTTACTACCTGCTGAGCTAGCTGATCGCATGGAGTTTTGAGCGGATATGTTCTGGCCACGAACCTGTATCTGATGACCTTCTCTTGTTAGTGCTTCGCCAGCTTGATTGCTTCTGATTTGCTCATCTAAACGGCCTTGGTCAATCTGTCTGCCAAGTTGTTTATCTTGCAAGTTAAAGTAATCATCAATTCCGAGTGATGACATGCCAATGTGATCTGCTAATTGGACAGCCGCTTTAGGGTCTTTCTCTGCAATAGAAACCGCCTCCACAGGGTCGATGCCAAGGCGACGGAATGTATCAGCATTCTGTCTAACATAATCAGTAGCATTACCATTCATCACCGCATTGCGATAGCCAGATGATAAGTTACCCAAGGATTCGCGAACATCAGCGGAAACGCCTTGCATACCACCAGTAATAGCCTGAGCATACTCTGGATAAGTAGCTAGTAGTTGCCTCATCCCATCACGATCACTATTTGCGTACGCCTCACCCCATGCTTTTTGGAATTCACCTAGCCTCTCCTGTGCTTGGTATTCTCCGATGGTGTCTTTAATTCCTTTCAGACCCTGCAAACCTTGCAATAGAGTATTGTTACCACCAGATCGGGCTATCTCATTACTTCTATTGATAGAATCAACTACGAAGTTTGCGTCACTTGCTTGAGGCGCGTTTGAATTATTTAAGCCAATAGAACCTAAAAAACCAGCTCCATTACTAGGCTGCCAAGTTGCCATTAGAATAATCCTCCAAGCAATCCAAGTCCGCCACCAATTGCAGCGCCCCATGGGCCACCAATAGATGCTCCAGCCATTGCACCACCTAAGCCACCTGTGATCCCTTGCTGAAATTGCGACGGTCGATTAGCCATAGCTGCTTGAGCATTTGCATTTTGTTGTAGCAATTGCCCCATATTGTTTGCGTAGTTTTGACCGGCACTAGCCTGCCCCTGCAAAGCACCAAGACCAACGTTGGCTAAGTTCTGGTAGTTATTCATTTGGTCAGCCAACCAACCTTGTCCAAGCGTAGGGGCGATAGATGCAAGTTGATTGCTTGTTGCTGTTGAACCCAATCCGCCAGAGGCTTCCGCACCTTGTAATTGTTGGTATCTTGCCTGCCCTGATAAATCGTTAAATGCTTGAGAGTTGTAGTATTGGTTTAATGCTTGACCTTGACCTTCTAAAGAAGATAAGTTTTGCAATTGACCAATGTATTGCTGAGCAAGCGGCGTAAACGGCGCAAGGTTTTGCATGTTCGTCTGCCACATTTCACGCTGTAACGCCGTGGCTTCACGAGTCGCATCAGCTTGAGCGCCTGCACCACCATCACCGCCACCTTTCATATATCCATGCATTGGTAGCAGTGATTTTCTGAATTTCTCTGAAATAATCAGCATTTTAATAACTCCTCGTACTGTTCGCGTTTGAGTTGATAGATGGTGACACCTACTGGTCTGCCATTACTCATATATGCATCATCTAAATGACCGACACGTGTAGCACCAAGCATTTTCACAATAACGCGACCGTATTTTGTGGTATCGGGAACCATAGTTACTGAGTTAGTGAATTGACTGTTTTCCAGTAACCATTTGCAGAATAATTTGTGTGCATCAAAGGCGTATTTACCACGGAATCCAACATCAAAGATGGCGTGACACTCAACAACTGCATGCCAAAAATTACGCACCTCGAAAACACCAACCAATAGAACTCCTTCATAAATACCCAAGTAAAGCGCATCGGGTTTAATGAAGTACTGATCATTGCTATCAACGATATTTCCCGTGTTCGACTTATCATTTAAAAACTCAGATAGCCGAATAGGGTTATTAATAATTTTAATTTCCATTAGTCTATTAATCCGTGTGAGCGAAGTGCATCTTCTAGCGCCTTGATTCTCTGTCTAGCCTCAATTAACCCATTTGCTAGGGTTTGTATTTCTGACCGAGTGTAATCAGCACTGAATGAGTAGGACTGGTTAGCATTAAACGATCCCTTAAGTGCTGTACCCGTTGCTGATGTAAAGCCAGTAACACGAGTGCCAACAACTTTAGTTCCGTTTACTGAGTAGGATGCTGAAACATCGATAGGAGATTTAAGAGTTTGCTTGGTCAACTTCGACAGTGACACATAATCTGCATCAATCTCTGCTGTTTTTTCGGTTAAAGAATCAATGTCACTTTCGGCGGTTGTTATTCGCTGTTCATGATTTTCAACTTTAACGTCAATGTCATTAAGCCTGATTTCATGCTCAATTATCTTTTCTTCAGCAGAAGTAATTCTTAATTCATGATCATTTAGTCGTTGTTCATGTATCTCTATCTTTGTTTCAGCTTTTCCAATTCTCTCTTCATGATCTTCAAGAACAATATCTTGCTCATCATTTCTAGATTGAGCATCAAAAGCCTCAGCACCAGCCTCATTTGCACGACCAGCTACCTTTGCCATATCATCAGCACCGCTAAGTACTATGCGTCGATATGCTTCACTGAAATTAGTAGGTAGGATATCTGGAACAATATAAGCGGATTGAATTTCTATGGGTTTAGAAAGGTTTTCACTTGCCATTATTCAACCCTCATCGATAGATCGCTCAGTGTTACAGGTGACTTAGTAATAACGCGAACCTTAAACCCTATATTCTTTCTCACTCTTCCTACTCGTCGCCATAACACACGGCGGTCATATTGGAATGGTGAGTTTTGTTCAATAATTTGCTCACGACCAAAGTTAATGCCATCAGTCGTTGCAGAGAGAAATAACCTATCAGCAATCTGGGCGACGCCTGTTGATGCCCCAAGCTCTAAATCGAACACCCTTGCGTTATCGGCTTTAGCCATAGGAGTGTATAGAATATGCTCTACCTGCTTGTCATACTGAGATGATTTATTGAAGGCAAGATTTCCAACAATCCCCTCGGTTTTATCCGCAACAGTGATTTGATTACCTTCATACATAAAATCAATTGCACGATAGGTTTCGTCATACAGTCCAGACTTTAGAATGCACCACTGCGGATATTGCAGGCTTCCCGCTGCGTCAAAGCAAAGTGTGTGGCGATGTAAGTGAACAATGAGTAACTCATGACCATCGAAGCGAATAGTCTCAAGAGCCGCATGTGATAACTCGTCTGATGTATAACTACGAATGATCTTATCAATACTTGCAGTAGATATTTGACTGGCAGAACCAGAACCAAGGATATAGACAGATGGCGCTCCGTTTGCTGGGTTGCTGATGAATGCAAATGATTCCCCGAACTTACACTTAGCATCACGACCAGCAATACCCATCTGAACCATATAGGATGGCTGTGGCGCATATATTACTTGTGACGCACTCGTTGAACCTGTAATGGTAAAATATTCGATGGTTGACGAACCAAAACAAAGCACCATGTCACGCCAAGAATCGACAGCAATGATGCCGTCGGGTTGAGATTCAGCGGTGTAAAATGGACGATAGCGATCAGGCTTTGACTCATCTTCTAAGTCAGTAACACCAAACCTTTCACCACCTTTCTGTAACCAAATGTAACGACCTCGGTTACGAGCAACATCAACAACATCACCTAATTCGTATTGAGGATATCTTTCAACTACCTCTAACACTTCTTGTGTCATTACAAATTCAGTAACGTCTTTGGCTGTTTGTTCGCTAGATTTAGCAAGGTTCATTTTATACGTGACTGTAATTTTACCGCCTGCACGCTTAACACCTTCGACTAGAACGTCAGTAAGATAAGGTTTCTCGTCATCTTCCTGCTGAGATAATTTAACGCCCACCATTTGCTCAGTAATAAGCATCTCATTACCGGTTTTACCATCAGAAGTTTTAGGCGTGATTTTTAACGTTAAGAACCCATCCAGATCACCCTTTGTGAGTGGAACGAAATCATCATTTCCTTCTTTGTGAGTCCATTTTTTAACGTCACGCTTATAGCCTTCAGTAATTACCTCTTCCTCTGGCCAGTTAGATAACTCCTTGACCTCACCGTCATAGCGATAGAGTTTTAACTTACCGCCTGACGCCACCGCTTGACTGTAACCAGAGTGCGCCATAGTCACCCTGTCTTTACCTTGAATGTCAGCAATGGCATTCTGTCCTCGATAAAGCTTATTACCACACACACGATAGACCGTGTTGTTTTTCGTGTTGTACTGAACGCCACGAGATACACCATCAACACTATGACGCTTTTCTAATGCAGGGAATGAGCGCAAATAACCGGACGCATTCAATACCTCTTTCGGTGTCGCTAACATATTGACTGGCAGACCATCGATGTAATCTGCTGTGTGCGGGTCTTTTCGCAAACCCCTAGCCAGTGGAATCTTTACCTGTGGCATTAAACCCCCTCTCGACGTAATAGTTATCTACGCCTAAAGCTGTGTATTTATTACCTTGACCAACTGGCATATCCCCACGCCTATCAATAGATGGAACCTTAAGCGTATCAAGTAATAATGCATCATAAGAAGAAGATGCTGATGCCTCTTGTCTTTGTGTTGGCTCTAGCCCGTAATCAGTTAATATCCTGAGTAACAATTGGTAGCCGATAGCTTGTTTGTATTTGCGAGGTAAGCCAGAATCATCACCTGGTGCTGGTTGCTCATCTTCTAGTGAAAACTTATAACCCAAATCACCAAATGTTATTTGTAGTTCGGACATCATATCTTCTAGATCATGAATACCATCCTCTACCGATTGCGGCTCAGCATCAGTTAGCGTCGCGTCGGAAGCAACGCCAGCCTTACGTAACGCAAATAGAACAACTTCACCTTTAGTCAGTGTCATTGCCATTTGTTTCTGCCTTCTTAGTTGCCTTAGATTTCTTTACTTCTGGCTTAATGACCTCATCAACCGAAGCGACGAAGCCAAGTTCCTTAAATGCAGGAAAATCACTAGCCACAATGACGGCCTGTACATAACCATTATCATTGTTAGCCCATGCGAAAACGCTTTTACGTTCCATATTTACCTCAAATAAAAAAGGGAGCCGAAGCCCCCAAATAAACAACGATGGTATTATACGTTTCCGAAGAATTGACCTCCAAAGTGTGGATTGAAGCACACATAAGCAGGTAGCAAGTCGAAACGCATCATTTGCTTGTTAGCATCGCCATCAGCATATTTGTGTACGCGGATAGAGAAACCTTCATATGTGGCCACTGCTGAATCAATGCTGTGTAATTTTGGCAGTGGGATAGTGCCCAAGCCACAGAACATTTTATTAAAGAACAGATTAGGCTTCATTTGCTGCTTAGCAGTGCCGATCACTACAACCTCATCACCTGCTGCTACTTTGCGATCAACTGCGTTGTACTGTTTGTTTACTGCGTCATACACCGGAACACCAGAAAGTTTAATAGTGACATCACCAGTACCATCAGAGTTTGCATCTTCAAGAACGGTGGCGGTGAAACTGATTGCAGTAGAACCGTTATACAGAGTTTGCTTGCTTTGCTGATTTAACCAATGTGTTGCAGTAAATTTAATCTGATCACCAGCCTTAAAGAATCCAGTCTTGCTTGCTGTTGCGCCAGTAAGAGTAACAGTGAACTGATAGGAATCTTTAATGGCAGTGTAATCCACTGTTGGAGCTGTTTTAACAGTCAGCGTTCCGCCAAAATCACCTTGCTCACGAGATGCTAAGCCGTTTGACATTAGAGCTTTGATGCCGCCAAAGTTACCCGGAATTTGTGCATTTTCCCACGCTGTGCGCACTAATTGGTCAGACGCATGCAAGCCAGTTTGAGCATCAGCGAGACGTTGAGCAGACCAAGGATCCATCACTGCGTAATTATCACCAGCTTTAATGCCGATATCTTTCAAGAAGGTAGCTGTCTGAGCAACATCTGACCATTTGGCAATTGGTGAGTTTGGCGTGCCAAGTGACAGTGCACCATTATTCATCATGAAGTGAGCTAATTCAGTCTCAAGGTCAGTAACCATTCGAGCATGAATTGGCGCTAAGATTTGGTCTAACTGATTTAACTTTAATGCTTCTTCAACTTGAGCCCACTCAACAGCGACAGTGATATAATTACCAACGCGGCCAGTAGCCTTACCTGAAATAAGACCATTCTTTGCTTTACCAGTAATGTCACCATCAGCCGTACGCTCAGAGCTGAATTGATGTGGGCGCTTAAAGCTGACACTTTCGCCAGTGCTTGAGTTAATTTCGCCAGCCAGTAATTGGCGATCAACTGTCTTACATAAAACTAAGTCGGACATAAAGCCCGGTAAAAACTTTTTAAGTACAATCTGACTTACGTTTGAATCTAAGTTATTAGCCATGTTTTACACCTTGTTTATTCAATAATTGCGCCGGGGCACAGTTTGTTTAATTCATCAGTCGTGACGCTTCCCGCTCCACCTTTAACTTCCGGCTCAGGTTTAGGTGCTTTCTTTGGTTTTGGTGCTAACTTAACTTTCTGGCTAAGCTGACCAAGTAGGAATGCGGCACGTATTGGGTCTTTCTCAGCTGTAAGCCGCTGGCGCAATTCTTTATTCTTACCAAGTGCATAAGCAATTAGCTCTGTACCTTCATCGGCAGCTCTAAGTAAGATTTCCTGATGGATGATAGGAACTTCATTGGTGACAATCTCTTCCATCTCAGCGTAATCTTTTACAGGTAACTTAGATGCTCGTTGCTTATGATCTTCCAGTCGCTTAAGGATTTTTTCCTTATAGTCGAGCTGCTCTTTCTCCTTGGCTTTTTTGCTCTGATCAGCACGGCTTTTTTTCTCATACCAATCAGTTAATGCTTTTTCGTATGCCTCTTCGCTCCAATCACATGACTCTAGTGTGGGCTTCTGAGGTATTTCATCATTATGATTAACCGCTGGCTCTTGCGTTTGCTTGGCTGTAATTTCCTCAAGTTGGCGCTTTAGTTCACGGTTTTCTTTCTGAGTATCTTTAAAGCCTTTTCGAAGGTCTTTAATCCATTTGGCTGTAGACTGGTCTTCAATTAAATCTTCTTCATCAGTCAACGAGATTTCTTCATCGCCGATTTGCAAGGAGTAATCTTGCTCCTGCTCGACGCTCTGATCCGGTTTTACTTCAGCAGAATCATCAGTAACAGTCTCGGCGTTATTAGCGGCATTATTCTCACTAACTTGCTTTGATTGCTCTGAGGCTTCCTGCTGTTGTGATTCCTGATTTTCAGACATAGGTACAACCTGACCATCAATGATCAGTTCGCTTTCCATTTATTACTCCTTAACTCTGCGAGAAGTCCGCAGGAGACTGTTGGTTATTTTGTGATTGAATGGTTTTCGCAACATCTAGGCTTTGCTTATGCTGCGTATCAGTTGCTTTTAGAATTAACTCGGCATCTGCTCGTGATGAGTCGCCTTGTTCTTTCTGGAAGTTATGTAACATTTTAAGCGCCTCTCTAATTTCAGCGCGCTTTGTGCTATCTGCTGATGCCAGAAGCTGGACAACTTTAGCCTCTGCAACTCTAGCTTCTGTTTGAGCTTGGAATGCTTTAACCTGAATGGATAGCTCTTCATTTTTCGTCTTCTGGACTTCTGCCTGTCCTTGCAAGTACACACCTTGCGCTGCCAATAACTCAGCATTAGGCTGTTGCGCCTGTTGCTGTGCCTGAGCAACAATCTGCTCTTCTTCTGCATTGCGAGGTTTGACGACACCTTGAGTAAGTAGCTGATTGCGGTTGTATTCCTTGAACTCATCAAGACCTTCACCATCCATGTTGTCCAAGATAATTCCCTGAACAACTGCGCGCATCAGATCTTGAGGAAGCATCCCAGCAAGAAGATTTGTCAGCACTGAAACAGTGGCATCACGCCTTGCTGTATAAGATGGCCCTACATCAACCGTGACATCATAACGACCAGTAGATAAATCATTCATGGCTACAATTTCGCCTGTTTGTTTATCTCGTATCGTCACAGACATCAGCGCTATATCATCAGTACCATCCTCATTAACTACGCGAACTTGCCTATCAGATCCATATACTTCTCTAGCCATCGACAGCCATACTTCACCAGCCCGTTTCAAGCTTTTAGCCATGTTATCCAGATAGATAAACGATGCCATATCAGAGCGATGCATAAGGCTATTAACAGTCTCTTTGGCAATATTGCTAGGCATTTGCTGCATTGCCTGACTAGCACCAGTTACTTCCTGAATATCTAAGCTTGTTTGCTGCAACAGTGCAGCCATTGCCTGATTAAGTGGTTGTGGTTGCGTATAACCAATTGCTGATGCTGGCGCAATAACATTGCCTTGCTTATCGGTTATTTCATTCAGAGGAAGGAATGCAGGTCTTTTTGAATTTCTATCAGCCCAGTGTTTTTCAAGCCCTTTAATCTGTTGCTTGCCAACAATAGGAACCGAACCGGGGTCTTGAGCTGCTGAATCAGCAAGCATTGACACCTGTAAGTTATAAAGGCGCTGAGCATCCATTGCTTTTGCAATATGCCCCTCGACTCGCTCGATGTCATCAATAAACCAGCGCTTACCATAAACAGGGATTAATGGAATGTGCTCACCCGGTATTCTCTGAGCTTTCTCAAGGAATCCATCACCATCGACCACTGACACATAAACTCGACGGCGCTTAACTGTTCTTCGAGCAACTTCAACAAAGCCAATATCAATTAATTCATCACCAACCTGCTCAAGTTGTTCGCTGTCATAGGTAACAACCTCTGAAGTAATTGGGTTTTGGAAGCTGACAACATCAACTGATTCTTTTCTTACCTCATAATACTTAGCGATATAGACAACATCAGAATCAAACCAGTCATAATCCCATGACCTATCAATACCTACATCTAACGTTGCTGGGTCTTTTTTGTACTCAGCCTTGTACTTCTCGGTGGATAGCGAGTACATGCAAAAAGCCCATTCGGCATCAGACTTGTCATATTTCTTGGCGTCAGGGTCAAACCACACTGAACGAGACGGATCATAAATAGGCTCGATAGAAATTCGCTGCCTGTCATCCATCGGGTCCAACTCATTGACCAAGTTTGTTGTTAACCTAAAGCAACCAAATCCACCTGTTGCTGCATCATCAAACGCATTATCACAAGCCTCGCCACCGTCAGTTTCTTCATAGTCAGCACGGAACAAGCCATTTAACTTATCGGCTAAATCCTCGCTTGCTTCTTTGTCACCTGGTCTAAACTTAACCGTGATTCGATTATTGCGATACTCACTGATGATCCTATTTAGCTCAGTGGCTATCTTGTTTATTTCAAATTTAGGGTATTTCTCAAAATGGTCATTGAGTTTAGTACCCGCAGAAGTTGCACCTTCCCATTGACCCCCGGGCACTCGTGCAAACCGTGTTGCTTCGACGCATTTCGCTCTCACATCTTCTTGCGGTGAGTGCGCACGGTCAAACCTGAGCATTATTCGCTCATGTCTTTGTTGTAGTGTTTCAGCCATAGTTACCAACTAGAAGATGATGGAACGTAAATCTCTGTATCGTCATGAATAATCACAGGGCAATACATAGACATCATGAGGGAGTCAGCCAAGTTAGGTGACGGAATTCCATGTTTGACTTTCATATCAACTTTGGTCATCAGTTCTAACTTGCCGTTACCATTAAACTTACGTTGAATTTGCGTAAGCTCTGCGAATAGTTTTTCTAACATCTGATCGCCGATTTCTTCTTTATCGAAGCTAATCATGTCGTCAGGGTTTGCATATTCTCCATGCTCTACTGCTCGATAGGTTAAATAGAGCCTGTCAGCCAATGCATAGTAGAATTGAGCGCGCTTATTTCTGAATACATCACCGATGGTTCGACTATTGTCTCCGCTAACCACTTCATCAGCCCATGCACCAGATTGATATAAGGCATCCTCATCGAAAGGTGATTCGCTACCTTTGAACATGGTTACTGTTGTTTGCTTTCCAGTGAATGCGTCAGTAACTTGCCTGCGTAATGCCGCACCCAATCCGTCACCATCCCATAGGAAGTGATCAGCGCCATCTTGAATAGCTTGCTCCGTAGCCCAATCAGCGCCCTCGTTAACATCCATTAGCAAACCTTCTGCAACTTTGTTAACTACTGATCCCCTGCGTGAAACATACCCCTTGGCATCACCGCCAGTATCAGACGGGTCGTGAGTTGAAATGACCGCACCTTTAGTTTTCCATCCTAACTTCTTGTGTGCGTCGGTAGCAGCCTCTAACCATTCACGTTTAATAATAGCCATATCACTAGCGCTTACTGGCTCACCCAACCAGATATGCCGATATAGCGTTGGATTCTTGCGTTTGCATTCCTCCATCTCTAATCGCAATACATCAGGGAAGTGAGGGTTGTCGGTATAGTTGGCAGTAAGCAAGCAAATATCATCAGGTGGGTTAACAACGAAACGCTGATAGGTGTCATCAAGAATGTTTTTCGGGTTAAAGCTCACCCATATTTCAGAGTTAGGCTTTCGAATTGTCGGGATCAGAATATCCCAACTCTCTTTTGTTACCGCCTCTGCTTCCTCCACCCAACAAACATCCACACCTTCAAGTGACTTAATCTTTGTCGGGTTATTCTTGATGCCGTAAAACATAAACTCAGCGCCAGTGCCAAGATGTTTAATCATAGTGCGCTGAATTTCGAACTCATTGTTATAACCCTCTCTCTCTATCGTATCTTCAAGAAGCCTGATAACTGAGTCACTAATACTGTTTTGCAATTCACGAGCGCAAAGTATACGGACTGGCTGTCTCCTCGCTGCTTCAACGAGAAGCCTAGCTATTGCCCAAGATTTACCGCTACCCCTGCCACCTTTAGCGACTTTGTAACGGTGCGCCTCAATGAATGGCATAAAGATAGGGTTTATCTGTGTCATGCTATTTACCGAATAATGAGCTCATAGGTGATGTTTCTATTTGAATTGCGCCGCCATCAGCACCAGTAATTTCCTGTGTAACTTTGTCGCCATACTTCTTTGGAGACATTCTAGCCAGCGACCATTTTCGAGTATCGATCCTAAGCTTAGCCTTAGCTACCTCAGCGGAATCAGGAAGCACGTCATCAGCTATTTCTAGAATCTCTTCAAATAATGCATCAGCCCTTTGCTCTGTTGCCTTCGCGTATTGGTCTCGAAACTCTGCATTTTCGGATAACCAACGGAATACTGTCGCCTTACTTGGCATTCCAGGTCTCCTACAAACCGATCGCAAGCTTTCTCCCTCTGCAAGCTTTGAACAAATATCATGAGCAGTCTCAGGCATGTAATCAGACGGGCGACCACCTTTGTTTTTCTTTGTCATAAGTCATCACCATTAGCACTAATTTTGTAATAAAACTTATTTATCTCATTACTAATCCAACCAGTTAGATACGCCAACGCCTCATGATTTTCGTGGTCTACTTTAATACCAACTATTTCTAACACCTTCCATGCGGCATGTACTGACTCATGAGATATAGTGTCGGCATTAAAACAATCGATATCTTTAAAGCTAATGAGGATAAGCATCTCACCAGTTTTTGTATTTTCAATCTGAACAACCTGCCCCATATTTGATGAGGTATGTATGCCAGATCCATAAATATTATCTGCAACATCCTCAGTAGCGCAGATATGAATATTAAGTCCGTATATGGGGACTTTTACTTTTTTATGTAATTTCATATATCCCCCTTTAATCAATTATCCAGCCCACTCGTAAATGAGCTGTGTAATTAACTACTACGTGAATAAATCTAGTGCTTGTTGAGCATCACGAGCGGCTTTCTGTGCTCGCGCTACAAACTGAGCTTCCGTCTGGCATGTTTTGTATGCGTCTTTGAATAACTCAAACTTGAGAGCGTCATCTTTTACGAACTCGATAGCTGCTTGAGCCGCTGCAGTATCGTTGCCAACTAACCGTAATAGCTCTAAGCGCATTTGATTTTGTGCTGTAATTTCTGTCATTTGATGTTCCTGTGTGAAGTTAATCGCAACCATCATCACGTATCACTACGTTACTTTGGTCACTTCTAGTCTGTTCCTAGCAGTCAAGATATGATCACTCTCCTTAATGGATAAACGATTTATCTAACCAAACTGGTATATACACTTACTTAAGCTATACTAAGTAAACATCGCTATACTTTGATTGATATCTTGTTAGTATTGCCCAGCCCCCATGCTGGGCTTTTTTTATTCTTTTGGAATGCTTTTATCCAGTTCTTCACGGAATTTAACTGGATTATCTGAACCTTGTACTGCCATGATATTTCTCCATTAAAAAGCCCCGTTATTGCGAGGCTCGTTGTTGTTCAATTTCCCGTATTGCTTTCTTGTCTGAATTACATTGCTCAATAACCGATAACAGGGAGATGTTTAACATTAACGATTCTCCCCATGTCATTTGTTCGGGTATGTATGGCAATAGACAATCAGCGGTTAGGTGTGCTGGTATTGCTATGTGTTCCACTGGCACGTATTCTTTCTGAATAGTCGTGCATCCTGATAAGAGCGTCATTAGGAATAGCAGCATTGGCGCAATCATTATTGACAAGAACAGTTTTGATAACCGTTTTAACTTTTTCAGAATCCACGGCTGACCTATTCCGCTCTTCGCTATTAAGTGATGAGACATTGTTGATAATCCTGAATGTACGGTTGGCATTTTCTGTGATGGATTGCTGACGAGATAACTGACTAGTTGCTGTGTTGTAATCTTTGCTCAGTTTGTCGTAGTCATCTATTACCCACCATAGCCAGAATGCAGATATTGCCAGTAGTCCAGCTAATACCTTAGTTAGCGTATTCATGCGGGATATGTCTTATGGGTTAATTGGAAGTGAGGGCCATCTTTAAATGTTTTCCAGTTACCGCCCCACTCAACATCAACGCCAAGCTCTTTCGCCGCTTGCATCATGGCATCAGCTACTTTTTTAAAGTATGGCCAATCATTCCAAGGGATCTGGTTATTTACCAGAGGAGCGCAATCAACAGCGTGACCAGTTAAGTGACGACTGTTCATCGTTTGGCTTTTTCCACTTGCAACTAATTGTCGTTGACGGGCTTCATTGCGCTTACCTTCAATCACCATAAAATCAATATCGGTAATTTCTAATGCTCGATGTACTACCTTAACCAAATCAGGATGAACGCCACGGAGGTTTTCTTCGCTACGTTTGCTTAATCTAAACTTACTCACTTCTTACCCCCTGTAAACTTATCCCAGAAGAAATCCAATGCTAAAGAGCCAGCGGAACCACATAAGCCAGCCGTAAATAACGTGTAGTAGAATGAGGCGTTAAGCTCTATTGATATAAGACCGCCCATCATTCCAGCAAAGCCAGATACGAACATTTGCATAATTGCCCCTACCCAGCTCCACCGATAACCATTGCGTTTATTGTCGATAATATATCTAGCTAATCCGCCGTATAGGGATATAGCGAATATGACACCCCATGCGGTGGCACTGAATTTATCTTTCTCGTCCATTCGTGTCATACCGCCTCCTTTTTGGAGGAATTAGTTAATAGAACGCCGACTCACAGCTCTTGTGTGAATGTAAGGTGTTGTGATTGATTCTGTGGTCGGCATATACGAAAAAAGATCGCTTAGGCGGTCTTCTGAATGAGTTGTTCGGAATAACCAAACATGTGAACTATCCGGAATTTCCGGAGAGTTGAACGTGTAACGACTGCTTACAGGTTTCAGATAACAAAAAACCCCGCCGAAGCGAGGTCTTGGATTCTTTTAACGTTAACGAAATGGCAATAACCCATCGTTAGAACGATATTTACACAGAAAGGTGCAAAAGTCAATTCATTCGTTAGAAGTATTCGTTTTTAATTTGTTACCTTTTTTAGTATGTAATCTGCGCTACTTTCTCCTTTTTCACACTCAACCGCTAAAGATTCATAAAATTTACTAACTGAACGCTTCCATTGATCAATCGTAATCCCTAAATGAGACACAGCCTGAAAAGCCTTTGATGCAGGTATTCGCTCGTAACCACGACCAGAACAACGCTTACAAGGCATACTGACAGCTTCACCGGTTAACCTTAGCGTTTCTTTGTCTATTGCCATACCACGCCCTTTACAGTCATTGCACGCACAAGAAACATAACCTTTACCGTTACACTTATCACAAGCGCATGACTCGGTGTCATCAGTAATGCGAACTTCTTTACCAAAGACTTTTTTAACCTTAATCGCCTTTACCTTAAAACCTGAACCATTGCACTTTACGCACTCAGTAACACTCGATGCTGATCTGCAATAATCTGCATAAGCGAATTTTGCGAGTATTTGCATTACCTTTCGCTTAACATTCATATCGAGTTTACGTAAGGCTGGAACCTTATCGCAATGATTCAATGCATGCCGAGTTAAAAGTTGTATCGCTTTCACTTTGTCATTCTGGCTTATCTCCATCTTTCCCGAGAACGCAGAAAAGCCGAATGACTCTTTACTTTGACAATATCCGAAAGCACCCATGACATCAGTACCGGTTAATCTATCTGGCGATGTTGAGCTAGGTGCATCTGATATTGATGTGGTTTTGGCGAAGTGATATTTAACAGCGCTTTCTAGGTTCATCTCACCTCCGGTAATACTGTGTGATAATCATCATTAGCCGTTGTATATAAAACCCTGACACCATCCATCAGCCCGCATAATACTTCCATGCATTCAGCAATCTGGATTACACAGAAGTTAACTCGACCGCCTGATCTGGATTTTAAATATCTTGCTTCTTCAATAGCTGCGATTAAGTCAGTGAACATCTTTCAGCTCCTTTAACTTCTTACGATAGTGATCACGTATCCGCTCATAATCCTCGCGCTTCCACTTTGGCAATTCATGAGAACCCATTAGTCGGTCGAAACGCTCCTGACCAATTTTCTCTATTAGTCGAGGTGTGTAGTTTTCGATATTTCCCGATAGATGGTTATTGCATGGGGCGCATTGCTTATGGACGTTATCTTCATCGAACCTAAGTTCTGGATTAGCACCGGTTGTTCGATAGTGTCCTGCGTGATACTGACCTTCGTGAAAACGACCACACGAGATGCAAGGCTCATCCTTGTCTCTTTCTCTGATAAATGTGTTGAATGCGGTCTGTGCTTGCTTGGTGAAATATGAGAGGGGTTTTACTGCTAACTTGCGGGCTTTGAGCTTGTCTTTTGCTTTAACTTCCTTTTCTCTTTGCTCCTTTTTACGTTTCGCTAATACTTTTTCTTTTTCCTTGTTTATTCGCCTTATTGCCAGTTCTGCTCCGTGTTCTGGGCAACACCACCAAATGTTACTGTATTTAGGGTGAAACCACTCTCGGCATATTTTACAGCGCCGTCGCCTTAAACTTTGCATACATCACCCCAAAACAACTCCAAGAATTAACATGGCAATAAACCATATTGCGATAAATTTTCCATAACGTGATAAATTGGCATTAAGCATTGGTTCAAACTCCTTTTGTGGTTTCTTTGGATGTTTATGTTTGTGTTTATATTTACTGCGATACCTCGGCATCTCCCTCTCCTTTGATTTTATCCATCACTTCCAAATGAGCGTATTCATCAGCACACTTGCTACACACATAAATTTCTTCATCTGTTAGCTGTCTATTGCATGACTGGCAGTTCATTGAACGCCTCGCTTTACCGCACGTTTAGTTTCACGTTTAATGGCAATACCTAGTCGCTCTAGCCACTCTCCGTATTTGAGTAGTGCTTCGGTTTCATCACTAATACGAGGGAATCCATCCATTTCAATATCTACCTCAAACTTTCCAAAGTTATCTCTGGCAATAGATATTTTCTGCTCTAACTTTGTAGTCTCGTTATTGTGAGTAACGTTATACTCCTTGAGAAATAGGTTTTCGTTTCTTTCAAACTTGACCAACTCCATTTTTGTTGACTTAGTTTTCACGCTCTCACCCCGCTCAATAAAGAATAAAATGTCATTCATCCTGCTCCCTTTTCAATTTCATATACTCACTGTTATCAGGTATCGTCACGAAACAATTTATACCTACCGCCCAGCATTCAACCTGCTCCATGAAGTGGAACATTTCACCTGTATCAAGTTTTGATGTTTTTCGAAGTGTCCTTACGCGCTCTGTAAGCTGTGTAGTAACGTCAACCATATCGACCACCTCGTAACCTAGGAATGTATGCTTAAGCATTTCCTTAACGGTTTCAGGTGTGTAATTAGCGTTGTTCTTACATAGATATTTACTTATCTCTCCGCACCACATATGGAAAGTGGCATTCTGAGATAGTGAACGCTTGTTTTTCCAAGGCTTGATAATGATTCGGTGTGGTTGGTTTGTTGCTAGAACTTCTTTGAGATGTTGCCATGCTGCGGTTTTGGTTGATTCGTGGAAGAGGAAATCTGCTTCCAAGTTAACCTCCAGATTTTACTTTTACCCTTTTCAATAATGTGTATTTTGCATTGCAACTAGTGCATATTGCTTTCATTGAACCTGAGCGAGATTGCTTTAACTTACCACCGCACTTGCAATTAACACTGCTCAATCTTTCAGCCATTTTTTCATTTATTTCTGATGAGTTATTTACTGCTGGTTTTCTTGGAGTTGGTTTTATATAACCAAGCACTTTACAAATACGCCTGTATTCTTTTGTTATCCACTTCCCGTCTGGCTCATAGTGTAATCCATCCCCTATCATGTCGCCGAGTTTCACCAATTGCCTATGTAAATACTCTTTGTCCTTATCACTCACTGTTAGCTCTCCTAATCATCAAGTTTCATAATCCTAATAAAATCTTTTTTTATCTTTCTTAATTGCTTTTTTGTTGGCTTGGATGGAAGGTAACATTCAATATAACTACCATAACTAAACACTATTACAGCCCAGCAATTCCAATTATTTCCTGTGTCATAAATTACTTTTGTTCCTATCATATCAACGCCTCTCTCAATCCTGTTTTCACATATTTGATATTGTGGGCAACTAAAATCTCCCACTCGTCATAATCGTGACCGAAAAAATGACCTCCTGCCCAAGCGCCATCATTGTCTTGGTCATTCAGTATGAAATCCCATTGCTCATCGTTGAGTTTAACTAAACGAGCAACGTTGGCATCAAACACTTGTTGCTTAATCATTCTTGCAAGTGGTGATTCCATCATTCACCCTCTGGCATTGGTGGGATGCAAGAAACATCGAAATTTTTTATTTCTAATTCCCGCTGCAGTGATTCAATTTCTAATCGTAGGTTTGATATTTTTTGTCTAGAGATAATTCTGTCTGTTTTCAGCTCTCTATTTTCCTCTGTGAGCTGTTTACATTTTTCAAATAAACTTTCTGTGTTCATTCATCTAAAAATCCTCTTGCGTGTTCCCCCGCAGGAACTTGATTAGTTAATTTTGATATTCGATTTAACGCTTGCTACACGAATGAAATAACGTAGTAGCTCGGTATTCATCCATTGCTTCTCAGTCAAATGAAATACCCATGAAAGCAACTTATCTGGGGTGTTACATGAGGAGATAGAGATCTCATATCGATCAACTTCATTGTCACTTAGCTGGAAAACAAAGTGATTGCCTTCAACTTTTAAAACAGAACGCAACACTTCAAGTCTTTCAATAAAATCATCCGTATCTAACTGCTCTAAATTCATACATTTGCTCCTTGAAATCTTCTTTGTTGTGGTCTGCTACTTTGTTGACAGATGCTTGATGCTTGAGCCTGATCGGTGTCAAGAAAGTGACCATTTTTGAATAATTGATAAACAGTTCCCAATTTCCCAAATCGGTTTTTTGTCACAATTATTTCTGCGTAAGCTGCTGCGGGGGAGTTTTCATTATAGACTGCATCGCGATAAAGCATGATGATGCTATCTGCATCTTGCTCTACACTTCCTGAATCTCTTAAATCCGCATTGGTAGGTCGTTTGTTAGGTCTCTTTTCAACATCACGAGATAGCTGGCTTAGTGAAATAACAGGCGTTCTGATGTTTTTAGCCAGACCTTTTAGCGTTGCTGAAATATGAGCAATAGCCAAATCGTTACGTTCTGCTCTAGGCTTCTCAATCAACCCTAAGTAGTCGACCATGATCAACGATAATTCTGGATGACGCTTCTTGTGTCTTGTTGAAATTGCAGTGATTTGTTCAACGGTTAATTTGCTGGCATCGACAACCCAGACATTCAAGCCAAGTAAATTACCAGCCCCCATAGATACCCTTCCCCAATCTTCGTCACTCATACGAGATGGGTTTCTCAATGCGCTAACAGATAGGTTTGCTGATCCTGCAATCTGACGCTCTACGATTTGCTGAGAGTCCATTTCCATTGAGAAAATTAAAACGCCTTTCTTGTTGTCAGTGCCGATAACATTTTGAGAGGCAACGCCTTCTGTAATTTTCAGCGCAATTTCTGTCTTACCCATTCCTGGTCTAGCGGCGATAATGACTAGGTCGACAGGATTTATTCCTCCCATAATTTCATCTAATTCGCGGATCCCCGTTTTTAGTGTGTCCGATTCCTCGCCTTTGTTAACACGCTCTTGTAAAACTTCGGTGTAATCTTCGATTAACGACGAAACGTGGACGGGAGCAATATCACCTTTCGAGGAATGCATATCAGATGCCTGAGCAAGAAAACTCTCCATTGCTTCACTGGCTTGCTCGATGGTTCCACTTTCAATCACACCGCGCACAGAGTCCATTAGCTGGATCATGGCTCTACGGTTGTGATTATCGGTCACCATCTTGGCATAGCCTTTCAGGTTGGCTGCGCTAGGACAATCCTTGGCCGTTTGGATGATACTAGCTAGATGCTCACTACCCATCCCTTCAGCAACCATCATCATATCGATGACACCGCGAGACTTAGCTTGTTTTTGAATAACTTGATAGGCTTCTCGATAGAACCTAACTGAAAATGATTCAGGCTCTAAAGTGGCTAAAACATCCGAGGCATCAGGTGTTAACCCTGAAATTAACAAACCGCCAATAACACTTGCTTCAAATTCCGTATTGATCACTTAAAACCCCCTGTCAGCAAATTTACCTTCTCGAACACCTGTCAACGTTGTTTCTCTTAGCAGATAATCAATATCAGCAGTCCAACCCGTATCGTTCTCACCAAAATAAAATGGCTTAGCCATTCGCACAAAGGCTCTAACGTAGGCTCGCCAACCATCAACATTTGCCGTTGCAAGGTTTTTGATTATCTTCCTGATCCGTGTTTTACGTTTCTCGTTAGCTTCCACAGCATGAGGCAGTCTGTCACCAACTTCCTCGTTGTAGGCATTGAGATATTCATCGTAGTTAATTGGAGTTGATTTTCTCTTGGTAGGTTTCACCGATTCTCCCCCTTTCACCTCGTGAGGGGTAAGGGGTGTATTACTTTCTTTCTTTTCTTTTGTAATAGTTTCTTTTGTGTTTAGCTGACTTGGCTTATGTGAATTAGCCGTTTTAGCTAATGTTTTATTAGCCGACTTAGCTAATGTTTCGCTAACTTGGCTAATATTGAAATTCCACTCAGTAAAATCTTTGTTAATTCCAATTTTATTACCTGATGAAATAACAATATTCATAGCAATCATTTCATTCTTCGCTTTGCAAACATGAGTATGATGAATACCTGTCATTTCAGCTATCTGAGTGTTTGTAATACGGTCTAACTTTTTGCCGAAGCCGTATGTCTTTCTGATGATCGCCATAACGACTTTTAGTTGTCTTGCTGTTAAATCTGCACACATAACAGCTTCAAATAGGTCGTTGGCTATTCTTGTGTAACCATCTTCAAGATTTGCCACTGTTGACCTCTCTTGCCGTCGTTGATTACCAAAGTCAGCGTATGCAACATTGCTATTCATCACTTTTACCTCCTAGTACCTGTTGACGATGTTCAGTGCGTATTTTTGCATCCTCAAGTATTTCTCTGAGGCACTTAACACCGTCCTGAGTAACCAATCTGTTAAAGCGATTTCTAGCGTTGTTTTTATGCACAGTACTATGATTAAATCGTTGTTTCATGGTATAATTCCCTTATTCCTAAGCTGTATCAGCAAAAGGAAAGCTCAAAATCAGCTTCCCTTTAATACTGGTTATTGATACAGTGTATTTGTTAGTCTAAATGGTTAAGTCCATTTGTTGAGAAGCCTCACCATTCGCAGTGGTTGAGGCTTTTCTTTTTGGTGCTTTGACATGTTCAAGCATCTGAATTAATGCCCTAGCCTCATCACCTTGCAATATCACTGTGTCATCTGGTGTCTCATACCCAATAGCAACTAAAAGCCTTGCACAACGTTGTATGAAGCTTAATTGCGTTTTAGATTGTTGAGATTGCCAGCGAGATATTTGTGATTCGTGAATACCCGTCCTTTTCGCTACTTCTCTAGCGCCAGTAACAAGTATCCCTTTCATGATTTTTGATTCGATTTCTCGAAATTTGCGTTCGTTTGATAGTTCCATTTGTTAAATTCCTTCTTAGATTACTTCCCATATTGGGAACAGCAGTAATGATCCGTGGCTCATTCCATATGAGCGGATTGTTTGCTCCAAGATTGCCTAGAGCAGGTTAGTGATGTTAAAGAGCGATTAAAACTAAGCAGCAAGTAATTTTTTTTGGCTAATAGCCAGTAAGTCTTCAGCTTTTATTTTCCCTTTGGATAGGGTTTGGATTGTTTTTGCATAATTAGTTTTTCCAAAGAACTCTGTTTTTGGTAGAAAACCGTTATCAATCCATTTATAAACAGCTCGCTCACTTACTCCGCATGCCTTTGCTACTTCTGCAACGCCAATTTGTTTAATTGGCTCCCTTAAATCGTGCATAGAAGTCTCCTTAATGAACTTTCAGTACATATATTAGTTGAACTGACAGTTCCTTTCAAGATGTTTATTATTGAACGTATGGTACAAATTAATAACGTGCGTGAACTATTTGCCAAGAGGCTTGCGCAGGCTTCAAGAGATGCTGGTTTTGATGACCATGGCAAAGCGACAGAAATAGCTAATAAACTTGGCGTAACAACCAAGGCTGTTAGTAAATGGTTTAATGCTGAATCACTACCAAGACAGGAGGTGATGAATAAGTTAGCTAAATTACTTTCAGTGGATATAGTCTGGTTGCAACACGGTCAGGAGAATGTAAATAATTCAAATGTTAGTAATCCAAGACCTTATAGACCAGCCCCTAAATACCCTGTAATTAGCTTTGTTCAGGCTGGTAATTGGACTGAAGCCTGTGAGCCATATACACTTAGCGAGATCGATGAATGGTATGAGTCTGAAGTTGCTGTTCAGGGATCTGCTTTTTGGCTTAAGGTTGAGGGAGACTCAATGACAGCGCCAACAGGTATCAGTATTCCAGAAGGATCATTGGTTCTAGTTGATACAGGAAGAGAGCCTATAAATGGAAGCTTGGTAATAGCTAAGCTTACTGATACGAATGAAGCAACATTCAAAAAACTTGTTTTAGATGGAGCTAAATATCTTAAAGCGTTAAACCCAGCCTACCCCGCAATTACTATAAATGGTAACTGTAAAATTATTGGTGTTGTAGTTCAAATGATGATGCGATTTGTCTAACTTTTAATCATTAAAAAGAGGATGCTTTGAGAATACTTTTTCTAATTATTATCATTGCTTTGTCAGGCTGTGTAACAGGTGAAAAAATATCATCAATACATTCTGGGATGAGTAAAGACAATGTTATATCAATAATGGGTAACCCTGATGGGAATGCGTCAAGCAATGATTATGAAATATTAATTTATGCTAACAGGCTTATGTCTGGTTGGTCTTATGATAAAGCCGACTATAAGTTTATATTTAAAAATAATTCTCTTATTGAATATGGACCAGAAAAAATAAGACAAGATAATGGGGCTTCGGCTATTAGAGCAATATCAGCACAACAAAGCCTGTTACTATGGCAACAACAGCAAAACATTTATAAGAAACCAGTAACAACAACGAACTGTACAAAATTAGGCTCTACCGTTAACTGCACATCATACTAACCTCATACTCTTTATTTGATCCCTCTATATGAGGGATTTTTTTCATCCCGCCTAAATAAATTAGTGATTAAGATCTAATTTTAAATATTTACAAAAAATAAATACCTTTTAAAAACAACAAAATATACTAAAAGTTCACTATGATAATAAAATATTGTACTTTTGGTTCTTGATTTATGTGAACTATTGGTTCAATATATAACTCATCAAAGGCAAGGAGCCAAAGGTAAACGGATTTAGTTCTTTAACAATTAGGAAGAAATGATTCAGGCATTCTTGAATCACCACTGAGTGGTTTTTGGTGAGCAATAAATCTCAACCAAAGATCACTTAGGAGGCAAATATGGCAACGATAAAGGTCATTGAAAGAAGTAGTTACTCTCAACGTAGATATGAGCGCAGGGCTGAGTTCCTAGCTCGTAAACGTGAAGAGATAAAAACTCCAAGTCGCTCAGTGGAAGAAATATGGGATTCGATATTTGGTATTGAGAAACCAGAACGCCCTGTTCTCTCTCTTAAACCAACAAAGCATTATCCAAGTGGAGATAACTGTTGCTTACCTAATGTAGCAGTATTTTCAGGAGTTAAAACAAAACAGCCGAGCAGTGAGTTCGGGGTTACGGCGAGGTGAAGCCCATGGATGGGCTAGCATCACAAACCAAATTTGCTCTTAGCTGCTTCCATGAATAATGCAGCCGCTATTCCGGCATTAGCAAACACTGTATCAACTAATTTACCAACAACAGCCTCAGAACCTTTTTCTCTTACCAGTGAAAGCAGAGATTTTTTATCCTCTTCAGGAATGTTAGCTGAGCGGATCATTGTCTCTAGATTATCAATGGTGTTTTGGTGAATTTTAATTGTTACTGTATTTATTTGGTTTCCTACTGTATCCATGTTTGCATAATCAACTCCTGCAGCGGTTAGTGACATGCTTCCTGTATTGAATCCATAGCCACCGCCAATGCCAAACCGAATCGCATTGTGGTTAATTAATCCAATATTGACTAAGTAGCCAACGTCATTAGCTAATTGATCCATTCCAAGTTTATCTACAAGTTCTTGAAACTTTTCGTCGCTAATGGGCTGCATTAGTCTTTCCCTGTCATTCATCATTCGAATAATCATTTCGTGTCTCTCTAAAAGAGTTGCCATGTAGTTTCCTTTTCTTTGCATTGGGGTGATTAAATTATACACAAATTTCTTGCATTGGGGAATGTAAGAACCACCTCGCCTGACGTGGTTAAAAGCAGGCACAGTTAACTAATTACAGTCCATTCTGTGGGCTGTGGTGAGTTGATTAATAGATAGGAGATAGAGATGGAAATTACGATTTTGTGCTCGTCAGCTGATTGTAGCTCTGGTGTTGGAGTCATGGAGGTAAAGGTCACCGATGTGGCTGATATTTCAATTCCAGAGTGGTATCAAACTGAAATACTCAGAACAGCTATTAGTGAAGAAAATATAATCAAGTACCTTAAAAGCCAAGGTTATTTGGTTACCCGTTAATAACGGAGGGAGTATGACAGATAAAAACTACGACGCACATTACAAAAGTGATGGGTCTATTACCTCAGCATCATTACGCGATAAGTTCGCAATGGCTGCTATGAATGGAATCCTTGTAAACACAGAGAGAAATCAATTTTCATTCAGTGATACAGGTGAAATTGCAAGTAAGGCCTATGAGTTGGCAGATGCAATGTTAAAGGCTAGGGGGTGATATGGAATTTAAAGGTACGCCAGCTCCGTGGCATTTAAGAGGTGGAGTAATTAAAAACTCTCTTTTGATTGATGATAATCATAACGTTGTCGCATCCTTTCTTACTGAAATTAAAGAAGAAGATGCCAATCTAATCGCAACAGCACCAGAGTTATTAGAACAGTTAATCAGACTTCGCAATAAAATTGCAAGCTATAAACCAGATGATGACGATGATTTAGACATCGTTGACGCTGTAATCGCAAAAGCCATCGGTCAGCAGTAACCCACCACTTAATCATTCATATCGCTATTAATAGTGAGGAATACGCACATAAGGAACATAGGAAATGGCAAATGAATTAGTCGTAATTGAACAAGCAACAGCTCTCGATTTATTCACAGCACCAGAAAAAGTAAATCAGATGCTAGCTCACATTAAAACGCTGGCTGAGGAAGAACGAAAAGAACTCGACAGTGATTTATCTGTGGCTAAAAACCGCAAGGCTTTCGCGTCACTGGCATACAAAGTTACTCAAACAAAAACAGCTATTGATAAGGCTGGCAAACTGGTTGTTGATGACCTGAAAGAATTACCTAAGAAAGTAGATGCCGCACGTAAGCTATTTCGATACGAACTTGACTCACTGAGTGATGGTATTCGAAAGCCACTAACAGAGTGGGAAGAGCAAGAAAAAGCTCGCGAAGAAGCCGAAGCACTTAAGAAGCAAATCGAAGTTGATCACGAAGAAGCTCTGCAAATGAACGAATTGTTTGATTTACGCAAAGCCGAAGAAGAACGCAAGCGCGTTGCTCGTGAAGAAGAAATGAAGCGACAAGCTGCTGAGCAAGCAAGACTCGAAGCTGAACGTAAAGCACGGCAAGAAATTGAAGCAGCAGCACGGCGTGAGCGTGAAGCAAAAGAAGCCGCTGAGCGTGCAGAGCGTGAAAAGCAGGAAGCAATTCAACGTGCAGAGCAAGCAGCAAAAGAAGCCAAGGAAAAGGCAGAACGTGATGCCAGAGAAGCACTGGAACGAGCCGAACGTGAGAAACAATTAGCTATCGAAGCTGAGCGCAAGAAAGCACAGGAAGCTGAGCAAGCACGATTAGCTGAGGAAGAGCGTAAACATCAGGAAGAGGCTAAACGTCAGGCTGATAAGGAACATCAAAAAGCAATTAACAATCAGGCTATGCAAGATTTAATTGATGCTGGCATTCCAGAAGAGTGCGCCAAGAATTGCATTATCGCTATCGCTAAAAACCTAGTATCAAACGTAAAAATTCACTACTAACCCACCGCACCAACACCAGGTAACCACCTTATCGCTCACCTAGCGAGGTAACAATGAAATCAAAATATTGCATCACTATGCGTGATTGCATGGCGGTGCGTATCACTACGCCTCAAGCACGTAAAAATAAACGTACAAGTCCATGGTTATTCAGTTTAGCAGTGGTCATTGTGACAACCGTTGGCGTAATACCAACATTTGTAAGTTGAGGTGATTATGCAAATTTCATACAGCTACTCGAACGGAACTCGGGTAGTAGACGGCAAAACAGTCATGGAATTTGACGACAGTAGCAAGCTCAGTATTGAGACAAGAAGTTTCAGAGAGCTGGCTAAGTTAACGGAAATTGACTCAGTTGAGGCAATGGAATATGCACTCGATTGTGACGACGAATCGCTTGAACGGATTATCAATGCGATAGGCAAGGAAGCCTTTATTAACAGGATATTGCGTGTTTCTAAGCTAAGGAGGGTTGCGTGACTAAAGTTCTAGATATGTGTTGTGGTAGTCGTATGTTCTGGTTTGACAAGGAAGATAATCGAGCAATCTACAGTGATATCCGCACAGAGAAACATATTTTATGTGATGGCAGGAAGCTAAATATCACTCCAAACATTATCGCTGATTTTAAAAACCTCACCTTCTCTGACAGTCAATTTTATCAAGTTATATTCGACCCACCTCACTTAATCAGAGTTGGCCACAACGGATGGATGTTTAAAAAGTACGGGCGATTAAATAAAGAGTCATGGAAAGACGATTTATCAAAAGGATTTGGTGAAGCATTTAGAGTGCTCAAGCCAAACGGAACATTGGCTTTTAAGTGGAATGAAACGCAAATACCTACCAAGCAAGTTTTAGCGCTAACCGACCAAAAACCAACAATAGTACAGCGTGTCGGTAAGAGCGATAAAACGCATTGGGTGCTGTTTATTAAGGAGGAGTTATGAGCAACTCAAAGCAATGGTTAGAAGAATTACGCAGGAAGCGTAAAGAATCGCAGGAACGCGAACACTATGAATTTATGTATCAAACGGAAGTATTAGGACGACAAGGATTGTCGATACCAATAAAGGACTTTTCAGGAGATTTTCAATGAATGTTTCTAACTCTTACCCTACCGATCAATACCCTCAACTAACATCACCGTCATTAGCAAAAAACAGAGAGGAAGCTCTAGCTCAAGCTATTGCAATGATTGAGGGGCATTTGCCAAATACGAGTGTCAAGGAGAGGGAAAAACGATTGGCAATGGAACTGCTACACATGAACTTGGACGCATCGAAAAATCACCCTCCTCTACCGCCTCATATACAGGCATTACTTGATGCAGAAAGGAATTCTGCACCAAGTGATAAATTTGAAGTCGATTACTACGGGACTGATCGCCGACCTGGTCAGTATTTGGGAGATTAATATGACATACAGAGTTGTAGATACAGAGAATTGTGATTTTGACAGCGGAATAGTTGAGATTGCAAGTATCGACATTAACAACAATGAAATTGATTACACATCTCAGAAGTCACACTTTGTAAACCCGCAGAAACCAATCTCAATAAATGCCATGGCAATTCATCACATCACCGATGAAATGATTGCTGATTCTCCACTTATTGGTGACGTTATAGGTAATTACAAGGGGTCTGATTATCTAGTTGCACATAACGCAGAGTTCGATAAACGGATGATGCCGGAAATGGATGTTCCGTTTATTTGCACGTTAAAGCTGGCAAGACGCTTATATCCAGAGTTAGAGAGCCACAGTAATCAATATCTACGTTACGCGCTAAAGCTGAATGTTCATGTTCCAGATGGATTGCACGCACACAGAGCGCTATATGACTGCATTGTTACAGCATCATTGTTTAAACGAATCAAGGACGATTCAGGGTGGTCAGATAAGGAAATGTTAGAAATAACTAATCAGCCATCACTATTAAACAAGTTACGTTTTGGTAAGTACAAAGGAATGACATTCGTCGAAATTAAGAAAGAAAATACAGGTTATTTAACTTGGTTACTCAATCAGACTGATTTAGATCCTGATGTTGAGTTTTCAATTAAATACTGGCTGGAGAAAAAAGATGAGTGAGGTATATAAAGCAATAAGTAATGTTGCTAAGGAACTAGCAGAAAAAGGAATAAGCAAGGAGAGACCAAAAGGCGGTGGTGTTAATTATGCATTTAGAGGGATTGATGCAGTTTATAACGCCCTAGCCCCTGCATTAGTTAAGCATGGATTGCTTATCTTGACTCGCTGTACTGAACGCTCGGTATGTGAGAGAACCAGTAAGAGCGGAGGTGTATTAAATTATGTCACTGTAAAAGCTGAGTTTGATTTTGTATCTGTCACGGATGGCAGTAAACACACAGTTATGACTTATGGAGAGGCTATGGATAGCGGAGATAAAGCCACAAACAAAGCCATGTCCATTGCATATAAGTACGCGGCATTTCAAGCGTTCTGCATTCCAACAGAAGAAACAGCAATTGATGCAGATGCGGAAATTCATAATGTGGCGCCACGGACGGCAGAGCAGATATTGGCTGATTACACTAACTTTCTTGGAACAGCTACGAATCAGTCACAAATCATGGATGAGTACAAAAAAGCATGGAATGCATTGGCTGGCACTGAATCACAAAAGGAATGTGAACGTGTAACAGGCATTCGAATTAAAGAACTTAAGGAAACTGCATAATGGCAAGTAAAGGCGTGAATAAATGTATTCTCATTGGTCACTTGGGGCAAGATCCAGAAATCCGCTATATGCCATCAGGTGGCGCAATCGCTAATCTCACACTAGCCACATCGGAATCGTGGCGTGATAAACAAACCGGTGAGATGAAAGAAAAAACCGAGTGGCATCGAGTGTGCATCTTCGGCAAATTAGCAGAAATTGCAGGTGAATATCTGAGAAAAGGAAGTCAAGTATATATCGAAGGTTCTCTGCAAACCAGAAAATGGCAAGACCAACGCGGGCAAGACCGATACACAACGGAAGTGGTAGTTAATGTCGGCGGTTCTATGCAGATGTTAGGCGGTAACGGTGGTAATCAGGCAGGAAGCCAGAAGTCACAGCAGAATCAAGGATGGGGACAACCACAGCAACCTCAACACCCCAAACAGCAAGCTCCACAATATCCTGAGCCACCAATGGATTTCTCAGACGATATCCCTTTTTGACCACCCTACCCGTTTAACCATAGGAGAAATACCATGGCTTTATGTGACAGTCCATATCAGGACAGAGTTTTAACAGAAGAACAAAAGGAAGATTGCTCATACTGTGATCATTGTGATGTGGAAATACTAGATGACGATAAAGTTTTTGTTGGTGGCGATACTGTTTATTGTTGCGAGCAATGCTTCATCGACAGCCAATAACCCACGGACTCAGTGCAAGGATGCAAACAGGAGATAGATATGAAAAAGCAAACAGTAGATTTACTAAATTCTAATGACGAAACTATTTTGATGATGCGAGGCAGCCAAACCAAAGAGCAAGTTATCGACACTGCAATTAAAGAAAACATTATTTGTGAAAGCGATAAATCGGAATGGGTTAATTGCGATCGCGTTGATGTTTGTTATTACAAGGCAGTTCCTCGTGATGGTTATTCAGCATATTACTGTCCAACAAATAAAGATGTTAAAGGTGCATTTTTAGCGACAGCTTTAATTATCTTTTAATTTAACTCGCAGGGATGCAATGAAGAGGAATGAATATGAAAGTTGAACAATCTCAAGTTACTAAGCTTGAAATTACAAATGTAGAAAAACACGACCCAATTAGAGTCTATTTAGAAGATGATAATCAAGGCCATGGTCGATTAACCATAACTGAATGGGGAGAAGCTTGGACTGCATATTGGCCTGCAATGTCATGTTCGTTAATTGATTTTATTATCAGAGCTGATAACGGATATTTAATTAGCTATCTTTCTTCAAAACCATTAGGTGTGAGAAGCGTTGCATACAAACGTCTAGACTCTAGGTTAAATGCCGTTCGTGAGGCATTAAAGCAAATAAGTGTGAATTAAGGATGCATTTTGACAGTGGATTAGTCACATGGATGTGAGTATGATCCCCGCTTTAAATAAGGAGGGGTTATGTCAGTTAATAAAGAGCGCCGAGTTGCCAAACTAACGAGAATAACGCTATTTATTATTTTTGGGGTTGTTACTTTATTTATGGTAATAAAATTTCTTTTTATTTCCGAGGATGAGTCAGTTACCAAGTTTTCAGCATTTTTCACTGTAATATCATCATTAGGAATAATTGTTTCTGTTGTTATTTATTTAAGCCAAAAATCAAGTGAAAATAAAAAACAAAAAGAAATTGATGTAAAGTTGCTTCATTTTATTAACATTAAAACATCTGATTTTATAGAAAAAATAAACCACGTTTTGTTTTTAATTCAAAATGAAAATGAATACAAACACATTAAAATAGAAGATGACTCGTTATGTTATGTTGAAATACCGGAGGATGATAATCCAAGGTTTTATAAAAAAAATCTAAGACTTAAAAACAAGAATGAATTTTTGGATAGGCATGCGGTATGGGCAAGCTTAGATTTATTCAAATTCGCAATGGAAGTTGATCTATTAAGCGAAGTATTTTTCAATAAAACAACATATTATATTAAATATAGCCATGAGTATGCTGGAAATTATATACCTGGCATATCAGATTACTTTCAATCAGATGTAGAAAGGGAATTGCTTACTGATTTTTTAAATGAAACAAAAGAAAAAATAAGATATAACATAACTAAATTTACTGACTAACATCTACCCTGCTAGTGCAGGGTTTTTTATACCTAAAATTCAGAGTAACAATTAATGCAAATAATCGGATATGTATTACTCATGCTAATACAGGGTTCTGCTGTGCCTGTAACGGAAGATATATACACGCAATCGGAATGCAATAAACGTGCTGAATATTTAATGTCAGTGATGAGTGTTGAAGTTATTTGTGGAGAAATATACAGATGAGACAAATTAAAATAAATTCTGGTTCGTGGCAAAAAGATTTAGAAATGGTTGTCACTGTTATCGATGAAGATAAATTTAAAAAATCATGTGAACAAATTAATAAATTCTATTCTGGTGATGAATATAGAGCTGATATACACGGTAGCCATGAGAAAGCAGGTTTTGCAATGTTCTGTGCTGAGTGCTTCCAGCAAATAGCATTCAATAACTTCAAGGATGAAGAATGGCTTACCGAGCAATTCGATTGGTCTAAAGATAAGGGAATTGATGGCTATCCTTCTCTAGATGATATGGGGATTCGGATTGACGAAATAGAACCTTGGTTTATTGACTCTGACGATATAGAAATTACAGGATGGTAATCAATGAATAGATACACCGAACTATCTGACTTCGAGATTAATAAAAAGGTTGCTGACTTAATTGGCGCCACTCCATTTCCATTCGGATCAACAGATTATCGTCGCTCCGCTGTTTCTGGTTGTGAAAGTGCAATAATTATTAGATCACCTCGCAAAATTGGCTCATTCGACCCCTGCAATAACCCGTCAGACGCCATGCCTATTATTATTGAAAACTTGATATCGTTAATGGCAGATATGTCAGATGACGGAGGGTCAACTTGGTGGCGTGCAAGTGATATTTCAAATGGAATCACATCGAGATATAAATCGAACCCATATCGCGCAGCTATGGAAGTATTCTTAATGATCAAGGATGCGGAGAATGAAGGCTGACTACGGAGGTAGCCACACACCAAAGGAATTGCGTGATAGATGGCAAACTCCCCTACCTTTATTTACAGCATTGGACGCTGAATTTGGTTTCTATTTAGATGCCGCCGCCGATAAAAATAATGCACTCTGTTCTCATTACCTAACCGAAAGAGACGACTCGTTAAATTGTGATTGGGAAAGCTACGGGGCTATATTCTGCAATCCCCCGTACAGTGAAATTCAGCCGTGGATTAATAAAGCCGCCGAACAATGTAAAAAGCAATTACAGCCTATCGTGATGTTAATTCCTGCTGATACTTCTGTTGGTTGGTTTAATTCTGCATTAGGAACAGTTGATGAAGTGAGACTAATTACAGGAGGAAGAATATCTTTTATCAATGCAGGAACAAACAAACCAGTTAACGGTAATAATAAAGGCTCAATGCTTTTAATATGGCGACCATATATCAAACCACGAAAGATAATTAATACTGTCGATAGAGACGAGTTAATTAATATCGGTAATAAAATATTAAATGAATGTAAAATAGCATAGGTGAATTATGAGATTAATAATTCGCGGTGAAGTCACGCCAACAGAAAGGATTGCTATTAATGAGGCACTGGAAGCCCATAAAAAGAAATATAATCGAACTGGAATAATCGTTAGTCACAAAATAAAGATAGGAAAGAATATTTATCCCGTCGAAATAGAAAACTGTCGTAAATCATATATGGTCACTTTGCGTAATAAAAGGCAAAGACTATGAATGCACAGGCAATGGAAAACGCACGAAGGCAAATAGCAAAGGAATGCTTAATCGAGCTCAGAAGCCACGGAATACCCAACGACAAACTAACCACTCAGATCCTCGATAAATACACACCGAAGTTTAAGCCTCTAAATCACATGAACTATCAGGACAAGATGATCCTATCGTATTACCTACGGAAATTACAAAAGGAAGAGAAAGATGGATAGAACATTAATGACTAGTGATGAAGTAATGAATAAATTAGGTATTTCATCCAGACAAACACTATGGGATTACGAGCGAAGAAGGAAGTTTCCTCGCCCTATTAGATTGAGACCTAAAGCATACCTGAGAACAGATGTTTATAAGTGGATTAAAAACGGCGGTGCTAGTCAGATAACTCCCTAACGTGATCCATTATTTTAGTAAAGTGTATCTCATACGCCTTTCTTTGCTCATCAATCCAGTCATGCTTATTATACACAGACATGATCCCACCAAGCTCATGCCCTAGCATTTTCTCTATGACATGCGGGGCAACACCCTCCTCTGATAACCTAGTAGCTAGAGAGCGCCTAAAATCATGAGTTCTCCAGTATTCTAAGTTCATTTCATCTCTTATTCTTCCAACATATCTATTGGCAGCAGCTATTGTTATTGGCTTGCTAATATCTTGCCCTGGGAATAAATAATCTTTGTATGTGATTAGTGCCTTATTTAATAATGGCTCTATTCCATCAAATATAGGTCTTCTTATTGTGTTTTTTGCCTTGCTATATTCAGGAGTAATAGTCCATACTTTCTCCTTCAAGTCAAAGTCTGACTTTCTCGATCTTCTGAGTTCTGATAGTCTGCATCCCCATAGCATGGCCATTTGATGCAAAAGCTTATTAGACGTTGACGCTCTGCTTCTTTCTATTGCTATCCATATTTTAGCAAGCTCATTATATGTCAGAACCCTCTCGCCTTTATTTGTTCTTATACCTATATCTTTTGGGCTTATCTTCATCAACTCGCATGAGTTAATAAACTGCCTTCTAATGCACCAATTTATAGCTGACTTTAGCTGTACAAATATAGTTCTTGCTTTCTTGGGGTTCTCTTTTTCGAAAGCCAAAAATAAATCCATCCAGTTTTTAGAGGATATCTCCTCTATATCAATGCCAGTAAAGATATTTCTGGTATTTTTAACAACAACAGCCTCATACAATAGTATTGTATTCTCTCTCAGTTGCGGGAAGTAGGTTTGCTTCCAATAAGAGATGCAGTCATGCAATGTAACAATGTTTCTGCTTTCTTTCCCATCATGATGTCTAGGATCGTTTCCCCTAGCAACACACTCCTTAATTTCATCAGCCCTTACCCTAGCATCTCTAAGAGTAACTATTGGGTATCTACCAATGCTAATTCTATGCTGCTTTCCATCTAATCTATATCTGCATTGGAAGGTAATCACTCCCTTTGGAGATATCCTAACGCTGAGACCATCTTCATCAGCTACTTCTGGTTTACCTGAATATGGTTTACCATTAATAGATCTAAGCTTCGTGTCACTAAGAGCCATAATATTTTGTACTCACTCTTTTTTGTAGTTTTGTACTCATTCTGTACTCAATATGGCATGGACGATACTGGACAGTAAAGGACATTAGCACCCAAAAGAGCGAAATAGTTGATATCAAGGTGCTATAAATAGCAATAAATCAATGAATTAAAACATAAATTATTACGGTAGATAACATTGACTAACACAATCAAACAACCAACGTTCTATGTTCATGACTACGAAACCTTTGGCACGCACCCAGCACTTGATCGCCCTGCGCAATTTGCGGGTGTAAGAACCGATATGGATTTCAATATTATTGAAGATCCTCTCGTTATTTATTGCAAGCCTAATGATGATTATCTGCCTCACCCAGAAGCAGTGATGATCACAGGAATAACGCCACAAGTTGCGGCAAAAAATGGGGTGATTGAAGCCGAATTTACTCGTCAAATTCATCAAGCTTTTAGCCAACCTAATAGTTGTATTATGGGCTATAACAACCTTCGATTTGATGATGAAGTCACACGAAATATCCTTTATCGTAATTTTTATGATCCTTATGCTTATAGTTGGCAAAAAGGAAATTCACGTTGGGATTTACTTGATGTTTTACGTGCCTGTTATGCACTGCGCCCTGAAGGTATTGTTTGGCCTGAAAATGAAGACGGTTTTCCAAGCTTCCGTTTGGAGTTATTAACCAAAGCAAATGGTATTTCTCATGAGAATGCGCATGATGCGATGTCTGATGTTTATGCCACCATTGCGATGGCAAAAAAATTAAAACAAGCTCAACCGCGCATGTTTGATTATTTCTTTAATTTACGCGATAAACGCAAAGTACAGGCGCTAATTGATATTCCAGCAATGACACCGATTGTGCATGTTTCAGGTATGTTTGGTGCCGCACGTTCTAATTTAAGCCTTGTTGCACCATTAGCGTGGCATCCTGATAATCGCAATGCAGTTATTGTTTGCGACTTAGCCACAGATATATCGCCTTTATTAACACTCGATTCAGACCAATTGCGTGAACGTTTATATACACCACGTAGTGAATTATCAGTCGATGAGCCACCAGTTCCAATTAAATTACTGCATATTAATAAATGCCCCATTGTGGCACCGCAAAATACATTAAGACAGCAAGATGCAGATAGAATTGGTTTAGATGTTGATACTTGTTTAAAAAACCAAGCACTATTGTTTTCTCATCCTGAAATACGCAATAAAGTCGTGGAAATATTTGCACAACAAACACCTTTTGTTGTCTCTGATAATGTTGATTCACAAATTTATAATGGTTTTTTCAGTGAAAATGATCGTAGTGCGATGGAGATTATTCGCTCAACGCAACCACAGAATTTACCCGCTTTAGACTTAACATTTGAAGATGCGAGAATGGAACCTCTGTTTTTCCGTTATCGTGCAAGAAATTATCCTTCAACGCTTAATTATGACGAACAACAACGTTGGTTGGCGCATAGAAAAGAGATGTTAACGCCAGAAAAACTAACCGAATATATTAATACTATTCAGTTATTAGCTGAAGAACATGCCGATAACGAGGAAAAATTAAAACAGCTACAAGAGCTTTATTTATATGCTCAAGAGATTGCGAGCTAATTGATAAAATAAAAGGCAGGTTTTATCCTGCCTTTATTCTTTAATTTAATAAACACAATCTACAACAATTATTTTTTATTCTCTGTATTAGCATCATTATGAGCATGTCCACAGCCACACTCTTCTCCCCAATATTTTAGTTTTGAGGTTTTACCAATACCCGGGTTCATGCTATTGGTTGGATCGTTATGCTTATAGAATGCTTTTAATTGAGGTTTAGCATAATACATATGACCCACGTTATGCTCTGCGGGATATTCAGCTCCACGCTGATCTAATAGCGCCAGCATTTCTGCTTTTAATGCTTTAGCATCAACACCTTTTTTAATAATATAATCTTGATGCATAACGTGACACATAAAATGCCCACAATAGAGTTTATAAAGTAATTTACTCTCTATTTCAGGTGGTAGCTTTTCAAACCAATCTTTGTCATTACGGCGCAGTGCAATATCTAATGGCAACACATCTTCTACATCATTAACATGAACGGCATGATAACGCACAGCAGCACCTGCAGCAGCAAAACGATGCAAAAAGGCTTTATTTCCCTCTTCTTCAGTACATTCAAAATAATCGCCTGATGCTAGCTTAAAGTATTCTTTTAAATAAGTTGCGGCTTCTTCAATTCCATCATCTGCCATTCTTAACATAAGATGATGTTCATATTTGTCACGAAAATCAGTCATACGCTCTGGTAAATGAGCTGGCCATAGTTTGCTCATAAACTGCATGGTTCTGTCCACCATGTTTTTAGGTAAGAAAGGCACTTTATTTAATACCGCATCTACTCGCCCTTTTACGGCAAATAATATTGGCATTTTATCTGTACCTAATTTATCAATCACCAAAAATGTGTCTTTTCCATACACTTCAGCCATTTTATAATAGCTTCTATGCATATATTCCCCAGCAACAGGCAACTTTTTAAAATGGCTTAAAATATGACGACGAATATCTTCAAGTTCGTCCGGATTATTAGTACCAATATAAAAAACCTGAGTGCGATGATCTGCTGGGAAAGTATCTAATCTCACAGCAAATACCGATAATTTTCCTGCACTCCCTGCTGCTTCATATAAACGCCGTTCATCATTGTTAAAACGAGAAGGTGTATTAGCATCGACATCACGTATACGCTCATGATATTCATGATCAGAGGCTAGTTTTTCTGTCGTTTGTATCTGTTTTTCGTGATAATGACGATTATCTAAATTAGTTAATATTTCTTCTGGTGTTTCACCTAAATCAATACCTAAATGGTTAACTAATTCAGCTTCACCTTTTTCATTAACGCGAGCATAAAGCGATAATTCGGTATAAGCAGGCCCGCGGCGAACTAAAGCACCGCCCGAGTTATTACAAATTCCCCCTATCACCGACGCACCAATACAAGAAGATCCAATAACAGAATGAGGTTCTCGCCCTAATGGCTTTAATACTTTTTCTAAATGCCATAACGTACTACCAGGAAAAGCAATAACTTGATTATGCTCTGAAAGAACCTGTATTTTATCTTGGCGTAATGTACTAATAATCACGATATCTCTATCATAATCATCACCATTAGGCGTTGAGCCCTCTGTTAATCCAGTATTCGCCGCTTGCATAATAATAATTTTATCGGCTTCGACACAGGTTTTAAAAACTCGCCACTGTTCTAATAGATTAGCGGGAAAGACAACAGCCAACGCCTTACCTTGCCCTGAACGAAAACCTTTGCGATAACGTTCTGTCTTATGTGCTTGTGTTAATACTTGTTTTTTACCAACGATACCTTCAAGTTTGCGAATAAAATGTTGATTTACAGAACTATTACTCTCATTCATTTTCCCTATCCTATTCCTGTCTTGTCTGATTAATCTTTTATTTGCCCATTTTTATTATTACTCATAAGACTATGTGCAAAATATAAACTTATCATTTATATAACTACTTTTATACTGCTATCCGCATTTCTTAAAAAATAACATTTATTGATTTATAATCACTTTTATTATTTATAAGATAATTGCGATATTTATTTCTTAAACAGAATATAAATAAGTATTATTTTAATATTTTATTCTATTGTTAACTTTTCTCTTGCTAACTGATCCCATGCTTGGCAACTTCGGCTTTTATAGCCATTTTTATTATTTGCTAGTGCTATTTGATATGACAATGTAGGTTCCACTACAGGAAGAACAACCAAATCATCAATAGGATTTTTATTACACATACTGTTGGGTAAAAGTGTTACTCCTACACCAGCTTTCACCATGGCAATAATTAAATCTAAATGGTTACTACGTCCCGCAATAATAGGCACTGTATTGTAAATACCACAAGCACTATAAATTAAATCATTAATACGAAAATCTTCAGAAAAGAAGATAAAAGGTTCATTAATCAACTCTTTGAAGTGAATTTCCTTTTTTATAGCTAAAGAATGAGATGGTGACATTAATAGCATTAAGTGATCTTCTGAAAAAGGTGTTAATTCAAAAATATCTTCATTAAAAGGCAATACGACGGCGGCAGTTTCAACTCTGCCTTCTCTCATGGCATCAGCCATTTGCTTAGTACCCAATTCAAATATTTTTAGTTCAACCAGAGGATGGCGAGAGCTAAATTCCATAATAATATCAGCAAAATACGTCGAAGCTATTACAGGAGGTAATCCAACATTTAATGTCCCTGTTAATGGCCCAGACTTGTCCTGTAATGCTTTATTTATATTATTAAATTGTGCAAGTATTTGTTTTGCATGTTCAAACAATATTGCACCATCATCTGTTAATCTAACGCCATCAATTTCTCTCACTAATAAAGTAACACCCAATTCATCTTCTAATTTTTTAATACTACGACTAATTGCAGGTTGAGTGATAAATAGCGCATCAGCGGCTCGGCTAAAACCATTTAATTGAACAACCTCAACAAAATAGCGCAATGTGCGAATATCCATTAGCAATGCTTACCTTATTACATTTAGTTATACCCTCAATGATAATAAACCATTTCATATCAGATAATATCCACGATAAAACATTAAGCATAATGTAAAAGCATTCCTCTACTTTCACAGACTATTATTCGGTTTTTTTGGAGATGATATGAGTAAGACTGTCGTTGAGTATATGTTAACCCGCTTATATGACTTAGGAATAAGTGATGTTTTTGGTGTTGCGGGTGATTATGCGTTTCCCATAGAAGATACTATTTGTAATAGTAATCATATGCGCTGGATTGGTAACTGCAATGAATTAAATGCAGCTTACGCTGCTGATGGTTATGCCCGAATTAAAGGTATGGCAGCATTATCGACAACATTTGGTGTTGGTGAGTTAAGTGCAATTAATGCTATTGCTGGATCTTATGCAGAAAACCTACCTATTTTCCATTTAGTTGGTATGCCAGCAAGTGGTGTACAAAAAAGTAAGCGCCTTGTTCATCACACATTAGGTAATGGTGATTTTGATATTTTTTATCAATTAGGTCAACGCCTTGCTTGTGCTCACGCAATATTAACACCTGAAAATTGCATTACAGAAATGGAACGTTTAATTGCTACTGCATTAAAAGAACGTCGCCCAGTTTATATTGGCCTACCTTCTGATAATGCCACTATGCAAGTGATAGAACATTCACCTGTTACCTCCCCGAAAAAACCAGTGAGTGATAAAGAAATACTAGAAAAAGTGGTATCACTCATTATTGAAAAGCTTATACACAGCAATAATATCTGCGTATTACCAGGTATTTTATCCGCACGTTTAGGGTTATCAGATAATGTCCAAGCTTTTATCGATAAAACGGGCTTACCTTATGCCACTATGTTTATGGATAAAAGTATTTTGAGTGAATCTCATCCCCAATATGTTGGTATGTATGATGGCAAATTAATGACACCCGAAGTCAGAAAATTTGTAGAAAATAGTGAGTACGTATTAGGAATTGGTGCAATGATGACCGACTTCAATACAGGAAGTTTCACTGCCAATATTAAACCAAAACAATTTATCAACATCATGCCCGAATATGTTGAGATTGATTCCGTTATCTACACATCGATTTATATGGAGGACGTACTCTCTGCACTGACTCAACGATTACCGAAAAGAAGTTATCATCAGATAAAAGCCAAAGGATTAGGCGAAGCTGTGTTATCTGATAATGGTAAAATTACTGCTCAATATCTATATCCTCATTTAGAAAAATTCTTTAAACCTAATGATATTATTATTGCAGAGACAGGGACATCATCAATGGGATTAGGTTTTGCCCTATTACCAGCAGGTGCACAATTCCATAACCAAACATTATGGGGTTCTATTGGTTGGGCTACACCAGCATCATTTGGTGCTGCACTTGCAGCGCCTAACAAACGAGTTATTTTAATTACAGGTGAAGGCTCACATCAATTAACCGTACAAGAGATTAGTCAATTTGTTCGCTTCGGATTAAAACCGATCATCCTTGTTTTAAATAATGATGGTTATTTAATTGAACGATTATTATGTGATTACCCTGAAGCTTATTATAACGATCTCGCTCAATGGAATTATCATCAATTACCTAGAGCTTTTGGCGCAAGAGATTGGCATTGTGAGAAAGTCACAACGATAGATGAATTAAATAAAGCGCTTAAAGTGGCAGAATCAACAGAAAATGCCTCTTATATAGAAATAGTAACCGAACGATATGAAGCTTCTGAATTAGCACAAAAATTAAAAGAGTCTAAAGATTCGCTTTATTCATTTTAAGTTATAAGTACGATTTAAATAACAAAACCTAGCTTATGCTGACTTAGCTTAGGCTAGGTTTTTATCAATATAACCATTTGATATAAAATGTATTAATTTAATAAATTTCTCAAGAGAAAGAGTGCGATTTTCATAATCACCAAGAAAAAAACAGCTTCATTAAATTCTGTTAGATCAATCATATCTTAATATTTTATTTATAACGATACGATTATTTATTTTTTAATGTAATTCTTATTATCAGAAAATGTGTCCCCCCTATTTATCATTTATTGTTCAATTTCCTATTTGATACAGCTAATTTAATACTGATAATTTATTGTAGGCAAAAAAAAATGGCTTCATTACTGAAGCCATTTCTACACTGATTTTTATGACAATTTTTATAGTATTACTTTTCTGGCATTTGTGGCATTGGTCGACGGAATCGACGAGTGATCCACACCATATAAAGAATACCAATTGCGCCCCAAACAAGTCCTAACTCCATAGAACCTGGTTCAAGGTTTATCCACAAGACTCCCATTGTCGCAGCACCAATGATAGGCAATATCAGGTAATTAATGTGATCCATTAATCCTTTATTACGACGCTCACGAATATAGAACTGTGAAATAACAGACAGATTCACGAAAGTAAACGCAACTAACGCACCAAAGTTAATTAATGCAGTTGCAGTCACTAAATCAAAGAACACGGCACCTAATGCTAAGAAACCAACTAATAGCACGTTAAATGCAGGTGTACGCCATTTTGGATGTACATAACCAAATGTCTTCTCAGGGAATACGCCATCACGTCCCATTACATAAAGTAAACGTGCAACACCTGCGTGAGCCGCCATACCTGATGCTAATACCGTCACACAAGAGAACACTAAAATAATAGACTGGAATAAAGCACCCGCAACATACAGCATTATTTCAGGTTGTGACTCTTCTGGATTTTTGAATCGTGAAATATCTGGGAAATACAATTGTAAAAAATAAGAAACCGCAATAAAGATGAGTCCACCAATCAGCGCCGTTAAGAAAATCGCTTTAGGGATAACTTTACCTGCATTTGGTGTCTCTTCTGATAATGTACTGATACCGTCGAAACCTAAGAATGAGAAGCAGAGTATTGTCGCTCCGGTTATCATTGGTATGACTTCAGCATCAACAGACGCAAACGGTCTAAAGGTCCATAACTCCCCTGCACCTTCTCCGTTATAAACACCGTGGATAAGCAGCCCAACAAAGACAACCATGACTGCAACCTGAACAATAACGATCGCTGTATTTAAGTTAGCAACAACGTTAATACCACGTAGGTTAAAGAACGTCATTAAAGCCACTAAAGCAAATACAAAGATCCACGGTTCAACGCCTGGGAATATTGCTTGTAAATAGATTTTCGCCAATAGAATATTGATCATTGGCATAAATAAATAGTCAAGTAAAGATGACCAACCCACCATAAAGCCAACATAAGGGCTCATGGATTTTTGAGCATAAGTATACGCAGAGCCTGCTGAAGGAAAACGCTTAACTAATTTTCCATAACTGACCGCTGTAAATAAAATTGCAATCAACGCAATCGCATACGAGGTTGCTACGTGACCATTCGTAATGCCAGAAACGATACCAAATGTATCGAAAATAGTCATAGGCTGTAAAAAAGCAAGCCCCATCATGACTACCTGCATTAGAGTCAAGGTTTTACGTAATTGTACTCGATTGTTAGCACCAGTTTGGTTAGTGCCGATAGAGGAGATGACGTTATCTGACATTAGCGAACCCTCCCATAACTTCGGTTTGAGTATTAGATAAACTCAACCGACAGTTACTGGGAAGACTTCGCATCTGCCTATAAACAGAATAGAATGAAGTTTTTAAGGATGTGTATGTGTTTAGGAGACGCCGTGCTCCGTAGTCATCATTGCCCGCAGTGCCGTTAGGCCCGACTGCGAAAGAGAATAATTGTACCATATTAGCATTCCTCTATCATGACAACCCTTTCTCTAAGGGGCTGGCTGCTAATCAAATTATGTTATCTATTCAGACTCAAATGAATCTGACCTCTTGGTGTAGTAATAAGTAAAAATGCAAAAAAAAACCGATGCACTTTAAACGCATCAGTCATATTTTTAGTGGGCGCATTTTGCACGTCTCAGACTTAAATAGCAATACATTTTCATCAAAAAGCCCCCTTTTTTTACGATCTTTTCAATTCGCAAACTAAGTCAACATATAACGCCACATTTTATTAACAATAATTGTGTTTTTATCACAACTCTCAAGTTTTAAATATTTCAAATAGTCATTACTGCAACGAAAGGAAATAAAACACAATACATTGATAAATAAGAATTAAACTTTAGATTAAAATTAATATCATTACCAAACCATCAAAATAAAGCATTTAAAATACATTAATAAGATTAATGCTAAGATTTTGTTAACTTATGCTTCTTTTATCCCCAAAAATAGACTTTTAATAAAAAGTGCCTATTTTTTAATAACCTGTTTTATATAAATAAAAAGTAAGAGAATAATTTGAGAAAAAATGACTGGTAATAAGTAGAAATAACACTCTGATAGTCAGAATAAAACGATAGATAAGATGATTTATTGAGCTAAATATAGACCTCAATATTTAAATTTTCCAGTATTTATTTTAACCAAAAGAATGATAAAAAAAGACTCCACAAGTGGAGTCTTAATGACACAAACTGAGGGTGAAAAATTAGAAGTTATAGTTCAAACCAATGTTGTAACGACGACCTTCTAATGTGGTATTAAAGTTTTCATAATTAATACGACGATCAAACACATTATAAACACCACCAATCACATTAAGTTGTTTGGTTAAGCTGTAACTTGTACCAATATCAACAAACGCATAAGAAGGCGTACCCGTTGCCATACTCGTGCGTGATAAATAATCTGATGTTTTACCTCGGAAATTAATACGCGCCCATGTTTCCATTTCTGGCGTGGTTTCCCAGTTTAAGGTCGCATTTGCCATATGACGAGGCTGTTTATTAAGTGGTTTACCACTAAATGCACCACTCTTCTGCTCTGAATCAGTGAAGGTGTAGTTAGCTGCTAAGTTCCACGCAGGTGAAATCGTCCAGTTACCTGTAACTTCAATACCACGCATATTCGCTTTATCTACGTTTTCACGCGTACTGATAAAGTCATATTGGTGACCGTATCCTTGCTCTTTAGTACATGTAGGTAACACGCCTTTATCATCACAAATACGACGTTCAGTAATTTTATCTTTGAAATCAGTATTATAAATAGTAACACTTGCGGTTAAGTTATCACGATTATCCCAAATAATACCAATCTCTTCGGTTACTGACTTTTCAGGTTTCAGATCTGGATTACCATAAATGACGGCATTACCACCTGAACCCCCTGTTGCCTGTCCCCATGTTTTAGTGGCTTGACGTAGATCTGGTGAACGATAGCCAGTAGAAACGCCCCCTTTTAAGGTCCACTCATCAGCCATATGCCAAACACCATAAACACGAGGTGTCCAATGTGTACCGTAGTTTTCGTCTTTATCCATACGTAAACCACCGGTTAAAGCGAAATCATTTGTTAGTGCCCATTCGTCTTCAGCAAATAGCGCCCAACTATAACGATCTAATTTATTACCGTTGTCTAAACGGTTGTTGTTATCTTTTAATTCTTCAAAACGGTACTGAGCACCAACACTTAACGTATGCGCATCTAACATAAATACTGTTTGATTACGAACTGTTGTATCGTTGTATTCCATTTTACGACTTGGGTTATTATTTTCATCACGCTGAACATAAGTATTCATCGTACCAAAGTCATAAACACCATCATGAGTCAGGGCATATTGCGTTAGCTCATATTTACTGAAATCACTGCTCTTAGATTTACGAGAACGTTCAGAGGCTGAATATTCCCAACGTGCATCTCGGTGCTGGCTGTCTTTTTTAAATTCAAAATCAATCGTATTTTTATCATCTGGTGTCCAGCTTAATGTCCCACCACCGCTTGCGGTAATCTGACGATTATAACCATTCGCAAATTTATCTTCGCTACGATGCGAATATTGTCCTTGAACTTTTAAACTTAGCAAATTATCAACTAATGGGCCCGCTGCGTAGAAACTACCTTGTTCTGTATTACCTGAATTTTGGCGTTCCGTTAATGTACTGTCTGCTCGTAAGCTAACATTCCACTCTTTTTGTGCTTTACGGGTAATAATATTGATAACCCCACCCATTGCATCTGAACCATATAAAGAAGACATTGGGCCACGCACAACTTCAATACGTTCAATAGCAGGTAAAGGCGGTAACCAACCTTGTTCAATACCAGAGTTATCACTATTAGGACGCGTTTCACGCGACGCAACACGCTTACCATCAACTAAGATCATGGTATATTTTGCATCCATACCACGAATACTGATATCAGAACTACTTCCACCGCCTGTTACTAATACGCCGGGAACATCTTTTAATGCGTCAGTCACATCACGGTAAGATTTGGTTTCTAATTGTTCACGAGTGACAACAGAAACCGATGCAGGTGCATCTTCAACGGTTTGCTTAAACCCAGAAGCGGTTGTTACAAGCAATTTTTCTACATTTTCTGCTGAAGCAGTCATTACAAAACTTGATGCAATAGCAGCAACAACGCCAAGCGCGATTTTATTTTTATTTAACACTACCATTCCCGATTCTCCAAGAATATATATTCTTTAAGTTTTATATAGATGGATATGTCGACAGTTGCTCAGAAATTAGGGTAATAAATAAACTTAATTACCCTTAGTTATTTTAATATTATTTTTATATCCCTATTTACTGCGTTCCTATATTTACTTCTTTTCTCTTTCTTTTTTACTTCTCTATATTTTATCCACTAAACCATCAATAATGATTTGAGGTATTCCTTGTGAACAATATTCCAATCGACCTTGAACACCATAAACATCGGCAAGGCTTTGTGCCGTGATAACCTTATCTGGTGTGCCTTGTGCAATTAACTGTCCTTGTTTCAACATTAATACATGTTCGCCATGTCGTAAGGCGATATTAATATCGTGGACAACGACGACAGTAATAATATTTCTACGGTGTGTTTCTTTAGCAACTAAATCCATTACATGATATTGGTAATTAAGATCTAGTGCGCTTAATGGCTCGTCCAATAATAATAAAGAGGGTTGTCTAATTAATGATTGAGCAAGCCCCACTAATTGTTTTTGACCACCCGATAATTCATCTAAATAACGTAATGCTAAATGCTCAATACCTAATTGGCGTAATAAGTGCATTACCTGAGCTTCACTATGTTCATTATGTAATCCACCTGAAGCACGTTGCGCCACAATAATGGACTCTAAAACATGTAAATGAACACCAGCAGGTAATGTTTGTGGCAAATAGACTACATTTTGAGCACGTTGTGCAAAATTCATCGATGCTAGATCGTTGCCATCTAAACTGACAACACCTGATGATTTATTTAATCCAGCTAACGCTCTTAATAATGTTGATTTTCCGCTACCGTTCGGCCCCAATAATACGGTGACCTTTCCTTTTGGCAAAGGCTCAACATCCAGTGCCTTAATGATAAGATGTTTAGCATACCCAGCACTAAAATCTTGGATCTTTAATCCTTCCATCATTAGATATTCCCCCTATGACGTAAAATCATACTGAGGAAAAATGGCACGCCCACCAGCGATGTCACAATACCGACTGGAATAATGACACCTGGTATTAAATTTTTAGAAGCAATAGATGCCAATGATAAAACTAAAGCACCAATTAATGCGCTTGCTGGCAGATAGAATCGATGGTCTTCGCCAAACATCATGCGAGCAATATGAGGGGCAACTAAACCAATAAAAGCAATTGGTCCAACAAAAGCGACTGCGAGCGCGGTTAAAATACTGATGCGCAGTAATGAGCCTAATCTTAAACGCTTTACATCAATACCAAAGCTAATCGCTCTATCTTCACCTAATCGCAATGCAGTTAACTTCCATGAACTCATCCATGAAATCGCCATAATGACAGCAAAAGCACCCGCCATAACACCGAGTTTTACCCATGTTGCACGCGTTAAACTTCCCATAGTCCAGAAAACCAAACCTTGGAGAGTGTCTTCTGTTGCAATAAATTGCATCATTGAGACTAGTGCATTAAAGGTAAACACCATGGCAATACCAAAAAGCACTACTCCAGATGTAGGAACTCGAGTCCAACGAGTTATTCCGTCTAATAATAAAGCTGATAATAATGCAAAGAGAAACGCATTCGCCGAAATAAACCATTGGTCAGGAATACCTGGAATACCAATACCTAAAACAATCGCTAATGCAGCACCAAATGAAGCTGCATTTGATAAACCTAATGTGAATGGACTTGCTAACGGGTTATTTAGAATAGTTTGCATTTCTGCACCCGCTAATCCTAGTGACATCCCTACCACAACCGCCATTAGGGCATAAGGTAAGCGGATATCCCATACAATCACTCGAGAACCTGCATCAACAAGCTCAGGTTGAAAAAGGGTTGTTAATAATTTATCAAGCGATAAACCAGAAGGTCCCATGGTGAAATCTAACACCACTGAACCACAAATAATCAAAACGATAACTCCCAACCATAGCATGCGTTTATTCATCATTTTTCGATAACGGACTTTCACATTATCTGATGGATCTCTTTCATGCTCTTGTGTGGCGAGCCTCTCTGACATAATGCTCATATCAATTGTTGTACCTAGTTTTTTTTCTACGTTTTTCTGCTTCTGCCAACACATTCAATAGGCAAAAACATACCGTACAACTCATCAACTGTTTCTTATGTACCAAAAGCCAGTTATTAATTTGAGACAATTCATTCAACAAAGAAGTGAGTCGCAAAATTATTATACGGTGAAATATATTCGCTGTGTAATTTATTATATGACGATAAATTGTTGGTTGGCTGTATTGAACACTAGAATGGCTAATTATTATCAGACTCATTACATTAAGCATATTATTTACAACCAATAGCGCCATCATTTTATTTTTCAGTAAATAAATTATGTGCTAACAATAAAGCAAATAATAATTATTATCAATGCGATTACTAATATAATTAGAATTTTTGTATATTTTTTATAATTGACTGGTTAAAAAAATAAAAAAACGCCCGTTTTATAGTGATTTTGATCACAAAACGGGCGTTTTAATAACTTAATTTAGAGGTTATTTTTTATTCGCAATATGTGTTGGAAATTCCATTTCGTTATAACGAATAAAGCGGGTTTTCTTCACAATCTTATAAGTAAACCAAATTAATAAAAATAATGGGATACCAATATAGGTTGCAATGGCACCATACCAATCAATCGTATCTTCTAAGAAAGCTTGGTAATTTTGGCCTAATGTAATAATTAAACACAATATAAAGGCAAAAATAGGACCAATTGGGAAGAAGCCAGAGCGATAAGGTAAGTCATTTAAATCACGACCTTGTGCAACATACCCTTTACGGAAACGGTAGTGGCTAATCGCAATACCTAACCATGCAATAAAACCCGTCATTCCCGAGGTATTTAATAACCACAAGTAGACAGTTTGGTTTCCGTACATTGAGCTTAAGAAGCATAGACCAGCAACAACCGTTGTCGCATAAAGCGCATTGCGTGGTACACCATTTTTAGACAATTTACCAAAGCATTTTGGTGCTTTGCCTTCTCTTGCTAATGTAAACAGCATACGCGTTGATGCATACATGCCTGAGTTACCAGCAGAAAGTACCGCTGTTAAGATAACCGCATTCATGATGGCAGCCGCAGATAATAATCCCGCATTTTTAAAGACTAATGTGAATGGACTAACGCTAATATCACCTACATCATTACGCAGTAAATTAGGATCAGTGTAAGGGATAATTAAGCTAATAATTAAAATCGCGAAGATATAAAATAATAAGATACGCCAGAAGACTTTACGCACAGCTTTTGGAATATTTTTAGCTGGATCTTTAGATTCACCCGCCGCAATACCAATTAATTCTGTGCCTTGGAATGAGAAACCAACAATCATGGCAACACCAATCATGGCGGCAAATCCACCCGCAAAAGGTGCATCACCAATTTCCCAATTATGCCAACCTGCGTTTTCGGCACCTCTCATAATGCCAGTGATCATCGCAATACCCACAATAATAAAGATAATTACTGTGGAAACTTTGATTAAGGAGAACCAATATTCTGCCTCACCAAATCCTTTTACAGAAATATAGTTGAGTAAGAAAATAACGCCAAGGAATAGAGCGCTCCAGATCCAACCATCAACATCAGGGAACCAATAGAGCATCACCAATTGTGCAGCAACAAGGTCAACAGCAATTGTAACTGCCCAGTTATACCAATAGTTCCAGCCTAATGCGAAACCAAAACCTTCTTCTACATACTTAGAACCGTATGTTGAGAATGAGCCGGAAACAGGCATAAATGCAGCTAATTCCCCAAGGCTGGTCATTAGAAAATAGACCATTAATCCAATTAAAGCATAAGAGAGTAATGCCCCACCTGGCCCTGCTTGAGCAACAGTTGCACCAGATGCGACAAAAAGCCCTGTACCAATTGAACCACCAATAGCGATCATCGCTAAATGTCGCGCTTTTAACTCTCGGCGCAAAGTGCGTACTGCGCCCGAATCAGCAGTACTATTTTGTTGTTCTGACATAACATTCCACTTTTATATTCACTTTTCTAACGAGGATTGTAGCAAATCTGTCGTTTGTGAATAGCAAGGATCTGGGATTATAAGATACCTTCATGATCGGGCGTCAATTATTAGCAATTTATGAAAAATTGCCGATTAAGTGTTCAGCATTACAATACGTCAGAAGTTTTTTCAATGCATCAGAGACATGTTTTTGACGATGATATACAAGATATAGAGTACGTTGTAAGGCCAGCCCTTCTACTTTTATCTCTTTTAATGAGCCATTATTGATCTGCTCTTCAATGACTCGGCGAGATAAACAGCTGATCCCCATTTCATACATCACGGCGTGTTTTATTGCTTCTGAGTTACCTAATTCCATTTCAATGCGGTAGCCCGGTAAAGAAGCAAATAGAAGATGGTTAAGTACATCTCGAGTTCCCGAACCATTTTCTCGTAAAATCCAAGGAGCCGACTGTAAATCAGTTAAAGTCACTTTTGGTGCTTTAGCTAACGGATGATCGGGTGAGCAAAAAATAACCATTTCATCTAAAAGCCATTTCTGGCTAATGAGTTCAGAGCTTTGACAAGCACCTTCAATTAACCCTAAATCAACACGAAATTCGCTCACTAATTTAACGACTTCTTCGGTATTTCCAATACTCATTTCTAGCGGAATATCAGGATAGTTACGATGAAAATTCCCCAACATTTGAGGTAAAATATAATTACCTATTGTTGTACTTGCAGCGATGCGCAAAGCACCATTTCCAGCTTGGAATAACTGCTCCACTTCCGTTGCTCGTTCAAGTAAAGATAATGCTCTGGGATAAAGTAATCGCCCATGTTCATTTGTGACAAGCCGTTTTCCCACTCTGTCAAAAAGCTGTACGCCTAGTTGGCTTTCGAGATCAGTTAAAGATGCACTGACAGCAGATTGAGATAAAGCAAGCTGTTGTGATGCTTGCGTTGTAGAACCACTCTTGAGAACTTCAGTAAAGACTTCCAGTTGCCGCAACGTAATTCGCATATCCATTCCACCTTTGAGCTGTCATTGTAATAACATACTATCCACAAACCAGTAACATACCAAGTACATTTAAGAAAATACACCTATATTAGTTTTACTGGTTATTATTATAAAAATAATGAGTTTAATAAATAAGATTGCTTGTTATATGCTTATGCAAAATTCATATAAGCAAGGTTTTTCTATGTCAGAGCAAAGTCAACCTATTACATTGGCGAAAAAATGTTTTACTCCAGTCTATCGCTGGCTTCCTGGTTTATTACTAACAGGTGTATTAACTGCGCTTGCTATTTATATTGGTGATATTCCTTGGTTTTCTAGCATGGGTTTAGGTGCATTAACACTGGCTATCCTATTCGGTATTATTGTGGGTAATACCTTTTATCCTGTTGCCAAACCTTATAGTGACGAAGGTGTCAAATTCGCCAAACACTATTTATTACGTACAGGTATTATTTTGTACGGTTTTAGACTGACTTTTCAGCAAATTGCAGATGTAGGTGCAACAGGTTTAATTATAGATGCCATTATGCTGATATCGACTTTTCTTATTGCTATGTGGATTGGTCGCAAATATTTCGGTTTAGATGAACAAACTGTCATCTTGATTGGTGCAGGTAGTAGTATTTGTGGTGCTGCGGCTGTTATGGCGACAGAGCCTGTTGTTAAAGCACAAGCAAGCCAAGTCGCTGTTGCGGTTTCTACTGTTGTGATTTTCGGGACTATTGGTATTTTTCTTTACCCTTGGTTCTATCACTTAAATGCATTTGCAGGCTGGCTACCATTTACAGAAGAAACCTTTGGTATTTTCTCAGGTTCAACAATTCACGAAGTGGCTCAAGTTGTCGCCGTCGGGCACTCAATTAGTCTTGATGCTGAAAATGCAGCGGTTATTAGTAAAATGATCCGTGTAATGATGCTAGCACCATTCTTAATTATTCTTTCAGCTTATTTAAGTAAAAAGAAAAGCAAGGCAAACAATGGCGCGCAATCTACTGAGAAAAGCCCAATTACTATTCCTTGGTTTGCCGTATTCTTTATTTTAATGGCGGGTTTTAACTCTTTGAATTTAATTCCAGCGTCTATTGTTAGTTATATTGTAACTATCGATACCATTTTATTAGCAATGGCTATGGTGGCATTAGGTTTAACAACACATATCAGTGCTATCCGACAAGCGGGCGTCAAACCGTTATTGTTAGCATTATTCTTATTTTTCTGGTTAACCCTTGGTGGGGCAATGATTAATATCTTTATTCAAACTGTGTTGATGTCTTAATAGGAATATCGATAAAAATTAATTCCCTTTAAAATTTCGCCTTGAGAAGTACTTTTCAATTGCGCAACTATTTTTAGTTGCGCTTTTTTGCTTTTATCATCTCAATATGATGTTATACGCTGTATGTTTGTTATCATGGTGTGAAATAAATCTAAGGAGAGAAAGAATGAAATTTGTTGGCGCACATGTCAGTGCTGCTGGTGGCGTCGATCAGGCGGTATTACGCGCACATGAAATAAAAGCGACTGCGTTTGCCCTTTTTACTAAGAATCAGCGCCAGTGGAAAGCTGCACCATTATCCACAGAAGTTATTGATAAATTTAAAAAGAACTGCGAACTTTATAGTTATAGCCCCTCTCAAATTTTACCCCATGACAGCTATCTCATTAATTTAGGTCACCCTGAAGAAGATGCTCTCGAAAAATCGAGAGATGCATTTTTAGATGAAATGCAGCGTTGTGAACAACTGGGTATTGAGTTACTGAATTTCCATCCAGGAAGTCATTTAAATAAGATTGATGTTGATAAGTGTCTACAAAAAATTGCCCAATCAATTAACATCACTTTAGAAAAAACTAAAAATGTCACTGCCGTAATTGAAAATACAGCAGGGCAAGGAACAAATCTAGGTTATCGTTTTGAACATCTAGCCGCCATTATTGATGGCGTAGAAGATAAATCTCGTGTAGGCGTTTGTATTGATACTTGCCACACTTTCGCCGCAGGTTATGATCTAAGAACAATTGAAGATTGCGAAAAAACATTCGCTGAATTTGAAAGGATTGTCGGCTTTCAATACCTAAAAGCGATGCACCTTAATGATGCAAAAAGTGAATTAGCCAGTCGTGTAGATCGCCACCATAGTTTAGGTGAAGGTAATATTGGTAAAGTGCCTTTTAGTTATATTATGCAAGATAAACGTTTTGATGGTATTCCGCTGATTTTAGAAACCATTAATCCTGATATTTGGCCTGACGAAATTGCTTGGTTGAAATCACAACAATACTAATAACAGCACTAACAGTAATGAGTTTTGCGGTTTATCCAATTTTCGCTTTATAACAATAAACCGCAAATTACTTTATTTAATAGGTGTTAACTCAATCTTAGTCATCATTTCAGCAAGCTGGCTTCTGTCTTTTATTCCTACATCAGGCTGACTGACTGATAACGCAGAAATAGCGGTTGCAAGGCGCAATGTATGCTCACTCGTTTGGCTCATTAATAAGCCATAGACTAATCCAGCAACCATTGAATCCCCAGCACCAACGGTACTTATCACATCACAATGTGGTGGCTTTGCAAGCCATGCTCCAGATGCATTTACCCATAAAGCTCCTCTTTCACCCAGTGAAATAACAACATGCGCAATGCCTTTATCTCGCAATTGATGAGCAGCTTTAATAATATCTGCCATTTCAGTTAATGAATGTCCAACCCACGCTTCTAATTCACGATGATTAGGTTTTATCAACCAAGGTGCCGCTTTTAACCCTGCGACTAAAGCATCACGACTGCTGTCAAAAATAATGCATGGGCATAATATTCTTAACTTAATCATCCATTGGGTAAAAGCTTCAGGATCAACACCATTAGGTAAACTTCCACTGACAACCACCATATCGAAATGACCAAGCCAATTAAGCGAATCTGTTGCAAAACGCTGCCAATCTTGTGGTGATACTGTAAATCCTGAAAAATTAAAGTCGGTGACTTGCCCTTTTCCTTCAGTTAGCTTTACATTTATGCGTGTTCGTCCCGACACTAGATAAAAACGGTTCGCCATACCATTTTCACTAAAGAAATGCTGAAACTCTTCTTGATTTTCGCGTCCCATAAACCCGCTAACAGTAATATCGATACCTAAATCACGTAAGACTTTCGCGACATTATTGCCTTTACCCGCAGGATTAAGTCCAGCAGTTCGGACTAAATTAACACCACCTACATCAATAGCTGGACAAGCACCAACAAGATCATAAGCAGGGTTTAAGGTGATCGTAGCGACACGGCGACTCATGCCTTCACTCCCCAATCATTTTTTATTATGAATATTTAGGGTGTTATTTATAGCATCAATTAACCTTTTATTCAGTGAAATCGAGCTGGTTCTCCTTGCACTCTATTCATCCTCAATGGAGAATATCACCCGTAAAAAGCGACTTATTTTATACATTAACTATATAAAAAAGAAAAAAGGAGTCTCAAATGTCAGTCGTAGTCGGCGTTGGTGTAATTATCACTAATGAAAATGGTGAAGTATTATTAGGAAAACGTTGTGGAAAACATGCCCCTTATTGGTCAATTTTTGGTGGGCATGTTGATGAAGGTGAAACTTTTGAGCAATGTGCTATTCGAGAAATAGAAGAAGAAATTGGTATTGCGATCACTGAGCCACAAGTGATTGGTATTAGCAATAATCTAGAAACTTATCAATTAGAAGGTAAACACACAGTTTCTATTTGTATGATCGCACAACATCAAGGTGACGAACCTAAATTGATGGAACCAGATAAATGTTCTGAACTTCGCTGGTGTTCACCTGATGATTTACCTGAGCCACACTTTGAAGCCAGTCGCAATTCTATTGCATTATGGAAAAGTAAGCAGTTTTATCAAGGCTAATTAAAAACGCCCTATCACTTTCATTATTCTGGATCTTTTTTGTTCAGAATAATGTTTGAATTATCTATTTCTGCGCAAATTTTCACTTTTTTATAGCGATATTTCTTTATCATTTCTAATAATTCTCACTCTAATCTATTGATTTATATAATCACCTTCTCCTATTGTATTATTTTTACTCACTTTTTTCTTTTATAAAGCACAATAACCTCTATTTACACCTTTATAGCAAAAGTGTATTCTTTACACCATCAAGCTAGTACATTGAGTCAATTTTATAAGGACATCCTATGTCAGAAGTCACATCAATAACAAAGCGCCCATCCATACTTGGTGGTGCAATGATCATTGCTGGCACCGCTGTGGGTGCAGGCATGTTTTCCATTCCTATTGTGACTTCCGGTGTCTGGTTTACCGGTTCTATTTTCCTTTTGATCTACACTTGGTTTTGTTTATTTATGTCGGGGTTAATGATTTTAGAAGTAAACCTTCATTATCCTTTAGGCTCAAGCTTTCATACCATTACCAAAGACTTATTAGGAAAAGGTTGGAGCACCATTAATGGACTATCTATTGCGTTTGTTCTTTATATTTTAACTTACGCTTATATTTCTGCGGGTAGCTCCATTATTGTGCAAAACTTTGCAAATGTGATAAGCGTCCCTCAAGCTATTGCTGGTTTAGTCTTTGCATTAATTGTTGCTTTCTTTGTTTGGTTATCAACACGCGCAGTGGATAGATTAAGCACCATTTTAATTGGTGGTATGGTAATTGCCTTTGTGTTAGCTATTGGCGGTCTATTTACGGAAGTAAAAATGCCAGTGTTATTTAACACTAACGAAAACAATGCAAGCTACTTGCCTTATGCTTTAGCCGCATTACCTTATTTACTGACCTCATTTGGTTATCACGGCAATATCCCAGGCTTAGTGACGTATTACCGTAAAGATGGTAAAGCTGTTATGAAAAGCTTGCTTATTGGTACATTGATTTCACTGGCAATTTATATTTTATGGCAGTTTGTTGTACAAGGTAATATTCCTCGCGAAGATTTCAAACAAGTAATTGCTGATGGTGGGAATATTGGTAACTTATTAGCACAAATGCGTTCAACAACCGCCAATGCCTCTGTATCAATGTTATTAGACTTTTTCTCTTATATGGCACTAGCAAGTTCATTCTTAGGAGTGTCATTAGGATTATTCGATTACTTAGCAGACTTTTTTAAGTTTTCAAATACAAGAAGTGGTCGATTTAAATCTGCATTAGTAACGTTTATACCACCGACTATTTTGGCAATTATTTTTCCTGATGGTTTCTTATATGCCATTGGTTTTGCAGGACTGGCAGCAACCATTTGGGCTGCGATTATTCCAGCATTAATGGCAAAAGCGAGTCGTGAACGTAATCAAAGTCAAAGCTTTAAAGCGCCCGGTGGTATGTTTATGATTGGATTCGTCATTTTGTTTGGTGTTATCAATGCCAGCGCACATATTTTAGCGAACTTTAATCTTCTGCCTATCTACCGTTAATTTCTTTTCTAAAAGCCTGTATCTAAAGCCAGCTCCACTTCAGCTGGCTTTGTTTTTTCATCAAATCTTATAAAAAAATGTGCGAATAACTTGCCAAGTTTCTGCACTGCGAGTAATTTTGTCGCCATTATCGTCAATGTTATTTAATGGAAGGTTTTATATGGCAAAAGCCAATGAAATTAAACGTGGTATGGCTGTTAGTTATAACAACAAGTTATTACTGGTAAAAGATATCGACATCCAAGCACCAAGTGCTCGTGGTGCAAGTACACTGTACAAAATGCGTTTTACTGATATCCGTACAGGCCAAAAAGTAGAAGAGCGTTTTAAAGGCGATGATATGATTGATACCATCAGCTTAACACGTCGTGCTGTGAGCTTTTCTTACATTGATGGTGATGAATATATCTTTATGGATAATGAAGATTACACACCGTATACCTTCAAAAAAGATCAAATTGAAGATGAATTACTGTTTATTCCTGAGGAAGGCTTAGCAGGAATGCAAGTATTAACAATGGATGGTCAAGTTTTAGCATTAGAACTGCCACAAACTGTTGATATGGAAATTGTTGAAACTGTTCCAGGTATTAAAGGCGCTTCTGCAAGTGCTCGTACTAAACCTGCAACATTGCCAACAGGGTTAGTTATTCAGGTTCCTGAATACCTTTCTACTGGCGATAAAGTTCGTATTCATATTGCTGAACGTCGCTATATGGGCCGAGCTGACTAATCAACAGTCAGAAACCCTACTCATTAGCGTATAGCTAATGTTGCTTTAAATAGGTCAGATAATCGTAAGAAACCCAATGTGACAAACGATTATTTGACTTGTTTATCTTTTGCAACCTACCTCTGTCTACCCACAGACACCTTAAAAATAGTGAACGTCAATAACACCATTCTTTTGGATATCATCCATCCAACGGATCTCAGCCTTGCCCATATCTTGAGGCAAAATAATAGTTTGTTGGGATTTATCAAAAGACGCAGGAACAATAGATTGAGTAGATGTAAACACTTTGTTGTGTTTGTAACATTGGTATTCAGCTTTATCAAATGTGAAATTCATCTCACATGCAGGATCCACAATCGCACCCCGCAGATAAATCTGCCCTGTTGTTTGCATGGGATCAGATGCCCAAGCTAATGATATCGAACTGGAAACGAGAAGACTGCATACTACGGTCAGATATTTTCTCATAACGACCTCACTTCTTGTTTGCGCTAGCAGGTATGAGGATCACACCTACCCGACATATTTTCATCATAGCAATAAAATATGACATTCATATAGACATAAGAGGAATATTTGATGTCTATCAAATATAAGTGTTCGATGTTTATAAATAAGAAATCAACGTTGATTAAACTTAAGTCAAATATTTTTAACTTTAATAACAATTCTATAAAAGCATTAAAATTTTATTTAATTAATACAATTATTTTTATTATTAGGTCTATGGGAAACTAATTATAAACAATGTTCATTACAGCTAAATTATCATTAATCCATTTAATATCCATAGAGCCTTTGTTGTTAATCAATTTAGAATTAAAGTGCTTATTCCTTTCTAACTGATATTGAGATTCTTGCATTTCAGTTCCATTCCAACAGCTTGTTTTAAAAGTGTTTTTCTCTGTATCCATTAGGCAATTGCCCTCAACAATTGCACCAACAAAAGTTATAGTTCCGGAACCAATGACTTTATTTTCCTTAGCAAAAGTAGGTGTACTTAATAATAAAGTTAAGCACGTAGCAGCAATACATAACTTATTCAAAACTAGCCTCCTATGATTATTGGGGTGTGTAAATTCCACAAGCCAATATGTTATTAAAGTCCTAACTAATATCGGCTTGTTACTTTATTTATTTAACTTTTATCTTTAATTAAAGAATAGAAAAAAATTATATAATACTCAAATTACGAGTATCAAGAAAAAATATTCTAAATTTGAGTTAAGTGAGCATGAAAAAATCCAACAGAAATGAAACTAAAGTATAACATTTACACAAACAGCAAATTGCAAAGATCTATTTTTTTATTTTGGTTATAGTTCTATAATTAAACTCAAACTTTTTGTGATCAAGATCACCAAACACACGCAAAATTTGTCATTTTATTATTATGAAACTTTCTTATTTTCACCAAAAAGCACTCGCTATTTTTCTACTTAATCTTGCAGGTCTAATTATTTTTTTCTCTTGGTATCTTCCAGCACAACATGGATTTTGGCTATCAATTGACACTCATATTTTTTATTTTTTTAATCAGCACATTTTACCTGATACTTTTTTTGCCTCTTTTGTGGCTTATACCAATAATAGGAAGTTTGATTTAGTTATTTTGCTGGCGATGGGTGCACTTTATTACAATACATTCCGTAAAAAAGATTATATGGGTAAACGCCATCTTGTCATTGTGGGATTAGTGATGGTAATAAGTGCAGTGCTGATTAATCAATTGGGACAAAATATTCCCATTGAAAGACCAAGCCCAACACTTCATTTTCAAGATGTGCATAGAGTGGGCGTTGTGACTGGTATTCCTACAAAAGATGCCTCAGGTGATAGCTTCCCTGGCGATCATGGTTTGATGCTACTTATCTTCTGTAGCTTTATATTACGTTATCTCTCGTTTCGTTCTTTCTTATGTGCTCTTCTTATTACTGTCGTATTTTCATTACCAAGAGTTATGGCCGGTGCACACTGGGCATCAGATATATTAGTTGGTTCTATTTCTTTAACTTTAATCACAACAAGTTGGTTATTAATTACACCATTATCAGATATTATTGTCAGACAATTAGAAAAATATCTTCCTTTTAAAAAATAAAAGGGAAAACACATTTAATTTATTAAAAGAGAATAAGTGTAATATTGCACTTATTCTTTTGGTCATTTTTTTGACAATTAAATGATATTATTATGACAAAATGAGATCTATTTTAAGTATTAGCACTTTATTATCTAATGTTTTGTAAATTAAGCTCCTTTTCTCTCGCCATTTAGCCCCTCTTTCTGTACACTTTTCTGGTTTCTTCATTATTTATTGTTTAATGTGGATATTTACGTGCTTTAGAGCACGTTTTTCGCGAAATAGGGTTGCCAGAGTTAAATTACACTATATTCTCTGGTTATTTGGTGAATAATTCATGTGCGCTTCTGCACGTAAGGATGTAAGGGAAATCTGTCACAATGAGAACAAAACCGTATATGAGAATGCTTAAGCTCATACCGGCGTTCATTGTTGTAGCTACGCTATCAGCATGTAGCTCACAGAACGCAAATTCACGCTTAGCGAATTCAAGCACTACCCCACTTAATACATCATCAAGCACATCTATTTCCCAAGCATCACAAGATGAATTTGAATCATTGGTGAAGAATCTCGATATAAAATCTAAGATACTTGACCAATATGCAGACTGGAAAGGCGTCGCTTATCGTTTAGGTGGAGATACTAAAAAAGGCATCGACTGTTCTGCCTTTGTACAAAGAACCTTTCTTGACCAATTCGGTGTAGAACTTCCTCGCTCGACCTCAGACCAGCAGTTCTCTGGTACCCAGGTTAATAAATCAAAATTACAAGCAGGCGATCTCGTTCTATTCAAAACAGGCCGTACTATGCGCCATGTTGGAATTTACATCGGTAATGATAAATTTGTACATGCATCCACCAGCAATGGTGTAACAGTGTCAGAAATGTCTAATGTCTACTGGAACAAACGTTTTTATGCAGCAAGACGTGTTATTGACAAAAATGACGCAGCGCTTGTTGAAAACAACCTTTCGCAAAATGTATTAAGATAATTAATTCCCTTATATCTTATTGCAATAAAAAAGCCTCATTAAAATAAATAATGAGGCTTTTTTTATATTCTTGGCCATGCTTAAACCGCACAGTAACTACATTGGTTTTATAACATTAACTAGGTGTTATAAATAAGAATATGCCGTTGGGAATGGCTCTGCAATAGCGACACCCGCGTTTTTTAAGCAACATAATGCAGCACATTCATCGTCGCTATGAAGGAAAAGGCAAGGAGCTCCATCCCACTCAATCACAACGCTATCAATATGGAGATTACTCAGATACTGACGCAAATTCTGTATTGCTTCATCCAGTGTCATACCATCATGACTTAATAATTTTAAGCCAATTAGCGTATTTTGCTTTCCAGCATCATTTTCAGGCAGTATTTCTACTCTTGTGCCTGCAAAGCCTGCTAGCCACCGATAACTCAGCGGCAGCTTATGAACTACCGAAAGTTGTACATTATCCACAAATCAATCCTGTTTCATCAACACGTTAATTTAATACATCATCAATACGAGTTTGAACTGACTTGCTCACACGCATATTAGAACTTTGTTAATCATAGAACATAAATATTACAATTGCTTTACAAAAAAGCGAAGAGACGTATCAAACCATTCTTTTAGCTTAGCGTTTGCAGATATTCATGCCTACAATGCTTAATCTCTTCAATTATTCTTCCATTTATTTAACATTTTATCAACCATATAAAATATTACGCATTCATGTAAAACAATCCATCAATTTTTATCACGATACTTCATATCAACAAAACAATAATAGATGATTATTAAAATAAATTTTACTTAATTTAACAAAAAAACAACATCAGGTATTGATTCAAATCAAAAAATCACACTAATTTGAAACGATTCATGAAATACAGCAGAGGAAAATGTGGTGTTTTTAGAGGAAATAGAGACAGGAAAAGAGGAGCACGCTATAAATTTCTGTTATTTATAGCGTGATGTTCTTATTTATAACGACGAGCAAGCAAAATAAACCCCATAGCAAACAGTACACAGAATGCCATAGAGCTTACCATTGGCCATTCTGATTTTGCTGGTAGCATAGCAATAGCCGTTCCAACTAACGCACCAACACCAAAACGCACTGTTCCTGCGAGAGAAGAAACCGTTCCTGCCATATGGGGATAGTCATCAAGAATAACGGCCATCGCATTCGATGTGATCATTGCGATCCCGCCCACATACATTGCTACACCCACAACAAGGAAATAGAAATGTAAATTAAGAGCGACCACCAGCAATAAAAAGATCCCCATAATACATTGAATAGTTAATCCTAGGCGTAACATATTCAACGCACCAAATCGACGAACATATCGCCCATTAATGCTTGTCATCACAATTAAGAAGATGATATTAAAGCCAAAATATAATCCAAATTGATCAAAGGGAATACCATGCAATTCGATATAGACAAAAGGGCCAGCACTAAGAAATGAAAACATGCCAGCAAAAGAAAAACCTGAAGCCAAAATATAGCAAAGGACACGACGTGTTCTAAACAGACTAATAAATTGGCTAAATGTCACTCTTAAGCTAAAGCGTTGGCGACGCTCTTTTGGTAATGTTTCTGGAATATAAAAAGCAATTAATGCAGATGCAATCACGGCGGCTATCGCGATACTCCAGAAAATAGCATGCCATGAAAACCAATTCATCACCCAAGCACCTAATAGTGGCGCTAATAAAGGTGCGATAGTCATAACAAGTGCAACAAAAGACATACTTCTAGAGAAGTCATCTCTAGAGAACATATCTCTCATCAATGCATTAATAACAACACTTGCCGCAGCTGCTGCAAAACCATGTAAAAAGCGCATACCAATTAGCACATCTATTGATTCAGATAATGCACATGCACTAGAGGCAAAAGCAAAAACAATTACGCCGCCCAAAATGACAGGCTTACGTCCCAAGCTATCAGCCATAGGACCATAGACTAATTGCCCAATAGCAAAACCAAAAATATAGATACTTAATGTCATTTGTACTTTGCCACTTGGCACACCAAAATCTTGCGCAATAGTAGGTAAACTTGGCAAATACATATCTATAGCCAATGGCATAAGCATGGAAATAAGTCCCAGTATTAAAATGAGACTAAAGTACGACGAACGTTGCTGTTGCACGCAGATAAACTCCCAAAAACGACAGGATAAATAATAATTATTGAGGTAAGTGAATGCTGTTGATCTCTTCTTCTGTTAATGGACGATATTCGCCCTCAGCTAAAGTCTCATCTAATGTAATATCACCAATACGCTCACGATGTAATGCACTTACATGATTACCCACTGCTGCAAACATACGTTTTACTTGGTGATATTTGCCTTCACTAATAGTAAGTTTGACTTCTGTTGGCGTAATAATTTCTAACGTGGCGGGTTTTGTTAGGTCTTTTTCACCGTTGAGTTGAACACCCTTTTGGAATTGTTCAGCAACACCCTCTCCAATCGGCTCTTCTAACGTAACCAGATAGGTTTTCTCACAATGATGTTTTGGTGCCGTAATACGATGTGACCATTGACCATTATCCGTTAATAAAACAAGTCCTGTTGTATCAATATCTAAACGCCCAGCAGCATGTAATTTATGAGCCAAAGGTTCATCAATAAAATAGAGGATAGTTGGATTAACTGGATCGTCTGTTGAACATACATAGCCAATTGGCTTATTCAACATAAAGTAGCGAGGCCCTAAAATTTGAGTTAAGACATTACCGTCGTAAGCTACTTCTTGCTCTGGTGCAATTTTGGTTGAACCGCTTTTCACCATTTCGCCATCAATTGTTACAAGCCCTGCTCTTAATTCACGAAGGATCAAGCTACGGCTAATACCCAATTGCTGGGATAAAAATTTATCTAATCGCATGAATTTCTCTGAAAAATGGAAGAATACCATCTGATATGAGGTATCTATTAAAAATGAATATTAACAATAAAACAACTAATTAATTTATAAATAAACTATCACGCTCTTTACTCCCCCCCTTATTCGCGCTACCTATAAAAAAATGTTACGCTGACGCCCCGTTTGATTTCTTATGCAGAGTTATGGCTTTTACACTCAGACCTTATCAACTTGACGCTGTTAACGCGACAATCTCTTATTTTCGCCAACACAATACACCTGCGGTAATTGTATTACCTACTGGCGCAGGGAAAAGTTTAGTGATTGCAGAACTCGCTAAAAGAGCACGCGGACGTGTATTGGTGTTAGCACACGTAAAAGAATTAGTAGAACAGAACCATAGCAAATATGAGGCTTATGGTCTATCTGCAGATATTTTTGCTGCTGGCTTACAACAAAAAGAGAGTAGCGGGAAAGTTGTTTTTGGTAGTGTGCAATCTGTTGCCCGTAATTTATCGCGGTTTAGTGATACTTTTTCTCTTCTTATTATTGATGAATGCCATCGCATTAGTTTGTCTGAAGATAGCCAATATCAGCAAGTCATTAAACAATTGCAATCCATTAATCCACAATTACGTATCTTAGGATTAACTGCAACACCTTATCGTTTACCTACGGGTTGGATTTATCAATATCATTATCACGGTATGATCAGAGGCGATGAAAACTGCTTTTTCCGCGATTGTATCTATGAATTGCCTTTACGCTATATGATAAGCAATCATTTTTTAGTTCCACCAACTCGCCTAGATATGCCTATATTGCAATACGACTTTAGCCAAGTAAGAACAAGTCAAAATGGGATATTTAATGAAGAAGATCTAAACCGTGAAATAAAGAGACAAAAACGTATTACGCCTCATATTGTCGCTCAAATTATTGAATATGCGCAAAATTGCCGAGGAGTAATGATATTTGCGGCGACAGTTGAACATGCAAAAGAGATCCTTTCTCTTTTACCACAAGATGAAGCAGCATTAGTCAGTGCGGATACCCCCTCTTATGAACGTGATGATCTTATTTCCCGTTTTAAACAGCAACAATTACGTTATATGGTCAATGTTGCCGTACTAACAACAGGTTTTGATGCACCTCATGTTGATTTAATTGCTATCTTACGCCCCACTGAGTCTGTGAGTTTATACCAGCAAATTGTAGGACGGGGATTAAGATTATTTGCAGGAAAAACAGAATGCCTGATTTTAGATTATGCAGGTAATCCTCATGATCTCTATCTACCCGAAGTTGGTACTAAAAAACCCAATCCAAATAGTCAGCCGGTACAAGTTTTTTGTCCTATTTGCCAATTTGCCAATACCTTTTGGGGAATTGTAGATGCTGATGGGGATATCATTGAACACTATGGTCGCCGTTGCCAAGGTTGGGAACTCAATGAACAAGGGCAAAAACAGCAATGTGAATTTCGTTTCCGCTTTAAATTGTGTCCTCATTGTAATGAAGAAAATGATATTGCAGCACGTCGCTGTGTTCATTGCGATGAGATCTTGGTTGATCCTGATGATATGCTCAAAGCGGCATTAAAACTCAAAGGGGCATTAGTTCTACGCTGTGGTGGAATGCAATTTAAGTCAGGAAATGATGTTAAAGGTGAATGGTTAGAAATTAATTATTACGATGAAGAAGGCACGTCTGTCTCTGAACGTTTTCGATTAACCACCCCAGCTCAACGAAAAGTATTTGAATTAAAATTTTTACGTGAACATCAACGCGCACCAGGTGTTCCTTTTGTTTGGCATGATGCCAACGACATTATTAAACAGTTTGATTTGTTACGTCACCCCGACTTTATTGTCGCCCATAAAGGTAAAAAAGAGAGCTTCTGGAAGATAAGAAATAAGATTTTTGACTATGCAGGCCGCTACCGAAAAGCAGATACCTTATATTAATCTGGATTTATATTTGCTGTTAGAGGACTTTTTCGTTAAAATGCGCCCCGCTTTATCTATTTTTAGATAAACCAAATCTCGAGCTTGTTGCTGGGTCGCCTGTAACAAGTATGTATTTTCTTTCTTTTTTATAAGAGAAAAAAGATGTTAACTATCAAAGCAACTGTACGTAAAGAGCAGGGTAAGGGTGCGAGCCGCCGCCTGCGTGTGGCTAACCGTTTTCCTGCTATCGTTTATGGCGGAAATGAAGAGCCAATCGCTATCGATTTAGATCACAACGAAGTTATCAACCAAGAGCACAAATCAGAATTCTATTCAGATTTCGTAAACCTGGTTATCGATGGCAAAGAAACTAAAGTTAAAGTTAAAGCAGTGCAACGTCACGAGTATAAACCAAAAATTACTCATATCGACTTCCTGCGCGCTTAATAAGCCACCCTTCGAGCTTTATTTTTCGGGACGCCGAGCATATAACGCCACTTAATGTGGCGTTATTTGTTTCTACTATTTAATTATTTTTCTGATGCTCTACGTTGTAGCTGATCACGTAAATTAGGCGGTGTACCTTTAATGGTGAGCGTATCTGTTGCTGGATCCCAGAATATTCTCTCCCCTAATAATTTCGCATCAAAATTCACTGTTAATCCACCACCACTTCCTGAGTACTTCATCAGTTGACGTAACGTACTGCGATCTGCGGGGAATGTTTCAGCTAACTCATAGCCTTTTTCTTCAGTAAATTGAGCAAAGTTTTGATCACCCAAAGACGGTAATTCTTCGGCAAGCTCTGTTAAGGCAATTTCTTCGCCCGATTGTAATTGCTCGTTACAATAGCTATATACTTGCTCACGACAAGTTTGACGCTCTTGCTTGCCCATTTCTGAGGCTTCACAAAAATCGTCAACCGCTTGTAATAAGCCTTTATTTTGAACTTTAGCGTTTAAACCTTCTTGAGCACCTAAAAAGTCCATAAAGAAGTCAGAGACTTTACGTCCAACACGACCTTTTAAAAACGTTAAATAACGTAAAGAGTCGGGCGCCGTTTCCCATTCAGTTAAATCGATACGAGCAATAATGTCTGCATGAGGAATATCTAAATAGCGCGTTGATGACACATCAAGGCTGTCATTTACCCACATACTGTTACAACTACTAAGTACAGCAATTAAAAGGTAATCCACCGCTAAATAGCGATAGTGGCAAAATAGAACGGTGCCACCTTCTGCAAAAGGATATTTTGCTAATTCATCTTTTAGTCTCACGGTTGCTGCTCGTGAAAAACCTAAAAAGTTTTCTTCGCCTTTACGCTGTAAGCGCAGCGCTTCTGCTAATTCACTTTCTTCATTAAACAGACCATAAGCTTTACTTTTTGCACTGTATACACGATGCAACTCTTCAATCATCTCCTGAACAACGGGTTCAATTTCTAAGAGTGAATCACGTAGCACAACTTCTAATGTCTGCTCATCTCGCTTAATAAGTTGATGCAAAACTAATTGGTTAATATCTAGACTCATGGTCGTCCTCTTCTATTGCGTCTCTTTCTCGTGCGCGTATTCAAACACTCCCTACTTTCAGTATCAAGGGAAAATTAATTAATTTAATAGCGGAAAAAGGCCTAGTAATACGGTAATATATAGCGTTTTATTCATTTAGTAGGAATTCAGATTTTATGCCACAAAAATCCCGTTATAGTGATGAACAAGTTGAGCAATTACTTGCAGAACTTGTCAGCGTTCTTGAAAAACATCATACTCCTACAGATCTTTCTTTGATGGTGTTGGGGAACATGGTGACAAACTTAATCAATACAAGTATTGCCCCTGCTCAACGAATGCTGATTGCTGATTCTTTTGTTCACGCATTGCGTGCTTCAATTGATGAAGGCAATATTCACTAATAAACATAGAAAAATTATTTATAGACATGGTAACGAGACCTCAGTCCTATCGTGAAAAAGTATCCCAAATGATCAGTTGGGGTCACTGGTTTGCGCTATTTAATATTATTCTAAGCTTACTGCTTGGGAGCCGTTACCTGTTTATTTCTGATTGGCCTGCAACTTTTGCTGGTCGTTTTTACGCTATTGTGAGTTGGATGGGACATTTTAGTTTTATTGTCTTTGCTATCTATATACTCATCCTTTTCCCTCTCACCTTCGTAGCGGTTTCTCAACGGCTACTTAGAGTCATTTCCTGTGCCCTTGCCAGTGCTGGATTAACTATCCTTATTTTTGATATCGCCGTTTACCAGCAATTTCAACTCCATTTGACTCAACTTGTTTGGGATCTCGTGATTAATCCAGATGAAGGTGAAATGGCGCGTGAATGGCAACTTATCTTTATTGGCATTCCCATCATCTTTCTTATTGAAATGCTTTTTGCAACGTGGAGTTGGCAAAAATTACGCAGCTTAAATCGCCAACGTTGGGGTAAACCATTAGCGGGTGTCTTTATTACTTGCTTTATATTATCTCACTCTATGTCAATTTGGGCTGATGCTAACTTCTATCGCCCAATCACCATGCAACGAGCTAATTTACCGCTATCGTATCCAATGACGGCGCGTAAATTCCTTGAACGTCATGGTTTTATTAATCAATCAGAATATGAGCAACGTGTTATCAGTGAGGGTAACCCAGCAGCACAAGGGATCACCTATCCTCTTGCTCCATTAATCTATGCCAAGAATACCTATTCTTATAACTTGCTGGTGGTTGTCATCGATGGTTTAGGTAACGAAGAAGTGCCTGAATTACCAAGCCTGCAACAATTCGCAAAAAATAATCTTTATTTTTCAAAGCATTACTCATCAGGCATTAATAATGACACTGCATTATTTGGCCTATTTTATGGTATTTCACCTTCTTATTTAGACAGTGTATTAAGTAGCAGAAAAAACTCTGCACTTTTCGATGCGCTAAGTTATCGGAACTACCAATTAGCAATGTTTTCAACTAATGGTTTCCAAACGCCACTGTTTAAACAAGCTGTGCTATCAGATTTCTCCCTCCCAACATCACGCAGTGGTGATAACAATGCCACAATTGATAGTTGGAGCAATTGGCTGGTCAAAAACAGCCAAACAACCCCTTGGTTCTCTTTCTTACAAATTAATGGTCACACCAATAATGCGTCTCAACGCACCACATTAAATGATCAACTTGAGACAATATTTAAGACATTACAAGAAACCAAAGTGCTAGATAATACTGTTGTAGTTGTCACTTCTAGCTATCATCAAGACAACAATAAGAAGCAGATTAATCAATGGCTTTCAAATAAGACCACATTTAATTTAAGCCAGTCACAAGTGCCATTGATGATACATTGGCCAAATATGACGCCACAGGTTATTGATCGAATGACAAGCCATCAAGATATTATGACAACCTTAATGCAGCATGTTTTACATGTCATAAGTCCAGCTGATAACTATTCACAAGGTGAAGATTTATTCGCAAGCACCCGTAATCATCCATGGATTTTTACAGGTGATGAAGAGGCATTTGTCGTCTTTTTACAAGATAATACTTTGTTGATAGATAAGAATGGCCGGTATGCTTTATTTGATAAATCAGGACAAGAGATCAGCTCTGCAAAACCTGATTTAAAATTATTACTGCAAGTTCTGGCTGAGCAGAAGCGTTTTATTGAACGCTAGCACTATTAAGTGACGTATAAAATTACGTCACTTAATTAGCAAAGGGTTGCTTTAGCAGTCAAAAACAGTAATATACAGAGCACAAACGGCATGTAGCGCAGCCTGGTAGCGCACTGTCATGGGGTGTCAGGGGTCGTAGGTTCAAATCCTATCATGCCGACCAAAATTCCTTAGAAAAACCAACCGCTTATGGTTGGTTTTTTTATGTCTAGAATTTGTCACTGGTAAAACTCTGGTAAAACTCTGGTAAAACGACGACAAATCATCTCTCAAAATCACCCTTTCTTTAGCTCATAAAATTGCCCTTTTCTCCTTGCTATTCTGTTCGTTACCTTATATAAATTACTGTACAAAAACACAGTAAAATAGATGATATCATGATTAAACTAGAAATCAATAATGCGGAATATATTGCTCAGTTAGAAGAGGCTCGTTTATCAGCAGACAACCCTTATGGTTATCTGTTTATGGACATTATCTTTTCTGATCCAAGGTTTGATGAAAATACATTTGAAATGAAGAATGTTAAGCGAGAACCGATGAGAACCTATATGACGGAGGATGTGGCGAGGGATTTGTTTGAGAAGTTAGAGAGGTATTTTAGAGATAGCTTCAAAATGAAGAATTAAGATAACTAGTATATTTAACCTGATATTTAAATTAATACCATCGAATCCATTGTCACTTCAATCATATCCTTTTAGAATAACTATATAAAAACCATTATATTTTAAGATTTATGAAAATATTCGTTATCAACTTACCAAAAGATAAAGAAAGAAAAACATCCATTCAACATCAAGCTGATAAACTTGGGTTAAATGTAGAGTTTATTGAAGCAGTGAATGGAAAAAATTTATCAGAAGATGAAATCAACATCCTAAGCAAGGACTTCCATCAGCATGGTATGACTCATGGAGTTCTTGGTTGTTCATTAAGTCATATAAAAATATATGAAAAAATGATAAAAGATAATATAGATATAGCATTAATTCTAGAAGATGATGCCTTACTGAATGAGAATATTATTGAATCATATAATTTAATTGAAAATTATAATTATAAGAATAAACATAAACCTAATGTATATCTTTTAAGTGTAGTAAACGAATATATTGATACATTTAAGACAAAACTCTCCACCAAATATAATTTAGTTAATGTTATTGATGCAGACTATGCCTATGGATACATGCTCAATATCAAAGCTGCCAATAACCTTCTAAATTTTTTAACACCAGTTTGGATTGAGGCTGATAAGTGGAGATTTATGAGAGAGCATGGTGCCATTAACTTAAAAGCAATTATTCCACATGTGATTGATGTTACCCCTTTATCAGAAGTATCAACATTAGAAAGCGATCGCTCAATAACATTAGAAAAAAGAATAGCATTCTTTAATGAACAATATAAAAATAGAAATTTATATGTAAAACTCAGAGCCTTTCTTTGGAGAATTTTTATTCGTAGCTGGGTTAAAAGAATAAAAACAATGTAACCACCCTAAATTAGGGTAGCATAGATAATAATTATTAAAACCCAATTGCAGTAATAGACACTTCACCAGAACAATCAGCAACATAACGAACACCAGTGCGATCATAACTAATTATTCTACAAGGATATTCCATTTGACTTGTGGTTTTGCTCCATGAAATCGATACATTCAAGCATTGATTTGGAAATGGGTTCGGAAATGTTGCTGTTCTTGTTTGTTATCCACCGGAACTAGATGATAACCAATTCATAATAATCCCTGTAGCACCCTAAGGTGGCGCACTTAAGATTAACTTAGGGCGCTCTTACATCCATCATGTCTAACAAAAATTGCTCTAACGCATTACACACCGTTTCTGAAAAGTGGCTTGTGATATATTCCGGGTTTATATACTGAATAAATTCATGCAAACTACGCCTAGCTATCTCTCTCCTGACCTCTTCAGCAAACAAGTCGAAATTGACATTCATAGAGATACCTAAAGTAATAAAACAGCCCTTTCACTACCACATAATAATGAAATGAAAAATGAGTTTTCAATAATAAATTAGCTACAAATAAAAAAGCCTAAATTCAATATTTAAAGATATAGACCCAATTATATTCAGAAATCGAGATTTACACTGTTATAAAAGGATCTTCCCCTATTATGGTGGATAGTACATAATATATTTTTAAACACTACACAGCCCTTTATGCTCTTTCTCTTCTAATTAGATGGAAGTTCTTATGAGTGTACCGCAAACAAAAGTTGAACTACTTTTAGCTATTGATAAAAATTTCAATAAATTAATTAGTTATCTTGATGCAATCCCGATAGAAACTACTTCGGAGCGCTCAATGGATGGGCACGCCAAAGGAACCAAGATGAGTGTTCGTGATCTTGTTTCGTATTTGCTCGGATGGAATTCTCTTGTTGTAAAATGGATCACATCTGATGCCAAAGGTTTACCTATCGATTTTCCAGACACTGGTTATAAATGGAACCAACTTGGTCTTCTTGCTCAAAAATTTTACTCAGATTACAGTGAGTTAAATTATGACTCGTTAATAGCTGAACTTCGGGCTGTAAAAAATGAAATTGTGGCACTTATTGATGAGCGAACTGATGATATTTTGTATGGTAAACCATGGTACACAAAATGGACGATGGGTCGAATGATCTCATTTAACACATCTTCACCTTATGCCAACGCTAATGGGAGATTAAAAAAGTGGGCAAGAAATAATAAAATCAATTTAAAGTAAGTATTAGCGTCAAAATTACACGCAGTATTTAAGAACAGATTGCCCTTATAACTATAAGGAAGGTTTTCTCTAATTATGATTAAGCACTAATACTCAACATTCACGCCCATGATCTTATCTATCGTCTCATTTTACACTTTCTCCTCAAATGGATATATAATAAATTACATATCGATAACAAAATAAAAAGTTGGAAAAGCAATGAAGTTATTTATGTTCTACATTGGTGGTAATGCCGGTAAGTCAAATATTGAAGTTCACGATATCCAATTTGTTGTGGCAGAAAAACCTACAGATGCTTGGCCTGCGTTAAGAGAAGCATGGTTTGGAGATAAAGACAAAGTACATATTGATGGTTATGCAGAAATCACTTGGGTTGATGGGTTTAATATCACTCTTAGTGATAAACCTAGCGATAGTAACGATAATTTATATTTTGTTAATGTGGGAGGCTATCATCCATCAAATCTAGCTGAATTGCATGAATTTGATTTATTTGTTGCTAAATCAGCGAATGAAGCTAAAGAGAAGGCTATTGCGACCCTTTTAGTAAATAGTCTGCAACAACATAAAGACAATTTAAAAGATGTTGATGATTGCACTTTATTAAGCAAAATCGGTAATTTTTACATTCATCTAATACCAAATAATTCGGGTGAACATTTCAAACCTTTATGGCAAGGTTATCAACCTATTGGTATTGAAAAGACTCAATAATAATTTTTACTGCGCTGTTATTTTTCAGCGTAGTAAATTTCATAAGTTACGCAATCATCAACTTGTTTTTAAATATATATCAATTTAAAAAATATTGATATCTACATTTAAAATGATCACATATTACTTGCTTATTATTGCTATTATTTAAAATTCATTAATTTCTTAAAATAAAAACCTTTTTTAGTTTTTGGGAATTTATTTCCATAATATATTTTCCGCTCATAATCTCGGCCAGCATAGTGATTATCACCATAAAATTGACCATATAATGCAGTTTTAGGGCACACTTCGTCAGAAAAAAATCTATGATTATTATCCACTTCAATTTTCCTTCTTTAAATTAAACTTAAGACCTCTTGAAATTAATTATAAATATTTATCATTTATAATTTTTAGTAGTTATTTAATACCTACCATACTACTTTTATAAAATAGATCCAGTTTATAATAAAGTTATTATTTAAATTAAAGGAAAAACATAATTAGACAAAATAAAAATTGAGTGTATGCTATATATCAGACACTCAATAATTAAATACTTATTATTTATTATCTATTTTTCTATTTGCTATTCCAAAAGGAATATGGACAGAAGGTAATTCAGATGATGATTTTAAATGCAGTTTTTGATCATCAAAGAATATATGAGGTTTTAGAATTCTCAAAACATTGGCTTTCTCTACTCCCCCCATAAAAAAGGCTTCATTAACAGAAATTCCCCACGTTCTCATCGTATTAATAACACGTTTATGAGATGGTGCATTACGCGCAGTAACAATAGAGATCTTAAGCAATGGAATATATGTAGGATCTTGTTTTACTTTTTCTAATTCTAATTTTTGAATATCAGAAATACGCAGTAAAAATTTCTTTAATGGTCCAGGATTATGAGGAACATCAACCATTTTAGCTTCATGCTTGTGAAATTGAGATAACTCCCCTGAAGTTTTATAAATAACTTCTGCTTCATCATCAGCGATCACACCATCAAAGTCGAACGCAATTCTTAATTCATCGGCATCATCATCATTAACATGGCCTTCTAATATCTGTCCTGCTGGATAATTTGCATTAATTGCTTGTAAAACATCGTCATGATCAGCAGATAAAAATAACTCAATATCAAATGCTGGAATATAAATATGAGGTGATTTTCCTTGAAGAAATACGGCTCGGGTGATCCCTAGATTATAATGTTCAATAGAATTCATCACTCTTAATCCAGTATCGGGATCATTTCTAGATAACAAAATAACTTCAACGAGTGGATCGTCAGGTCTAATATTATTTAGCTTCAAAAGCCGGCTAATAAAAGGAAATGCAACACCTTTATTTAGAGGTACATCCTGCATTTTATGTTGATATTTTCGATAAGCTTCCTCTCCTTGTGTGCGAAAAATATTATCTGATTCTTCTAAATCAAATAATGCACTAGAGGAAAGCCCTATGACTAATCGCTTCGTTAAATCATATGCCATCGCCAAAATCCTCTGTTAGTTCCTTTTATTATTCATAATATCACTCTTTTAAGAGAGCAAAGATAAGAAAACTTATACAAAGAAGCAGATAAAATCGTAGTATTTACCTGAACATAAGCACTTTACCATCAAATCACACACTCTAAATAACATTGATTATCATTTGCATTTAAATAATATCCTTATTATTGTTATGACTACAATTCATAAGGAGAAAATTCATGGTTAAGAAAACGATACATTTACGCTCTCAACATTTTAAAGATTTAGTCAATAAAATGAAAAAAATGAATGCTGTTAAGAATACGATAAATACTAAATCAGAAAGTAGTGATCTTGTTGTTATTAATAATAAAATTCCAACTTTAGTTTCTATAAAGTAAGATAATTTATTGACTTTTAGTGTGAATAAATAATAACCGCAACTTTCTTAGGGTTGACACATTAAATGATAATGATTATCTTTTACCTCGTGAATAGTTGAGTATTTTGCTCAGTTTCTCACAACGACATTGCTCACATTGCTTCTAGTATTTATTGACCAACTCTCCTAGCGTTGGTCTTTTTTTATCTGTATTATTCCATAACCCATTTAACCCTAAATGGAGAACATACTTTCCTTCAAAATACTATTATCTTGTTAAAACTAAAATAGCTTATAGTGAATCTAACGCAAGATAGTAATATTGTATTTGGTTATCACTATCTAAAAAGGATCATGAAATCACCACGTTATAATTAAACCATATCATCAATAGGGATTTTAAATTATGGGTTTTATTTCCACCATCATTGGAAAAAATGAAGAGCTAACAGCAGAGCAGCAATGGGAACAACTTAATAAAAAATATGCAGATAATCCTATCGAGCGTATCCGTAAGAAATTAGTACTAGCAACTAGTATTGATCATGAATATAAGGAGTTTGGTGCTGACAATCATAAATATCAACTAAGCTCTCCACTCTCAATAGAGAAAGTTAACCAGCTACAAGCAAAGGCTGGATGTGAATTTCCCGAAGATTATATCGCCTTTGTAACTCAAATTGGCAATGGTGGTACAGGCTCTTATGGTGGTGCAGGCCCTTACTATGGCCTATATGCTTTTGATGACGCAATAGATAGAAATGGTGTACAAAATTGTGCATTACCCTGCTTACTTAAACCTAAAATGAATATTGATGAGTGGAAAGCACTTTGTCATGTCCCCGAAGACTGTAGTGATGAAGACTTTGATATTATTTGCGATAAAGTTCATCAAGGTACACTTTATTTAGGTACTTGTGGATGTGAATACGATCTTTTATTAGTGGTCAATGGTAAATATAAAGGTCATATTTTATATACATCTGATTGGGTTAATTCAGATACTCCTTACATATTTTCCTATGAAACTTCATTTACACAGTGGTACGAACGTTGGTTAGATGAAGTGATTTTAGGCTATGATACAAGCTGGTTTGGTCATCGAATGGGAGGTAATGAAGAAACGTTACTTCATTTTGCCAAAAATAATAAAGATATTACGAAAAAAATTAGTGCTATCAACTCATTAACTAAGTTACCTGAATTATCCAACAGCAGTTTATATTTTCTAGAACAACAACTGCAAACTGAAGATATTGAGTTATATAAAGTTTCGTTAAATGTTTTAGCCTCTTATTTTAAAGAACAAGCATTGCCCTATATTCAGCAAGCTTTAGTTGCTCCATTTGATGAAAAAACAGACATTGTTATTCCTATTATTTACTTTAAATATAGAGATCAATGTTCTCTTTTCAAAGATAACCTTTTCCCAATTCTTAAAGTAACGAATAGCGAAGATACATTGCGTTTTATCGGTTACTCTTTGGCCGAATTAAAAGCTGTTTTAGTTGAAGATTTCCAACCCTTCTTTACTCACTCAAGCGTAGAAATAATAAGAAGTGCAATTTATGCAGCTTCTCATGATATTAATTTAAAAGATAAAACATCAGCATTTTATGAACTCGCAATCTCTGAAAATGAAGAGATCTGCTTAGGTGCAATTCAGGCATTATCGAGCTCAAATTACATCGATAGTGAGTTGTTACCTTATTTACAACAAGCTTGGAAAATGTATCCCAAAGAAAAAAATCCTTATATACGCAACAATATCTCTTCTTATATTGCGAAGGCATATCAGAACAATGAAATTGATGTAACAAAATGGTAACTAACAGATAAATATACATTTTTCTTTAATTTTTTTAAATAGACAATAATAAAATCTTATTATTGTCTATTTTTAATTCCAATCTCATTATAAATAAACATATTGTTATTCTAACCAACGAAGTAAATTATCAAAATTTTCAACTAAATGTATGTAAACTTTATAGTTAAACTAAGATGGTTTTAGTTTATATCATTTAGCCTCACTGTTAAGTGAAAATTAAAATTAAATAAAATCAAATAATTAAATAGAAAAAATCAAAAAAAATTTATTTTTTCAGAAAATTATTTCAATTCTGCACTTTATTCTTATTATTTCTTTTTAAAGTTTGTTACAGATTGATATCTTTTTTTCCCTTACTATTGGTTTCAGTATTTCATCACTGATAGATATTTAATTTTTCCCCCGCCTCGTGCGGGGATTTTTTTATCTCAATTATCCTCTTAAGATGCTCAATCGCTAAACTCTCACTATTTTCAAACTAAACGTGCTTTCCTGTTTTTTCCCCATAGCGCAAACATATTATGCCTGTTATATTTTTTGCAATGGACAATTACCTATAATTTGCTTCCCTTCAATATCAAGTTCTATCTTATCTATTTAAAAGCCATCGAATAAAGATAGTTTTTTATTCTTAATAACCATTTCTTTGTAATGCTTTGACAAATATTTTTGAACTCTGAAATTACTCATTTTATAAGTTTTCTATTTTAACGACAAAATGTATCACTAAAAAATTAAGTAACTTAACTAATTTCAAAAAAAGTTAACTTATTAACAAAAATAATCAAAAATAATCAAAAATAAATTTTACCCTTAAATTTCAAGTAATTACATAAATAACAATCAATTTATATTAATGATTATGTGCTGAGAAAATCATAAATTCATTCATAAATCTTTATTTACCTGTCATTAACTATCAAGATTTTTTACAGATTGATATATTTTTTTCCTCTAATATTTCTTCCATCAACTCGATACGAAAAGATATTTATTCATCGTACACAGAAAAACAAATCAAGAATTAACCAAAGAAAGAATATTTGAGGAATATAAAATGAAAAAGAATTTTATTATCGGAACTTGTTTAGCACTTTTATTATCAGCTCCAACTATGGCAAATAATAATAAAGTAATCGGTTCAGGAACAATTACATTTACAGGTTCAATTGTAGAGGGGAATTGTATGACCGACTCAGTAGGAAATACTTTTAAAGCAAATTGTTGGAATGGAACTGAAATGGAAGAAACTTTACATAAAATCGAACCCAATAAAATGTTTAATGCTCAATTAGGTGAAAATAAAGGTTCAATGAGCATAAATTGGATCAAAGAAAATGTAGGAATAATGGATATCGTATACAATTAATATAGTAAATTTAAAATCCTATATTTTTAATAAACATTAAATTCTATCAAATAGAAATAATATTTATTATTAAATAACGAGTATATATTTTCCAAGAGTTAGAATTCATTATTATATAAATGGTATTCTCTATTATGGTTATAATATATTAGGCAGATATAGTTTATTTCTATATCTGCTAACTCTGTTTTAACTTATTTATAAAAATTTTTATCTTCTTATCTTTGCTTTGTATCCCCTATCTTTATCTTCCAAATCCATACAAATATTGGGGTTGACAACTAAAATGATAATGATTATCTTTTACCTTGTGAATAGTTGAGTATTTTACTTGGTTTTTCACAACGACATTGCTCACATTGCTTCCAGTATTTACTGTGACCAACACATCATGTGTTGGTCTTTTTTTATATAATATATTCATAATTAATTATAAAAACTGGCTTCACCTGCTGGTCGAGTTTTAAAACGGCGGTGAGCCCATAAATATTGATCTGGTGCTCGCATAATTTCGGTTTCAATCAACTTATTCATTCTATCTGTGTCATTTTGAATATCTTCAGAAGGATAATTAATCAATTCTTTACCAATGATTAAACTGTATTTTTTACCTTTCTGATTTTCATTTCTGACCAAAGTAACAGTTAAAGAAGGTGCCCCTGATAGTTTTGCTAATATAGCAACTCCTTTTGAAGTTGATGTTTTTTCAACAGAAAAGAATGGAGAAAATGTTGTACCTTTTAAACCAAAATCTTGGTCAGGAGCAAACCAAATTGCCTTCCCTTTTTTTAACTCCATAACCATAAACTTTAAGTTGCGTCTATCTATCATGCCCTTATCTGAACGGCATCTTGCTTTAGTTTGAATAAACTCCATCGCTTTATTATTATGTGGTCTATACATCGCATTCACAGGAAAACAAAGCCCCATAATGCGCCCACCCAGCTCTAGAGACATAGAGTGGATACCAATTAATAAAATTCCAGCTTTTTTATCATTTGCATCAGTAAAATTGGAGATCCCTTGTACTTCAAAGAGATTTTTTAATCGGCGGTCACTCCAAAACCACGCCATGCCCGTTTCAAATAATGCGACACCTAGTGACGATAAATTATCCATAACAAGCTTGTTAATTTCATTTTCATCTTTATTAGGGAAACATAATTCTAAATTTTTCTTTATGATCGAGACTCTTCTTTTGACAAAGAAACGAGATAACACCCCAAGATGTTTACCTAAAAAAAGTAACCAAGCATAAGGAAGTTGTACTAATAAAAAAAGAATAAAGACACCAAACCAAGTTAAGATATATTTTGGATGTAATAGATGCAATGAGAAAACATTTTTAGCGTACACAAGTTTGTCCTTTAGGAACTAAAAAGCATTTAAGCCACATTAAATTAGACAGCAATTGTTTAAGATAAGTCACTAAATATTAATTTAATTTTATCTTAAATTATTTTTATGATTTATCTGATATTTTTTATTCTAATAAAGTTTTTTTCTTTCTTTTGATTGAGAAGGCAATGTCTTAATGCCTTTATTTTGCCATTATAAGAATTAATTTCTCCATTAATTTATTTATCTGTAAAAATTATTAGGCATTAAAGTAAATAACTTCATAGAATTTTAAATAATTTACATTAAATACTTACATAACTTTAATAAAACTATTTTTTATACGCTTTAATAAATATACTTCAAATTTAAATAATACTATAAATTGATATAAAAAAACCCCACCGAAGTGAGGTTTTTTAGATCTTACTTGTATCCATATTGCATTAAGCAATATATACAGTAAATTACAGAGCGATTACGTTCGCTGCTGCTGGGCCTTTAGCGCCATTTTCGATAGAAAATGAAACTTCTTGACCTTCTTTCAGAGATTTGAAGCTATCGCTTTGGATCGCTGAAAAGTGTACGAATACGTCTTTGCTACCGTCTTTAGGAGTGATAAAGCCAAAACCTTTATCATCGTTAAACCATTTTACTGTACCAGTCATTGTATTAGACATAAGATTTCCTTTAATTAATTATTATGCCATAAGGCATTGTTTGCGGTTTGATTTCGGATTTTTACTTATGGTCACTATTTGAAGGAATTCGCAACGAAGAGGTATCAGGGATAACGCTAAACGGTGAACTACTTAAAACTGCACTAACATAAATAGGTCTGTACTTCCAAACCAGTGGCGCTATTAAGTCATATAATTCGTTTTATAGCAAATTATTTTCATCTTTATTTTAAAAAAACTTTTCACCCGTCAAATTAGAAAATAATTATAAGATAAAAATAATTATCTATTTTACCTATCTCATTATTTTAATTTAAGAACATAAATAAAAAAGTAGATACTGTTATTTTTTTAAGATAACCAGTATCTACTCTATCATTAATGTACTACATCACCTTAATCAGCTAGTTCTAATAAAATTTCTTCTGTTTTCGTCCATAGAAGTGAACCGCCTTCTTCTGGCCATAAATGCCGCTCAGCATTAGGAAAACGTTGAAATAATAAATCCCCAAAGTCTGGAGAATGAACTGTACTGGTATCTTTCATACCATACCATAAGGTTGTTGGTGTCTTTATTTCTTCAGGTGAAAATCCCCAAGGTTGCATAGTAATCAGCAAATCTTGAGTATATCCATCATTGCCTTGTTTAAAGGCTTTTACCATACATTCTTGATAAACTGGGAGAAAATCAATTGATTTATAAATAGCCAAATCAACATCGGCACTGTAATTTAGAATAAAATCCATTAACCACTTGGCTGTTATATTTTGCTTAATCCAACTAGTTAACGAATCTGGTGATCCAACAGCTTGACGTTGCATATTAACAACATCATCTGTTAGCTTATTTTGTGTATCTAGATAGTCAAATTGATCTTGTCCTGCGACAATAAGTAATTTATCAACATGGCAATAAACACAAAGAGCCATAGCAAAAACAGCACCTTGTGAAAACCCCATTACATTAATATTTTTAATACGAAGATGATCTAATAAAAATAAAATATCTTTAGAAAAAGATTTTAACGACTTTTGAGGATCAAAGGTGGAATCGCCTAATCCAGGGCGAGTGGGTGTAATCAACCGAATATTAAGCTTATTTAAAAGGTCAACTTCGACTCCTAATAAACCACTCATACCTGCACCGGTACAAAATAATACTGGCTTACCTTGCTCTGGACCTGATTCATACCACGTTAAAATTCTATTATCTGGTAATGATACATTATATTTTCTTGAGTTTTTAATTTTCATTAAATTTTGTCTTTTATTAATTTTTGATAACACATTACCTGCCAATTTGCACAGCAATGTCTATTTTTAAGTTTTGCTTTTAAAAATTAATGTTGAGACTAGCTAAGGGTAAGATTTCATATAAACTCGCAATAAATTTTGTTTCGTTGCAGATAAGTGGATAAACCTAAATTTATTTTTCGTTTTAAAAAAATAAAAATGAGTAGATTTCATACTACTCTCTATTAGTATAATCAAATTAGCCGTAATAGGTAAGAGTCCTACCATTGATCACCACAGCGAAAATCACAATAAGATTATCTTTATAACTGATTTATTTCCTATGACCAATTTATTTGTGTGATAAAAAATGCGTTATTATTTTATCGATACTAATCGTTTTTATTTTCAATTTTTACTATATTTATTTAATCTTTTTTATTTATGACTCATTTCTACGTTATTTTACTAATTTACAAGTACGTCCTTTATCTTCAGCAACACGTCCATTAACTGCATCATCTTCTGAAATCGTTGCTAAATTAAACTCACCTTTGCCTTTACCCCAAATTTGGAAATTTTCACCAACATAACGAGCACCACTAGCCGCAATAGCTTCTTTTAAAACAATAATTTCATCGCTGTAATACATAACAGCTAGCTGTTCAGTAGGGAAAGAAACCCTGATTTTTTGGCCTTCACAGTTATAAGTATCCGTTTTAGCTGCCAAAGCAGGAGCTGTTATTAATGAAGAAACTAATGCAATAGCAGAAATAGAAAACAACTTATTCATTTACATCTCCTAAAATAACCAAGTAAGACTTTGCTAATGAATTTAGGCTAGGCTTTATCTTTTAAATATAAAATAGGATACCTCCGCATTTTTTTAAGACTAAAAATATATATGAATATTTTAATTTAAGATTAACTTTAATAAAAAGTCATCAATCATTGATGAGTGAGTTAAAATGCAACCTTTTAATTAAAATTAGTTTTAATTAAAACAAATTACAATACATAACTTTACATTAATATCTGTCTATTTTACTTTATTCAGTGTAATTATCACTATACGATATGCTACTATCCTAGAACATATAAATTTATTGTAGTTCAATAAATTAAGTCGATCTTATTGAAAAATATCGATAGAGAAAAAGAATAGGAATATTCATGCTTCAAGAGAATGTTGTTAAAGATATTATTGTTTGGATTGAGCAAAATCTTGATTCAAGCTTGTCACTGGATATTGTTGCTGAAAAATCAGGTTATACAAAATGGCATTTTCAGCGTTTATTTAAAGCATATACAGGAATATCTTTAGGAAAATACATACTCGCCCGCCGTTTATCTTGCGGTGCTTATGCTTTACGCATAACGCGTTGTAGCCTGCTTGATATTTCATTGAAATATCGGTTTGACTCTCAACAAACATTTTGTCGTGCATTTAAAAAACAGTTTAATATTACGCCTTCCGAATACAGAAAAAAGCCGGGTTGGGATATTAGTGAGCTGATTTTCCCTGCACTAGAAACAGTTGAACTTAGCGCTAAATATGAAGTCGTTACCTTTCCTTCATTAAAATTAGTAGGTATGTCTCACCAATACAACAAACCTGTTTCAACGTGGAATTCAGACAAGAAAAAATTTAGAAAAGAATTTTGGCGTAAATTTTTAAAGGACGTACATACAATACCCACAGAGCTATATGCAATGCATCGAGCATCTGCGAGTACATTAGAAGATACGATGTACATTTATAGTACCGCCGTTGATAAAGAAAAATTATCAACAACATCTAATCTATCGTCAATGTCACAATTAGAATTACCTAGTGGTAATTACTTGGCAATTACTTTTGATATGGATGAAATTTTAGACTCATTAACAGGTTACGATGATATTATTTACACGGTATATACTAAAGTATTACCAAAAATGAATTTATTACGTAGGCCTGGCCCTGATATTGAACAATATACGCTGAAAAAATCTATGAGTTACGATAAATTACTTGAACAAAGTGAACAATACTTACAAAAAATTAGCTACTATATTCCTGTTCTTTAATAAGTTTTATCTACAAAAAAGATCCCAATAAAATTGGGATCTTTCTATTAAAATAGATATCTAAAATACTTCTCTTCTATCAATCTTTCTTAGACTTATTAGCAAAGAAAATATCGTCTTGAATATCTTTTGTTCTTACTGTAAACAATTCATTCATTAAGTTTTCAGTTAATTTTTCAGCATCTGCCATGACTCGTAGATTAAATTCATTAAGCATTTTATCTGCACCAGCTTTATCTGTTTTCACCATAGTGAGATATTTAGCTTCCATTTCTTTTTGCTCTAATGCGGTTTTTGCTTCCCACTCTTGATAAGCTTTTTTCACTATTGGTGCGAGTTTTGGATAATCTGTCATTACTAATGTTTGTAACTTACGATATTTCCAGTAAATAGAATCATTGTCTGCTTGATTGCTTCCTATTCCATAATGTTGCGGATAAGCTTTTAATCCACTGTAATACGGAACAAATGCAGTTAAATCCGCCATACCTAATCCTACATAAGTGACTTCTCCTATTTCTTGAGGAAGTTCTGGACGGACTTGCATGACATGCGCTTCATAAGTTCTAAATACACTAATTGGGCGCCATGGCTCTTTACCATTTAATCCATTGGTATATGGGTCGTGCTCTGTTCCTTCAAAGTGATTACGTAACATCGCTTTAGCTTCTTCAACAGATACTTTTTTCTCTGGTGTTAATAAAGGTGCGAAATTACGACCATCATCCACAGCTTGTTTTAATGATGGATTAAATTGTTGCTGGATAATCCATACTCGCGGATCATTATAAGTACGATCTCGTTCGTCATCTCGTGTATAAGCTTTTGAAAAATTAAATGCCCCTTCTTTTTCAGGATTATAAAGCCCTTTTTCAACAGCAAATTCCACGAGATTTTTAGAGCCTAAAACATCATTACTATTAATATCATAGTGTTGTAATCGACCTTGGTTTCCTGTTGCAAAGTATTTATCTTTAGGTAATTTTTGTGCGATCCAATGATGTCCAGTTCCAGTTTCTAAATACCAAAGCTCATTTTTATCAACAACAGCAACACCAAATCCTTCGCCAGCACCTTGCTTTTCAATAATACTACCTAATAATTCCACGGCTTCACGAGCTGTTTTTGCTCTTGAAAGCAGGACATCTGGAATATCATCTTCAGTTATCCCAGTTTCTTCAACATAGGGATCAAAAGAGAGTGCTTTAGGTGAAGCAAAAATAGATTCAGTACCACTGACACCCACCCCCAGTTCATTAAATCCTGTTGCACCGTGAAGTTGTGTTTTCCAATTCGGTACAGTGGTATAGCGTAATGAATTCTTAGGTAATGGATATGTAAAATTATTAGCACCGTTATGTTCTTTGGTACTGTAAATACCCGTTTGATTCGTTTTAGCAGGATGAATAACAAAATGTTGTGCTTTTAATGCATCACTATCTGCGCTACGAGCAATAATCAACGAACCATCATTTGTTGCTTCACTTCCTGCTAACAACGTTGTACAGGCTAAAGCTGAAGAAACTAATGCAATATTAACGGATAAGGCAATAATACCCTTTTTGAATAAAGACATAAAACTCCCCATTTGCTTGTTATTTATAATTTGTAGATCAATTAAGTATCTTTTTAGAGTCAAAATAAAAAACCAGATAGATAATTTGATGCAAAATATTAACAATGAAAAAGCGTGGGTTTCCGTGATTTATATCTCAATGACCATTATATTTTAAAATAAAAACATTAATTACATGCATCATATTAATATTAATAAGATTTATTAAAAGATTCATTTAAAATACAAATAAAAAGAAAAATAATTTGTTATTAACAACCTTTTATTATGTGATTAAAAATTACGTTATTTATAAAAACAGTTTTTGATATTAAAGATAATAACGATATATTGCATACCATAACAACCTTTGTTAATTGTTTTATATTGCGATAAATAAAAGCATCTGTAATACCCTAACAAGAGGTTTTATATGAGTTATCCTTATCTTTTTGCTCTATAAATTTTCTATCATCGCTATTATTTAATAATCAACTTATTAACTGTATAATCTAACACAAGATAAACTGACTAAAACAAAAAACACAATGGCAATTAATATAAAAAGAACTTCTTGGTCAGGAGGATGGGCAACTTTACGTGACCTTGAAATTATACAAACCGTGATTGATCAGGGAAGTGTCACTAATGCAGCTGAGCAGCTAGGTATTTCTCAACCAGCGGTAAGCCAGACATTAAATCAGATCGAGAAACGTTGTGGTAAAAAGTTATTCACTCGTGAAAATAATAAATTAATACCAAACTCTGATGCCTTATTGCTTTATGAAGAAATCGCCAATATCGCTGAATCTTTCAGCCGATTAAGCCATTTTCATCATCAAGAAAAAAAACGGAGTCTAAGAATTCTAGTTCCACCAACATTAGCCTATGGTTTTATCAATCAGGTCACTGCTCTGTTTATCAAAACATATCAAATTAATGTCCACTTAGAAATATCTAGAAGTGAGCAACTACTTTCTTTAATTGCAAAAGAACAAGCTGATATTGTTATTACTGATAATATGACCATTAATAGCAATTATAATTTGATTCAAATTCCGATGAGAGAAACTCAAATTATTTGTGCAATCCCTAAAGCACATGAGCTATGCACAAAAAATATCATTACACCTGATGATTTACATGAACAATCTTTTATTGCTTTAGTTAAAAATAATATTGGCCGTACAGTTATTGATCGAGCACTCAATAAATCAAAATCTAACCCCAATATTATTGCTGAAGTTTCTGATCAAAACACAGCAATGACATTTGTAAAAAATGGGTTAGGAGTGAGTTTAATTAATTCATTTCCTATTATTGAAACAGAAGATATTGTTTATCGAGAATTCACACCCACTATTACGAGTAATATCTTTTTTTTCACCTCGAAAAAAACCGAGCATGAGACACAGCTCTATATTGAGTTTATTAAAGAGCATCAACCAGAAGCCTCTTTATTTTCAACTCCAATTAAATAAACATTAAGGTCTTATTCTATGTAATATAGGTAAATAGAATAGACCTTCTTATTATTTTTACATATTAAGGATAGAGAGGATACCTTCAGTAAAAAGTGTTAAGCCGATGGAAAGTGCTTCTTCATTGATATCAAATTTTTCTTTATGATGCCCATCACTTTGGTCGGCACCCACCAAAAAGAATATCGCTTTTCCCCCTTTCTCTTGTACTCTTCTTACCATTAATGAAACATCCTCACTTCCCCCTAAAGGTAATGTGATATTGACTAATTCTGGGTGTGAATTAATAGCACCTTGCATGATGTTTATCATTTCCGGATCATTTCTGAAGTTTGTTGCTTCACCAGTAATTTCTATTTTTGTGTCTAATTGATAAGCAACTGCGGTAGCATCGACATATCTTTTTATATTATCAAACAAATATTGCGTTATTTCGGCATCTTGTCCTCGAACTTCTAATTGCATTTTCGCGGAACTAGGAATAAGGCTACGATTTTCACCCGCAATTAAAGTGCCAACATTCACTCTTGTCATACCTTTACCATGTCTTGGTATGGCTAATATTTCATTAACTAAAAAACATGCCCCAGCTAAAGCATTATTTCCTTTTTCAGGCTCATCCGTGGCATCAGAGGCTTTACCTTTTAAAGAAATATCTAATTTAGTAGTACAAAGGAAATCAAAAGGATCGAGTGCTATTTCACCTTTTTTCAAATTACATCCAATATGCATCCCCATAAAATAATCGGTATCATCTAATATTCCACTATCACTGATTGCTCTTGCACCTCTCACTCCTTCTTCTGCGGGTTGGAATATTAATTTATATTTCCCACGTAAAGCGTGAATATTCTGTTTTAACCAATGTGCTAAGCCAAGTCCTACCGCAGTGTGCCCATCATGACCACATGCATGCATTAATCCAGAGCGACATGAAGCAAATCCCTGCTTATTAGGTAGATGAGAATCATCATTTGACTCTTGGACATAAACACAATCAATATCGAAACGAAAAGTAAATGTAGGCCCCGGAATTTCTGTATCAATAATTGCCATACACCCTGTTAAACCATCCATTTCAACTAATAACTCGGTGCTGATCCCTTTTTCTTCAGCTATTTTAATAGCTTCATTAACTAATTTTTCATCTCTACCTAAAATGCTTTCTCGACAAATAATATGAGGCCCCGTTTTTACCTCAATATTCATCTCTCTCAATATGCTGATGATCGTGCCTGTCGTTACAAATTCAGTCCAGCCAATTTCTGGAAACTGGTGAAACGTTCTACGCCATTCTATTAATTTATTGGTTTGGATCGACTTCATTATTTTTCCCTTACGAAAGATAAATATCTTATGAAAAAGGTAGCATTCAATAATTTTTTTATTATGATAATAATAACCTAATGATTATGGGTATATGTGTGATCACATCGCTATTTTGTTCATTTATATAGCATGGTAGTTTTAGAAATTAGAGAAGGCCACGGAGGGAAAATAATTATTAAAATCAATAAATAAAGTGTTTTAAAGTAGTGAGTTAACAATAAAACTGTGGCATAAAAATAGCCACTAAAAATCTTTAACTCATTTAGTGGCTATTTTATTGATCTTTATTCATTTATAAAACGCATTAACTGCTGACGTAATTGCTTATTTTCTTGTTTTAACTGTTCATTTTCATCTAATAAAGTCAGTGCTATGGCGATACCATGCCAATCTAATGCGAGTTCTTTATGAAGTTTTAATGCACGATGTGTCACCACAATAGCATTATCATCGAAAAACCACTCCTGAGTTTCAATTTCTAGCGGTTCGATCACACCAAGTGCTACAAACTCTTTGAGCTCATCATTTGATATTCCCGTATGATGACAAAACTCAGTGACAGTAAATACTGTTGTTGTTAATTGACCCATTATTTATTCTCCCAGTCTTTACGTGGATTATAATCGGTCTGGCTATCTGCAATTTGTTGCCATAATTCGCGTATCTTTTCATCGGGTTTAGGTGGCATCACAATTTTTAAAATTGCATATAAATCACCGCTGACCTTTTTGCTAACTAACCCTTTTCCCTTAATACGTAGCTTTTGTCCTGCCTGACTTCCCGCCGGAATAGTTAACAAGATTTTTTCTTTTATTGTAGGTATAGGAATTTTTGCACCTAATGCAGCTTCCCAAGGAGCTACAGGAACAACTATTTCTAAATCATGGCCTTTAATATCAAATAGAGGATGAGGTGCAATACGAATAGTTAACCATAAATCACCATTTTCGCCTCCATTTTCACCCGAAGTACCTTGCCCTTTTAAGCGAATACGTTGCCCATCAATAACACCTGCGGGAATTTTAACATTCAGTGTTTTAGGAATTTCTTTTTCCAAAATACCGAAGACATTATAAACAGGTAAGTGGTAACTTATTGTGCGCTTATGCTCTTCCTGTGATTCTTCCAGAAAAACAGCTAATTCTATTTCTAAATCATGCCCACGCTGTTTAGGCGCCTGTTGAGCTCGACGGCCTTCAAAGGGAGAATGTTGACCAAAAAATGAAGCATAAAAATCGTCAAAATCTTCTTGGTTAAAACGTTCTTGATTTGTATTTGATTGCTGTTGCGTAAATTGTCTAAATTTAGGATCGTTGCGATGTGCCCAAAGTTCATCGTATTCTGCTCTACGTTGCTCATCACCTAATATTTCCCATGCTTGAGCAATTTCTTTAAAACGCTCTTCTGCATCAGGCTCTTTACTCACGTCAGGATGATATTTTTTTGCTAAACGACGATAAGCTGTCTTAATCGTTTTAATATCATCCGTAGATTTAACACCCATAATGGCGTAATAATCCTTTAATTCCATAGTGATATCTCAATTATGTTAAATAATGAATTAAATATTAATATCCTAGACTTGATCAATTATAGAACAAAGAAACTATGTTGATGAGTAAATTCCCACGAAAAACCGTGTTTGCAGCCTAAAAAATAGGCTTAAAATAAAAAATAGTTTAAATATTAAAAATTAATTTAACAAAATAAAACAATATCTTAGATAAAAAATGAATAATATCGTTGTATATTCTTATTAAATTGCATTTGAAATACCTCATTATAAGAGGTAGATTTTATTTAACGCATAATAATTTACTACGTTATCAACTGCGATTTTTCTTTTTAATCAAGATAAAAAGTATAAAAATCAATCTATTCACGTTTTCTAGGGCGGTAAAATGGAAAGAATTATTATCCCTACTCACTATATTCATGTACGTGCTACGCCACTTTGGACGAAAGACACTGCCCCTAAATCAATTTGGGAAAGACATTTAGATAAAGGAACGCGCCAAGGGGTTTATCCTAAATTATCGGTCATGCAAGGTACGATTATTTATTACGCCTATGCAGATGAATTCAGCCCTGAGCCAACAGAAACTCTAGTGATTAATGCCGGTGAATTTGGTGTATTTCCACCAGAGACGTGGCACAAAATAGAAGCTAAAACTCAAGATACTGTTTTTAACGTCGATTTTTATGTCGATCCTAAAATACTTGCTGAAGGTTAAAAGGTTGATTATGGAAAATGAAAACAAAGGCTATTTATTAGAATTGATTAGTGCTGATGGCCGAAATAAATCCCAAAAAATCTTTCTTAATCCTAAAATTCTGTATATTCCAGATGTTGCAACTCAAGAAGTTTTACTCTTAGTTGATGAGTTAAAAAGTAAAGTAAATATTGATTCGCAAGAACTTACCTTAGCATTAACAAATAAAAATAATGGTGTTTCTGTCAATAAAGAAAGCTTTTGGGCTGATTTATTAGATGCCGAGATGTCGAGCCTAATGGTAAAAGATCTTATCAATATTGTACGTGGTTATGATATGGATGAAGAAACAAATGTCTGTGGTTGGTAAGTCAATATTATTAAGATAATAATGAACTAATATCACCTTCATTATTGCTAATGAAGGTGATTGATTCCCTAATTTTTATCGAGAAGATTGAATATTATTTTTCAACAATTTATCAATCATCCAATATCCTGCTTTTCCTGGTGGATTATTTCTCGACCAAACTAAATCGATATCTATTTTTTTCGGAAACTGGTCATAATTCAGACTGACTAGTAAGTCATGCCCAAATTGCTCAACTAACCAAGTGGGTAATATTGCCCATCCCATTTCTTGCTCTGCCATTTCAAGTATCAATAAATAGTTAGGTGCCAGCCAATTTTTTTCACTATTGATGACAAATTGAGCACGACTACTTAGCCGTAATTGACGATGCATGGTTAAATGTTGATAGCTAATTTGCTTTTCTTTCGCAAGTGGGTGAGTTTTATGTGCATATAATCCTAACTCACCACTTACGGGTAAACGGGCAAAAGCAATATCGGCTGGATATTCTATTCGTGATTCCATCATACCGATATGTGCCTGGTTATTTTGTAGCATATTAATGACATCATCATTTTCAGCGACAAGAAACTCAAACTCAATATGAGGAAATTCTTTATCTAGAATTTTTAAGAGTTGCTCAGAATAAGGGGGTTGATACATATCAGAAAAAACGCAACTTAAACGAGGCTCCATTTCTGGTGATAGCTCTATTCTTAATGCCTGTAATCGTTCATCTGCCGCTAATATATCTTCAACTAAGCTTAGTACTTTTTTCCCTGCAAAGGTTAGCGTTGATTCTCTCCCCTTTCGTTCAAATAATTCAAAGCCCATATCATCTTCAAATCCTGTAATTGTGCTACTCACTGTAGACTGACTTTTATTTAATTTTCGAGCAGCAGCAGAAAATGATTTCAGTGATGCGGCTTCAACAAATGTACGCAAAGTTTCTATGGAATAGTTCATTATGGTATCGGTTTTTTCGATGGCTCCTATTTTGTATATATACAAAAAATCACTAATAATTGCATCTGTTTTTTTGCTAAACAATTAATTTGAGGTGGGATATGAGCCAATATCAAAAAACATTTACTGAGCGCGTTTTTCACGCTGTTTCATTTGAAGTGATAGCCATCACAATAACAGCGCCACTTAGTGCATGGATTTTGGGTCGCTCAATTTTTCAAATGGGAACCGTTGCTATTGTTTTATCAACATTAGCTATGTTATTGAATTTATTTTATAACATGATTTTTGACCGCTATTGGCCTTTAATCAAAGGCTCAAGACCAACAAAAATACGAGTCATGCATGCCATTGGATTTGAATTAAGTTTTGTGATCATTGGTTTACCAATATTGGCATTTTTATTAAATATGTCACTGTGGAACGCATTCTTATTGGAAGTCGGCTTCTTTGCCTTTTTCCTTTTTTATACATATGCATTTAATCTTAGTTACGATAAATTGCGTGAAAATTGGTTTAATCGTAAAGAGAAACGCATTACTGCACGTCAATAATTACTCGAAAACACCTTTTGAGCTATCATTAGGTGTTTTTTATCACGAATCAAAAGTAGATACTCTGATTGTTCGAAATGTAAATGAAGATAGAAAGCCCTTAAAAAAAGGGCTATAACTTGAATTTTTATTTATCTGCTTTTGCTGCCCAAAGAAATTCAGCGTTGGGTAATGTGGTATATTTTTCTATTATCTCTTTATAAGTATTTTCTGGCTTTAATTCAGCAAATTGTTCAGGATAAATAAAGGTTGCTAAATACTCTAAGCCAACGATGTTATATGGATGATTATAGAAATTATGATATATACCATATAATCGTTCATTTTTAACCGCAGTGATTTGATTAAATCCAATTCGACTCTTCAATCGTTTGAAACCTTCTTGAGCCTCTTTGTTAGATACCCCATAACCAAATGGTGCAGAAATATTATTTTTATTAATCCAGCGAGATCCCGTTACAATATATACATCAGGTTTAGTGCTAATAACTTGTTCTAAAGAAATAACACCCGAGGCTCCTGGTAAGAAATGCCTACCAATATTGTCACCACCAACAGCTTGAATCAAACCACCCCAACCTGCATTATTATGTGTAAAGCAGCACCCATCACCATTAGCTCCAGCCTTTGCTTCTACAAATACACTTGGTTTATTTTTAATTTCTTGAGTTTTATTTTTAATATTATCTAGGTGTTGTTGATAAAAATCTGTATATTCTTTAGCTTCATTCTCTTTATTTAAAATGATACCAAGAAGTTCAACACTTTCTTTCGTATTTTTGACTGGCTCTAAGAAAGTATCAACATAAATAATAGGAATATTGGCCTCTTTTAAAATACTGACAACACCTGATCCTTCTAATGCGGGTTTTGCTCTTAGTTGAGCAATCAGAACATCAGGCTGTTGCGCAATAACTTGCTCTGCATTAACCTCACCTTTGTCATTAAACCCCATATCAGGGATTGCATTTATATTAGATTTCCATTTCTGTTCTAATAAAGAAACTGTCTGTGGGTCCGATTTTTTTAGATTATTATTCCATGCTACAACCCTTTCAAACGGATTATTTCTATCAAGCAAAGCTAGCGTTAAAATATCTCTACCATCTTGTAATATAATGCGTTTTGGTTCATGTTTTAACGTTATTTTTTGCCCATCTGTATCAGTAATAGTAACTGGATATGTTGTAGCTGATGCGGTAAAAGGAAGTAATGCTGAAAGAGATATTGCTAGCAGGTGATATTTATTTTTCATAGTATACTCTCCATAATAGAGAGTTAATGCTAACAATTATCATTAACATCATCAATAAGAAATCATCTTTATCTGACTATTAAATAAATTAGCCTTAATAGAGCGGCATCTAAGTTTGTTATAAAACAAAGGTCACGGAACATTATAATAAGGGTAGCAAGTGATGAATGATATATCATACACGCAGAAATTTAGCTGACTATTTCAGTTAGATCTTCTAAAGCTTTTAGCATCTTATTACCCATTTTGGTTTTACCAACAATGGTGGTTCTTTCAAGAGACTTCAGGAGACAATGATTTAGTACGAAGGTTTGATTTTACTGGAATTGGGAGACTTCAGGAGACGCTAGGAGATATTGAAATGGCGGAGGAGGAGAGAACAAAATAAATAGGTTAACACACTGATTTATATAAAAATAAACATACAAATAAATTTTCATACCCCCATAAATACCCCTTTTGGATTTTTAGAGGTTATTTTTAGATAAGACATGAATGCAAAAAAAAGAAAGGTGATACTTTTATACCACCTCCTCATTTTTAATTCCACCTATCCAAAAACTAACTGGAGCTGTTATGAACCTCATGAAGCTAATCCAGAAAGAAAAAAAGATAATGGAATTATTTAAGCCTGATAATTTTGCATGAGTAGCTGGCGAAATAGGCGCCCCTCCTTTTGAGGTTTCTGGTGTAGCTTAATGCTTAAAGGATAGGATTCTTTTAACAAGAAAAGTATTCTCGAATCTACTCGCAGAACATTAGATAGCATGGTTAAAGATGGCTTGTTAGAAAAAATATCCAGCTATGAGAGACGACAAAACAAACACCAAGGCTCAAGTAGCTCTCCTGGTGTTCGTTGTGTCGTTAGTCGATATGGCTTATGTGGAAAGTGTCGTCTTGTGAAATGCGAAGATGACGGAGAGGATTTTATTGAAGGTGAGTGTGTGGTAGTTGGCTAACCAACAGGCAGTTTCTGGCACCTTAAATACTCAAACGTACTTGCTGTGCTTTATCATGTGGTGTAATAAAAATTGTCACCACAAATAAAAGAACAAAAATTGAGCAATTAAATACAAAGTAGCGTACACTGAATCACGATATCCCTATAATGGGTGAAAGATATGAAAGCTTTTAATGTGATAAGAATGTTTCAAGACGCACTAGTAGAAGTTACCTGCCCAAGTTGTTCTTATGTCGCAAAGCAAAACAAACACAAGCTTAAAAAGAACCTAATTTTATTGTGCCCTAATTGTGGCTACATGTTTTATTTCAATAAAATATAAAAATAAACTGAATATGCTGGTTGTTGCCGTGGAAATAGAACGGCAACAACAAATACACTTGATAGCATACTTTAATGGGCAATTATTGTTTTATAGAAAGAGAAGCAAGAATACGCAACCTACTCTAACCAATACTATTTTTTACTAAATCATTCAGATTACAAAAATGTAATATTATCGTAAGGTCACTTACTGTCTCTTGTAGATAGAATAATTTCACGTTAATAATAAAAGGATATCGACATGAAAAAGAGTATTATATTTTTATTACTACCACCTTTAATAATGACTCCCGCTATTTCAATTGCGGCAAGTAACTTACTAAGTGTTCATATACTAAATCAACAAACAGGTAAACCAGCTCCTAACGTTGAAGTTACATTAGAGAAAAAACAGTCAAGTAATTGGGTATTACTGAATTCGGGAAAAACTGACAATGATGGTAGAATTAAAGCTATTTGGCCAGACAACTCTACTTCCCCTTCTACTGGTGATTATAGAGTAGTGTTTAAAACTGGCGACTATTTTAAAAATCAAGGAAAAGAAAGCTTTTTTCCTGAAATACCTGTCGAATTCCGTATAGATAATGTTAATGAGCACTATCATATTCCATTGCTTTTAAGCCAATATGGCTACTCTACTTATCGAGGTAGTTAATTTTTAAATTAATGTATTGAAGTCCAACGCCAATCATAACGATTGGCTCTTATTATATAGTTTCATTATTGAATATATATCATCATATCTTGAGTGATTATTAACAATATTATTTTTATTAAAAAACAAAAAAAATGTAAAAAAAATTTTTTAACACACATCATTACTAATGAATAGCATTTAATATTAATACGTAAAATAGTAATAGTTATTTCATAAATTCTATGAATGAAAAGTATTATATATCGATAACTATATTTTTATTTTATTGAAAAATCTGAAACTTTTATAAAGCAAAAGTACTTTCTATAAAGTAGAATAGTACACATATAAATTATAAGGTTTTGTTTGATGTTTGAAATATATTTTCAAAGCTTAAAAAAACATTAAATTGATTATCATTCTCTTATTTACTTTTTTCAAAAAAAAGTATTAAACTACGCAGCCCTAAGTATTGTATTCATAATGAGATAATGATGAATAAAAACAATCCATTGGAGGTCCTTGGGCATATTTCATGGTTATGGGCTAGTTCTTCTCTACATAGAAATTGGCCTATTTCTTTATTTGCAATAAATGTATTACCTGCAATACGAGCTAACCAATATGCTTTATTGACTCGGGATAGCTTTCCTATTGCATATTGCAGTTGGGCTAATCTAAATTTAGAAAATGAAATTAAATATCTTAATGATGTTACTTCTTTAGTTGCTGAAGATTGGACTTCTGGTGACCGTAAATGGTTCATTGATTGGATAGCTCCTTTTGGAGATAACGGAGCGCTATATAAATATATGCGAAAAAACTTTCCTAATGAATTATTTAGGGCTATCAGAGTAGATCCAAAAACTCAGGTCGGTAAAGTGTCAGAATTTCATGGAGGTAAAATCGATAAACAATTAGCTAATAAAATATTTAAACAATATCACTACGAGTTAATAACCGAAGTTAAAAATAAGTCAGATTTTAATTTTTCATTGATAGGTTAAAGGTGAATTATATGTCAACAATGACCACTGCACAAATTAAAACGTCACTTCAATCTGCAAAGCAGTTAGCAACAAAAAAATTTCAATCTGCAGGACAAACCACAAAAGATGCGTTAAAAAAAGTAGCTGATCAAGCACGTAATGCAGGAAATAAACTTATTTTGTTAATTCCTAAAGATTATCAAGGACAAGGCTCAAGTCTTAATGAGCTTGTTAAGGTTGCAGATGAATTAGGTATTGAAGTTCAATATGATGAAAAAAATGGCACTGCAATCACTAAACAAGTATTCGGTACGACAGAGAAATTACTTGGGCTTACTGAGCGAGGTGTAGCTATATTTGCACCACAATTAGACAAGATAATACAAAAATATCAAAAAATAGGTAATAAATTGGGAGGAAGTGCTGAAAATATAGGCGATAATTTAAATAAAGCAGGTGGTGTATTATCAACTCTTCAAAATTTTTTAGGTACAGCACTCTCTTCAATGGAGATAAATGAATTAATAAAAAAACAAAAAAATGGTGAAAATGTTAGTTCTAGTGAATTGGCAAAAGCGAGTATTGATCTTATTAATCAACTAGTGGATACAGCCTCTAGTTTAAATAACAATATCAGTGCTTTTTCTCAGCAATTAAATAAATTAGGAAGTGTATTATCTAATACAAAACACTTAAATGGTGTTGGTAATAAATTACAAAATTTACCTAACTTAGATAAATTGGGTACAGGGTTAGATACTGTTTCTGGTATTTTATCAGCTATTTCAGCAAGCTTTATTTTAAGTAATGCAGATGCAGATACAGGTACCAAAGCTGCAGCTGGGGTTGAATTAACAACAAAAGTATTAGGTAACGTGGGTAAAGCAGTTTCTCAATATATTCTCGCACAACGTGTTGCACAAGGTTTATCAACTTCAGCTGCAAGTGCAGGTTTAATCGCCTCTGCAGTAACATTAGCAATTAGCCCACTATCATTCCTAGCTATTGCAGATCAGTTTAAGCGTGCAAATAAAATTGAAGAGTATTCTCAGCGTTTTAAAAAATTTGGTTACGAAGGAGATAGCTTACTTGCAGCTTTCCGCAAAGAAACAGGAGCTATTGATGCATCATTAACCACTATCAATACTGCATTAGGTACTATATCTGCGGGTATTAGTGCAGCTTCAACGGCATCACTCATTGGAGCACCAATAAGTGCATTAGTTGGAGCTATCACTGGCATTATTTCAGGCATATTGGAAGCTTCAAAACAATCAATGTTTGAACATGTTGCAAATAGAATGGCTAATACTATTGCTGAATGGGAGAAAACACACGGTAAAAACTTTTTTGAAAATGGATACGATGCTCGCCACTCTGCTTTTTTAGAAGATAACTTTAAATTGCTATCTCAATATAATAAAGAATATTCTGTTGAAAGATCTGTTCTTATTACTCAACAACATTGGGATGAGCTTATTGGTGAGTTAGCAAGTGTTACTAAAAATGGAGCAAAAACACTTAGTGGTAAAAGTTATATTGATTATTATGAAGAAGGAAAACGCCTAGAGAAAAAACCAAATGAATTTCAAAAACAAATATTTGATCCATTAAAAGGTAATATTGATCTTTCTGATAGTAAATCATCAACATTACTTAAATTTATTACACCATTATTAACACCAGGCGAAGAAATTCGTAATAGAAAACAGTCTGGAAAATATGAATATATGACCGAATTATTAGTCAAAGGTGTTGATAAATGGACTGTAAAAGGAGTTAAGAATAAAGGATCTGTATATGATTACTCCAATTTAATTCAGCATGCATTAGTTGGTCGTGACCAATATCGTGAAATTCGCATTGAATCACAACTGGGAGATGGTGATGATAAAATATTTTTAGCTGCAGGCTCTGCTAATATCTATGCAGGTAAAGGTCATGATGTTGTTTATTATGATAAAACAGATACTGGTTATTTAACAATTGATGGTACAAAAGCAACAGAAGCTGGTAATTATACTGTTACACGTGGATTAGGTGGAGATGTTAAGATTTTACAAGAAGTCGTGAAGGAGCAAGAAGTTTCTGTTGGAAAAAGAACCGAAAAAACTCAATATCGTGATTATGAATTTAAACATATTGACGGTAAAGATTTAACAGCAATTGATAATTTATATTCAGTGGAAGAAATAATCGGTACTAATCGCGCCGATAAGTTTTTTGGCAGTAAATTTAGTGATATTTTCCATGGTGCAGATAGTGATGATTATATCGAAGGTAATGATGGTAATGACCGCTTATATGGGGATAAAGGTAATGATACCTTAAGAGGTGGAAATGGTGATGATCAACTTTATGGTGGTGATGGCAACGATAAGCTAATTGGTGGGACTGGCAATAATTACCTAAACGGTGGTGCTGGTGATGATGAGCTGCAAGTACAAGGCAATTCTTATGCTAAAAATGTATTATTTGGTGGAAAAGGTAATGACAAGCTGTACGGTAGTGAGGGGATAGATCTACTTGATGGCGGAGAGGGAAATGATGTTCTGAAAGGTGGATATGGTGATGATATTTATCGCTATCTTTCTGGATATGGTCATCATATCATTGAAGATGATGGTGGGAAAAACGATAAGCTTAGCTTAACAGACATTGATTTCCAAGACGTTGCCTTTAAGCGAGAAGATAATGACCTCGTTATGTATAGGTTTGAAAATAATGCCCTTTCAATTGGTCATAAAAATGGTATCACATTTAAAAATTGGTTTAAAAAAGAATCAAATGATATCTCTAACCACCAGATAGAGCAAATTTTTGACAAAAATGGTCGAATAATCACACCAGAGTCTCTTAATAAAGCATTTGAGTATCAACAAAAAAATAATCAGGCTAACTATGTGTATGGACATCATGCATCAACTTATGCGAATAAAGAAAATCTTACCCCATTAATAAATGAGATTAGCAAAATAATTTCAGCTGCTGGTAGTTTTGATGTTAAAGAAGAGAAAGCTGCGGCATCTTTATTACAGCTATCCAATAATATTAGTGGTTCTTCGTATAATAGTAACTCAATAACTTTAACCTCATTAGCATAATATTTTAATTCAGTTAATAGCAATCTTATAGGACTACGTCAAATAGGATTGCTATTTTTTTGGAGTCACGATGGATTTTCATCATAAAAATAATTATGGGTTATATGCATTGGAAATATTAGCCCAATACCATAATATTTCTATTAACCCTGAAGAAATTAAACATAAGTTTGATATTAATGGTGTTGGATTAGATTTAACTTCATGGTTGCTTGCTGCGAAATCTTTAGAACTAAAAGTAAAGGCAGTAAAAAAAACAATTGAACGATTAAACTTTATTTATCTTCCCGCATTAGTTTGGCGAGAGGATGGACATCATTTTATTCTAACTAAAGTAAATAAAGAATCAAATAGATATCTAATTTATGATTTAGAACAACGAAATCCGCGAGTTCTTGAACAAGCTGAATTTGAAGATTTATATCAAGGTAATATTATTCTAATTACCTCTCGATCTTCTGTTATCGGTAAATTAGCAAAGTTTGATTTCACATGGTTTATTCCTGCTGTTATTAAATACAGAAAAATATTTATTGAAACATTAATCGTTTCTGTATTTTTACAATTATTTGCTTTAATTACACCACTTTTTTTCCAAGTGGTTATGGATAAAGTTTTAGTACATAGAGGCTTTTCAACTCTCAATATTATTACTATCGCATTAGCTGTCGTAGCCATATTTGAAATTACATTAAGTGGCTTGCGCACTTATATTTTTACACATAGTACAAGTCGTATTGATGTTGAACTTGGCGCAAAACTTTTTCGGCATTTATTAGCACTACCTATTTCTTATTTTGAAAGTCGTCGTGTAGGTGATACTGTTGCTCGAGTGAGAGAATTAGATCAAATTCGTAATTTTCTAACTGGCCAAGCATTAACCTCTATTTTAGATTTACTATTTTCATTTATATTCTTTGCTGTAATGTGGTATTACAGTCCAAAATTAACGTTAGTTATTTTATTTTCATTACCTTGTTATGCTACATGGTCTATTTTTATTAGCCCTATTTTACGCCGCCGTTTAGATGATAAATTTGCTCGTAATGCGGATAATCAATCTTTCCTAGTTGAGTCTGTAACAGCAATTAACACAATTAAAGCCATGGCTGTTTCACCTCAAATGACAAATATATGGGATAAACAATTAGCAGGCTATGTTGCAGCTGGATTTAAAGTAACGGTGTTAGCAACTATAGGTCAACAAGGAATACAATTAATACAAAAAGCCGTTATGATTATTAATCTTTGGCTGGGTGCACACTTGGTTATTTCTGGTGATTTAAGCATTGGTCAATTAATTGCCTTTAATATGCTAGCAGGACAAATTGTTGCTCCTGTGATTCGTCTTGCTCAACTTTGGCAAGATTTTCAGCAAGTTGGTATTTCTGTGACTCGCTTAGGTGATGTACTTAATTATCCTACTGAAAGTTATCAAGGGAAATTAACATTGCCAGAAATTAACGGCGATATCTCATTTCGTAATATTCGATTTCGTTATAAACCTGACGCGCCAATTATTTTAAATAATATTAACTTAAATATTAAACAAGGCGAAATCATCGGTATTGTTGGACGTTCAGGTTCAGGAAAAAGTACATTAACGAAATTAATTCAACGTTTTTATATCCCTGAAAATGGCCAAGTTCTTATTGATGGACATGATCTTGCATTAGCGGATCCCAATTGGTTACGCCGTCAAGTTGGCGTTGTATTACAAGATAATGTACTACTTAACCGCAGTATTATTGATAATATAGCATTAGCAGACCCTGGTATGCCTGTGGAAAAAGTTATTCATGCTGCAAAACTAGCTGGCGCTCATGATTTCATTTCAGAATTACGTGAAGGTTATAACACAATTGTTGGTGAACAAGGGGCTGGTTTATCTGGAGGGCAACGCCAGCGAATCGCTATTGCTCGAGCTTTAGTCAATAATCCCAAGATTTTAATTTTTGATGAAGCAACCAGTGCTTTAGATTATGAATCTGAACATGTCATTATGCGTAATATGCACAAAATTTGCCAAGGCAGAACAGTCATTATTATTGCTCATCGTTTATCCACAGTAAAAAATGCAGATCGTATTATTGTCATGGAAAAAGGACAAATTATCGAGCAAGGCAAACACAAGGAACTTCTCTCTGATCCCGAAAGCCTATATCACTATTTACATCAATTACAATCAGATTAATAAAAAGAGAAGAATAATATGAAAACATGGTTAATGGGTGTTTATGAGTTTTTTTTACGCTATAAAGTCGTTTGGAGTGAAACTTGGAAGATCCGCCAACAATTAGATGCGCCTATACGTGAAAAAGATGAACATGAATTTTTACCTGCTCATTTGGAATTAATTGAAACCCCTGTATCTAAACGTCCACGTTTAATCGCTTATTTTATTATGGCCTTTTTAGTCATTGCTATTATTTTATCAATTTTGGGTAAAGTTGAAATTGTTGCCACTGCAAATGGAAAATTAGCATTAAGTGGACGAAGTAAAGAAATAAAACCTATTGAAAACTCAATAGTTCAAGAAATTATGGTAAAAGAAGGTGAGTTAGTTAAAAAAGGCCATGTATTATTAAAACTTACCGCATTAGGAGCTGAGGCTGATACATTAAAATCACAATCATCATTACTACAAGCGAAACTGGAACAGTTTCGTTATCAAATACTGGTTAAATCAATTGAATCAAATAAGTTACCAGAGATAAAATTACCTAATGATCCAGACCTTCAAAATATTTCTGAAGATGAAATGTTACGTTTAACATCTTTAATTGAAGAGCAATTTTCAACTTGGCAGAATCAAAAATATCAAAAAGAATTAAGTTTAGATAAGAAAAAAGCAGAAAGATTAACAATACTTACACGCATAAATCGTTATGAAAAATTATCACAAATTGAAAAGAGTCGTTTAGATGATTTTAAGAAATTATTACAAAAGCAAGCTATTTCAAAACATGCTGTACTTGAGCAAGAGAACAAATATCTTGAAGCTACAAATGAACTACGTGTTTACAAAACTCAATTAGAGCAAATTGAAAGTGAAATTTTATTAGCAAAAGAAGAATATCAACTAGTCACTCAGTTATTTAAAAATGAAATTTTAGATAAAATACGACAAACAACAGATAGTGTTAAGTTATTAACACTAGAATTAGAGAAAAATGAAGAGCGCCAACAAGCCTCAGTTATTAGAGCTCCTGTTTCAGGGAAGGTTCAGCAATTGAAAGTTCATACCCAAGGTGGCGTCGTTACAACAGCTGAAACGTTAATGGTAATAGTGCCAGAAAATGACACACTGGAAGTTACAGCATTAGTGCAAAATAAAGATATTGGTTTTATTAATGTTGGGCAAAACGTCATTATTAAAGTAGAAGCATTTCCTTATACTCGATATGGTTATTTAGTTGGTAAAGTAAAAAATATTAATTTAGATGCAATAGAAAACCAACAATTAGGACTTGTTTTTAATGTCATTGTTTCTATTGAAGAGAATAATCTATCAATTGGAAATAAAAATATTCCATTAAGCTCAGGTATGGCTGTAACTGCTGAAATTAAGACAGGGATGCGAAGCGTAATAAGTTATCTTCTTAGTCCCTTAGAAGAATCAGTAACGGAAAGCTTACATGAGCGTTAATTTTTAAATATCCAGTATTTAATAGTCCCTTCTAAAAGTTGTATTTTTTCGACTTTTAGGAGGGGCAACATGTTTTTTATCTTCTAGAACTATCTATAAATTATAGTGTCCTAAATTTTGAGCTCCCCATATTCATGAGCTCAAATTTTCAATCACCTAGGTTCGAACGTTACATCTACTAATCTATTGATTTTCTCAAAACCATCACTTTGATAATTAATGACAGCTTCCGACGAAATCAATCACATTCATCACCTTCTATCAACTCCTTATTTTAAGGAGAAGAAAAACCACATTGAAAAAATGCAAGAAGAAGTATGGACTGATAGTGATCGAATGCCTGAAATAATAGAGACTGAAAAAATAGAGTATTCCGATAATTGATCTTAATACGCCAACTACTTAAGCAGATATATATTCATTATTCTATAAGTTACCTCAAAAAACTTCATATGAAAAATAAAAATAAAATGCTATTAATATAATCCAATAGCATTTTATGAGTATTAATTATTTACCATCCCAAGCACGAATAGCATTATTACGGATATTTAATTTATTTTTTAAATCACCTTTATAGTAATTTTTATCTAACCCTCCCTCCCAATCACCGTAATTAGGATTTGGTAAAACTATATATTTTGTACCAAATTTTTTCGCATTTAATGTAACAAAATCTCGACGTTCTGAGTTTGATTTATGATAAGTTGTATCTCCAAAATCATTTAGGTTATCTCCTACATAAAGCACAATGTCATAGCCTTGGTTCAAAATACTATTAAAACGTTCAGACTTCGCTGATTTATCTGTTTTTAATAATAAAGTTTTATCTGAAACATTCGGGAAACCTAAACGTTTCATATCATCAATTGTTGCTTGACGTTCACTTTTATCTAAACGATTTGATACATAAAATATGGTACCATTGAGTGTATTGACATAGTTCGCAAAATCCACGGCACCAGGAATAGCATAGACTTGGCGTGCATTTACCCATTTTGTCCACGATTCTTGGCTAAAACCCTGACCATTCTCAATTTGCCAACCAGCATAAGCACTGTTATCAATCATCGTTTCATCTAAATCCACCACGACAGCTTTTTTCTTATCTTTTGCTACAATTGCATGCTCAAAAGCTGTTTTGGCTATATTAAAAGCTTGGTGTGTCAAAGCTTGATATTCACCAGATTGCTGTGTCCAAACAAGACCTAATACTGCTTGGTTTTGTAATGTTAATTGTTCATGATTTTCAACATTGGCATGATTACTACAAGCAGATAGTATTGACGCGGTAACAAATGCTAACAGTAGCAACTTCAAATTTTTCATAAAAACTCCTTATTAGTGAGTATTTAGCAGAAAATGATTACAATGTTAAAAAAAAGCCTACACAAACGTGGGCTAAATATGGATTATGATTTATTGATATTAACACGGTATAACGTGCGTTCGCTGTTGTGATAATGTTCATAAAATAAGTCAAGAAAATCAATAAATAAAATTTGAAATTCATCACATTATTAATGTGAATGCAGAAAGATTTAAAAATAAAGTGAGCCATTGAGGACATAAAAGGGAATACGTTGCTCTACATGATGTTGCCGATGAGCATCACGTATCCGTTCACTCACAAAAATCTGTTTTCCCCGAAAACGTATCCCCGTATTGCGCTTGGCCCAATCAATATGGTCATCCTGATAAGACGCATTCACAAACTGACTTGTTGCACAGACTAAAGGCAAGCTATATGGAGTCTCTACACTACCT
>NZ_JBLRMH010000012.1:0-132191 GCF_047921575.1 Proteus sp. TSJ240517
CAATAAGAGGTAACAAATTACTGTTACCTCTTATTTTATTAAATTAAATATAAAAAAAGCCGACCCCTATTTTTGGTCGGCATCCTAATAAGGAAAATATTACACGGAAGGCATAATAGAGCGTGTAAAAAAACGAAGCGTCAATATCAAGGGTCTAGCTATTTCACGAAAGTTTTAACACTTCACTCCCTGCTAATAAATAAGCACCAGCACCATAATCCATATTATGTTCAAACTTCACTTCACGAGGGTTAAATGCCGGAAGTTGAACCCAGCCTATCATGCCATTGTCATGAATACAGGTTTGTAATGCCGCCCATGCTCTATTTAATGCAGGAAAATAGACTTCTTTCTCTAATACTCCCTGATTAATTCCCCATGCTAGCCCATAACAAAATAGCGCTGTTGCTGAACTTTCAGGCGCAGGGAAATTATCAGGATCTAATAAACTGGTTCGCCAAAAACCATCTTCATGTTGATAATCTAGAATGGATGTCGCTAATTCTTTAAACAGTACAATATAGCGTTCACGACCATGATAATCATCAGGCATATATTGAAGAATACGAGGAACTGAAGCTAAAACCCAGCCAATACCACGGCTCCAAAATACTTTTTCACCGTTAGCTTCACGCATTTCATTTCCGTGACCATCAGGGATATAGCGATGATCACGGAAAATAAGCCCTGTTTCAGGATCACGTAAATGCTCAATCGCATCCCAATAAGCTGTGTGCATATAATCTAAATAACGTCGCTCACCCGTTATTTCTGATAATGCAGCAAACCCTGGAGGGGCCATAAAGAGCGCATCGCACCACCACCAATCTTCACGACCCGGCTTAGGATCATTAAGCATAATGTCGAATGCTTTAATGGTTGGCTCAATCACTTCAAGTTGCTCAAACAGCGGACTTATGGCGAGATAAGCTTGAGCACAGACATGATCATCCGCAAAACGTGCATTTGGTCCTGTTCGAAATCCTGTATGCAACGTGTAATTTAACACACCATTAAGATACTCTTCGTCTTGCGTTGCCTGCCATGCAGCACTTACGCAACTCCATAAAACACCGCGTTCCCAATCCGTATCCTTTATAAAACGAGTTTTACCACTACGGCGGCGAACACTGCGAACTTGATTAGCCGATTGGTAACGATACACTCGCTTCATATTTTGCAATACGATACCTTTTTGCAAAGCCTCTGTATTAGCGTGTTCCATCCTATTTCTCCATGAATTTAACGAGCTAACCAACCACCATCAACCGCAATTGTGTATCCATTAACATAATCACTGGCTTTAGAAGCTAAGAAAATCGCAGGACCTGCAACGTCTTCTGGGGTTCCCCAACGTCCTGCAGGAATACGTTCTAAAATAGCTGCATTACGTGCATCATCAGCACGTAAAGCAGCCGTATTATCTGTTGCCATATAGCCCGGAGCAATCGCATTAACGTTGATGTTGTATTGAGATAACTCGGTCGCTAATGCACGAGTTAATCCCATCACCGCAGATTTACTTGCTGTGTAAGAAGGTACACGAATACCACCTTGATAAGAGAGCATAGAGGCAATGTTAATTATCTTGCCACCCTCTCCTTGTTTCACAAATTGGCGGGCAACTTTTTGTGATAAGAAAAACAGTGTTTTCTGGTTAATATCAATAACATCATCCCAATCTTTTTCACTAAACTCCAAAAGATCTTCTCGACGAATAATGCCTGCATTATTGACCAGAATATCAAGACGGCCCATAACTGAAACCGCTTCATCTACCACAGCTTGTAATCCATCTTGTTTCATTAAATTTTGTGTAATGTAATGAAAACGACGACCCAATGCTTCGACTTGCTGACGCGTTTCGGGTGCATCTTGAATACCGACACCCACAATATCAGCCCCAGCTTGCGCTAAACCAACGGCCATACCTTGCCCTAGCCCTGTATTACAACCTGTGACAATGGCAACCTTGCCACTTAAATCAAATAAATTCATATCAGTAACCTCTCAGATGTGGCCTTATAGCCACACCTTTTTTATCTGTAGGGTAAGAAAAAATGTGACTATTCGTGGTTATTTCAGATCTTTCATTGCAACGTGATCCATATCGTGGAATACCTGATTTTCACCGACCATTCCCCAAATAAAGGTATAGGACGCAGACCCCACACCTGAATGGATTGACCAACTAGGGCTTATCACCGCTTGTTCATTACGAACCACTAAATGACGGGTTTCGGTTGGCTCTCCCATATAATGGAAAACGACATTGTCATCTTTCATATCAAAATAGAGATACACTTCCATACGGCGTTCATGGGTATGACATGGCATGGTGTTCCATAAACTACCAGGCTCAAGAACGGTCATGCCCATTGATAATTGACACGTTGGTAACACTGAAGGGTGTAAGAATTTATAGATAGTACGAACGTTACAGTTTTCTACATTACCAATTTTTTCTGGCGAAGCTTGTTGTTGCGTAATTTTACGCGTTGGATAAGTATGATGAGCAGGTGCGCAGTTCATATAAAAACGCGCTGGCGTTTCTACAGAATCACTGGTGAATTCAACAGATTTTGCGCCCATTCCGATATAAATGGCTTCACGAGGGCCAATCTCAAACACTTCTCCATCAACAATCACTTTACCTGCGCCACCAATATTAATGGCACCTAATTCACGTCTTTCCAAAAAGAAATCAACGCCTAATGCTTTACCTGCCATTAATGCTAAAGGTTGTGTTGTAGGAACAATACCGCCAACAATAATACGATCTATATGGCTATAAGTGAGATTCATTTCCCCTTCACAGAATAGGTTCTCAATCAGGAACTCCTTACGAAGCCCTTCTGTATCAAGCCTTTTAGCGTGTTCACTATGAATTGGCTGACGAATTTCCATTATAAATACCTCATTTTTACTGATGGGAGCATAAGCCAAAAGGCTATACATTTTCCCCGGATACAGAGTAAATATGATTTCCTCTGATGAATGTATCGGTGAGATGAAAACACTCATCCACCACAGCAAAGCTGGCTTGTCGACCCGCTTTGATATAACCCAATTGATCGCTGATACCGAGATATTCGGCAGGAATTGCACTCGCCATTTGTACCGCTTCCCATTCGGGCACATGCGCTAGTTGCACCATATTTCGCAATGCACTATCTAGGCTACAAGTGCTTCCCGCCAAAGAGCCATCTGCGGTTTTTGCCTGACCTTGAGTCACACTGACCGTTTGTGCGCCCAGTGTGTAATCACCATCAGGTAAACCACCCGCACGCATACAATCAGTAATTAAGGCAAGCTGCTGATATCCTTTCATGCGATACGCCAATTGCATCATGACAGGATGAACATGAATGCCATCAGCAATAAGTTCAGCTAAAACATTGTGATACAACACTGCACCACAACATCCAGGCTCACGATGGTGAAGCCCTGTCATACCGTTATATAAATGCACGCCACAATCAGCACCATGCAAAAATGCATCTGAAGTTTGCTCATAAGTTGCCGCGGTATGCGCCACACTTGGCTTAATACCTCGCTTGACCAACCAATCAATCGCCTCCATAGAGCCTTGTGCTTCAGGTGCAACAGCGACACGCAATAGCGTATCTCCCGCACTTTCGAGTAATGTTTCTAGCTCTGAAATTGTCGGCGCTTTGAGATATTTAACAGGGTGAGAGCCTCGATGACGCTCTGTAAAATAAGGTCCTTCTAAAAAGCTCCCAAGTAACAATGCACCCGAAGTTTGTGGCGTTGATAAGAACTCACGCACTTGTGATAACGCGTCACGAATATCCTCCATAGGCGCGGTAACGGTTGTACCCACCCATGCAACGACGCCCGTTTTAACAAGCGCATCCGCAATGGTTTGTAACCCTTGTTGAGTAGCATCCATTACATCCGCCCCTTCACGGCCATGAATATGAATATCCACAAAACCAGGTAATAACGATTTCCCTTTTAGGCGAATAATAGGGCAATCTGTCGGTGCCTCTGTGGTGATTGATTCAATATTTTCACCCTTAACACGGACATAACAGAGATAGCGAATACCTTCTGGCGTAAAGGTTCTATCGGCTAAAATGGCATATTGCTGACTCATAAGCCGTCTTCTTCATCAGCATCATTACTGTCTATTTGAGCCAATTGCTCGCGAATATCTTGAATACTGTCTTGACCAATTTCTCGTAGCGTTTGCACTAGTTCTGAGGTTGAACATCCTTCTCGTTCAAAAGCTGCATTCACAATCATGGGTAAATTGACCCCAGCTAACACTTCAACTGCGGGATTTTGCATCATAATTGCCATGGCACGATTACAAGGGGTTCCACCGGGTAAATCGGTTAAAAAGAGATATTGCTGGCATGACATTGAGTCGATCGCTTCACGCATTTTTTCTTCAAGCTCATCAGGAGAGATTGACTCAACAAAATCGATAAACGCGATATCTTCTTGTTCGCCTGCAATAGCCTTTACAGCAGAAGCCATGCCTGAGGCAAAATTAAGATGTCCTGAAACAATAAGACCTATCATGAGTGACTCCTTGCGGGCAGCAGAAGGCTCTCCTGCCCGTTTATAGCAAGTTAATAATGTATTTCGACTGACAATAACGGCGGTGAAAAAGGCTCTCTGTTATAAGAATCCTAATACGTGACCGATAACGCCAAAGGCTAAAGTTGAGAAAATCAATACCGGAGGTTTACCCCAAAAACCGGTGCTTTTAACCATTTTGTACATCAGGAAAACTAAGCACAGAGGCAGTAAATTCGGCATAATTTTGTCAAAGAGCGCGGTTTGTAATTCAACCACCTTCCCTCCCAGCTCTAGCGAGGCGGTGGTTTGCACCTTGATAAAGGTCGCGGAGAGCGCACCAATGACAAAGATCCCCATAATATTGGCGGCTTTAGCCAGTTTTTCAGTGGCATCACTCATATTGACCATCGCCGCCGTACCTGCGCGATAGCCCATGAACATCAGCCCGAAATACACTAAAAAGTGCACAATTTGGTATAAAAAGAAGAAAACAAAAGGCCCTGCAATTGATCCTTCCATTGCAATGGAAGCACCTAATGCTAATGTCAGTGGCATTAAGGTCATATGGTCAATAGCGTCACCAATGCCCCCAGTTGGCCCCATGCCTGCAACTTTCATCACGTTAACAGTAGAAGGTTTCTCTTTGTTTTCTTCCATTGCAACGGCTGTTCCTAATAGGAAGGTAAACAGCTTTGGACTTGCATTAAAAAACTGTAGATGGTTTTTTAATGATGTTGCATAGTCACGTTTGTTATTTCCGTGAATTTTTTTCAATGCTGGAATAATTGAGAACGCAAACCCACCACCTTGCATACGTTCAAAGTTGAAGTTACCTTCCATAAACAAGCCACGGAACGCACACTTCCAGAGATCGCCCTTAGTGATAACTTTTCTGACAGTGGTATCTTGGTATTCATCAATGCCATCAATCAAAGAACCCGTTTCTGGTTTATCCTGCGTTTTCAATGCGGTGCTGTTATCAGATACCATCTTCGAAATCCTCATTCTGCTGACTTGAATTTTTGTTATTACCACTAAAGAAGAAGTAAAGTGCTGCGGCTGACGCGCCTAAAATAGCGACCGCCATAATTGGAAGTTTCAGATAAGTCGTCATCACGAAGCCAATAAAGAACACACCTGCCACTTCTTTTGACCACATGATTTTTAGCAACATGGCGAAACCAATTGCAGGAACCATTTTCGCGCCAATACCTAAGCCTTCTAGCAAGACTTTTGGTGTATTTTCATCAATCCATTGAGCAGCATGTTCACCGAAATAAACCGTAACAAAAGCAACCAAAGCATAGAGTAATGAACGCACCGTAATCGTGATGATCAGTAGCCGTGAAATACCCGCTGCATCGGCTCTTTCTGCATATCTATCAGCTTTTCCCATGGTGAAAGCGGTTACAGCAAAGAAACCAATCACGAGCATTTGCATTAACACAGCAATAGGCATCCCAATTCCCATCGCAACTTCTGGTGATTGTTTTGTCATTACCGCAAAAGCAACCGCAGCGATTGTCCCTAATGTCACATCAGGTGGCTGAGCACCCGCATTGGGAACTAGTCCTAACCATGCGAGTTCTAACGTTGCACCCGCAATCAATCCAACCTGCATATCCCCCATAATCAGACCCACAACAGGCCCTGTGATTAATGGTCTGTGAATATTTAATGCAACGTCATACTTATCTATACCGCAAAAGAAGGCCCATAAAGCCACTAAAGAAGCTTCAAAAATCATAAATAATCCTCAAACCTGCTAATGCAGGTTTTTTGCTCAGGAAATTATCAGGCTGATGCGAGTGCTAACACATCAACAGGTGTCTGATCGGGAGTGTTTTGAATTGTGCAAGTCACACCATTTGCAACGAGCCTTTTAAACGCATCAATGTCTGTTTCATTGACTGACACGGTTTTCGCAATTTGGCGTTTCCCTTCATGAAAATGCATATTGCCAACATTACAATGAGTAATAGGCACGCCCCCTTCCACTAAACGGGCAACATCTGTCGGGTTATTACACAAAACAAAAATTTTCTGACGAGGTGATGCTTTACTAATAACATCAATGGTTTTTTGAATAGAGAAGAAGCGAACAGCATATTCACCACCAGCTGATGCCTTCATTCCAGCTTGCATAAATGCGGCATTGGGGCCTTCTGCTGCGTCATCATTAGCCACTAAAATCAGGTTTGCTTCCGTATGTTTACCCCATGTAATGCGGATTTGACCATGGAGTAAACGTTCATCAATGCGGGTCCAGACAATATTCGGTGTGTTCATGATTAGCTCTCTTATTATATTTTATTAATTTAAAGCAGACTGTGTGTCTTCTGTTTTAAGTGAGAACGGATAAATTGTGACGCCTTGTACAACACGGTTGATTTCTCCTGTCGGAGACGGGTTATCAGGCGTATTCCCTAGTGCAATGGAACTGTGAAATGCGAATGATTGCGCCAACATCAAGTATGGGAACAATAGCGCCACATCTGAACAGTTCTCTAGCGCAGGAATATAAACAAAACTCTCTTTTGAGAAAGTATTATCATTTCGTGCGGTGATCGCGATCACCTTACCTGATGCATTATCGTGAATAACCTCTCGTAATAAGTCAGTCTCATATTGACGAGTGTAAGGATCATTAGAGAAAAACATCACCACTAAAGTTTCTTTATTTACGATAGACTTAGGGCCATGTCGAAAGCCTAATGGAGTATCAAAACTAGCAACCACTTTACCTGCAGTTAGCTCTAACATTTTTAAAGCAGCTTCTTGTGCTAATCCTTGTAATCCGCCACTTCCTAAGTAAATAACTCGTTTAAATTTACCAGCGTATTTTTCGCGGATAATTTGATTCGCTTTATCAAACTGCGCTTTATAATCACTAAAAAATGGCGCGATTGAGTCACTAAAAACGTTATCACCTAAAAAGATGGTCACAGCCGCCATCATCATGGATGAAAAGCTAGAGGTCATCGCTAAAGAGCGGTCGTTTGATTCTTCTGGCATCAATAATGCCAATGCACTGCGGTTGTTTTGACAATACTCATAAAGTTTGCCATTTGGATTACACGTCAGTACTAAGTGATAACATTGTGATAGGCATTCAGTCGCAACATCTAACGCCGCCACACTTTCAGGGCTATTACCTGAACGTGCAAAAGAGATTAGTAATGTTGGAATGTCTTCCGCTAAATATTCTTGTGGATCAGCCACTAAATCAGTGGTTGCAATTGCATCTACTCGACGTTTTGTATGACCACTTAAAATGGGTGCTAACGCTTTTCCAGCAAAAGCAGACGTACCCGCACCGGTTAAGATAATTCGCGCATAAGGCAGTGAGAGCGCTTTATCTAAAAAGGCTTGGATCTCAGTACGATTTTCTTTCACTGATAGCCATGTTTTTTTCCAACATTCTGGTTGTTGCTCAATTTCTTTCGCAGTCCAAAATGCATTCAGTTGCTCTAATTGAGCGGTCTGATAACTTAAATATTCCATGGTTTCCCTCAATTAATGGACATAGCACGCATCGGCATAAACCGATAACACATCACGTATTTTCGCAATAACAAAAGATTCAGGTGATCCGTCAATCATGCCTTCTCTAAATTGGGTAAATTGATAAGGCAGATATTGGCTCAATAACGGCAATGGAATTGGTTTAACGGATAAGTTATCCATCAGTGTGTCGATGGCGGCATTAATTTCAGCATCAGGCCAGTAATAACGAATGCGATCACTAAAACTATAGACTCGAGCAAAGGCTTGTTGACGTTCATCACCATGATAGTATTTTTGCCAAAACCCTGGCTCACGGCACATCAGTTGTTCCATTTTTTCACGCAATTTAGAGCACTGATCTTGAGGGAATAATGTTTCTTCAATCGAGCAGAGTGCGTATAAACCTTCACGCATAGCAAAGGTTAAGGCAGGCCCAACTTTTAAAATGGCAAAATGGTCATGAACTAATTGTTTATAAGCCTCTTTGGTTTGGTAGTCCGTAGAGTGTGCTTCAAAAACAATGTGAGAATAATCGTTCACCACTTGGCTTAATGCCTGTGCTTTTTCAGGCTGGTAATCAATGATGCCAGTGTGATCAAACTCAACACCAGGTTGAACCACTAAACCAATCACGCGCTCCCAACAGTCAGAAACGCCCGCCTTTTGAAAAGCTTGGCGGTGACACTCTAATGTTTTACGCGCTGCGTCTGGTGAAGTTACTTCAACGGTATCAAGTTCTTCGGCAGCACCACCTGGAACGGGCACTTCTGTACCAACAACATAAACAATGTCACTAGAACCAAATGTTTCTTTTGCGGTATTTTCTGCAATCACCGCAAGACGTGCTGCGCGAGAGGCCACAATTTCGTCTGTTAACGGGATAGGATCATCAGCACAAGACATACTGCAATCAAGATGGATTTTTTTGAAACCTGCGGCAACATAATGTGCAATCAACACGTCTGCATTTGCCATCGCTTCTTTGGCATTAAGATGTTGCCAACGATTAGGCCCTAAATGATCACCACCAAGAATAAGTTTCTCGATAGGAAAACCTACTTTTTCAGCCTGTTCAATGACGTATTGGTAAAAATCAGCGGGGGTCATTCCCGTATAACCACCAAACTGATCAACCTGATTAGAGGTGGCTTCAATTAGCAGAAAGGAATCATTATCCAGCGCTTGTAATAGAGCTGCTTCTATTACTAAAGGATGGGCAGAACAAACAGAATAAATACCATTCTGTTTGCCTGATTTATGTTGCTGAACAATCTTTTCTAAAGGATGCATTAAATACTAACTCCATAATCAACACCGGCGGTGTTGCTAATGGAGTTAGCAAATTACGATGCCTTATCGTCGACGATAATCACTTCGATTTTGTGCTCTTTCAGTTCCTGAATATACTCTTCAGGGATACCTGAGTCGGTCACTAATATATCAATATCACCAAACTCTCTGATCATATGACAGCTGCGTTTACTGAATTTCGTAGAATCTGCAACCGCAATAATCGTTTCTGAGATATCACACATTAAACGGTTAAGACTGGCTTCCTGTTCATTGTGTGTGGTGATACCAACACGTAAATCGAATCCGTCAACACCTAGAAATACCTTATCAAATCGATAATTTCTAAGGCTATTTTCAGCTTGTGAGCCTGAAAAAGACAACGCACTTTTTCGCAATACACCACCGGTCATTAATACTTCCACACCTGAGGTATTTGCTAACTCCATTGCGACATCCAGACCGTTAGTCATGACCACTACATTTTCGCGCGACTTTAAATGTGTCGCGATTTCGCGAGTAGTTGTCCCCGAGTCAAGAATGACGGTGTCTCCATCCTTTATCAGCGTTGCGGCAGCTTTCCCGATTAATGTTTTAATGCCCGCGTTTTGCCCACGTTTTTCGTGGATACTCAATTCGGCAATAAATCCCGTATTAGGAATTGCTGCACCATGAGAGCGAACGATATAACCATTTTTCTCAAGAAAACTTAGATCGCTGCGGATAGTGACACTTGAGACTTTAAATAATTCAGCGAGATCTTCGACTCTGGCTTTACCTTGTTGGTTTACCATATCGAGGATTTCCATACGCCTCTCAACTGCCGCTTTCACTTTCGTCTCCTTACGAAACCAAAAGACTTTCTTTCGATTGGTTTCGAATGTAGTTTACTACGCCAATTTTTACCGACAATGCAAAAAAACAAAACTTTTGATCTCTTTCACAAAGTTTCGAATCATCATCGATTACTTACGATTATTTTCGTGTAGCTTCAATAATAGCCTTGAGGCCGCCAGTTTCCAATAAATAAAATGATATAACGCAACGCTATACTTATGATCACACCATATATAGCTAGATAAAACACAATAATATAGATTTAATATCACACAAACACACAATAAACAGCCTTAAACTCCATGTCATGCATTTCTTTTCGAAAAACAAATCAAAATAAATAGCTCAAATAGTCAATAAAACATGAAATAGTATCGAATCGAAAGTATTTTAATCGAAAATTTAAGTTCTCATCTTTCGAAATTAACTTTCATTTACTTTCGATATTTCGTATTTGTGATTTTAATCTCTTTTGTTTTGATAAATTTTACGTAATGTAACAGGATAAAAAAGAAACTCAGGAAATGACGAATGGCATTAAATCAACCTGCTTATTTTCATATGATGGCAAAACCCACAAGCTACCACTGTAATATTAAGTGTGAATACTGCTTTTATCTGGAAAAAGAAAATATTTTTCAAGATGAAGAAAAAGAGACAGGTCATACCGTCATGCCTGATGGTGTCCTTCGTCGTTATATTAAAGACTATATACAGTCACACAGTGGCGACCAGGTTGATTTTTCTTGGCAAGGAGGAGAACCAACACTTGCTGGATTAGCCTTCTTTGAGCAAGTCGTTAAATACCAAAAGCAATTTGCTAACGGCAAGACAATTACAAATAGCGTACAAACCAATGCAATCGCCATTAATCGCCAATGGGCACAATTTTTTGCGGATAACCATTTTCTATTAGGCGTTTCCATCGATGGTATTGAAGCAGTTCACGATAAATATCGTATTTCAGTCAATGGTAGCCCTACTTTTGAACGAGTAAAGCGTGCAATTAAGCTACTAAACGAATATGGCGTCGAATTTAATACACTCACAGTAGTTAACGACCAAAATTGGAATAAAGGAAAAGAAACCTACCAAGCCTTAAAAGAATTAGGTTCAACATTCTTTCAATTTATTCCCATTGTCGAAGTCGATAGACGCTTTCCTCATACTCATGGCGGACATTATGCCCCTGGCCCCAATGCACAACTGGCCCCATTTTCTGTTCCAGCCGAAGGCTACGGACAATTTATGACAGAAGTGTTTAATGAATGGATACGCCAAGGCGATATTGGAAAAATATATATTCGTTTATTTGATAGCTTATTAGGCACATGGATGGGATATCCTGCATCAACATGTATTCAATCGAAAACCTGTGGTCAGGCGTTAATCATTGAGGCAAATGGTGATGTTTATTCTTGTGATCACTATGTTTATCCCGCCAATAATTTAGGCAATATCCATCAAAATAGCCTTGCTCGCTTAGCAACATCAAAACAGCAACAGCGCTTTGGTCAAAATAAATACGATAAACAAACCAGCCTTTGTAAACAGTGTGAAGTGCAAAGCTTATGTTATGGCGGTTGCCCTAAACATCGCATTATTGCTATTGAAGGTGAAAAACATCGTCATAACTACCTATGCCGTTCCTATAAACAAATATTTCATCATACAGCGATAGGTATGCAGTTAATGCAGCAATCTATTTCACGAGGAGGTCTCGCCAGCGATGCACTTCCCGCAATGAAAAAAAACTACATAAAGTAGCCCTATTTTTATTTTATCTTGTTTATTCTGGAGACAATTCGTGACCTTACCTTCTGTTAGAAAAAGCTTACTCGCTGGGCTCATTGCTACATCGTGTTTAAGTGCCCCAATATCTGCCAATGCAGGTGGAACACCTGAAAAACCGAATGTGCTGTTGATCGTGATGGATGATTTAGGCACCGGACAGCTTGACTTTGTGCTAGATACCTTAGATGTGGATGCGTTAGCACAAAGACCGACACCTCCTCGTTATGAAGGAGATATCAACAAAATGGTAGAAGCTGCACGCATTGCCATGCCCAATGTCAGCGATATGGCGGTAAATGGCGCAAAAATGACTAATGCATTTGTTGCACACCCTGTTTGTGGTCCTTCTCGAGCAGGTATCTTTACTGGGCGCTCTCCTGCAAGCTTTGGTACTTACAGTAATGACGATGCTATTTTAGGTATTCCAAAAGATATCAAACTATTGCCTTCACTTTTCCAAGAAAATGGCTATGCCACCGCCAGTATTGGTAAATGGCATAACGCAAAAGTTATTCGCAAACCGAAAATTAATGAAAGTAAGCAAACTCGTGATTATCACGACAATATGATCTCAACGCCAGAAGCGGGTTATGCCCCTCATGAACGAGGTTTCGATTATGACTTTAGCTATTACGCATCAGGAGTAGCTTTATGGAATTCACCTGCATTTTGGCGTAATGGTGTCAATGTTCCTGCTCCGGGTTACACCACTCATCTTTTAACGGATGAAACCCTAAAATTTATTGATGAACATAAAGATAAACCTTTCTTTATCAATCTTTCATATAGCGTTCCCCATATTCCATTAGAACAAGCTTCTCCTGCTAAATATATGGAGAAATTTGATACAGGAAATGTTGAGGCAGATAAATACTTTGCTGCATTAAATGCAGCCGATGAAGGTATTGGTCAAATTATTGCGAAATTAAAAGAAAATGGTGAGTTAGAAAATACACTGATCTTTTTCTTATCGGATAATGGTGCTGTTAATGAGTCACCAATGCCAATGAATGCGATGGATAGAGGCTTTAAAGGGCAAATGTTTAATGGTGGCGTTAGAGTACCTTTTATTGCTTATCAACCTGGCACTATTCCAGCTGGAACAAAAAGTGATGAGATGATCTCCGCACTTGATATTTTACCGACGGCACTACAAACAGCAGGTATTGCGATCCCTGACAATCTAAACGTTGAAGGGAAAAATATCATGCCTTTACTTAAAGGTGAAACAACAAAGTCCCCGCATAACTATCTTTATTGGGCCGGCCCTGGTACTAAACATTATAGTGAAGAAAACCAAGAGTTTTGGCACGGATATCACCAATGGATAACCTATCAACGTAAAACACCGCCTACAAATCCTAATTTAGAAAAACTCTCTAAAGGTGCTTGGGCTGTACGTGATGGTGAATGGGCGCTCTATTTTTATGATGATGGAAAAAATCATCCTCAACTTTTTAACGATAAAAAAGATCCTGCTGAATCAATCGATCTTGCTAAACAAAATCCACAAAAAGTGGCAGAGCTAAAAAATGCGTATTACCAGTGGATCAAAGATAAGCCAAAGCCCGTTCTTTGGGGACAAGATCACTATCAAATACTAGTGGATTCTGCAAAACCTTAATATTCAACTTCCGTTCTGTTTCGCAAGGATGCGTCTTTTTTTCTGAGATACGAAAATGGCTATTGAAATTGCATCTTCAGCACGTCCCAAACTCCCTTATGAGCACCCAAACGTAGAAATCTACCAACGCTTATTTAAGGAAAATATCATTCGACGATTAGTCAGAAAATCAGCTTATCGTCGCTATGATAAAACGATCACTGACTTTTTTAATGATGAAAGTCAGTCGCTTTTCTCTTTATGTGAAATGCTGACACAGTATGTCACACAGGCTTTTCATCATTACCAAGTCTGGGGTTACTCTCATGCTTATTATCCCGGAAGTCCAGGGCAACAAACGGCAAGAACGGATGCTCTTGAAGGTGTTAGCAGGGTACTTCCTCTACTTGCAACATGGATAGTTAGCAGCAAGAAAAGTACATTGATGGGATTAAATCATCAAGCTTTCAACTTACCTTTAATGATCAAACAAAGCTTTATTCATGGCACTGATCCACTTCATAAAGGATATTGGGGGAAACTTGAAGATTACGATCAACGAATTTGTGAAGCATCTGATTTAGCGCTCACTCTTTGGATAAGCCGTGAATGGGTGTGGGATACATTAACACCCGCAACACAACAACAAATTATTACTTGGTTTGAGCAAGTTAATCACTGTGAAATTGTTGATAATAACTGGCATTTCTTCCCTCTTACCGTCCAATTTGTCATTAAAGCACTCACAGGGAAAGACACGATTGCCCATTGGCGATATGAACGATTAAAAGAGTTTTATGTTGGTGACGGATGGTTTCGTGATGGAGCAAAAGGTAATTATGATTACTACAATGCGTGGGGCTTTTACTATTCATTGTATTGGTTAACGCAAATTGATCCTCAATTTGATACAACATTTATTACTCAATCACTTAATACCTTTAATCAGCATTACCTTTATTTTATGACTCCCAAAGGTATTCCTTTCTTTGGTCGAAGTGCCTGCTATCGCCTTGCGGTTTCTGCTCCATTATTAGCGGGTGTCGATTTACATTGTCCTTCAGTAAAAGTAGGCGAGGCAAAACGCGCCTTTGAAAGCAGTTTACGTTATTTTATTTCTCAAGGGGCATTAAAAAATGGCGCCCCGACTCAAGGCTTATTTACTCACGATCCTCGTTTAGTTGATAACTACAGTGGACCTGCCAGTAGTTTTTGGTCATTACGTGCCGTGATTATTGCGCTTTATTGTGCTGATCGTATCAATTTATGGCAAACACCTTCACTTCCATTACCTATCGAAAAAGATAACTTTCGTTTCGAAATTCCTGCTATTCAAGCTTTAGTGACTGGAGTGAAAGCAACACAAGAGGTAAACGTCATTTTTTGCGAAGATTATACAACTCAGCAAACACCATTAACCCGCCGTTTAGAAAAACAAACCTTAGCACAAAAAGTCGCTGAAACCGTGATAGGACAGTCAAGACGACCGAAAAATAATTTATTACGCAAAGGGATCACCAGTTATAGCTCTAAAATGGCACATTTTTTCTAATCACCTTTCATTTGCTTTCAGTGCGAAGGCAATAAAAATGTGATTTAGATCTTTTACCTTTCTATTTCTTTCGTTTATTATAATTCGTAATTAAACGAAAGATGAGAGGCAAACATGTATCTGGTTTCTACTCGTAATATGCTCAATAAAGCACAGCGTGAAAATTATGCTGTGCCTGCTTTTAATATTCATAACTTGGAAACCATTCAAGTTGTGATGGAAACAGCCGCTGAGATGGCATCACCTGTTATCTTAGCGGGTACACCAAGCACGTTTGCTTATGCAGGTAGTGATTATTTGATCTCTATTTGCCAGCAGGCCGCAGAACAATATCGTATCCCTGTTGCCCTACATTTAGATCACCATGAAGATATTCCTGATATTTGTCATAAAGTCATTTCTGGTGTGCGATCTGCCATGATTGATGCCTCTCATTTTCATTTTGAAGAAAACATTCGTATCGTTAAAGAAGTGGTTAATTTCTGCCATCATTGGGATTGTACCGTTGAAGCTGAATTAGGTCGTTTAGGTGGGCAAGAAGACGACTTAGTCGTTGATGCTAAAGATGCGCTTTTCACCGATCCTGATTCAGCAGTACAATTTATCAAAGCAACGGGTATTGATTCATTAGCGGTTGCAATTGGTACCGCGCATGGCATGTACAAACATGAACCTCATCTCGATTTTGATCGTTTAGCCATTATTCGCCAAAAGACTGACATTCCTTTAGTTCTTCATGGTGCATCGGGTATTCCTGATGCCGATGTACGCCGTTGTATTGATTTAGGTATTTGCAAAGTTAACGTTGCAACCGAACTGAAAATTGCTTTCTCTGACGCTATCAAGCAATACTTTTTAGATAACCCTGATGCAAGTGATCCTCGTCATTACCTTGTACCAGGCAAAGCCGCAATGAAAGCTGTGGTTGCAGATAAAATTCGTGTCTGTAAAAGTGATGGAAAACTGTGAAAACCAATAAAACTGTCGCCATTATTGGCGAATGTATGATAGAGCTGAGTGGTCAACCGTTCTTACCACAACAACAACGTTTTGGTGGCGATACACTGAATACCGCACTCTATTTATCGCGACTATCGCCTTCATTACATCCGCTTTATATGACAGGACTAGGCACTGATACTTACAGTGCCTTAATGCAGAAAGCATGGGAAAACGAGGGGATAGACTGCCAATCTGTTATTACTATTCCCGAAAAACTTCCTGGTCTATATGCTATTGAAATTGATGCTCATGGTGAGCGCAGTTTCCACTATTGGCGAAATGATGCTGCCGCACGTTATATTGCGACCGATAAGCGTTTTTTAGACAGTTTCGATGCGCTTCCTGATGATAGCGTCATTTATCTTAGCGGTATTTCTCTTGCTATTTTAACGCATGAAGGAAAAATCGCTTTACTCACCTTATTAGCGCAACTTAAACAGCGTGGAATGACGCTCATTGTCGATTCTAATTATCGACCACGTTTATGGGATTCAATACCTCATGCACAAGAGTGGTTTGAAAAGCTGTATCGCATTAGTGATATTGCTTTAGTCACTGGTGATGATGAGCAAATACTTTGGCAAAAACCAGCGCTGACAGAACAAGACATTACACAACGCCTTCATCAATGGGGTAATCAGAACGTCATTGTCAAATTGGGTGCTAATGGCGCTTACTGGTCTGATGGCAAAAATGCTGGCTATGTTTCTCCCAAACCCATTGATTCCGTTATTGATACCACCGCCGCAGGTGACTCTTTTAATGCTGCTTTTATTGCTGCTTGGCTACAAAATCAAAGCCTATCGACCTGCTGTTTATGGGGAAATACCTTAGCTGGACTCGTCATTCAACACCATGGCGCCATCATTCCTCATGAAATTACTGATTCATTCTACACACTAATCAAGGATAACCATGACACAGTCAATTGTTGATACTCTTTCATCACTGAAAGTGATCCCCGTGATCCAAATTAATCGCGCTGAAGATGCAATCTGGCTTGGTGAAATTCTAACCCAAAATCAACTACCTGTTGCTGAAATTACCTTTCGTACACCGGCAGCAGCCAAAGCCATAAAGCTAATGCATGAGCACTTTCCTGAGCTTATTTTATGTGCAGGAACAGTATTAACCGCACAACAAGCTGATATGGCAAAAGAAGCTGGAGCAAGCTTTGTTATTTCTCCGGGTTATAACCCAAGTACCGTTGATTACTGCCTTAATAACGGCATTGATATTGTGCCAGGCATTAATAATCCAAGCCAAGTCGAAGTTGCTCTTGAAAAAGGCTTAACCTTACTTAAATTCTTCCCTGCAGAAGCCTCTGGCGGTGTAAAAATGCTAAAAGCATTAGCGTCACCTTACGCCCAAGTCCAATTTATGCCTACAGGCGGCATTAGTTTAAATAACGTGAGTGATTATCTTGCTATTCCACAAGTTGTTGCTTGTGGAGGAAGCTGGATTGCCACAGCAGATACCATTGATAAACAAGATAAAGAAACCATTGTTAATCATATTCAAAGTATCCACTCATTACTAAAAACACATAAGGGATAAATAAAATGAAACAGGTTGCCGTTTTATTAGCTGATGGATTTGAAGAAGGTGAAGCTGTTGTTTTTATTGATATCATGCGCCGTCTTGATATTCATGTTGATGTACTTTCTTGCATGGATAGCTTGGTATTAAATACTTATTTTGAAACTAAAATCAGTGCTGATTTCCTATTAGCAGATAAATTCACACATAGCTATGACGCAATAATGATGCCGGGTGGCCCTAAAGGCACAGATCGTTTATGCGCTAACGAGCAAGTTATTCAATTTATTAAGCGCCATATTGCTGAAGATAAATATATTTGTGCACTGTGCTCTTCTGGTGCCAAAGTATTAGCGGCACATCATCTTCTTGAAGGTCGTAATTACAGTACTGGCGATAAATTAGCAGATAAATACGATGATGGTCATTATCTTGATCAAGATGTTGTGGTTGATGGAAAGTTTATCAGTGCAAAAGGATTAGGTGTAAGTTTTGAATTTGCCTTTACGGTGGCTAAGTATTTATTAAGCGACAATACAGAAAAAGTAGACTGGCAAGCCAATCATATTTATTTCAAACACTGGCCATTAGATTATCTTAAATAAATACGTTATTTTATATTTAAATAAAAAGGGGATTAACTCCCCTTTTATATTCAATCACTTTTATGACTAAATGAGTTGATTAAACTTATTTATGTTTAAAAGCGTGAGGTTCAGAATAACGCCATAATTTATCCCAATACTCTTCAATAAATGTCCTTACGGCTTCTTCGCCTTCAACAAGATAGTTAAATTCTGACAAATACCCTGGGTACATATTATCGGAACCAACAATATACAATTCATCATCAATAATAGTCACTTTTGCGTGGTTTCCCGGTGCAGGAGCGACTTTAGGGTAAATACCGCTCGCATTAACCAATGACCAGAATGGGTGACCAATATCTCCTTGTTTCGGTGGATCTTCGCTTAGTGGTGCTTCTTTTAGTGTGGCGGTATAAGATGATTCATCTGCACCAGGCCATTTATAAGTTTTACCTTCCGTTTGTAGTGCTTTTGGCACTTTATCGGTAAAGAAGAATGGCGCTATTTTAATACGACGTAATGCTGATTCACGAATTTTATCAGGATCAGGAATAACGGCATCTGTATCAACATCATGAGTCAGATAATATTTAAATAATTCAAAGGTTCTTTGTGCTCCAGAGCCAAATGAATATTGGTCGCCATTAGCACCGGCGGCGGCATCTAATAGTGAAACAACAATTTCAACTTCTAACTCTGGATTTTTTAATAACGCTTCAATTATCCAATGGCAGACAGGATGATCTTTCCATTTTTTCTTCCATGCACTCACTACATCTTGTTGAGACATACGAATTTTTTTCTTAGCATTTTTTATAAGGTATTCCTTCATTTTCTCGGAACCTTTCTTATAATCAACTCGCATATCAGGCCCTTCCCAATATTTTCCTACAGAGAAAATACGGTCAGTTTTGAAAAAGCCTTCATCTGGCGATTGAGCTAAGTTTTGTTCATTTTTCTTTTTAATTTCTCTTAATACACTGCTCTTTGTTAATGGATCGATAATCTTATAGCTTGCTTTTTTAGCGACCCATTCATTTTTTTTACTATCAAAATATTCTTTCGTAATTAAATCGTTACCTACATCCCACATTTTATTTAAAAATAATTGGGAATGAAGTGCTGATTCGCCAATAACCTTAACAGAAACATCATGAACTGGTGGATAACTTTTAAAAAGATCCATATTTAAATTATGACCACCAACGAAAGCTTCACAACCATCAACAGCAATAATTTTTGTATGGTTCCATGTCATTCGAGTATCTAATTCAGAAATAAAATCTTCAGGTAATACTTTTTTTTCTAACGAGACTTTTAGACCATCAATAATACGATAAAAGCGACCAATCCAAATATCTGGAATACATTCCCAATATTTTCCGCGTTCTTTGATTAATTCAATAAGATCTTTTTTCAATGCCAGATATTCAGGCGTTCCACTAAAATAGTATTTAACACCATTTAATAAAACTGTTGGTGTCTGTGCAAATAAAAATCGAATTTGTGTGCGATCTTTACGTCCTTTCTTTTCAGAAAAAGATTTATCAATTGCAGCAAGAATAATTTTACGCCACTCTTCATCAGGGGCATTAAGTGATGAAATATCACAGCGATACAGCATTTTATCTAAGATAGATGTAATGGCTTGTTCAAACTCAGCCTCACGCTCTATCGCTTTTGGCATAATTTCTTTACCAAATGGCATTCCCCATACATGAGGCGTATCAAAAATCTTCACATAGTTATTTTCAGATGTTTCATTGAAAAAACCTTTTAATTCTTTTTTTAATCCATCAATAAGTTTCATAATATTCCTTTATTTTAAAAATAGGGCGTCCATATTATTTAAATAAACATTTAAATAATTAGCGCTTCAATTAATATAGATAGAATGTTTTCATTCCTAAAAAAGCATCACTTATCATAAACATGATGATTTAATATAAATTCAATTATTTTTTATAACGACCACCGCCTCCTTCCGCTTAAAAAGACCAAACCAGAAATTTATATTTTAGGCATTATTAATAATAAAACCATTCTTATTTAGAATAGTAATCTAACAATAAATAATTGTTATTATTAAACTACAAAACTAGTTATATCGATATTTATTAGCCTATAAATGATTCCTTATAAATTATCATTTTTTGATTTACTCTTTTTTAGATAAGTTATTTAACAGGTATAACTGTATTAAATAACAGGTTTATCTGTTTGTCAAATACAGTTTTATCTGTATTATTTTAATAGGGGGAAACATGAGTCTTGCAAATAGAGTTAAATCCAGAAGAGATGCCTTGGGGCTTACTCAGACTGAAGCAGCTGAAAAAGCTGGCATCAGACAACAATCATGGGCTTCAATAGAAGATGGTTCAACAAAAAAACCTCGTAATATTATTAGCATTGCAAGAGCTTTAGAGTGTGATGCCGGTTGGTTAATGATGGGTGATAATATTCAACCTGTTCATGATATCAATACGAAAAAATTACCACTAATAAGCTACGTTCAAGCGGGAAACTTAGTACATAGTGTTCCTATTACAGATTGTGATGGTGAATTTGAGTATATTCTGACAGATCAAGAACTCTCACAAAGTGCTTTTGCATTAAAGATAGAAGGAGACTCAATGGAACCTGATTTTAAATCAGGAGATGTAATCATTGTCGATCCTGAGATAAAACCACATCCGGGAGAATTTATTGTTGCGGCTAATAATGAAAGAGAAGCAACATTTAAGAAATATAGACCAACTCGTATTGATGCTAATGGCAATGAACATTTTGAACTTGTGCCATTAAATAGTGATTATCCAACACTTAGCAGTGAAAACACGCCATTAATGATCATTGGTACGATGATTGAGCATCGTATTTATCGTCGTAAACGATAACGATTATTCCCAAAAATAACTCCAATAATAACTAGCTCAATTATTGGGGTTTATCTCAAAAAACAGTTTTATCTGTTTTTACTCTCTGGAAATTTGACTAAAACTTTATGGATAGAAACCATCCAAGGTTCTATAATAAGATTAATCAAAAATAACTTGATGGTAAAACGACCAAAAACTTTAAATATTAAAAATAATGAATATAATGAGAGCAACATTATCTATCATTTATATAGATTACTAAGTTAATTTTTTGATTAATGACAATTAAACTGCATTAGTAGCTATTTTAAAAGTAACTAATTATTGCAATAAGAGAACAAGATAAAAAATAAAAGATTAATTAAATATAGATTTTTCACTTTTCAATATTTTATCTTTACGTAAAAAAAATACTCATATAAAGAGATAAAAATGCGTATTTTCCATCCTATTTTAATAAAAACAAGTAAAGATACTTATTTATTTTATCAAATAGGAAAAATAGATTACTAAGATTTATCTTTATTGAAAATACGTATTAACAAGACACATCTTACTTACATTCTGTTTCAATTACCAACACTAATAAATATTAATTTTTAATAAACTAATTGTAATAAGTTTTGTTAATTATTTCGATTTTAAGGTGTTTAAATGAATATAAAAATGTTTGTTATTTCATTGGCATTAGTTTCTTTTGGCGCACAAGCATTGATTATTAATGAGAATAATCCATTCGAATATCAATCTTTTAAATCAAATTATTCTGATATGATTGAGTTGGCTAATAAATCACGTTTACCACATAGGATATTCTATACCTCACCAAGTACAGGTAAAAATGCACTATGGTTTGATGCTGTTAAACATGGTGATTTAAATGAAGTCAAAAAGATGCTTGCCAATGGTCAAAATATTGAAGCGAAAGATACTGGAAGTTTAGAGCAAACAGCTCTGGGATGGGCTGCGTTTATTGGTGATGAAGAAATGGTAGATTATCTCATCTCTCAAGGCGCGAGCCTTTGGGCTACGGATAAAGACGATGTTTATAATGTTTTTAAATCAGCCGTATTAGGAAATAATATCAATGTGGTAAAAAAAATTCACGACCTAATGAGAAGCGATATTGAACTCAATAACCAAAGAGTAGAAAGCGATGGTGAAACATTTATTATGATTGCAGCCAGTAATAATCGTCTTGATACCGTAGAATACCTTATTTCTGAAGGTGCTGATGTTAATCTTGTTACAACAACACAAGATAATTCATTATTTTCTTATAATCACAGCGCATTAAGTTATGCTTGCCAAAATAATCTTAAAGATATGCAGAAACTATTGATTAGAAACGGTGCTATAAATCATATAACAGGTACAACACTCTGCCATTAAATACACAAAAGCCATCCTATAATAAGATGGCTTTTGTGCTATTAGTTATTGAGTTTTGAGAAATAGAATTTTAATTAAAACAACTAGAAAACGACTCAATATATTTATCAGAACTCAATATCAACAAGTAATATACCAATGTGATTTTTAAACGATTTTCTTTTTTCTAAATATAACTATTTCACTTGGTTGAGTTATCGACTGCTTATCCTCAAAAACCATAAAGTCTGTTTTCTTAGCCTCTAAGATAAGACTTTGAGGTGTAACACCAAGTATATAAGAAATAGTAATCAATTGATCTACTGTTATTTTTAAATGTCCATTTTCTAATTGAGAATAATGTAGCATACTTATCCCCAACATTTCAGACATCTCATTTTCTGTTATTTTCAATTGTCTTCTTATCATTTTTATTCTATTCCCAACTTTGGTGTTAATCATCCCTTTACTCTCCTTCTTTCATTAGATGATTACATCGATAAAATACCGAATTATAGTTTGTAAACTATCAATCCATAAACTGAAAATACTTAACTATTAGTTATTAACTAATCGTAATATTACTTATTCTCACGAATTCTGTTAATAAGGTTATTCCGATATTTCAAATTTAAAATAATTTACATTTCTATATGTTATTTTAAACTAAATTAATATTAGAATAACAATTTGGAACTGAGTATCCGAGAATGAATGGTGTTATCATAAAGTTGAATAGAATGGCTTATTTTAATTTTAAATATATTTAAATGACATTGATAACCTATAAAAAATATCTATATATTTAATTAGAATATCATTTTATAAAGAATAATTCTGTATTGTTTTAATATATATAAATAGTATCCTAGGAAAATGAATCCCCCTGATTGAAATAATCTGAAAAGACTACTCACTTATAATTTAAGAACAAAATTCATATCTATTTTTAATCTTTTAAAAAATAATTTTAATGGATTTGTTCACTATCAATCTTATTTATTGATAACAAAAATACTAAAAACATATAAATACTTATTTTTTATCAAGAAGTTCACTTACTTACTATAAGTGTGAGCTTATCGATATTGATTATTTTTATTTTATATTAAAATTTATTAAGGAAAGAGTTATCTGACTTCTATTTAGGTGTGTTTTATGCATAGTAACAATTAGAATGTCATTGATATACATAATATTATTTTTTATTCAGCAAATAATTATTAGGATGAATAATGGAAAGTTTTAAATTAAAGCTAAAAAATCACATGGATCATGTCAAAAACGTAGGGCAACATTGCTCGACGGAAGAAACAACTAAGCAAGCACTGATATTACCTTTCTTAGATATCCTTGGTTTTAACCCTTATGACCCTCAAAAAGTTAAGGCTGAATATGGTGCTGATTTCCCTGGTGTTAAAGCAAATGAACGAGTTGATTATGCATTGTTCTGCCAAGATGTTCCGGTAATGTTTATTGAAGCAAAAGGATATTCTGAAAAACTAGATAATCACTGCCCTCAATTATCACGATATTTTAACTCTACACCAGAAGTTACAATATCAGCTATAACTAATGGCTTAGAATGGCGCTTTTTTACCGATTTAAAACAAAAAAATGTAATGGATCCAACACCTTTCTTAAGAATAAGAATGGATGAAGTCAGCGATTCAGATGCAAGCCAATTATTCAGGTTCAGACATGATAAATTTAAACCAGAAGCATTAAGAACCTTGGCTGAAGAAAGTGTATATTTATCTGCTTTTACTAAAACTATTAGTTCAAGCTTACGTGACGTAGATAATGAATTTGTCAGATATGTAGCTAGTCGATCAAACATTGAGAGACAATTAAATCAAAGGTTCATCGACTCTATAACACCACTTGTAAAACTAGCTGTCGAACGTTCTGTTAGTGCAATGGTTGTATCTGGTCTATCAAATAAAGCCATGACAATAGACGATCCCACTGAAATAAAAGAAAATAACGATAGTAATCAGAAAAATACTGAATTTGTAAATATTGTAGATCCCAACAACCCTAATATTATAACAACAAAAAACGAATTAACATTATTTGAAAAAATTAAGCTTATCGTAGGATCTGAGGAGATCCAATACAAGGATACAGAATCTTACTTTGGTATATTATATCAAGGAAAATCCAATAGATGGATTGTTAGATTTTATGATAAAAATAACCCTTATATTATTGTCCCTATTGAAATTACAAATGTTTTAGCTAATGAAGTGTCTAGAGCTGGACTATCACTAGTTAATAACAGAATAAATATTAATGATCCAGAAGATATATTAAGAATAACAGGGATCATTTTAGATTCATTTGAATATGTCAAAAATGATGATAATTTCAGGAAGAAATAACTAGTAAAAAAACTCAAATTTAAAAAGCCCCCCAATAATTGTATAACTAATTACTGGGGGGCTTTTTATGAATAACACAAAATTAGAATCTGTAAAGACTAAATGGTTTTGGATCTAAAACTGGTTTTTTGCCCAGTAATAAATCAGCGGTTAATTCTGCTGATACAGGGCTCTCTGTCATACCCCAGCCAGTTGCAGTATTAATGACTAAGCCTGGATACTCTTTAACTTCTGAGATAATTGGGTTTTCATCTGGTGCGATAGCCATTGCACCACTCCATTGATCAATTAATTTCGATTCTTTAAAGGCTGGGAATTCTGCTTTTAATTTCTCTAATGAGGCATTTAACTCAGGTAAATCTGGTAATGCAGTCATATTTCTGAATTGCTCAAACGGAGAAACTTCATCTAAATTCCAATGCGTTGATTGCATAAATGAATTGATTAATTGTTCATTTAAAGAAATATGCACTGGGAAATCAGGTAATGCTAATAATGGCAGATATTTATAGCCATAAGTGAAGGATTCTTTCACTACTGGCGCCACAATAACACGAGGAGAAGTTGCATAAGTACCATCAGCTTGTTCACGGAAGAAAATGCCACCTGGTAAAGCGACGTTGCCACCCGGTGCCGTTGGTGAACCACTGATTAGCTGTTGAGACTGATAAGCAGGCAGTGTTGGAACATCAACATTAAGATTTTGCATAAATAGGCGTGACCAAACACCACCAGCAACAACAACTTGAGAAGTTTTGATTGCACCTTTCTCTGTTACAACGTCAGAAATTACACCAGCTTGTGTTTCTAAGCCACGAGCCGCACATTGAGTGTAAATTCTAACACCCATTTTTTTAGCGTATTCAGCCATAACGAAGGTTGCAACTTCTGGATCGAAGCTACCAGAATCTTCTTCAAAGCCAGCAATTTTCCAATCTGTTGTCGCACCACGAAGACGTTGATTTAATTCAGCACCTTCAATAATTCTGGTTTTAAATGGAATATCTGAGCCAACATTTTTACTTCTTTCATCAATCCATTTTCTTACGTTAACTAAATCTTCTTCATCAAGAGGAACTTCAACGCGGCCTTGTGTACGATAAGTAGTATCAATACCTACTTTCGCATTCATTTCACGCCAGCGATGTTTGCCCAAATGGTGTAATAAGAACGTTTCATCTGGCATTTTATAGCTAATTGCCTGACCATAGAATCTCGAAGATTGCTCACCCGCGATATTACCTTTCTCAACAATGACAACAGATAAACCACGTTCTACAAGGTTAATTGCTGTCATAATACCAAGGATACCAGCACCAATAACAACAACATCAGCTTGTTTTGGTAAAGCACCTTCAGTACCTTCAACAAAGCCATGTCTTGGCGTACCCGGAACAAAGCGCCCTTCGCGAGTTAACATTGGTGTCAAAATACCCGCACCAGCAGCGACAGCCACCACTGTTCCACCAATGATAAATTTTCTTCTAGATATCGCCATTTTACACGTTCCTTTTACTCAATGAATTATTAGCATTAAAACAATCACGCTATCTTATTTCATTTGTAAAGTATTAGTAAAGTATTTGTAAATCTTTTCGTCTGTTTTTTTCTTAAAAATCCGTACTATTTAATTTACTTATGCAAAGAAGGGGATTAATCATCATTTTGTTTTTTATCGATTATTTAAGTACATCAAGTAAAATGAAAGCATATTCAGCTAGTTATTTTTTTGGTTTTTTTGTCAAAATATAAAATTTTTCACTATTAAAGATCTACTGCCTATTTGTTAAATATGGGTTTATGACACATTCAAATTGCAAATAAAATAATTTGATTAACAAATAATCCACAAGATCACTAATATTACTAAGTTAATAAATTGAGCACATAAAAAGGGGATAGTGATAAGAAATATAACGATGGATTGGTTATTTGATGTTGATTCAGAGGAAAATAAGGTAGTAGTTAAAATGGTTACACTTAAGATTATATTTATCTCTATATAACCAAATTTTAAGTGTTCATTTTTACACCAATACCAAAATAAATCTTTTTTTGATTGCTTTTATAAAAATAGTATTATTTTTTCTTTATAAATCAACATTGTTACAATTTGAAATAAAATACATATTTTTGGTGTCGGTAAAACAGAAACCGTTATTCAAATTAAGAATAATCATTTGATATTCTAGGTACTGATTTAATCACAGATAAAGGTGTTGCAACAGCCTTATTACGTCAACATGGTATAAAGGTGTTCTCTGAAAATCAATTAGAGGAATTAATTGGTTGGGTAGAAAATTGGGATAAAGAAAATACTATTTTATGATAAAAATCTGAATAATTAATAGTTTAACTAAGTAACAATTTGAATAATATTAACTTATTTTCATCCAATACAAATCATCACCCATAGTTTCACACAGGTTCCTCAAAATGGAGCCTTCCATTCTTACCAACCTCCTATTAACTCATATTATTCTTAATTAACACTCCTATTTCGTCATTAACAAACAAAAATACTGTTAAAGACTAATGTAATTTATCTAATTATTTGATTTTGGTAAAACGGTTTAAATCTTTTAATAAATAAAAACTGATAGATACCAACTATCAATAATCTATTTTTGATCGCCCATATCGATCTCTAAGTGTTTTTACGGTAATCTCTTTTAAAAAGAGGGGTTGATATGAGTTCAATTAATATTGTTGTAGGTCAGCGAATTAAACAAAAAAGAAAGCAATTAAAAATAACAGGTATCGAGATGGGGAGAAGGCTTGGTATCAGTCAGCAACACTATTCACGTTTGGAAAATGGGCATCTGAAAATAACCGTCGATCAGCTTATTGCTATTGCTTTAATATTAGGAATATCGCCACAAAGTTTGTTGGTTTCACCCGAAATAATGTCACCAATGCTAAGTGCTTGGGCTGAAACAACTTTATCATCAAATGAGATTGTTGTATTACGAAATAAGAAGCGCCGCAATCTTAGATAAAGATACAGTAATATTGTTTAGCGCTATCTGATTTAATATTTTAATTACTTCAGTTAAAGCACATCGAAAATTTTCATCTTTTTTATTTAAGTAAAAAACCATCTATTTATAAAATCAATCGCTTGATTTTTTTGTTAAAACAAAAGATTAATTGTTAATTTCTTTAACGATTGAATATTTTAATAGAATTTCTGGAGCATTAGATAATTTGCGATTAGATCCTTCCATTAAATAAGCCGCTATTTCTTCTGATGATAAATCATCAACTTCTTCAAGATTAAAATACTCATCAGGCCAATAAATAAGATCTGAAGAAAAGGCTTTAAAGTTTATCTCGAGTAAATTTATTGCATAAGATTGTTCAGATTCACTGCCTTCAGCTAAACATATGAAATCAACAATACTAATCAACTCGTTATAAGTCAGATCATCTAAATACTTCACCTGGTTAAAAGCTATTTTTGTAAACTCTTTTGCACTTGTCCACGAATTGTAGTCACGAAAATCTGAAAATTCACAAGGTGTTACTACTTGTGCATTCCATTTTATTATCATGGTGTTAAGTTCGGGATCATTTTCAGTTGCACCATTATCGATTTTAACAGTTATCTTTAGTAGTAAATCGATCAATTCATTGAGTTTAGTTTTGCTGACTTTTTTTGGTTTTAATCGGTTAGGTAAAGGCATTTTTTATTCCATTTATATTATTTGCATTAAATCTGTATATTTTAATCTTTTTATTTAAAAGTCATTATAACGCATTAATTTATTTAATAAATAACCAAATGGATTATTGAATCATGACTAATACTTAGAAAAAATAATATAATAAATTATTTATTTTATATTCTGATTTTAAAATTAGCTATTAACATTTTATTTTAATAATTACTTAATCATATCATCAAGAATATTAATGACATTATTTCTCAAATTCGCCCTCTAATTTTATCTACTGTAATAACTATATTTAATACATCAATATTTAAATCCATAACGGAGTTCAATTTGAAGTAATAACACCAAAAAAGTAGAGAGGGTTAGAAAAAAAGTAAAGCAGATGAAAGTGCTTAGTGGAAAGATTACCAAGAAAATCTGCGAGTATTTATAGGGTGATTTATTTATGCCTAACTGAACATGTGAGACAAATAGACAGCATTTTCGGAGCTAGCGTCCCAAATACGTCCCACTTAAGAAAAGTAGAGAATTTAAAATGAATGTAATCGTTTGATTTAAAATGGTACGCCCTACAGGATTCGAACCTGTGACCTACGGCTTAGAAGGCCGTTGCTCTATCCAACTGAGCTAAGGGCGCCTAGAAGAACTTAGACGTCAGCAAGAGTGCTGATAACGGGTGTGAATTATACGTTCAACATTCTGAGAGTCAACGCTTTTTCAACGATATCAAACTATATGGTCAAAATATGGCAAGTATTCGACTGACAGATTGCTCTTGATCTGACAAAATAGACCAATACCGTAATTGAATAATTTGGATGTATAGATGTCAGCAAGAATTATAGATGGGAAATCGATTGCGCAGACCATCAGAAGCGAAGTTGCAGAAAAAGTAAAACAACGTATTAATGCAGGAAAACGAGCGCCGGGTTTAGCTGTTATTTTAGTGGGTGATAACCCAGCATCACAGATTTATGTTGGAAGTAAACGCCGCGCTTGTGAAGAAGTAGGCTTTATTTCTCGCTCTTATGATTTACCAGATACTACCAGTGAAGCTGATTTATTAAATCTGATCGACCAGCTTAACGAAGACAACACCATTGATGGTATCCTCGTTCAGCTCCCCTTACCTGCCGGAATTGATAATGTTAAGGTTTTAGAACGCATTCATCCTGATAAAGATGTCGATGGCTTTCACCCTTACAATATCGGCCGCCTATGCCAACGTGCACCTAAATTACGCCCTTGCACACCTCGCGGTATTGTCACTCTACTAGAGCGTTGTAATATTCCTATGAATGGCTTAAATGCCGTTATTATTGGTGCATCAAATATTGTTGGTCGCCCAATGAGCTTAGAGCTATTACTTGCGGGTTGTACAACAACAGTTACCCACCGTTTTACTAAAGATCTACGTTTTCATGTTGAGCACGCGGATTTAGTCGTTGTGGCGGTAGGAAAACCTAACTTTATTCCTGGTGAGTGGATTAAACCGGGTGCAATCGTGATTGATGTCGGTATAAACCGTCTTGAAAGTGGTAAAGTTGTCGGAGATGTTGATTTTGAAGCAGCATCTCAACGTGCGGGCTGGATTTCTCCCGTCCCTGGTGGTGTAGGTCCAATGACAGTCGCCACACTTATTCAAAATACTTTGCAAGCATGCGAAGAATATCACGACCCTGAAACAGGAAATAATTAATCGATGGAAACATTTCAATTAGATGGGCACGACTATGTCGAGCTTTGTGATTTATTAAAACTTCAAGGTTGGACTGAGAGCGGAGCTGCTGCTAAAAGTGTCATTGCTGAAGGTTTGGTGAGTGTTGACGGTGAAGTTGAAACCCGTAAACGCTGTAAAATTGTTGCTGGAAAAATTGTCACCTTTGGTGAGTTTTCCGTTAGCGTCAGCAAATAATCAGCAAATTAATTAATATTGAAAAAGCGTCGCTATCTCAGCCTCGCTTTTTTTCTTTTTAACCCTTTTTTACCTTCAATGCGCTTTTTCTTCCTCTTTTTTCTTATTTATTCATATTAAAAAAAATAAATCAGCATAACCAATTGAATAAAAACAAAATTATAAAATTTGATTTAATATATTTAAATTTAGATCATCATTTTTAAGCTTATCTATGGTTATAATCTCCTCTTGCAGTTCAGCAGATTGTACATTTTATAAAAAAATAGATAAAAAGAAGTGCTATAAGTTATTATTTTATATATGGATAACACTTTTTAACCATTACTGTAAAACTTCAGCAACAAACCTTTTTATTGATACTTTTATCCGTTTATTCATGTTTAAATGCACTAAAATGTGATTTAGATCTAATTTATTTCTACTTTCATTAGGCAAAAGAACATTGTTTGTACTAAATTACAGGTTATAATTTGAAACGATTCAGCTTAATGATACTATTTTAGTTGTTATTTTGTGATATTTAAGTTTTTTTGCCCTTTATCTAACAGGAGATTTTATGCTCGGCTTACCCACTCAAGGTATCTCTGTCTTTGCTAAATTACAGCAAAAATCGATGCCTGTTCTTTTATTTAAGGTAAGGAACTAGCATGAAACACAGAGTAGCAACCATCACACTTAACCCTGCATATGATCTTGTTGGTTTAAGTAATCCTATTGAACTTGGTGAAGTTAATCGTGTTAAAACGGCTGGCTTCCATGCTGCGGGCAAAGGCATCAATGTGGCTAAGGTTTTAAAAAGCCTTGGCGTTGATGTCACTGTTGGCGGTTTTTTAGGCAAAGAAAACCAAGATGGATTCCAAAAAGAATTTAGTGAATCTGGTATCGCTAATCGTTTTCAAATGGTTGAAGGTCGTACTCGTATTAATGTCAAACTCACAGAACCCAATGGCAAAGTGACTGACTTCAACTTTTCTGGTTTTGAAATCACAAAACAAGACTGGACTCGCTTTGTTAACGACACGCTAAGTTGGGCGGGTCAATTTGATATGATTTGTGTCAGTGGTAGTGTTCCTCCTAGCGTTGATCTCAATGATTTCACTGCATGGATGACTCGCTTGCGTAGCGAATGTATGTGTTTGATCTTCGATAGTAGCCGAGATGCTTTTGTCGCGGGATTAAAAGCCTCCCCTTGGCTTGTTAAACCTAATCATCATGAATTAGAAATTTGGGCAGGTAGACCCTTACCTGAACTTTCTGATGTTGTGCAAGCGGCACAAACATTACGTCAGCAAGGTATTGCTCACGTTGTGATTTCATTAGGTGAACAAGGCGCGATGTGGGTTAATGCATCGGGTGCATGGATGGCGAAACCACCTAAATGTGATGTTGTGAGTACAGTCGGAGCTGGAGATTCAATGGTTGGTGGCTTAATTTATGGTTTAATGATGCGACAAACCAGTGAACACACCTTACGTCTTGCTACTGCCGTTTCTGCACTTGCTGTAAGCCAAACCAATGTTGGTATTCATGATCGCGAACAATTAGCAAAAATGATGGCTGAAGTCGAATTAACCCCTCTAAAATTATAAGTAATAACACTCAGTGGTAAATTGAATAATATTAAGTAGAATTACCACTGCTTCAATTAAATATATTAACGCTAGGTTATAAAAAATCCAAAATAGAATCTCTTTAATTGATTAATATTTATTTATTATTAAATCAAACTTTATTTTTTCTATTTATTCGATAAACTTCACTTTAATAAAATTTAATAAAGATATTCTAAAGCCAATAAAAACTTATTTCTGTTTTTAGGAGAAGTTATGGAAAGGCCCATAGTACTTTTATGGATACAAGTTATTTCAGTATTATTTTTGGGTGTAAGTTTATTTATATTAGTTGCTGGGGCTCCGATTTATTTATTAGCAATGGCAATGGGTGGAGGCCAAACAATGCTAGTGGGATTGTTTATCATGCTGTGTCTAATTATAACAATGATAATGCAAGTTACAGTATGGATAAAACTAGCTAGAAATAGTAGAAATGCTTACTCTTTTTTAAAAATTTCATGGGTATGTTTATCTATTTCGCTCTTTTTTATACTTAGTATTTCGATGTCATTAACAAATATGTCTGAAGTTAGCTTTGTTGTTTTTTCTATTATCGTTATCTTAACACATCGACTCTTTTTCTCTGAAAATGTAATTGCTTATTTTGAAGATAAACAAAAAGATAGCGAAAGAGAAACAAGTATTATTAGTCAATAAGTTAATCATCAAACAAAAAAATATCGGATATTAAATATCCGATATTTTTATATTAAACACGCATTAAGTGTTATTACTCAATTGTCGTATTAGTTATTACGACGCCAAACTGTTCCTTGAGGACTATCTTCTAAAACAATCCCCATCGCTGTTAACGCGTCACGAGCAACATCAGCTGCCGCCCAATCTTTATTTTTACGAGCATCATTACGCTGTTGAATTAATGATTCAATTTTTTCAACTTCACCAGCATCATCCGCTTTAGCACCACTTTGTAAGAAGTGCTCAGGCTCTTGCTCTAACAAACCTAATACTTTAGCAAGCTTACGTAACACTGCGGCTAAGCCATTCGCCGCATTCATATCAACCGATTTTAGACGATTAACTTCACGCGCTAAATCAAACAAGACTGAATAGGCTTCTGGTGTATTGAAATCATCGTTCATAGCGTCAATAAATTGCGCTTCAAACGCTTCGCCACCTACTGGTTGAGCATTTGCATCAGTGCCACGTAATGAAGTATAGAGGCGCTCTAATGCAGTACGAGCCTGTTTTAAGTTTTCTTCAGTGTAGTTAAGTTGGCTACGATAATGGCCTGATAATAAGAAGTAACGCACTGTTTCAGCATCGTAATAAGCCAATACATCACGAATAGTAAAAAAGTTATTAAGTGATTTAGACATTTTTTCTTTGTCTACCATCACCATACCAGAGTGCATCCAGTAATTAACGTAAGGACCATCATGGGCACAAGTTGATTGCGCTATTTCATTTTCATGATGAGGGAACATTAAGTCTGAGCCACCACCATGAATATCAAAATGATGTCCTAACTCTTTACCATTCATCGCAGAACATTCGATATGCCAACCAGGGCGACCGTCTCCCCACGGAGATTCCCAGCTTGGCTCACCCGGTTTGGACATTTTCCATAAGACGAAATCCATTGGATTGCGTTTTACGTTAGCCACTTCAACTCGAGCACCGGCTTGTAGTTGCTCTAAATCTTGGCGAGAAAGTAAGCCATAATCAGGATCAGTATCAATAGCAAACATGACATCGCCATTGTCAGCAACGTAAGCATGTCCACGTTTAATTAGCGCTTCTGTTAATTCAATAATTTCTGCAATATGGTGTGTTGCACGTGGCTCTGAATCAGGGCGAGCAATATTTAATGCATCAAAGTCTTTGTGCATTTCAGCTAACATACGAGTGGTTAATTGCTCACATGTTTCATTATTTTCAATCGCACGTTTGATGATTTTATCATCTACATCCGTTACGTTACGAACATAGTTAACATCGTATCCTAAGTAACGCAGATAACGGGTTATGGCATCAAAAGCCACAAAGGTACGTCCATGACCAATATGGCATAAGTCATAAATAGTGATGCCACACACGTACATACCTATTTTTCCTGCATGGATAGGTTTAAATTCTTCTTTTTGGCGAGTGAGAGTATTAAAAATCTTTAGCATCAGTGGACGTTCCCGTTTTCAACTGTACGTGTTTATTACGTTTTTATATAAAAGAAAATAACAACTACTATAACATGATATTAATCAGGATATTGGATCTTGAAGGCAAAGCAAACTCAAGATTAAGGTTTTTATCTTACTCTGCTTAGCGCTTATTTTCACTGTTCAATCGTTGATAGCGAACAATCAAACTTCTATTATTTGGCTAAATTTTGGCGAAAAGTGTTTTTTCCTTCTATTACTGATTTATTTAGCAAGAAAAAGTAGAGCGAGAAAAAGATGCATACTGACTAAATTAGGCAACTGTGATATAAAAACGGGACTGTTGTTTATGCCCAAATCTGGGTAAAGCTAAAATTATATTAGGATCTGAATATGGTTACTTTTCATACCAATTACGGCGATATCGTGATTAATACATTTGCAGACAAAGCACCTGCAACCGTAGAAAATTTTTTAGACTACTGTAAAGAAGGATTCTACGATAACACTATTTTCCACCGTGTCATCAATGGTTTTATGATCCAAGGTGGTGGCTTTGAACCGGGTATGAACCAAAAAGCGACCAAAGCACCTGTAAGAAACGAAGCAAACAATGGCCTAGCAAACAACCGCGGTACATTAGCAATGGCTCGTACAAACGATCCACATTCTGCTACTGCTCAATTCTTTATCAACGTTGCAGACAACGATTTCTTAAACTTCCGTGCTGAAAACGCAAATGGTTGGGGATATTGTGTCTTTGCTGAAGTTGTTGAAGGCATGGACGTTGTTGATAAAATTAAAGCGGTTTCCACTGGTCGTAGTGGTTTCCACCAAGATGTTCCTCGTGAAGATATCATCATTAAAAGTGTCACGGTTAGCGAATAAGCCTCACTTTTTATGTGTACGCTTTTTATTGCAGACCTGCATCTAAGTGAACATGAACCGGCAATCACTGCCGGTTTTCTTCGCTTTTTAAAAGAACAAGCCATTCATGCAAAAGCACTTTATATCTTAGGTGACTTTTTTGATTTTTGGATAGGTGATGATGATCCCAATCCTTTACATCAACAAATTGCTCAAGCTCTGATGACGCTAAAAAAAGCAGGAGTGCCTTGCTATTTTATTCATGGAAATCGTGATTTTTTAATTGGCTCTCGTTTTGCAAAAGAGAGTGGTATCACCTTACTTCCACAAGAAAAAGTGCTCGAAATTGAACAGCACCGTATCTTAATTTTACATGGTGATACGCTTTGTACTGACGATGAAGCTTATCAACGCTATCGTAAAAAAGTACACAATAAATTTATTCAGCGCCTATTCTCACTACTACCTCTATTTATTCGACTGCGTATCGCTGACAAAATGCGCTCACGTAGCCAGCACGAAAATCAGTACAAATCAGATGCCATTATGGATGTGAATCCACAGGCTGTGATAGATACTTTTAAACATTTCAATACAGAATGGATGATCCACGGTCATACACATCGCCCAGCAATTCATACAGTCAACATTGATGACAAAATACATTATCGTGGTGTATTAGGTGCTTGGCATACTGAAGGTTCTATGTTTAAAGTGACTGCTGAAAAAATAGAATTGATTCATTTCCCCTTTTAAGTTGTTTCGCTTATTTTCTTCATAAAAAGGCTGTTTTTTCTTTACGCAAACGTTTTCCTGTGCGTGTTAGCGTGATACTATCATGCTCAGTTTATTAGGCTATATCCGTTTATGCTTACAGGAGCAGTTAAGTAATGTCTTCTCAAGTTGGTCTAAATACCTCTTCCGCTCGTATCGCCATTGTAATGGGCTCTAAAAGTGACTGGGCAACAATGTCTCATGCCGCTGATGTACTAGACGCACTACAACTTCCTTATCATGTTGAGATTGTCTCTGCACACCGTACCCCTGATAAGCTATTTAGCTTTGCAGAACAGGCAAAAAGTAATGGCTTTGATGTCATTATTGCAGGAGCGGGTGGTGCAGCCCATTTACCGGGTATGCTCGCAGCAAAAACACTCGTTCCTGTATTAGGTGTTCCTGTTCAAAGTGCAGCATTAAGCGGTGTTGATAGCCTTTACTCTATTGTGCAAATGCCAAAAGGTATTCCCGTAGGAACATTAGCAATTGGTAAAGCAGGTGCCGCCAATGCTGCTTTATTAGCCGCTCAAATTTTAGCGTTACACTCACCTGCTATTTTTGAAGCACTAACAGCATGGCGCACAGCACAAACTGACGATGTATTAAATAACCCAGATCCAAGGGAGGCACTATGAAGCCAGTTTGTGTTCTTGGAAATGGTCAATTAGGGCGAATGCTAAGACAAGCTGGTGAGCCTTTAGGAATTGCGGTTTATCCAGTAGGATTAGATGCAGAGCCTGAAGCTGTTCCCTATCAAAAAAGTATAATCACAGCTGAAATTGAGCGCTGGCCTGAAACTGCACTCACCAAAGAGTTAGAACGTCATACTAACTTTGTAAACCGTGATATTTTTCCATTACTTGCTGATAGATTGCCTCAAAAACAACTTCTCGATGAATTGGACTTAGCAACAGCACCTTGGCAACCATTAACGTCACCAACACAATGGTCTGATATCTTCGCTCAACTGGGTGATTTTATTATTGTAAAGCGCCGTATTGGTGGTTATGACGGCCGTGGTCAATGGCGCATTCATCCCGGTGAAGAACAGCAATTACCTGCTGAAATTTATGGTGAATGTATTGTTGAACAAGGTATTCCCTTTTCAGGTGAAGTTTCACTAGTGGGCGCGAGAAATAGCAATGGTGACTGTGTTTTTTATCCATTAACACACAATCTTCATCAAGATGGCATCTTACGCATGAGTGTTGCATTACCAACCCCTGCATCGGAACTACAACAATCAGCAGAAAAAATGCTAACTGCCATCCTTAATAAACTCAATTATGTTGGTGTAATGGCGATGGAGTGCTTTATCGTTGATAATAAATTACTTATTAACGAATTAGCTCCTCGAGTTCATAACAGTGGTCATTGGACACAAAATGGAGCCTCAATTAGCCAGTTTGAATTACATCTACGTGCAATTTTAGATTTACCCATGCCAAAACCTGAGGTTTGCCAACCGGCAGTCATGGTTAATTTGATTGGTACTGATGTCAATCCTCAATGGCTTTCATTGCCATTAGTTCATTTACATTGGTATGAAAAAGAAGTGCGCCCTGCACGTAAGGTTGGGCATCTCAATCTTGTGCACCGCGATAATCTCCCTCTGAAAGAGACACTCAAATCATTAAGCTCAATGCTCGATGATGCCTATCAGTACCCTATCAAATGGGCTTTAGAAAAATTAAGCTAGCAGTCCGACTCATAAAGTTAGAGAATAATAGCCTTTAAACGAACAGACCTCAGATAAAGAGGTCTGTTATTCGCTATTTTCTCCTGATTATTCAGGTTACTGCACCCATTTGATGGAGTCAGGATGCAAGTCAAGCAACAGATTTTTGGGCCCGCTTATCAGTGGAGTATGCTGATATTATTAGGTTTTGTGTATTTTTTAGCTACCGCAACCACATTTACCTCTTTAGGTGTTGTTCTTCCTAGTATGATAAACGAGCTAGAGTGGAACTGGACTCAAGCAGGCCTTGGCTTTACGTTATTAGGATTAACCTGCGGCCTTGCAAGTTTTTTACCTACATTACTTATCCGTAAATTAAGTGTTCGCCTTACACTACTTATTGGGTTGATCATTTTTGTCAGTGGTTTCTATTTTCTTTATGAAACATACACCATTGCACGTTATTTTCTTGGTACTGCACTGCTAGGTATTGGTTTTACGCTACTAGCTACTGTACCTAGCACTTATGTTATTTCTCGCTTATTTGAAAAACAGTCCTTTGCCTTTGGTGTCTATTTTACCATTGGTGGATTAGGTGGTGTTGCTGGACCTTGGATCTACTTTTTAGCAACCCATTTATGGCATACATGGCGAATGCACTGGCTTATTTCAGCAATCACACTCACTGTCGTTACTCTTCTCACCATTTTATTTTTACGCGAAGGTAGTAAAGAACAAGAACACGCAAAAAAAATTAGCCAACTTCAAACCACAAAACGTATCTATCAAACTAAAGAGATTTGGACAGCTCGTCATGCTTTAAGAACATGGCAATTTTATGTTATTGCTGCGACTTACACGGCCTTTTTATGGTGTGGGATCACAGTCAATAGTTTTGCTGTTGCACATATTATTGAAAATGGTTTTGGTGAAACTATTGCCGCGACACTATTAAGTAGTATGGCATTTATCAATGCTTTCTCGCGCTTAGCGGGTGGAGCTATTGGTGAATGGTTAGAACCTAAAAAATTACTTATCGCAAGCTTAAGTATTATCATCATAGGGTTACTTGCGCTAAGTATGGCTAATTCTTGGGTTTACCTGATCTTATTTACGGTTTGTGTCGGTATTGGTTATGGCATGACGTTTTTGGCATCAAGTATATTGCTTGCTAACTATTTTGGTCGCTCACCTTACCTTGAGCTATTTTCAGTGATGAATTTAATTTCAACACTGGCTTGTTTAGCTCCCTTCTTTGCTGGAGCAATCAAAGATATTTCAGGTAGTTTTACACCGGCATTCTTGATTTTAACCATACCTGTTTTACTGATTTTAGCGGTCACTCTGTTTATGAAACCACCCGTTTATCCTAAATTTCAGCATGCCAGTAAGCAGCAAGAAGAACCTAAAGTAACTAGGTAATTAAACCTATATAAAAGCATTTTCTAAGGAGATGTTAAGCTGATGAATGATGCATTAATAATAAAATACTCAATAGGTATAGGCATTGCTTTAGCCTGTTTTGTCGGTTTTTTCGTTGTATCTCTTTTTCATGATAAGAAGAAAAAGCGCCGTAGAAATATTATTATTCATATCAGCCAAGCGGTCTTTCTCTGTAGTTTAGTCATTATCTTAAGCCAATATTGTGAAATGGCTGTCGTTGATTTTAATCTCCATTTTATCTCTTTTAGGATGATTAATTTCTTTACCTATGTCGCTATCGCGTTAATTTTAATGCGTAAATTTTTCTTATTGATTAATTTATTAGAGAAATCACAAATTAATAAAGGGAGCGATCCTACTTCAGCTCGTATTATTTCCCGCATATTTAAAATCACCCTTTTCGTCATTATCATCTTACTGTTTGGTGAGCATTTTGGTATGAGCTTATCTGGTTTAATGACCTTTGGGGGATTAGGCGGTATTGCCATTGGTATGGCAAGCAAAGATGTGATGAGTAACCTTTTTTCAGGGGTGATGCTCTATTTTGATCGCCCTTTTAATATCGGGGATTGGGTACGTTCTCCTGATCGTAATATTGAAGGCACCGTGGTAGAAATCGGTTGGCGTATTACAAAAATCATTACCTTTGATCATCGCCCCCTTTACATTCCAAACTCTGTTTTTTCCTCTATTAGCGTAGAGAATCCCGGTAGAATGACCAATCGACGCATCGAAACAGAATTAGGTTTACGTTATGAAGATTCAGATAAAATAGGTGCCATTGTTGAGGACATTCGCACTATGCTGATGCAAAATGATAAAATTGACACTCAACAAACCTTATTAGTTTATTTTAATCAATTTGCAGACTCTTCACTCAATATCATGGTGTATTGTTTTACCAAAACGACAGTCTGGGCGCAGTGGCTTGAAGCTCAACAAGAAGTCTATTTGAAGATGATTGATATTGTGCATAAACATGGCGCTGATTTTGCTTTCCCATCTCAAACTGTTTATATCGAAAAGTCTTCACCTATCGCGCAATAATAGAAGATAGATAAGTTTATTTTCTCATAGACTTATCCATTCACCCACTTATTAAAATGGTGATTTATGCACTCAAAACGCATAAATCACCTTAGTTATCTTTTAATTTATTTCAATCACATTCACAACCACGTATATTGTTCGCCAATTCTTCCATTGATAAAAACGCGAGTATAATGAAAAAAATGAAGTTGGCATGTCACCCTACTCTTTCACACTATTTTTATTGTGAACGTCCGATAGTTGATATTGTTGATGCAAATTTAACGCAAGTATCAGCAGTAGTGTTGTCATTGTCAGATATTGAGTCTGGCGAATTAGATCGCATTTATCAAACAGGCTTTCAACTACCCGTATTTATTGCAGTTAATCTCAATGATGCAATCAATGCTGAATTGCTTAATCAGGTTTCAGGGGTTGTGATTACGGATAAAAGTGCACATCAAAAAAATAGTACGTTAATTAATAAAGCGGCACAGCAATATGAAGAGAGTCTGACCACACCATTTTTTTCACGCTTAGTGAATTATGTTGCCGAAAAGAACGTCGCTTTTGATTGCCCAGGTCATCAAGGCGGGGAATTTTTTCGTCGTCATCCTGTTGGCGAACAATTTTATCAATATTTTGGTGAGAATCTATTTCGCTCTGATCTCTGTAATGCTGATGTGGCAATGGGTGATTTGCTTATTCATGAAGGAGCACCTTATGATGCCCAAACTTTTGCAGCGCAAGTGTTTAATGCCGATAAAACCTACTTTGTTTTAAATGGAACATCCTCTTCTAATAAAGTTGCTTTAAATGCCTTATTGGCACCAAATGATTTAGTGCTATTTGATAGAAATAACCATAAATCCAATCATCATGGCGCACTAATTCAAGCAGGAGCAACACCTGTTTATTTAGAGACGGCTCGCAATCCCTTTGGCTTTATTGGTGGCATTGATGCTCATTGCTTTGAAGAGCACTATTTACGCCAACAAATTGCAGAAATTGCGCCAGAACGCCAATTCGATAAACGCCCATTCCGTTTAGCGGTTATTCAACTGGGCACTTATGACGGTACGATTTACAACGCAAGGCAAGTGGTTGATAAAATAGGTCATCTTTGTGATTATATTTTATTTGATTCTGCATGGGTGGGCTATGAACAATTTATTCCAATGATGAAACAGTGTTCGCCTTTGTTACTAACGCTTAATGAAGACGATCCTGGTATTCTCGTTACTCAATCAGTTCATAAGCAATTAGCTGGATTTTCACAAACCTCACAGATACATAAAAAAGATGCTCACCTTAAAGGGCAATCACGTTATGTTAATCATAAACGTATGAATAATGCTTTTATGATGCATGCATCTACCAGCCCATTTTATCCCCTTTTTGCGGCTCTTGATGTCAATGCAAAAATGCATTCTGGCAAAAGTGGTGAAGCAATGTGGATGAGTTGCGTAAAACAAGGCATTGAAGCCCGTAAATCATTACTAAAACAGTGCCAATTTATTAAGCCTTTTATTCCTGAAATCATCGATGGAATTGCTTGGCAAGATCACGACACAGATGAAATCGCTCACGATCAGCGTTTTTTCAATTTTATTCCTAATGATAATTGGCATTCATTTGAAGGTTACGCCGCCAATCAATATTTTGTTGATCCTTGCAAATTAATGCTTACAACGCCAGGGATCGATCCTCATACAGGGGAATATGAATCTTTTGGTGTGCCTGCATCTATTTTGGCAAGTTATCTACGTGAACACGGCGTTATTCCTGAAAAAAGCGACCTCAATTCAATCTTATTTTTGCTGACTCCCGCAGAGCATCAAGCGAAGTTTGAGCGCTTAATTTCTTTGATTGTTCAATTTGAAAAGCACTTAGTTGAAGATGTGCCATTAGAACAAATATTGCCTTCTGTTTGTCGTCAATATCCATCTCGTTATCAGGGTTATACATTGCGCCAACTCTGTCAGGAAATGCATGATATTTGTGTCAGATACAATATCAAGTTACTGCAAAAACAGATGTTTAGAAAAAGTCACTTTCCTAAGCGAGCACTAAGTCCACAACAAGCTAATATTGAGTTTGTTCGTGGTAATATTGAATTGTTACCTTTAAATAAATTAGCAGGCCGAATTGCTGCTGAAGGTGCTTTACCTTATCCGCCGGGTGTTTTATGTGCTGTACCTGGTGAAATTTGGGATGGTGCTGTTTTACGTTATTTTCAGGCTCTTGAAGTCACTATTAATCAACTTCCAGGCTTTTCAACTGAACTTCAAGGGGTTTATATTTATGATGAAAATGATGGCAATAAGCGAATTTATGCTTATGTTATAAAAGAATAATTATCTTATCTTTCCCTATAAAAAATGCTGATGTTTAATAACATCAGCATTTTATTTAACTCTATTTATAAGCCTTATTTATTTCAACTATTCGCCTTGAATTCGTCGATACTGCCCTTTATCTTGCAACAGCCTGACGCCTAATGTACTGCCACATAATGAAAGTAATAATGCCGCAACAATAGGTACGGTGATCCACATTCCCCATTGTGGTTGCCAAGGGAAATCAAACACCGATATTTGTAATAAACTTAATGCGACCTCAGCACCAATCGCCGCAGCTAATCCCGCCATTAAACCTAATAATGCAAATTCAGCCCAAAGAGTCCGTCTTAATAATGATTTACCAGCACCTAATGTTCGATACACCACCAGCTCAATGCGTCGTTGTGTCATTCCTACCTGAATTTGAGCAACTAACAATAACGCACCACAAATCATGACTAATCCAACCATAATCTCTAATGCTCGACTGACTTGCTGTAAGATTTGTTGAACTTGCTGAATTAATGCGCCTGTATCTAACACGCTTACGGTTGGAAATTGCCGATTAAGCGCAGTAATTAATGTGCCTTCACCATTGTAATAAAAGCTACTCATCCATTTTTCCGGCTGATTACTTAATCCTTCTTCAGAGAAAATAAAGAAGAAATTAGGGCGCATATTCTCCCAATCAACATGGCGAATACTCGTAACAATGGACTTAAATTCACGAGTATCACCGACAAATGTTAGTTCATCACCCAACTTGATTTCGAGTTGCTCTGCAACGCCTTGATCAAGAGAAACACCATTACCGACAGGTGGCCAAGTTCCTTCAACAATGACGTTATCTTTAGGTAATTCACTGTGCCACGTTAAGTTAAGCTCACGACGAACCGTATTATTGCCAGCATCACGTTTATCAGCCCACTCTTTGGCATTATGTTCATTAACCTGTGTTAAACGCGCTAATACCACAGGGAATGCATCCGTAGGTTCAACCTTATATTGTGCCAATAAGGTATTAATTTCTTGAACTTGAGGTGCAGACATATTGATTAGAAAATAGTTAGGACTATCTTCGGGTAATTGCTTTTGCCATTTTTCCAGTAAATCACCTTGAATAAGGACTAAAAGCGTTAACAACATAAATGAAAGTGCGAAAGCAGCAAGCTGAGTCATCGTTTGAAAAGGTTGTCGCAATAAACGAGTTACTGCTAAACGCGCACTGAGTTGGCGAAATTTAAACTGCTTTAATACCCATAATCCTAACCAACCAATTATTCCAAGTAAAAAAGCAATAACAACAACACCAAATAGAATTGACCAGAGTAAGACGCCTGTTCCCGCAAAAAGCGTTAAAGCACCGACAATAATTAAGCCCACTATCGGTAAATAATAACGAAGAGGCCATATAGGGGCCGTAGTATCACTTCTTAATACTCGAGAAGGTTGTGTTGCCATTAATTGATAGTAAGGCCTTAATCCTGTTAATAAAGCAATTAACAGTAAAGAGCCCACAGACCATATCCATGGCAAAAAGCTCGCCTCAGGCAAACTTTTTGGTAAGACTGGCGCTAAAATTTGTAGCAGTATTGCCTCAAAAACAAGCCCGACTAATGAGCCAACAATAATTGCGCCAATGAGGATCACTCCCCATTGTCCAACAATCCACTTTCTCAATGCACGTTTATCTGCACCTAACGTTTTTAATACCGCAATTAAAGTATGACGACTACGGCAATAATGAGCCATTGAAACGGCAACTGCCGATATAGCAAGCAATAACGTTAATAGCGCTGAAAGCAAAAGAAAGTTTTTCGCACGCTCCATTGATTGTGAAAGTGCTCCACTATCTTGTTTTAAACTATTCCAACGCTGATCGGGTTTTAATAGTGGGTCGAAGCGTTGCTGATAACTATCAATTACAGACTCATTACCTGCAAACATATAGCGATAAGTCAGACGGCTTCCGGGTTGCACTGCTCCAGTTGCTTCAACATCATCAAGATTAATTAAAATACGGGGGGCTATTTGAAAAGGATTAAACCCGCTGTCTGGCTCTTGAATTAATACACCACCAATAGTAAATGAGGCATCGCCTACATCAATTTTATCGCCAACTTTTATATCAAGTAATTCAAGTAATCTGGCACCAACAAGTGCAGTTCCTTTTTCAGGTTTTAACCCTGCGGGCTCTGTTTCTAACTCACCATACAGTGGATATAATTTATCCACAGCTTTCACCAGCGCAAGCTGAGGTGTATCGCCTTCAGGAGCATAAGACATCGTGGTAAATTGCATTTGGCGACTGAGAGTTAACCCTTCCTTATTCGCCTCTGTAAGCCAGTTTTCATCAACGGGATAAGATGCACGTAAGACTAAATCGCCAGCAATTAAATCACGACTTTGAGCGTAAATACTTTTATCAATGCGATCACCTATACGCCCTAAAGCAAGCACACAAGCAACCGCTAGCGCTAAAGAGAGCCAAACAATTAATAGTGCAGGAGAACGCCATTCACGCCAAAACCAACGCCAAATCATGACTCCTCCTTAAGTTGTCCATCTACTAATCGTAATCGTCTTTGGCAACGAGCTGCCAGCTCATTATCATGAGTCACTAAAATTAAGGTTGTTGCATAATCTCGGTTAAGAGAGAACAGCAAGTCAGCAATTTTATCGCCTGTTTTACGATCAAGATTCCCTGTTGGCTCATCAGCAAAAAGAATAGCTGGCTGAGTACAAAATGCTCTTGCTAATGCAACGCGTTGTTGCTCACCACCAGACAGTTGTGCTGGCATATGGTATAAACGTTCGCCTAATCCTAACAGCTTAAATAAATCAACTGCACGCGCATGACTGTGCTTTTCTGATTCGCCTTTTAATAATGCGGGCAACTGCACATTTTCAAGTGCATTCAATGTTGGGATCAACATAAATGATTGAAAAACAAAACCAACATGTTGAGCGCGTAATTTAGCTCGCTCTTCTTCATTCATTTTTGTGAGATCTTCACCCATTAAATGCACGCGGCCAGAACTACCATCATCTAATCCAGCAATGATCCCTAACAGGGTCGATTTACCCGATCCTGACTCACCGATTAACGCAATTGTTTGTGCAGGCTCGACAACTAACTCAACACCCTGCAATATAGAGATCTGACTATCACCTTGTCCTACTTGTTTGGTTAACCGATGAACTTCAAGAACCTTTTCCGTCGACATACATTTTTCCTTATCGTTATGATGATGTTTAGCTTTAAGGCAATTGCTGCTGATACCTTTTTAATCTTTGGTGACAGCTTGAGTGCAGGATATCGTCTTCCAATTGAAAGTGCATGGCCACAACGCCTTGCTGATAAATGGAAAACAACCTACCCTGAAATTAATGTTGTTAATGCAAGTATTAGTGGTGAAACTGCCTTTCAGGGGAAAAATAGGCTTCCTGATTTATTAAAACAGCATCAACCTCGTTGGGTTTTAATTGAATTAGGTGCAAATGATGGCTTACAGGGATACCCTGTTGCACAAACAAAAGAGGCATTACAAAACATCATTACACAAGTAAAAGATGCCGGTGCAACGCCACTTTTTATGCAAATAATGATTTCACCTAATTATGGTAAACGTTATACACAATCATTTTCAGCGATCTATCCAAAACTCGCTGAAGATAATGCGCTTCCTCTACTTCCTTTTTATATGGAGCAAATCGCTGATAAGCCTGAGTGGATGCAAAATGACAGCATACACCCCAATGAAGATGCTCAGCCTTTTATTGCTCAGTGGATGGATGAAACATTATCCCCTTACTTAACACGTTAGACTATTCTGACAGTAGTTGACGTAGATTAAACGAGATTAATTGTAAAATTATGCAAAAAACGGTATTGATTACAGGAAGTTCCAGTGGAATAGGGCTCTGTGCCGCCAAAGCACTAAAGAAAAGAGGCTATCGAGTTCTTGCGGCTTGCCGTAAAGGTGAAGACCTTGAACGCATGGAAACACTGGGATTAGAACCTATTCATCTTGATCTTGATAATCCAAAAAGTGTTGAAAATGCGGCACTAGAAGTTATTCGCCTAACAAATGGTCGTTTATATGGATTATTTAATAATGGCGGATTTGGTGTTTATGGTCCATTAGATGCCATTACTCGTCCACAAATGGAAAAACAGTTTTCTACTAATTTTTTTGGTTTACATCAGCTGACTACATTACTTCTACCAGCAATGTTACCGCACGGTGAAGGCAGAATTATTCAAACGAGCTCTGTAATGGGGATTATCTCAACACCCGGTCGAGGTGCTTACGCAGCGAGTAAGTATGCTGTAGAAGCATGGTCTGACGCATTAAGAATGGAAATTGCTCATACTGGTGTCAAGGTGAGTTTAATAGAGCCTGGTCCAATACGTACTTGCTTCACCGAGAATGTTGCTCAAGCAGAAAAAGATAAACCAGTAAAAAATCCTGGGATTGCGAGTCGTTTCACACTAACGCCTGAAGATGTAGTGAAAAAGCTTATTCATGCTTTAGAAAGCCCAAAACCTAAGATACGTTATCCCGTAACCCTATTAACTTATGTTGTCAAAATACTAAAACGCTTTCTACCTGACACACTAATGGATGCAATTTTAAGTCGCCAAAGTGGCAAGGCTTGATTTTTCGGGTTTCACCCTTACTTATTAATAAAATAGCTTTATAAATCGCATCTATATTTAAAACTCTCAAAAAGGGGCAAGTTAATGTTAGCAACTGCACATATTGTTGATGTAAATGAATCAAATATTCAACAAGTTATAGAACAATCGATGACTAAACCGGTCATGATGTATTTCTATTCAGAACGTAGCCCTCATTGTGCAGAGCTTGGCGCAACATTAGATAAACTGGCAGCCGAATTTGCTGATCAATTTATTTTAGCTAAATTGGATTGTGATGTTGAACAAATGATTGCCTCACAATTTGGTCTACGTGCTATTCCAACTGTTTATATTTTACAAGAAGGTCGCCCAGTTGATGGCTTCCAAGGCCCTCAACCTGAAGAAGCAATTCGCCAAGTGTTAGCAAATGTATTACCCAAACCAGAAGAATTAAAAGCGGCACAAGCGGCGCAATTACTTTCTGAAGGAAAAGCCGAGGAAGCTCTACCTTTGCTTAAAGAAGCCCATCAACTCGCACCTAAAAACAGTGAAATTACCCTTGCGTTAGCGGGCGCTTTAATTTCTTTAAATAAAAATGAAGAAGCTCAAACGCTGTTAATTACCATCCCATTACAAGATCAAGATAGTTACTACCATAGTTTGTTAGCGCAAATTGAATTACAAAAACAGGCTGCTGATACGCCTGAAATCCAACAATTGCAGAGCGATTTTAATCAACAACCTGAAAATACCAATCTTGCCATTCAACTTGCACTAAAATTACATGAAGTTGCTCGTAATGAAGAGGCGTTAGAGTTGCTATTTAGCTTTATCAAAAAAGATCTAAATGCAGGTGATGGGCAAGTTAAGAAAACCCTGATGGATATTCTATCAGCCTTAGGTACTAATGATAATTTGGCGTCTAAATATCGTCGTATGGTGTATTCTTTACTTTATTAATTTTATTTTCTTATTCAAGCAGACTTAGGACAGGTATATGGAAATAGTCATTGGTATTATCATCTTATTCGCTATTATTTTAGTTTTATGTGGTGTTAAAACCGTTCCACAAGGTTATCAGTGGACTGTCGAACGTTTTGGTCGTTACACTCGAACTCTGACTCCAGGACTCCAAATTCTCGTGCCATTTGTTGATCGTATTGGTCGCCGTATCAATATGATGGAACAAGTACTGGATATTCCTTCTCAAGAAGTCATTTCTCGTGATAACGCCAACGTCAGCATTGATGCAGTCTGCTTTATTCAAGTTATCGATCCTGTAAAAGCCGCGTATGAAGTTAATAACCTTGAACTTGCGATTATTAACTTAACACTCACTAATATTCGTACGGTGTTAGGCTCAATGGAACTTGATGAAATTCTTTCTCAACGTGACCAAATCAATAGCCGCCTTTTACTGATTGTTGATGATGCAACAAACCCTTGGGGTATCAAAATTACCCGTATTGAAATTCGTGATGTCCGCCCACCAAAAGAATTGATTTCTGCAATGAATGCGCAGATGAAAGCTGAACGTACTAAACGTGCCGACATTCTTGAAGCTGAAGGTATTCGTCAAGCGGCTATCTTAAAGGCTGAAGGTGAGAAACAAGGACAAATACTGAAAGCAGAAGGTGAGCGCCAATCTGCGTTCTTACAAGCAGAAGCCCGTGAACGTGCGGCAGAAGCAGAAGCCAAAGCAACACAAATGGTATCTGAGGCCATTGCAAAAGGTGATATGCAAGCAATTAACTACTTTGTTGCTCAAAAATATACTGATGCACTGTCTCAAATTGGTTCAGCTAATAACAGTAAAGTTATTATGATGCCATTAGAAGCAAGTAATCTCATGGGTGCGATTGGCGGTATTTCTGAATTACTCAATACCAAAAAAAGTGACTCTGGCAACAAGAGCAATTAATTATGATTGAATGGATTAGTGCTCAACCTGCACTTTTCTGGCTTTGTCTTGGTGGCTTGCTGTTAATTACAGAAATGTTAGGAACAGCAGGATACCTTTTATGGTCAGGAATGGCGGCTCTGTGTGTATCGTTGATCACATGGATATTGCCTATTAGCTGGCCTATTCAAGGTATTTTATTTGCGATATTAACAGTTATTAGTGCTTTACTTTGGCACCTTTGGCTTAAACGCAGAAAACTATCAAAAGAAGCTGAAAACTTAAATCAGAAAACGCATCAACTGATTGGTGTTCATGCTGTTTTATTATCAGATACTGAAAATGGTTTTAGTCGCGTAAAATTAGCTGATGGCAGTTGGCGTGTTTATTCAGACACGCCATTACTTGCTGGCGATAAGGTAACAGTAACCGCAATTGATGGTATTACCTTACAAGTGATTGCGCTTAAATCGGCTGTTTCTGGTGATGACAACACCCTGACAAATGATTGATGATGGGGCAATCTGCACCATCATCTCCGGGGCACTCGCTGGCTAATAACAGTAATCGCTGGCGAATGGCATTAAGCTCATTAATTGTTTTCTCAATTTCGGCCACTTTTTTTAAGGTGGCTTCTTTCACGTCAGCACTATGACGTGAAGGATTTCTTAGCAACATCAATAAAGCACGGCACTCTTCTAAATTAAAGCCCACCTCTCGTGCTTGTCGTAATAATGTCAACTCTTCGATATGTTGAGCCTGATAATAGCGATAGCCGTTTTCACCTCTTCCCGGTGGCGTTATCAAGTCTTTTTCTTCATAAAACCGAATAGCTTTAGCTGTTAATCCTGTTTTATTTGCGATTTCACTAATATTCAAAATTCCCCCTTGACCTTCCCCTTGCGGAAAGGTTTAGCCTTTATCTCAATAAGAAAAAACCTTTAAAGAAAGCAAGTTACCGAATATTGCGCAATAATAGAGGTAACGCTTTTATGTCGGAGATAAATTAACATGGCAAAAACTATAATACTCGCACTACAAGGACTTTCCTGCTCCCACTGTGTTAACAGTGTAAAAAAAGCACTTGATGCTCGCAATGATATAGAGCAGGCAATTGTGACTATTCAATACGCTAAAATTGACAGCGATGCAACTGCTGAAAGCTTAATCAAAACAATTGAAGATGCAGGCTATGAAGCAAGTGTAGCAACACAACCCGATGTAAAATTAAGCCTAAGTGGGCTTAACTGTATGAAGTGTGTCGGTAAAACTGAAAAAGCATTATTAGCCATTGAAGGCGTTGCCGCAGTTAATGTGACAAAAGAGTCAGCTGAAATTTTTGGTGATGCTACGGCAGATACTTTAATTGCAGCGATTACGGCGGAAGGTTTTCAAGCAAGCCTAGCGCCCACTGACAACGTAATTAATTTAACTCTATCTGGCTTAAATTGTGGTCACTGTGTCGGTTCAGTTAAAAAAGCACTAGAAAATACTGCAGGTGTTGAAACAGCTGAAGTTGAATTAACACATGCAAAAGTGACTGGTTCTGCAACCGCTGAAACCTTAATTACTGCCATTACAGAAGCAGGTTTTGAAGCACAACTAGCAGGTACTGATTTCCCAAAAACTGAGCCGCTGACGCAAACGCATGCGCAACTGGAAGCATCGTCAGCGGCTGTTTGTGATATTCCAGTTGAGAATGCTGATATTAATAATGGCGCTGAAATTGATACTGACGATGACAGCAGTGTTCAGCTTTTAATTGATGGCATGACCTGTGCAAGTTGCGTAAGCAAGGTTCACAAAGCATTACAATCTGTTGATGGCGTTGAAAATGTGCGTGTAAATCTTGCTGAACGTAGTGCATTAGTGACTGGTGAAATCGATCATGACGCACTTGTGACTGCTATTGAAAAAGCGGGTTATGGCGCTGAAATTATTCAAGACGATGTAAAACGCAGAGAACGTCAGCAAGAAGTTGCTGTTGCCAATATGAAACGTTTTCGCTGGCAAGCTGCATTAGCCTTAGTTGTTGGTATCCCCGTAATGATTTGGGGAATGATCGGCGACAATATGATGCTGACAGAAGCCAATCACAGCATCTGGTTAGGCATTGGTATTGCAACGCTGTTTGTGATGGTTGTTGCTGGTGGTCATTTCTATCGTAGCGCATGGCAGAGTTTAAAAAACCGTAGTGCAACAATGGATACCCTCGTTGCGTTAGGAACAGGAACAGCGTGGCTCTATTCCATTACCGTGAACTTATGGCCAGAAGTGTTCCCTGCCCAAGCGCGACATCTCTATTATGAAGCCAGTGCGATGATCATCGGTTTAATCAATCTGGGTCATATGCTTGAGCAAAGAGCACGCCAGCGTTCATCCAAAGCACTGGAACGGCTATTAGATTTAACTCCGCCAACAGCAAGAGTCATAACTGAAAACGGTGAAGTTGAAATGCCATTAGCTGATGTTAAACAAGGAATGACCTTACGTTTAGCAACAGGTGATAAAGTGCCGGTTGATGGTGAAATTATCCAAGGTGAAGTATGGATGGATGAGGCAATGCTGACAGGCGAGCCAATTCCACAACAAAAAACTGTGGGTGACACTATTCATGCGGGAACAACGGTTCAAGATGGCTCAGTTCTATTTAAAGCGGCAGCGGTGGGAAGTAAAACAACACTTGCTCGTATTATCAAATTAGTTCGCCAAGCGCAAAGTAGTAAACCTGAAATAGGCCAGCTAGCGGATAAAATTTCAGGTGTATTTGTACCTGTTGTCGTTGCTATCGCTCTTATTGCTGGTGCTATTTGGTATTTCTTTGGTCCGTCGCCACAAATTACCTATGCACTGGTGATTATCACAACCGTTCTTATCATCGCTTGCCCTTGTGCTTTAGGTTTGGCTACTCCTATGTCGATTATTTCAGGTGTAGGTCGTGCGGCTGAATATGGCGTGTTAGTTCGTGATGCAGACGCACTACAACAAGCGAGCAAACTAGATACTTTAGTCTTTGATAAAACAGGAACACTGACAGAAGGTATGCCTCAGGTCACTGAAATTCATACTTTCAATCAAGTAGATGAAACTCAAGCACTTGCATTGGCAGCATCGTTGGAAAATGGTTCTAATCACCCATTAGCTAAAGCCATTTTAACGCGAGCTGAAGGCATTGATTTACCTGAAATAAGCCAATTCCGCACTCTTGCAGGAATGGGGTTAAGTGGCGAAATTAACGGAAAAACAGTGCTTTTAGGCAACCCTAAATTGATGCTTGAATCAGGTATTGATATTAGTGAAATTAATTCACTTATTGACACTCAAGCAGCGAAAGGTGTTACTCCAGTCTTATTAGCTCAAGAAGGTAAGATTGCCGCCCTTCTCTCTATCCGTGATCCTCTAAGAGAAGATACTGTAAGTGCATTACAACGTTTACATAATCAGGGCTATCGCCTAGTGATGTTAACGGGTGATAATCCAATTACTGCAAATGCAATAGCAAAAGAAGCAGGTATTGACCAAGTTATCGCAGGTGTCATGCCAGAAGGTAAAGCACAAGCGATAACAGAGCTTCAAGCACAAGGTCGTCGTGTTGCAATGATTGGTGATGGTATTAACGATGCGCCAGCACTAGCAAAAGCAGATGTCGGTATTGCAATGGGTGGAGGTAGTGATATTGCTATTGAAACAGCAGCTATCACATTAATGCGTCATAGTTTGCATGGTGTTGCCGATGCGGTTGAGATCTCAAAAGGTACACTACGTAATATGAAGCAGAATTTATTCGGTGCCTTTGTTTACAATAGCTTAGGTATCCCTATTGCAGCGGGTATTTTATATCCTTTCACTGGCACACTGTTAAATCCAGTGGTTGCGGGTGCTGCAATGGCGCTGTCTTCCATTACTGTTGTTAGCAATGCAAACCGTTTATTGCGTTTTAAACCTAAGCAATAAACTAAGTAAGCTTTAATTAAAAAAAACACCGCTTTTTTACTTATTAGTAAAAGCGGTGTTTTTACACTTCAATCAACTGAAAATAAAAATATCTCTATTATTATTCATTCTATAAATTTTCACTTAAAAATAATAAGGTAAAAGACACCTTATATAATAAAGGAAAATCTATGAATAATTACAGATGGGATGTTATATACGCTTGTTCAGGTAATTATATAAATAAACAATTATCTAATAATAAAAATCAACTTATTCAATCTTTTGAATATGAAGATTCGGAAATTAAAATCACAGGAATTTTTGACTCATGGAAAATTGTTTCTGGTGGTAGTGGTAATTTACTTCAATTTGAAACTCCTATTAAAACAGGGGTGCTTTTCATTAAGCAATTCAATGAAACAATTACTCTTAATAATGTGATTCCCTTAATAGAAATGCAATTAAAGTTAATTAAAGGGAGTGATCAAACCGTACTTTATAAACTTGTTTTTAATTGTTTAATAGAAGGGAAAAACAAAGGTGATATGACTTTTGGTGCAGTCACTGTGATTAACCCAGATGTGAGTGGAAACTTAGGAAAATATCTTCGATCTCACCCGCAAGAAGCCTCTTTAGGTGCAGCACTACTCACTATTGGTTTATCTCGTGTTTTTATACAAAATGCAGAGCAACTTAATTTTGTATTTGCCAATATATTACCTTCACCAACAGGAGAAAATGCAAATTGGTTGACACCTAAAAAACTTACCTATGCCTATCAACAGCCTGTCAGTGGTGCTTTAGGTGGTATTGCCATTTTAGGTATGTTAGAGAATGTATCGATCACTAATTTACCTCGTAGTTTTGATACCAATTTATTATTTAATAAAGATTTTGGTTTTATATTATCGGCGAGGGCTTTTCTATTAAATGTTGTTATACCTTCATTGCCTTTAAGTTTTCAAGGGAATTCTACTTTTTATGATTTTCGTTTAGAAAATAATGTAATAAATTTAAATAATAATTTTAATCTTAATGCAGTCAAAGTTGATTTAATTTATTACACACCAACAGTCACCGACATTAATTTTCATATTGAAGATAATAAAATGTGGTGTTATGTTTCAACACATACAAATATCACTGGATTAACCGGAGCTTATATTATAAATACTGTCACATCAATTAATCCATCCTCATTTAATGTATCAACAAAAACATTGTCTTTTAATTCTGATCCAAATAAATCAGCAACAAAAAATGAACATATTCCATGTTGGGAACAAGGACTAGGTGCTTTAACATTTGGCATTATGAATATTGTAATTGAAGCCATCAGCCTTTCTATTGAAAACTCAATGGGTACACTCACCTCATCAAAAACAGCTCAATCATTAAGGGAGCTAGCGCCAGGACTCGTCAGTTGGAATGGTCAGCAGAATATGACGATTGATGCGGGTGGGTTAGCCGATAATGTTTATATGCAAGGAAAATTAAATTAAGGAAAACATTATGAATAACTCAGTGAGCACATTTGGTTGGGATACGGCTTATCTCGCTTCTTTTCCTATTGTAAATAAAGCAATAATGGTACAAAAAAGCTTTCCAAGCACTTTTGACTATAAAGACGCTACTGATATTACGATATCGGGACATTGGGACATTGGGACATTGGGAGTCATGGCAATTAATCCCAGCTGGTGCTGGAGGTGATGTTCAATTGAAAATGAAGCAGGTGCAGAAGCCACCATTTCAGGTTCAATTACGGGTTCTATTGGCATCGCTAAAGCCGTAACTCAACAAGAATATGATCAAATTCCTGCTTTAAACACTTTTTCCACTAATTGTATAGGTGCAACACAATGGACTTCTTTATCAAATTACACCTTACTTGGTGCCAATTTTCAGACTAGCCTAGTTATGGGGATCTCAATGGATGTAGATAATTAATCCAATCATTTATTTTTTGATGATACTGTGATACCAACAACCTAATTATATGAAAGATAAATCATCTCAAAGAGAAGATTTATCTTTTTTCCAAAGATTAAATACTGAATTATCAATCAATTAAAAAAAAGCCGATATTTCTATCGGCCAGTCAAAGAGGAATTTCTCATTATACAAGAGAGTCATTACTCCGCCCTCTTAGCGCTAGAATAGCAATATATTATAAATATTTCATTATTTTTTATTATTCATAAAATAAATATAACATTGACATAAAAATCACTCTAATAATAAGGGTGTTTATTTATATTAAATAAAAAATTAGCATTCAGAATATATTAGTGAAAAATCAACATCATTTTATTTTTAAAAGGATTTAAAATTGAAATATAAAAATATTTTTATCGCAACAGTATCTATCATTTATTCTTCCTGTGTTTTTTCAAACACAGTAAATACCCCCCCATTCTCTGATGTAATCACGCCAGAAAATGAAGAGCGAGAAAATAAAAAAAGCTATTTAGCATCAACGGTTTTTAATCAGATAGTTGATAGTAATTTAATTAATATAGTAAAAGGAACAAATAAAGATAAAGAAGCCTATGGTATTGAATTAAATAGTAGCGTAGCTAAAGATTTAGAAAAATACTTAAGAAATCGAAATTTAACCGATTCTGCCGATCTTATAAAGCAAAATATCGTTAATAAAAATGGTTATATTTATATTCAATCTAGCAATAGTGATTTAAAAATGGGAATGGTGGGTTATTTATCAGAAAAAGATTTATTGACCGAAAAAAACCGTAATGAAGTTATTAATATAATCAAGCATGCGGAAACAATGATCTACAGTACTCAAGATAGTGCATTAACATTAGATGATCTAGAGTCTCCCGAGAGACTACATAAAATAGTCGATAATCTCAATACCAAAAACCGTTTTCTATTGTTATTAGAAAAAAACACAAAACAAGATCTAGCCCAGATGAGTAAGTTACAAGAGCAAGATACTAGAATGCTAAATAATTCAATTTTAGATAATAAGAAAAGATTATCAGAAAACATTAAAAATAATGAGACTAAAATTCAAGAACAAAAGTTAATTATTGATAACAATAATGAATTAACGGAAAAAAATAAAAATGATATTGATACAAACACGCAAATTATAAATAGTAACACTGATAATATAAGAGCGAACAAAAGTGACATTGACAATATTACGAAAGACTATATAGATAATCTAAATATTAATGGAAATAATATTTCATTAAAAAGCCATTTTGCAACGCTCTATACTGAACAATCAATCTCAAGAAATGAATTTAAAACATTAAAAAGTGACTTTGAATATTTTAAATCTGACACTCAAAACCGTTTTTATAAAGTCGAAAAACGTGCTAACCAAGGTATTGCCTCTGTTGCGGCAATGAGTAATTTACCTTTTACCGATACAGCAACATTTAGTACAGCCATTGGTATTGGTAATTATCGTAATGCCACAGCCCTCGCTTGGGGTATGCAATATCGTATTAATGAAAATGTTAAAGTCAGAGCATCAACAGCATGGAATGAGACAAATAGTTGGGTCTCTGCGGGGGGTGTAGGCATTAGTTGGTAGTCATTCAGCCTAAAGTAAAAACAGAGAAAGCTAAGTAAAGCTTCGTTTTCTCTGTTTCATTCAATTAAAAATCCGTTATGCTGAGGTTTAGTGATCGACACTTAAAGGAGCGTATCAAATGACGGGTATTTTTCAGAAAGTTAAAAACTGGATAGGGATAAAAAACGCTCAGCATTATCCTTACCCTGCCGTTGATATTACGCTACCAAATAATATCTCTTTACACCTTGTAGGCAGTATCCATATGGGTGTTCCCACAATGTCACCACTCTCCAATGTGCTTATTAACGAAATAAAAAATGCAGATGCGATTATTGTTGAAGCGGATATCTCAACGGATGTACAACCTTTTGATCAAGCCTCTCTCTTTAGAGAACCATTAGAAACTCGTTTAAATGAAACACTTTTTTCTCAAATTCTTCAACACTGTGAAGATCTCTCGCTTTCTCTTTATCAAATTGAAAATAAACCACTTTGGCAAATTGCGTTAATTTTACAATCAACCCAAGCCATGCAACTTGGATTACAACCGCAATATGGTATTGATTATCAAGTCATTCAGCATGCAAATAAACACCAAAAAAACATCATAGAGCTTGAAGGTATTGAGAGTCAGGTCGCACTATTATTGGATTTTCCTCATGATGGTCAGCAATTACTCGAGGATACGCTAAGAAATTGGCACGATAATGCACGTACATTGCAAATCATGATCAATTGGTGGTTAAATTATAATAGTAGAGAGAAACAACCGCCTTTACCGAATACCTTTAGTAAAGCTGTATTTGATATTTTGATGGAAAGCCGTAACCAAAAATGGGTAAGCACGTTATCAACATTACCCGCAGGTCGTTATGTGGTAACTGTCGGCGCCCTTCATTTATTTGGCGAAGAAAATTTGATCGATTTATTAACATCCCAAGTATAAAGATATTGTTCTAACCTTGTAAGTAGGAATAACTATGACTCCCGCTGTAAATTTACTGGAAAAACAAAAAATCAAATTTACCCTTCATCCTTATGAGCATGATGCTAATGTCCATAATTTTGGTGATGAAGCGGTCGAAAAACTCGGTTTAGATAACCGCCAAGTATTCAAAACACTTTTAGTGGCCTTAAATGGAGATGCTAAGAATCTTGCCGTTGCAGTAACACCGGTTTCTGGTCAGTTAGATTTAAAACTCGTTGCTAAATGCTTTAAGGCTAAAAAAGCAGATATGGCAGATCCCCAAATTGCACAAAAGGTCACGGGTTATTTAGTGGGTGGAATAAGTCCATTAGGTCAGAAAAAACGCCTACCAACAGTGATTGATGAACAAGCACTCGAATTTGACACTATCTTTGTTTCTGGTGGTAAACGTGGCTTAGATATTGAATTATCAGCAAAAGATTTAGGCACTGTATTAGGTGCTCAATTTGCACTTATTCGTAAAGAGTCATAATCCTTAATGATTTTTTATTTTAAGGCTCATCCTCAAAATAAGAAATTAACGTGATTTAGACCCCAAACAAAAGGCGACATTAGATGTCGCCTTTTGTCTATATAAGCGTTATTGGTAAGATTTATTTTTTGTAAACAATTTCGCCTTTAGGTTCGAAATCATCAGCTTTCAATGGAGAGTGTGATTCGATATAACCTTTTAATACTTCAGCATCAACGAAACCCGTATTTACATAACCTGGGTGTGTATCAATTTTCGGATAACCATCACCACCAATACCGTTAAAGTTCAGTGTCGCCATACGGTAAGATTTTGTTTTATCTAATGGTTTACCTGCAATTTTAACATCGCTAACTTTACAGTCTGCATCTACGGTTAAGCTAACATTGTAGAATTGTGCATAAGCACCAGAGTCTACTTTCATACATGCAACAGCTGATAAATAAGGTTCGACTTCTTCACCTTTAAAATCAACATAAACCAGTTCGTTCGCGAATGGTTGAACTTTCAGAACATCTTTGTAAGTGATATCACCAGACTCAATAGAATCACGAACACCACCACCGCTCATAATGGCAAAGTCTGCATTCGCACGTTCAGCTTGAGCTGATAATAATAGACGTGCCATATTGGTTTGAACAAAGCGAACTTTACTACGATCACCTTCTAATTTACCAACAACCTCACCCACTTTAACATTCAGTTGCTCGCCACCTTTTTCTTGGTAAGGTGTCAGCAGTTTCATCATTTCAGGGTTATGAGGAATTTCTTTAGTGTAGTAAACGAGTTCAGTTGTGCCGTCGTCTTTCTTCACTTTCTGATTTAAGTTGATTGGGATTAATTGGTAATGTTTTAGCGTGAATACACCATTACGGAATTCGAAATCTGCACGACCAACATATTTGCCCCATTCATGAGCCTGAACAATCCATGTACCATTTTGGTTATCTGGTGCACAAGGTGTTCCTGGTACATAATCCGCTTGTTTGTAGTTTTTATTCTCTTGAGACATACAAACAGGATCTTGTGAGTGACCACCCACAATCATATCAAGGTAACCTTTTGGTAACGCACGCGCCATTTCCACATCACCCGGTGCGTTAGAGCCGTGATTACCATCATCATAGTGACCCATATGAGTTGCTGCGATAATAATGTCTGGTTTTTCCGTTGTACGCAGTTCTTCTACAACTTTTTTAGCTTCATCAGACGGTTTGCGGAATTCAGTATCGGGGAAGTTTGCTGGGTTACCAATACGCACAGTATCATCAGTCGTTAAGCCTAATACTGCAATTTTGACACCTTGCTTATCAAAAATGGTGTAAGGCTTGAATAAACGCTCACCCGTACTTTTTTGATAAATATTTGCAGATAAGAATGGGAATGTTGCCCATTTTTCTTGTTGACGTAAAACCTCTAATGGATTATCGAATTCATGGTTACCCAATGCCATTGCATCATAGCCCACAAGATTCATACCTTTAAAATCAGGCTCTGCATCTTGTAAATCAGATTCTGGTACACCCGTATTGATATCACCACCTGATAACAGCAGTACGCTACCGCCTTTTTTAGCCACTTCATCACGAATATTATCAACAACCGTTTTTTGTGCAGCTAAGCCATATTCACCACGATCGTTATGCCAGAAATGACCATGATGATCATTAGTATGTAGAATAGTTATTTCGTAGGTTTTATCCTTTTCCCATGCCTGAGACATCGCAGGCGCCATCGCTAAAGAAACCGTCAATGCGCATGCTGATAATTTAAAAGATAAGCTCATGGTATATCCCCATGTATATTATTTATTGAGAAGGTTCTGCCATGGTTCTACAGTAGAAAAAGAAGACAGAAGTTAAATACTTTTGCTGTATTTTATGACGTAGGTTATATAATTTTTTTATTATTTCATTGATCCAATAGTTTTTTTGAGACATGAATCAAACTCTATTTCTCACAAAAGCACTCAACTCCAAATAGATGTAAACTAGACCAATAAAAATAGAAACAATTTATTAACAAAATAATGTGGCAGGGAATTAAAATGAGCAATGCCGATCCAACACTTCCCATAGAAGAAACTGACGTTTTACAACGAAAAGCCAATAAGCGTAATACGGTTTTTAGTATTTTAACTGCTATCAGTTTTTCACACCTTCTCAATGATATGATCCAATCATTGATATTAGCTATTTACCCTATGTTGCAATCTGAATTTTCTCTCAGCTTTGTGCAAATAGGGATGATAACGTTGACGTATCAAATTACAGCATCCTTGTTACAGCCTTTTATTGGTCTCTATACTGATAAATATCCTAAGCCTTACTCATTACCTATTGGTATGGGTTTTACGCTAACAGGGCTTATTCTTCTCGCCTTTGCTGATACATTCCCAATGTTATTACTCGCAGCAGGATTAGTCGGTACAGGCTCGTCTGTTTTTCATCCTGAATCATCTCGTGTTGCAAGAATGGCATCAGGTGGAAGACACGGGCTGGCACAATCACTATTCCAAGTGGGAGGCAATTTAGGCAGCTCTTTAGGTCCTCTTTTGGCGGCTTTACTGATTGCTCCTTATGGCAAAGGTAATGTCGGTTGGTTCTCTCTTGCTGCATTACTGGCCATTATAGTGCTATTACAAGTTAGCCGTTGGTATAAAATTCAACAAGAAGCTCAGAAAAAACAACCAATGGTGCTAAACAACAAAGCAATATTGCCACGTAAAGCCCTTTTTGGCTCTTTAGCCATTTTACTTATTCTGATTTTTTCTAAGTATTTTTATCTTGCAAGCATCAGTAGCTACTATACTTTCTATTTAATACATAAATTTGGCGTTTCAGTGCAAAATGCACAAATTCACCTCTTTGTTTTCCTCTTTGCTGTTGCCGCTGGCACCATGATTGGTGGCCCCGTAGGCGATAAAATTGGCAGAAAATACGTTATTTGGGGATCTATTCTTGGTGTTGCGCCTTTTACGCTGATACTCCCTTACGCTAGCCTTTATTGGACTGGCGTACTTACTGTATTCATTGGTGTGATTTTGGCTTCAGCATTTTCTGCTATCTTAGTTTATGCTCAAGAGTTAATTCCGGGTAAAACTGGCATGGTTTCAGGGCTTTTCTTCGGACTTGCTTTTGGGATGGGAGGGATTGGTGCTGCGGTCTTAGGATATGTTGCTGATCAGAAAAGTATTGAATATGTCTATCATATTTGTGCTTATCTCCCACTATTAGGTATTTTCACCATTTTTCTTCCTAATATTGGGGTGGATAAAACTGAATAACTTGTAATTATCCCTGTTATCTAAATGAACTAGTAACAGGGTATTTCTTACTTTAAAAGGTAAGACTGATTAAAATAACATAAAAAAGTGCATTTGCATCAAAAAACTCAATCAACTTGCTATTTTTATAAATAATCGATAATTTTTAGCGAATTTATTGCATGAATACGTTAAACTATCAGCCTGCTATATTACTCGCCCCCCGATACATGTAGTTTTATAAAAAGAAGGAGAATTGATGCCGCATTCAACACCCCTCATTACCACCATTGTTGGTGGGTTAGCACTTGCTTACATTTTAGGCATGATCGCTCAACGGCTAAAAATCTCACCTTTAGTAGGATATCTTGCTGCGGGTGTACTCGCTGGTCCATTTACTCCCGGCTTTGTCGCTGATACATCTCTCGCCCCTGAACTCGCTGAAATTGGCGTTATTCTGCTAATGTTTGGTGTAGGTTTACATTTTTCGTTAAAAGATCTGATGGCAGTAAAAGCCATCGCTATTCCGGGTGCTATTGCTCAAATTGCAGTAGCAACACTATTAGGGTTGGGATTATCAGCATTTTTTGGCTGGGGTTTATTTAGTGGCATCGTGTTTGGTTTGTGTCTTTCAACTGCAAGTACCGTCGTTCTTTTACGAGCACTTGAAGAAAGAGGTCTGATTGATAGCCAACGAGGTCAAATTGCCATTGGTTGGTTGATTGTTGAAGACTTAGCAATGGTATTAGCCCTTGTACTACTCCCAGCTATTGCCAATATGCTGGAAAGCAGCGATCAAACCAATGTTTCTCAACTCATGATCAATTTAGGTATCACAATCGGTAAAGTCGTAGCCTTTATCTTAATCATGATGATTGTTGGTCGTAAGCTTATTCCGTGGATCTTAGCTAAAACCGCGGCAACAGGCTCTCGTGAACTCTTTACGCTGAGTGTATTAGCACTCGCTTTAGGTATCGCTTACGCTGCGGTGACTTTATTTGATGCCTCTTTCGCATTAGGTGCTTTCTTTGCGGGTATGGTGCTTAATGAGTCTGAGTTAAGCCACAGAGCCGCACAAGATACCTTGCCATTGCGTGATGCCTTTGCTGTTCTGTTCTTTGTGTCCGTTGGTATGCTGTTTGATCCAATGGTATTAATTGAACATCCTCTTGGTATCTTAGCAACACTGGCTATCATTATTATTGGTAAATCTGTCGCCGCGTTGGTGCTTGTACGAATGTTTGGGCATTCTCGACGAACAGCCTTAACCATTTCTGTCAGTCTTGCTCAAATTGGTGAGTTTGCCTTTATCCTTGCAGGTCTAGGTGTGGCGCTAAACGTTTTAGAGCCAGATGCACGTAATCTTGTTTTAGCTGGTGCTTTAGTCTCGATTATGCTAAACCCAGTTCTGTTCTCTTTATTAGACCGTTATCTGGCAAAAACAGAAACCAAAGAAGAAGTGGAACAGCTACAACAAGAAGAGCTGGAAGAAGAGATGCCTGTCCCTGTTGATATTTGTGGTCACGCCATTATCGTCGGCTATGGACGTGCAGGAAGCATGCTTGCTGAAAAATTATTAGCTCAATCTATTCCATTAGTGATTATCGAAAATAGTCGTAATAAATTTGCTGAGTTAAAAGAGAAAAGTTTAAACACAGTACTGGGTAATGCATCGACTAAAGAGTCACTTGCTTTAGCCCGTATTGATTGCGCTAAATCTTTATTACTGACGATACCGAATGGTTATGAAGCAGCAGATGTCGCTGAAACGGCAAGAAGTATGAACCCTGATTTAAATATCATTGTTCGCGCCCATTTTGACGATATTATCGTGCGAGCTAACTATGATGAAGAAGCTTCTTTTATCCTTGAAAAAGGCGCAAATCACGTCGTTATCGATGAAGATCAAACAGCATCTGCAATGGCGGATATGCTAATTAAAGAAGTTGAATTTGGTTGCGCTATTGATGATACACCTGAAAATGGTCAACAAATCATTGCACCTAGTGCAGCGCAATAATCAAACACAGGTAATCACTTAAATCCATAGAATTTAAGTCAATAAAAAACCTATCAATAAATGTTGATAGGTTTTTTTATTTCACACTGATAAAACAAGACTTAGAAACAATACAAACTTAGCGTTCCCAATAGGCTTCTTCCAAGCTGTCTTCTTTTTCAGGTAAACCGCGCGTCAAGCGTGGAGAATGCTGGCTTAATACTTGATAACTCACTCGGTTAGCATATTTACATACTTGTGCTAATGATGAGTAAGTTAAATAAGTCCGAGGATGCTTACTTGAATTTGGCACATTAATGCGATGATAGCTATTTGCTGTAATATCATGCAGTAATGCTGATAATGCTGCATCACCCGCACCATTGGTATTCATAATTTTTTCAGGGCCACCCATATAAGGTTCAATATGAGAATAGACTTTCTCTGGCTCTTCACAATCTTTACGACGCATTGCTCGACTAAATTCATAACGATTAAATTCAGCAATAGCACCGGGTAATAAAGGATGTGTGGTTTGGCGCTTAAAGCTGTGTTCTGTATAGCCGCCCATATAAAGCCCAGCAGGTCCCGCAGTACAAAGCACTAAATCAACCCATTCTAAAGCAACATCGGAAGCCAACAGAGGATCTGCATGCCCAGTTAATTCAAAAGCTTCATCTTCATTCATGGCGACAACAGAAACGTGCTCTTTTAAGAAATCACGCCACCATTGTGGATCATCTGCAATAACATATTTTGTGCCAAGTGTGAGAACGACCGGCACATCATATTTTTTCGCATACTCAATCGCTTTCATGGTTGCTAGTGGCATCGGTTCACCTGGTTTACAGCGAACTAAGTAAGCCGTTAACACCAATGCGGAGGCCTCTGCAATCACCTCTTCCGGAATGCTTTCAGGTTTAAGTTGATTCATTTGACCGGGGCTAATAGCAAATGTGCGTTCACCATTTTCCGTGATCAGCGTAAAGCAGCGCCCAATGGCACCATCAACACCTTGGAGGTAATTGAGATCAGTACGGCTAGATGTGTTACATAAATAACGATAAGCATAGCTACCAATCTGAATGTTATTACACATAGTACCTAATAACACAGAGCGGTCGTCAGCCAATACAGAGTAGTTATGTAGCGTATTACCAATAGTGCCACCAGCGAATTCGTGTGTTATCAGATTATTGTCTGTTAATTCACGATAAAGTGCCTCTGCGACATCATCTTCAATAACAAGAGAGTGTCCCTGACTCAAGTTATAACGGTTAATAAACTCTTCATCAACTTTCGCTTCAATATCAACCAATGTTTGGTCAATACCCACGATATAAGCGCGAGAGGATTCACTCTCCGTCATATTGATGATGGGTTGTAATAGAGGATCTCGTAAACTAACGGGAAAATAGTGTTTGGATTTTCGTTTGCCAGGGAATTTCATTGTGAACGATGCTACACAGCTAAAAAAGATGCGCAATGTTAACACAATATTATGGGAGAGGCAGTAGGTGTACGTCAGTACACCTACTTATTTAAAGATATTTTTATGCGGTTTTACGACGGCTTCTTACCATATAGCTCAGTAAAACACCCATAACAGACAGAATGAAACCAACAAAAGCGGCACCCACTAAAATCAGAGCACGTTTAGGTGCATCTTTTTTAGTTGGTTCGTAAGGCTTCAACATATATTTGAATGGTACAAATTGAAGCTCGCCTAATTTCACTTTTTCTAACTGTTGAATATTGTATAAACGGTTTTTCAGATCTGTGCTTACTGTTGTTGGATCAGTAATAGCTTCAGTGATTGCCAGTTTACTGCCTAATGCATCAGAACCCATTGCAATAGAGTAATCAGGATCATCTTTAATCTGCGCACCTTCACTTGAAATCGGTTTTTTCACGCCAGCCGCATTAGCAATTTCTAACGCATATTTTAGACGTTGCACATTCACATTACGTGCATTGGCAATACGCTCTAAATCCATTTCATAGGCTTTTTGCGCAAAACTTAATTTACGTTCAATTTGGTCATCAATTTCATCTTTTACTTCCATACGCACTTTGGTGGAAATAAAACGAATATAACCAGAAAGTAAATCATAAGCCTCTTCTGATGTTGGTGCAGTAAAGCTTAGATTAATTTCTCCACTAAACTCATCTTCACTTTTTTTATCATCTGAAGCTTTTAAATTAATGTCTTTGGTGACAATTGATTCAATAAGTCTACGTTGATCCAACGGCGTTGGATTTTCCATTTTAGCCAACAAATTTTTGTAATAATCCGTACTTATTAAATATTCTTCACGTAAAACACGAGAGTTATAGTTATTGATAAACTTTTGATAAACAGATGAACCATTCACACCAGTATCAACATCCACTAAGCTAAGCTCAGTCAATGTTGCTCTTAATTGCTTCATTTCATCAAGCATTGGCTTGGTAATTGCAGCTTGGCTCGTCCATTTTTGTGGTAAAAAACTTGCAACAGTAAAGCCAACGATAGCAAATAATAACGTGATACCAATAATGACAAATTTTGATTTATAAATAACAGAAAATAATTCAAAAAGATCGATTTCATCGTTCTGTTTTAGATAGAAATCGTCAAAATGTCCTTTATCAACTTCTGAAGATTGTGGTTTTGAAAGCTTACTATTCATTTTCCTGCCTAAATTTAGGTAATGCAGTGTCCGTTTATCAGCACTTTTAGTGGTTCACACTAAAATACTTAAAAAATGAGAAAAGATAAGTTTATATATAACTGAAATATGATCAAATTAATATATCATCAAATCCGATAATTTTATTTATCGAATTCAGTAATTATTTTTTACATACCTCTCTGATCATCGCTTCTAGCAAGTCAATATGCTCAGGATCATCATTTAATGCCGGAATGTATTCATACTGTTTGCCACCACCATGAATAAAGAACTCTCGGTTCTGTTCATTAATTTCTTCTAATGTTTCCAAACAATCAGATGAAAATCCTGGGCACACAACCTGTACATGTTCAATCCCTTCACTTCCCAGTTTTTCCATCGTTTTATCCGTATAAGGCGATAGCCAAGGTTCACGGCCAAAACGTGACTGGAATGTCAACATGACTTGTTCTTTAGGATAACCTAGCTTCTCTTCTAATTGCTCTTTTAATTTTTCTGTTGTGAGGCAACACTCATCGTAATAAATATCACCCGTTTTGATAAAACGCTCAGGTATACCGTGGAAAGAGAGAATTAAACGATTGGGTTTGCCATATTGCTGAAAACTTTTCTCAATAGAGGTGACAAGTGCTTTGATATAAAGCGGATGAGTAGGATAACTACGAATAAAGTGAAGAGAGGGCATTGTACGCATGTCTTTAAAAATTCGACTGACACCATCAAATACCGCAGCAGAAGTAGAGCAAGAGTATTGAGGATAAAGTGGTAACAAAATAATGTTCTCAACACCTTGTTGTAATAGTTTTTCAACCCCTTCATTTAGTGATGGATTGCCATAACACATTCCTAACTCTACAGGGATATTAGGTAATCGCTGAGCAACCGCACGTTGTTGCGCTCGACTATAAACTAAAAGTGGCGATCCCTCATCCATCCAAATCTGTTGATACAATTTAGCCACTTTAGGTGAGCGAAACGGTAATATAGCCCCTTGTAATATTGGTTTCCAAATCAAAGGAGAAACATCAACAACACGAGGATCGCTAAGAAATTGTGCCAAATAACGTCGAACAGCCCCCGTTGTCGGCGCATCAGGTGTGCCTAGATTAACCAAAAGAACACCATACTTAGCATCATTCATACTATGACTCCTTAGAGTTATTTTATTAGGATAACCAAAGAGTAGAAGAATAAAGGAAAATAATAGATTGTGCTTGTCAATTTATTGGATCGCGCTTTTTATCTCATCTTCTTATTTTTAAGATAAAAAAAATCCCGGCTCAACCGGGATTAGTCATCACAATGACGAATTAGCCAAGGATACTTTTCAGTTCAGCGTTAATTTCGCTTACTTTTTGTGTACCATCAACTTTGAAGTATTTCGCATTGTTTGCTTTAGCTTCATTTTGGTAATAAGAAACTAATGGTGCAGTTTGAGTATGGTACTCAACTAAACGTTTACGAACAGTTTCTTCTTGGTCATCTTTACGCGTTGTTAATTCTTCACCCGTCACGTCATCACGATTTTCCACTTTAGGTGGATTAAATTTCACATGATAAACACGACCTGATGGTGCGTGAACACGACGACCAATAATACGATCAACAATGATTTCATCCGGTACAGCGAATTCCAGTACGAAATCCACGTTAATACCCGCTTCTTTCATTGCATCAGCTTGTGGAATTGTTCTTGGGAACCCATCCAACAAGAAACCATTACGGCAATCGTCTTGTTTGATGCGCTCTTTAACTAACGCAATAACTAATTCATCAGTCACTAACTGACCATTGTCCATCAGTGCTTTTGCTTTCAGTCCTAGTTCTGTACCTGCACTTACTGCCGCACGTAACATATCACCAGTTGAAATCTGTGGGATACCATAGTTTTCTTTAATGAATTGAGCCTGAGTGCCTTTACCAGCGCCTGGAGCGCCTAGCAGAATGATACGCATCGCGTAAATCCCCTTGCATTTAATTTTTTATATTTAAACTCGAAAACGCATTACCATACCATTTTGTGAGGTCATCGCTCAAGAAATCACGGTAGCGATTGCATTTTATTTTTTATCGAAAAAGAAAAAACCACGCTCTCTTTTCAGATAAACGTGGTTTAAATGTTTGAAAACGAAAACAGTTACGCTTTTTGAACTAAAAGTTGATTCACTAAGCGAATAAACTGGTTTGGATCCTCTAAAGAGCCTCTTTCAGCAAATAGAGCCTGATCCAGCAATAAATTTACCCAATCCGCAAACAACGCTTCATCGGTTAACTCGGCAGTTTGTTTCACTAATGGGTGATTTGGGTTCAGCTCAAAGTTATATTTCACTTCTGGTACTGCTTGTCCTGCTGCTGCAAACAACTTGGCCATTTGTGTTGTCATTTCATCAGCACTGGTTGTCACAATTGCCGGAGTATCTGTTAAACGATGTGTTAATTTCACATCTTTAACTTTATCCCCTAGCAAGGTTTTAATGCGTTCAACAAAAGGTGCTAATTGTTTATCTGTTTCTTCTTGCTCAGCCTGCTTCTCTTCATCAGCAAGTTTATCAAGAGATTCATCTGCTTTACTGACAGACTGGAATGATTTGCCATCAAACTCAGTCAGGTAATTCATCATCCACTCATCAATACGATCAGATAACAGCAGTACTTCGATACCTTTTTTGCGGAACAGCTCTAAATGAGGGCTATTTTTCGCAGCGGCATAGCTATCAGCAGTGATGTAATAGATTTTTTCTTGGCCTTCGACCATACGGTTAACGTAATCTTTCAGTGAAACTGTTTGAGCATCGCTGTCATTATGCGTTGATGCAAAACGCAGTAATTTAGCAATAGTTTCAATGTTAGATGAGTCTTCTGCGGGGCCTTCTTTTAAGACTAAACCAAACTCTTTCCAGAATGCTTGATACTCTTCAGGCTTGTTTTCTGCCAATTTTTGCAACATCTGTAATGCACGCTTAGTTAATGCACTGCGTAAATTACGTGTAACAGAGCTATCTTGTAAAATTTCACGAGAAACGTTTAACGGTAAATCATTAGAATCCACTAACCCACGGATAAAACGTAGGTAATTAGGCATAAACTGCTCAGCTTCATCCATAATAAAGACACGCTGAACATAGAGTTTTAAACCATGGCGTTGTTCACGATTCCATAAATCCCAAGGCGCTTTTGAAGGCACATATAATAAGCTTGTATATTCTTGCTTACCTTCTACACGGTTATGTGCCCAGCTTAATGGATCTGCGAAATCATGAGAGATATGTTTATAAAACTCTTTATACTCTTCATCACTCACTTCAGCTTTGTTTCGAGTCCACAGTGCTTGCGCTTTATTAATTTTTTCCCATGTTACAGTGCCGTCTTCTTCATTTTTCGTTTCAATTTCAACAGGCAGAGAAATATGGTCGGAATATTTACTAATAATGCTACGCAAGCGCCAATCATCTAAATACTCATCTTCACCTTCACGTAAATGAAGCGTAATTTCAGTACCACGATCAGCTTTTTCAATATCAGCAACGGTGTAATCACCTTCACCTTCAGATTCCCAAAAAACACCTTTATCGGCGCTTTCACCAGCAGCCCGAGTGCGTACTGTCACTTTATCTGCAACAATAAACGCAGAATAGAATCCAACACCAAACTGACCAATTAATTGGCTATCTTTAGCTTGATCTTGTCCGATAGATTCTAAGAATGATTTTGTACCTGATTTTGCAATAGTACCGAGATTATCAATGACTTCATCACGAGTCATACCAATACCATTATCACTGATAGTCAGAGTACGAGCTTCTTTATCAGTGGAAATGCGTACATGCAACTCGCCGTTATTTTCATAAAGCGCTGCATCTGATAATGCACGGAAACGCAATTTATCAGCCGCATCTGATGCGTTAGAAATCAATTCGCGAAGGAAAATTTCTTTATTGGAGTAAAGAGAATGGATCATTAATTGAAGAAGTTGTTTAACTTCTGACTGAAATCCTCTTGTTTCCTGACCTTTCATACTCATTTTTACCTCAATTAATCCTAATTTGGCGAAAAAAATCAATATGGATAAAAAGTGGGGATAGTTAAGCAAGTTTCAAGGGTTGAGTAAGAAATTAAGCTAATAAAAGTGATTACGCACCTTATATGATTAAAGTTTGAGCCAAAATAATACTTGTTGGATATTTTTAGTTGTATACTTTATTATACAGCGATATTAACTTGGGTTTATAACTATGAAAGCGTTATTACAGCACTGTTTATTGGGTATTGGCTTACTCTCCCTCTCTTTTTTCTCTTATGCAGATAGACAAATCGTAGACCAAATTGGTCGCACCGTTACCATTCCAGATAAAGTAGAAAGAACGGTAGTTTTACAACATCAAACCCTCAATTTATTAGTTCAGCTTGATGCAACAGATAAAATTGTTGGCGTGATGTCTAATTGGAAGCAACAACTTGGTGATGGATATGCACAATTAGCACCATCGCTAGAGAAAACACCTAAAGTCGGTGATCTCACCAGTTTTGATGCAGAGAGTTTAGTCAAACTGCAACCTCAAGTTGTCTTTGTCACCAATTATGCCCCTAAAGAGATGATTGATAAGATTTCTGCATTGGGTATTCCTGTTGTTGCAATTTCATTGCGTAAAGAGAGTAACGACGATAAATCAAAGCTTAATCCAACATTACAAAACGAAGAACAGGCTTATAACGAAGGGCTAAAAGAAGGTATTTTATTGATTGGTGATATCGTCAATAAATCAGAAAATGCACAAGCATTAGTTAACGATACCTTTAAACAACGTGAGCAGGTTAGCCAGCGCTTACAAGATATTCCTAAATCGCAACGAGTCCGTGCCTATATGGCCAATCCTGATTTAACCACTTATGGCTCAGGAAAATACACGGGACTTATGATGGAACATGCAGGCGCCTTTAATGTTGCCTCATCAACCGTCAAAGGCTATAAACAAGTTTCTTTAGAGCAAGTTATTGCATGGGATCCAGAAGTTATTTTTATTCAAGACAGATACCCTCAAGTTGTTGATGAAATCAAACAAGATGCACGTTGGCAAGTGATTAGTGCGGTTAAAAACAATCGCATTTATTTAATGCCTGAATATGCAAAAGCGTGGGGTTATCCAATGCCAGAAGCCATGGCAATCGGTGAATTGTGGATGGCAAAAAAACTCTATCCTGAAAAATTTAGTGATATCGATATGCAAAAAGCAGCTAATGATTGGTATCAAAAATTCTATCGTACTCAATATCAAGGAAAAGAGTAAGATATAACACCATGATATTTTCCCTTTTTGCAGCAGGTAGCTTAAAAACCACACTACCTGCTTTTATTGAGCATTATAAGCAGAAAACAGGCGAAAAGTGGGCGCTTACATTTGGACCCGCTGGACTTTTGCGTCAACGAATTGAACAAGGGGAAACCTGTCATTTATTTCTTTCTGCTGATGAAAATAATGCTCAACAATTAATCAAGAAAGGCTTTGCACTGCAATATGCCCCTTTTATTGCCAATCAGCTTTGCATTACCGCTCGTCGTAACGGTGTAAATGAAGAAGATAACTGGCTTAGTGTATTATCAAATACCGCATTAAAATTAGCGATATCCACACCAAAAGCAGATCCATCAGGGGATTACAGTTGGCAACTTTTTAATAATATTGCACAAATTAATCCAGAGTTAAGTCAGGCATTAAAAATGCGAGCACTTTCTTTGGTTGGAGGTAAGCATTCACTTACTATCCCTCAAGGTAGAATGGCTGCTCATTACTTAATTACAACACATCAAGCTGATGCCTTTATTGGCTACCAGCACTATCAAGCACAACTCAGTCAATTTCCTGAATTAAAGATATTCGATATTCCAAAGCCTTTTAATGTTACCGCGCACTATTGTGCAACACTTATTCATTCTCAGGCTTATAGTTTATATCAGGAGATATTATCTCCTTATGCTAAAGCGTATTTTATTAAAGCTGGATTTTTACCGCTAAGTTAGGTTCCCTTCTTAGCGGTAAGTAATCTTATGTTACATCGCTATTTTTGGGCGTCATTGACAATGATAGCGTTAGCACCTGCTTTTGCTTCATCTAATGCGTGTTTTATCGTATCAGCGTGAGCAAGTACAACACCTAAACGGCGAGAACCCGCAATTTCAGGCTTGGCGAAAAGGCGAATTTGACGATCCGCCTTCAATGCTTTTTCAATACCAGAATACACAATATTCGTACTATAAAGCTCAGGTAAAATAACCGCTGATGCACAAGGGCCTAATTGGCGAATTCCACCAATGGGATAGCCTAAAAAAGCACGAACATGAAGCGCAAACTCTGATAAATCTTGAGAAATTAGTGTCACCAATCCAGTATCATGAGGGCGAGGTGAGACTTCATTAAAAAATACCTCATCACCTTGAACAAACAACTCAACACCAAATAAACCATAGCCCCCTAAGTTCTCAACCACTTTACTCGCAATATGCTGTGCTTTAGCAAGCGCGATGTCACTCATCTTTTGAGGTTGCCATGATTCACGGTAATCCCCTTTTTCTTGTCGATGACCAATAGGGGCACAAAAATGGGTACCATCAACAGCGTGAATAGTCAGTAACGTGATCTCAAAATCAAACGGGATCATTTTTTCAACGATAACGCGTCCTTTTCCTGCTCTCCCGCCCTCTTGCGAGTAAGTCCAAGCTTGAGCTAAATCGTTTTCATTACGAATAACACTTTGCCCTTTTCCAGATGAACTCATGACAGGTTTTACAATACAAGGGAAGCCTATTTCTAGAGCAGCTTTTTTAAAGCTCACTTCATCATCAACAAATTGATAGTTCGATGTAGGTAAATGCAGTGTTTCCGAGGCTAAACGACGAATACCTTCTCTATCCATAGTTAGCTTTACAGCACGGGCACAAGGAACAACTTTTTGCCCCGCTTGTTCTAATTCAACCAGTAACGTTGTTGCAATAGCCTCAATTTCAGGAACGATAAAATCAGGTCGCTCTTGTTCAATAACTTGCTTTAACGCATCGCTATCCAACATATTTACAACATAATGACGATGAGCAATATGCATAGCTGGAGCATTGATATAGCGATCAACGGCAATCACTTCAATTCCCAAGCGTTGGCATTCTATCGCGACTTCTTTGCCTAATTCACCGGCACCTAATAACATCACTTTTGTTGCACTTGCTGTAAGAGCCGTACCCAGCACTGTCATTTTTTATCCTCACCATTAATAAAAATCACAATCACGCAAACGATTGCCTTTCATATAGCATAGCGGATTTAGCTTGATAGAAAAATAGCCAGACAAAAAAATAATCAGACAGATAAATAAAACAATTACATTGTTTGGCTACGCTTTCCTTTTTGAATTTTTAGATAATTAAGGCGTTTTCGGATAAGTGCTAAGATACAGCATAAAAGTCCTAACCAAATCAGTGAGAAACTCACGCCTTTTACTTCATCAAAAGCTTCGTGGAATAAGAAAACAGCCAGTAAAAATTGAATGGTAGGTTCAATGTATTGCGCTAATCCTATCACGGTTAACGTGGTTCGTTTGACTGCAGCAGTAAAGAATAATAACGGCAAGATAGTCACTGGTGCTGTTAAGATATAATAAAAACGAGTCAAATTATCAGCCGAAGGTAATGCACTTTTATCGGTAACAACCAACCAAATCGTAGCGCCTATTGCTAATGGCATTAACCAAAGAGTTTCCATAAATAAAGACGTGATCACATCAAAACGAATAAACTTACGAATTAATCCATATACAGCAAATGCACCGCCCATCATTATAGCCAATACAGGTAATTCACCGTACATCCACAATTGATAGCCCACACCAGCACAAATTAAAGCAACAGCCCATTTTTCTGCTGAATTAAGCTTTTCTTTAAGAAATATGACTCCTAATAAAATTGAGAAAAGCGGATTAATAAAATACCCCAAGCTCGCTTCTAATACTTGTTGATGTGTTAATGCATAGGTAAATGTACACCAAGAAACGGCCATAGCCATTGAGCTAAATAGACACATAAAAATAGAGCGCTTATCTTGTAAAACAGCGCGCCATCGTGTCCTATTTTTAATAAAGAGTCGTACGAGTAATAAAAGAGGGATAGACCAGATCAAACGCTGAGCCAACATTTCTAACGGCTGCGCTCCCGGTAACAGCCGATAAAACAGAGGAGTAATTCCCCAAAGAATATAAGAAAAAATGGCTAATACCGCGCCCGATTGAGCCCACATTTAATGTTCCATCAATAAAAGTCGATAAGATTTAATATCATACGCTTAAAACCGACAGAACAATATGATCAGCATCGCTGATTGATTGATTAAACATCAGTACAACAGCATAGATGAGATAAAAAAATCTCCACAAATAACCACTCCGAGAAAAGTCGTTATAAATGGAGAATAGGAAAATCCATTAAGGGAAAACCGTGGTAAAAACCACAACCAGAAAAAATGGGTAAGTTGTTAGAAAATCTCCCTAACATGTAAAGGCGGTTGCTGCTGAACAAAATCATGTAATTTTTTACGACTTGGTGCCGCGGCTATTGCCCCCTTTTTAGTGGTGGCTAAAGCGCCACAAGCAGCTGCTTGCGTCACTATTTTTGATAGATATGGTTCATCTTCAGCAAAACCATATTCAGCAAGCGCAGCTAACAAGCCTGACATAAAGGCATCGCCAGCACCGGTTGTATCAATACATTCAACGATAAAGGCACTAAATGCGACTTGGGTATTTGGCGTTAAAACTAAACAACCTTTAGAGCCTTGGGTGATCACTTTTAAACGAGCGGGATAATCTTCTAATTTTTTAAGTGCATTATTCAATGTCACTTCTTGTGTCATCCACGTAAGCTCATCTTCGGATAATTTTAATATGTCTGCTTTATGCGCATAATTATCAATAACTTCGCGCATTTCTTCATGATCACGCCACATTTGAGGTCGTAAATTAATATCAAAACTCAGTAGTGAACCGCTTTCTTTAATATTTTTGATTGCACAATCTAAGGTCGAGCGACAAATGGGATTCACTAATGCTAAAGAGCAAAAATGCAAAATATCTTTTTCAAACGCAGGTAAAGATTTTTCTGTTAAAAATTGATCCGCAGACTCAGCAACTAAAAAAGTAAAATCACGCTCACCATTTTCTTGTAAAGAGACAAGAACAGTACTGGTACGATGAAACTCATCAAATTCCATTGCACGAGTATCAACGCCCAGATCAAACAATGTTTTTTGCATAAAATGGCCGAACGCATCTTCACCTACACGTCCAATAAAACCACTTTGTTGACCAAGCTTAGCAACGCCAGCAGCAACATTGACTGGCGCGCCACCAGCACATGCTTCATATTGCATGTTTTGCAATGGGATCAAGTCAACAACAGCGTCACCTAAAGACCAGACTTTCATAATCTCTCCTGAAGATAAGCAATTATTTTTCTTAACTATATTCTGTTTTTATGACTATTCATAACGAATAAGTAAAGATATTGCTCGTAAATCCACACTGATAACGTTAACATAATGAGATAAGATGATAAAGTCAATCTCATGCATCGTATTTTTTTCACTCTAAATGTTATCGTTAACAACAGGAGTAATAGTGTGATTACATCTGTTCTTTACCCTTCTGTGATCTTAAAAACACACTAATAACTCTAAAATATAATAAGGATAATGATATGAAACACCGCTTAGAACAATCAACAAAAGCCCTAAATACCTTGATTGAAAAACGAGGCAATAAATTTTATCCCCAGTTTCATTTGGCAGCGCCTGCGGGTTGGTTAAATGATCCTAATGGTCTTATTTATCATGATGGTTTATATCACGCCTTTTATCAGCACCATCCTTATTCTCAAGATTGGGGACCAATGCATTGGGGACATGCCACAAGTACCGATATGATCCACTGGCAACATCAACCTATTGCGTTAGCACCAGGAGATGACTACGACAAAAGTGGTTGCTTCTCAGGATCAGCAATTAGCCATGAAGGTAAACTCTATCTTTTCTATACCGGACACAATTGGTTAGCCGCCGAAGGGGATGATAATCAAATCTATGAAGCGCAATGTGTTGCTATCAGTGAAGATGGCATTCATTTTGAGAAAAAAGGGATCGTTTTAGAACCCCCTAAAGGTTATATGCATTTTCGTGATCCTAAAGTCTGGTATCAAGACGGTAAATGGTGGATGGTTGTTGGTGCTCGTGATGAAAAAGATCAAGGACAAGTCCTACTTTTCTCTAGCGAAACCTTATTTGAGGAAGGTCAACAGTGGAACAACGATTACACTGTTTTAGGAAAAACGGATGATAAAAATGTCTATATGTGGGAGTGCCCTGATTTCTTCCCTATTAGCCAAGAAAACGAATTTGCAATCGTCTTCTCACCACAAGGAAAACGAGCCGAAGGCTATCAATATCGCAATCTCTTTCAATCAGGGGCATTAATTGGCCAGTGGTCGCCAAATCAACCTTTTAAACCACAAGGTCACTTTATTGAACTTGATAATGGCCATGACTATTATGCGCCACAATCATTTACGACACCTGATGGTCGTCGTATTTCAATGGGATGGATGGATATGTGGAATTCGCCAATGCCTTCAAAATCTGAATTTTGGTCTGGCTGTTTTACACTCCCTCGTGAAATCACGTTTGATAAATCCAAAAATCGCTTACGCATGATCCCCGTTAAAGAAGTCGAATCATTGCGCCAAGAAAAACAGACTATCCAGCCATTAACACTCAGTAATCAATCTATCGAGCTAATAAATAATACTGCCGCTATCGAACTCGACTTAACGTTATCTTTAGACAGTCATGCTGAAAAATTTGGCTTATGGCTAGGTGAAGGGCTTGAGCTATTTGTTGATAATCAATCACATCGTTTAGTTCTTAACCGCCATTATCCTCAGCACAATATGAGTGGAGCTAGAAGTATTCCATTACCTGAAGGTTGTGAATTGAATTTACGTATTTTTATTGATCGTTCATCAATTGAAGTCTTTGTAAATAAAGGCGAATTCACCTTTAGCAGCCGATATTATGCTCAACAAGATACTCAAACTTTACGTCTTTTTGCCATGAATGGCGATGCAACACTGATTAATGGTCAATATTGGCTGCTAAATAGTATTTACTGATATTGAGAAGGTAAGTAAGACGTGAGTCTTTAAATAGACTCACGTTCAACTAATTGACAAGGTACGTGTACGGTATCTCTATGGTTTCGTTCTTGAATAATATGCAACGTCGCCTCTTTACCTAATTCATAATGAGGCAGTTGTACCGTTGTTAATGGTGGATAAAACAATTCTCCCGTACCAATCATATTATCGTATCCCAAAACAGCCACTTGCTCTGGAATACGTAACCCCATAGAAAGTAAAACTTGGTAAGCGAGAAAAGCGATACGGTCATTACCACAAATGAGAATATCAAAGTCAGCCTTTTGATGAACACAATGCTTTTTCAATATTTCAATCACATCACGGTAGTGTTCATCTCCAAACATCATCGTATATTGTTGTAGATCCGCCAATGGTAGCCCAGCCTCTTGCCAAGCATCTTCAACGGCTTTACGACGAATAGGACCTGCAACAGACTCTTCAGGTATATAAAAGCACAAAGGACGGCGATACCCTTTCTCGATGACTTTTTTCATCCCAAAATACTGTCCATGATAATCATCGGGAATATAAGTTGGAAAAGCGTGCGTTTTATCTAAACAGTTTGCTAACACTAAATTCTTATCGAGCAACTTTTCATGTACGGTGATTTCACGCAACCCCATCGTGGTATAAATAATACCATCTGGACGTTGAGCCAAAAGTTGCCAAATGGCATTTTCATAACAATCTTGTGCAGTCAAATTAACAACAAATGAACTCCAACCAAATTCTCTTGCGGTTTGTTCTATCGATAAAATCATTTCCACAGAAAACGGTGTCGTTGCGGTATCAATTGCCAGAACACCAATTGATGATACTTTTGTTCCTTGACCACGAATTTTTCGTGCAGAATAATCTGGAACATAGTTAAGTTGATCAATCGCATTTTGGACTTGTTTCAGTGTTTCTGGTTTTAATAACTCAGGGTTATTAATCGCTCTTGAGACTGTCATCAAAGAAACGGATGCAAGTCGAGCTACATCTTTCAGTGACGCCATAGCATTGGCTCGGTTGGTTTATTAAAAAGGGTCAGTAGAAATAAAGTGCTATTTTACAAGAAGTAAAGCCAAAAAGCCACAAAGGGAATTGTATTGTAACTAAATGCGACTATTAATTACTTCATAAAAAAACACCTAAATATATTATTTTTTTACTTATTAAGTGAGTTTAATATAGTTAAAATCACTTACGATAAAAAACTTAGTTACAATTAATAATAGTTATCTCATCCTTTCATTATAGAAATAAATTATTCTTATCTATAAAATACAAATATTGAAACAAAACAAAGTTCTGATATTTTATCTATAATATAATACAGAAGTATTAATCATTTTTAATTTGATATATTCTGAATATGGCTCCGTTGCGTGAATGTTACCCTACATAAAAAACTTATAAATTAGTCAAATTTCGTTACTCATTCACTTTTAGTGTAAGAGCAGAGTAAAACCAGGAGCAACATATGGAATCAATAATCCACTTAATCACTTTTGAAGATGACAGTACAAAAGTTCAACTTAAAGCCGTTCTTTCTTCTTTAGCGGCTAATGTGAAAACCTATTCAAATGAGCAGGCTTTCTTGAAATACTATTTTTCATCAACAAAAGGAGCTCATAAAGAGTGCATCATAATTAATACAAAGAGTAGTGCAGCACCATCAATTGCACTGATTAAAGAACTCAACAAATTGAAAAACATCATCCCTGTTATTATTATTTCTGGGGATAGTTCCATTGAGAGTTGTCGTAACGCATTTAAATCAGGGGCTTTCGAATATTTAACTCGCCCTCTAAATGTGAATGAACTTCTTAATATTGTCTCGGAATCTTTCCTACATTATGAAAGTGAAGTTGAGCAATTCCGAACATATATATCTCTAAAAGATAAATTTGGTAAGTTATCTAATAGAGAAAAAGAGGTTATGGAGATGATCCTTGACGGAAATACGAGCAAAGAAGCGGCAGAAAAACTTTCGTTATCGCCTCGTACAGTTGAAGTGCATCGTTCAAATATGTATACGAAATTGAAAATAAGATCACTACCACAATTAGTTCAATAGTATGATTTCTTTAAGAAATATGACTTAAGAGCAAACTGATTTACAATGTGATTTCTATTTATCAATGGGTTGTATTATCTTACTATATAACGATATGACCTGTTTAATTTTCATTATATTTTATTAATGAGAGAAAGCTGTACTTCTAAAAATATTCTATTTTGGATGAATTACACCTAATATGGGAATAATTAATACGCTAGACACCATTCTACGATAGAAAGGGCGGCAACTTATTTTGATGCCACCCTTTCATTAGTGTTCGTTTAATTTCAATTTAAAACATTTGTATATTTTATTTTCATAATCGCTATTATTAATAACTATTATCATTGTTTTTTATTAGTAATAGCAATATAAGAATAAATGAAGTCCTTCATTTGATATAAATCATTTTTTACTTATTATAAAGATGAGTATTCTCATTTCTAATTTCTCATTTCCTTTATTCTTATTTTACGAAGAAAATTATTAATGAGTAAAAAATAATACAAAAGAAATTCCCGTCTCTTTTTTTTATGCCCATTTAAAGACTGGTTATGCGTTTTGATTTTCGATTTAAACAAAAAATTCCTTATAAGAAAATTCTAATCGAAGTGTTTTAATTGTGATTATTTAAACAGTAAAATAAGAAATAATAATAAGTATTTCCTTTTATACTCCCTTTTACTTAAGAAATTTATTCTCTTTATAGTTTAATTAATGTAATACATCATTTACCATTTCTACTTAATAACAATCAAATAAAGAGCATCATTAAATGATCACATTGTGTAAGTATAATGCACTAGCCCTAAATAAGTATTAACACCTAGAAAAACAAATGATTATTAATAATTTATTTATAGTCTTAATAAGAGCAAAAAAAGAAGGAATTAATCTGCATAAAAAAATATAAGATAAACTTATACGTTTATTCTTATTTTCACTTTGAGTAAATGCCCTTATGCTATACCCTCCTAACTCGCTTTTTACAAAGAAAAATGAACACTCAAGATAAAAACCGTCGCCCGATAAAAGCAAGACAAACAAACTGGGCTACAAAGTGCAGCCGCTACTTACAACAAAAAGGGGCAACGCCTAACGGCATTTCCGTGTTTAGTGTCATATTTGCATTACTTGCAGGCTTATCACTCTTTTGTGCCCTCTTCTACACATCTGGACTATTACGCTCAATTTTACTGCTCCTTGGCGCTATCATGATCCAAGGTCGCCTCATTTGTAATTTACTAGATGGTATGGTTGCCGTCGAAGGAGGCATGAAAAGTCCAGTAGGTGCTGTTTATAATGAATTACCAGACAGAATTGCTGATACTTTAATTATTTTGGGTGTCGGTTATGGGCTATCTTCTGACTTTTCTATGGCCATTACGTTGAGCTGGGTGTGCGCTTTTTTTGCAGTAATGACCGCTTATGTTCGTGTATTAGGTGGCGCTTGTGGACTAGATCAACAATTTACAGGCCCCATGGCAAAACAACACCGAATGGCGTTATTAACCTCTGTTGCTGTTATTGCTGCATTTATTCCTAATCTTTGGGGAATATGGCTCTTTTTGATTTCATTATGGATTATTATTTTAGGTTCAATGCTGACCACAATTTTCAGAACCCGTCGAATTTTACGGGATTTAGCACAAGGTGTCTGATTAATGAAAAATGGAAAACTTGCTTTAGATGCAAAAGTGGTATCATCCGTTTTAGTCTCTATTTGTCGATTCCTAACAGGTATTCGCGCTAAACAAACTTCTCCTATTGCAAAAGATATTCCTTGTATTTATTACGCTAACCATTCTAGTCATCTTGATGGCTTAGTTATTTGGTCTTGTCTTTCACCCAATATTCGCCCTTATGTTCATCCCGTTGCCGCTGAAGATTATTGGAACAAAAACCGCTTACGCCGTTATTTATCTCATCGTATCTTTAGAGCTATTCTTATTCCTCGTCATGCCGCCAAAATGAATTTTCCACAAGAGGAAAATTCTTGCGGAGAAAGCGCAGAGCAACTTGCTAATGACGCTGCATCATCAGCACCAAATAAAGCCAATGCACTTGCTCTGATGCAAGAAATTTTAGACCAAGGGGATTCTTTAATTATTTTTCCTGAAGGTACTCGAGGTAATGGCGAATCTATTCAAGATTTTAAAACAGGTCTTTGGCATCTTTCTCGTAAAAATCCGAATGTTCAATTAGTCCCTATTTATCTGGAAAACTTAAACAGAGTTCTTCCCAAAGGCTCTCGCTTAGTTGTTCCTGTTATTTGCAGTGCAATTTTTGGTGCCCCTATTGAAGCCACTCATGAACATGAAAGTAAACAAGAGTTTCTAGTAAGAGCAAAAAGTGCGTTAGAGGAGCTACACAATGGAACGTATTAATAACGAAGTCCTCTGGATCTTTATCGGACTCTTCTCTTTCTTAATTATCGCCAGCATTATTGGTGCTATTTTAGCAGCAGTAAAAGGCCCTACATCCACCATCACCAATCTTAATTCAAGGATCAATGCGTGGTGGGTGATGTGTATTATTGCAGGTGTTGCAATAGGGATTGGAGCAATAGGTTCTGTCGTCCTATTTGCTATTATCTCATGGCTTGCATTACGTGAACTTATTACCTTAACACCCACACATCGTGGCGACCATGAAGCGCTGTTCTGGTGTTTCTTCGTTATATTGCCTATCCAATACATTCTTGTTGGTGTGCAATGGTACAACTTAATGGCAGTATTTATTCCCGTTTACGCCTTTCTATTAATACCAACACGTATGGCACTTTCAGGTGACACTCGCCACTTCTTAGAACGTATGGCAAAAGTGCAATGGAGCGTAATGATAGCAATTTATTGCCTAAGTTATGCACCCGCACTTTTAATGTTGCCAATTGAAGGTTTCGAAGGCCGTAATATCAATTTACTGCTCTTTTTAATGATAGTGGTGCAAGTTTCTGACGTACTTCAATATGTGTTTGGTAAATTATTTGGCAAACATCCTATCGTGCCTAAATTAAGTCCAAATAAAACAGTGGAAGGCTTTTTTGGTGGCATTATCTCTGCCAGCCTTATTGGCATGATGTTGTGGTGGGCAACGCCTTTCTCATGGTGGGCTGCATTTTTACTCTCTTTAGTAATCACATTGGCAGGTTTTGCCGGTGGTTTATGTATGTCTGCAATCAAAAGAGATAGCGGAGTAAAAGATTTTGGCACGATGATCGAAGGTCATGGTGGCATGATGGATAGAATGGATTCGCTCTGTTTTGCAGCCCCTATTTTCTTCCACGTTATTCGCTATTTTTACGTTTAGTTTTACTCTGTTTAATCAAAAGCAAACTAACCTATATAAACTAAAATGCCGATATTAAAACTATCGGCATTTTTATATTCCCTGTTTTACTTATGCTAATTTAATATCATAAATTAACTATCATTATATAAATTAAACATTTGTTTTAATTTTGGATTAAAAGTCAATATATTATATTTTACATATAAATCAAATAATTAAATAAAATTATTGCGCATAAAGAGGTCTGCTTTCTCTACTTTTTTATTTATAGTGATAGCTTAGAAAGCTGCTATCTTTTACCCTAACGCTCCTTTTCTTTCTAGATTATTTATCATTATGATCACTTGGCTACTCCTTGCTTTTTCTTTATTACTTTTGGGTTTTAATCGCACTCTTGCACTTATTACACTTGCATTTACGGCAGTTAGCGCATTTATAACTGGCGTTATTACATGGCAAACTTTGCCCATTATTTTTGGTATTCTGCTATTAGCATTTGCTTATTCACGTTATAAAACACAACCACTGCTACGCGGGTTCATCATTCTTGCACTTATCATCATTGCCAGCGGGTTAGCCTTTCACCTTATTCCTGGTTTTAACAATTTACGTTACCTTTCACACACCGCTATAGGGATAAAAAGCGCCCCTTTTTCATTTTATTTCAATGCTGACAAAGCATTATTACCTTTTATTTTTCTGATCTTTATTCCTACGCTTTTTGTCTGCACTCCATTAAAAGAAGCAAATAAATTACAGTGGGCAATGCTAATTATTGCCATTCCTGCACTGTTATTAATCGCCGTAAAACTAGGGGGATTAGCAATTGAATTGCATTTACCATCGTGGTTACCTGCATTTATTCTCGCGAACCTCTTTTTTGTCTCACTCGCTGAAGAAGCATTATTTAGAGGTGTTATTCAGCAAACATTATCACGCTATCTTCCCCCTTATATTGCACTATTAATAGCAGCCACTATCTTTGGTTTAGCACATTTCGCAGGCGGAGTATTGTTAGTTGTTTTTGCTTCACTCGCGGGGATTATTTATGGGTTAGCTTGGATGTGGAGTGGTCGGCTCTGGGTTTCAACGCTATTTCACTTTGCACTTAATCTGACTCACCTGCTCTTTTTTACTTACCCATTTAAAATAGCCTGATTGATTTTTTTTCTTATCGGCTCGACGGATTTTTTATCCTAACTTTCACCACCTTTTACTGATATCTTAACTTCATCAGTAAAAGGATGTGTGAAACGTGAAAGCACTCACACAAATAGAATACAGATATTCTTATTGCGCCCATTATCCGATGAAATTTTTGTTAGTATGCTTTATCGCTTATCTATAAATAATCAAAACTTCATTCGGTACACAATAACAAGCTCAAAATAATAACATCCATTAATACGATAAGAAGTTGCCTCACTTTACGGTATAGACCTTAGAAAAAATAGGTAAGCTTTGCTCTGTTTTCTTTTTTTTAGTTCAGCATTATCTGCTGAAAATTTGCCTCTTTCGCCATCAGGACAAAAATATGTTAGATCAAGAAATGATCCGCACTTTTATACAGGTCGCCGACTGCCAAAGTTTTACCAAAGCAGCCGATATGCTTCATAAAACATCAGCGGCAATTAGTTACCGTATAAAAACATTAGAAGAAAATATTGGTACCCAACTTTTTAATCGCACCACAAGAACCGTTACACTCACACCGGCAGGCGAATATCTATTAGAAAAATGTCGTCAATGGATTGTATGGCTAGAATCAATGCCTATAGAACTTCAACAAATGAACGCAGGTGTCGAACATCAGGTCAATATTGTGATTAATAATCTTCTTTATGATCGCACCGCTGTTGCCAGTATGTTGGCTTGTCTTCATCAACGTTTTCCTTCTACCCAATTTCATATTACTCGCCAAGTCTATATGGGTGTTTGGGATGCACTTATTAATGAAGATTACCATTTTGCTATCGGTGTTACGGGTAATGAATCCCTTAAGAATAATATTAACATTTGTGCGATGGGCGAAATTCAATGGCAATTTGTTGTCGCGCCGAATCATCCTTTAGCCAATATCAGTGGTGTATTAAGTGATGATCAAATGCGTATGTATTCTGCTGTAAACGTCGAAGATACGTCTCGCCATCTTTCTAAACGTACTGCATGGCGCTTATCGGGTCAGCACGAGATCCGTGTACCTGATTTACACACAAAATTAGCCTGTCATTTAAAAGGCGTGGGAATAGGATTTTTGCCATTAAGTTTATGCAAACCACTTATTGATAGCGGACAGTTAATTGCGAAAGAAGTAAAAAATCGTCGTCATAACTCTCCTCTTTCATTGGCATGGTGTGAAGATAAAAAAGGCGCAGTAGTCAGTTATTTAGTGGAGTTGTTTAAGCAAAATCACCCGAGTGTGCAATCGTTTTACGATCCTTTAAATTAAAAAGGCAAACCGAAGTTTGCCCTTTTACTGTATATTCAGTGACTATCTGAATAGCGTACTATGCTTTTGCTTCTTCATTATTGTTGTTGCTTTCTTTAATAAAGAGGCTTGCCACAATACCGATACAAATCAGAATAGCTGCAAAGTAGAAACCTGAGTCCATGCTACCTGTTTTGTCTGATAGGAAACCAGTTAATGTTGGTGCAAAAACAGAACCCAGCATACCGATACAGTTATAAACACCAAATGATGTACCTAGTGCATGTCGCGGTGAGTTATCAGCAACCACAGCAACAAGTACTGGGTTTGTGCTGATTTTACCGACAATGCCGTAAAGGATCAGCGCGCCAATTAACACAGGCATTGATTCTGACATTGGCACAGCAAGAATAGCGACTAATGACAGCGGTAACATGATCAATAATACAGGTTTACGGCGACCAATTTTATCTGAAACCCAGCTAAAAATAAGTGAACCAGGAATAGCAAACCACGGCATTAATGATGCGATAGTTGAAATTTGTGTCCCAGTAATTCCACGCTCAGTTTCTAAGTAATACGGTAACCACGTTACTAAGACAAAGAAGCCATAGATTGAACAGAAGATGGTGACATACGCAAGGTTGATATTGCGATTACCAAATAAATCTTTAAATGTCAGTTTAACTTTTTGTTTTGGTGCGCCATTTTCTGCCGCAGGTTGTGCTTTTGGCTTATCTTTGATGATCCATAACATAACCAAACCAATAATAATAATTGGCACACCAATGATATAGAACGGAGCACGCCAGCTCATTCCCATCTCACCAACAGAAATACTTGAGATGTAGTAACCAATAGACAAACCAAATGCCATACCACTATTGATAATCGCACTACCTAATGTAATACGATGTTTTGGTATCGCTTCTGAGGATAGACCATACTGAGGGCCATAATAGAAACCTTGGAATATCCCCACCATGACCCATGCAAACATAAAGGTCACGTAAGTTGGCATCATACCCGCAATAATGGTGAATCCACCGAAGAGAACAACACCTGTTACTAATACTTTTTTCTTACCTAAATAGTCACCAATCATGCCTGATGGAATATTTAGTGCAGTATATCCGATAAAGAAAATACTCATGATGGAGCCAAGTTGAGCTTTAGACAGATCAAACTCAGCACCAATATTTACCATTAAAGGGCCAACAATAGCACGGCTACCATACAGCGCAATCCAACCAAAGAAGAAGATAATGGTCAGTTTAACCCAATAAGGGACTTTGCCTTTCTCATTCACTTGTGCATCGTTCATAATGACGCTCCTGAAAGCATTTTTATTAAGACTGATAAATTAAAGTGCCAGACTGACCTTCAATAACTTGTTGAATATTTTGTAATGCACCAATATGAGCTTGTTGCCCTGTTGCATTAACAAAATCACTCACTGCCATGATTTTTGGTCCCATTGCGCCATCAGCGACAGCCATTGGTGCAAGTTCTTCTGGTGTTGCTTCACGAATTGCAGCTTGTTCTGGTGTACCCCAATTTTTATAAATAGCATCTGCCTCTGTTAAAATAACAAAGTGCTCTGCATTTAATTCACGAGAAATTAAAGCCGCCGTTAAATCTTTATCAATAACAGCTTCACTACCAATAAATTCATTATTTGAATTGTTGACTGGAATACCGCCACCGCCACCACAAATAACAATATGACCTTTATCTAATAAAAGTCTTACTGCTTCGATATCAATAATCTTTTTCGGTGTTGGTGATGGCACAACACGACGATAATATTTACCGTCTTGTTTAAATGTCCATTGATACTTCGCAATTAACTCTTCTTTAGCAGCTTCATCATAAATAGGGCCAATAAATTTACTTGGATCGTTAAATGCTTCATCATTAATATCAACGGAAACTCGAGTCATTACCGTTGTAATAGCTTGTTCAGGATGATTTTGATTAATTTTCTGCATCATCATATAACCAATCATACCTTGGCTTTCTGCGACTAAGATATCCAATGGATATGCAGGAACATCTTGATATGCAAGGTTTTGAAGTGCAAGCAATCCAACTTGAGGCCCATTACCGTGTACTAATACAACACGATACTCTTTAGCTAATTTATTAATTGTCTCTGACATCAATTCAATATTTTTATATTGATTTTCAGCAGACAAAACTTCCCCGCGTTGCAATAATGCATTTCCGCCTAAAGCAATAACAATTGTTTTCATAATTATCCGTATCCGAATGTTTATATAAATTCTTTTATTAAAAAATATTAATCAATATGCTGTTGTTGTTTTTTAGTTTGGTAACCAATCCATAAGCCCAGTAATGTATCTGCACCAGAATGATGACCAATAGAGAGTATTTCCAACATATCCTTAAAAATAATCTCTTTATTCTTTATTTTTTTACCTAGTTGAATGAGATAGGTAGAAAATATTCCCTGTGTGGCATATTCCAAATAATGCTTACTGACAATGGTGGTCAATTCAGATAAAGGCGGTGTGTTATTAAAAAAATTATTAAGTTTATTTTCTGGCTCTGCTAAATAATGTGCAAATAGCATCCCCACCAGCATATCATCTGAACTTGGCGTTAATCCGGGGCCTTTTCCTGTAAAAATAGCCCAGTTAACCGCATTGCCTAATAGCTGGTTATGAAATAGCTTAGTTAGTAATCTAATTTCACTGAGTTGCGCGATTTGACGGTAATTTTTCAATGAGCCGTATAACCCCGTTGCAATCGAGGGAGATAACAGAGAAAAAAAACTTTCTAACCAACGTAAATCTAAATTCGCTTTATCTTGTAAGCGCAAATTCTCACTTTGACCTGCGATCAATGTGAGTTTATTTGCGAGTGTCACTTGATGATTTTTAAGACTCATCACAATCGAGGGATGGCACTGTTTGGCAAAATAATCAAAATCATCTTGTTTTAGTAACCATCCCATCGGGCTTAATCCTTTTCCTTCACGATGAAAAGTCATTAAGCGTTGTTGAGGGCAAATGAAATTCAAAGCATGGTCATAAATGCCCACACATTTAATCTCACCTTCAAAGTCAGTGATATGCTGGCTGGTTTGAAGTGCTTGAATTTGCATAATGCCCCCTTTATTGCTGCACTTTGTCGTTAAAAAACGAGATTAAGCGTCGATGCCTAGCTCTTCAGCAAGTGCAACAATTGCTTTTTCAAAGCAACCTAAAGGTGCGCGTACAGTACCAGCACCAATCTGACCAACACCCGGCTCTTTATGTGCAATCCCTGTGTTAATCAGTGGCGTGATCCCAGTTTCAACAACGCGACGAGCATCTAAACCTAAACATGCACCTTGGAAATCCCAAGTTGGAATTTGCAACATCATGTTGCGTGCAAGATAGATCTCAGCCATTTCTTCAGTCACTTCACGCGCCGCATCCATACCACCTGATGCCCCAACAAAGCGTGTTACACCAGGAGCTGCAACCATTGCTGCGCCACCAATACCGAAGGTTTCAGTGATTGCACTATCACCGATATCTGGATTCGCATCTGCTTGACTAAAGCCTGAGAAGAACAGACCTTGTGGTGTATTTACTGGAGCGGTAAACCATTGGTCACCCATTCCGCTGATTTTGATACCAAAGTTGCTGCCATTACGTGTCATTACAGTGACGATAGTACCTTGCTTGATTTGAGCACCCGCATCCATCGCAGCCTTACAGTAAGCCATTGCTAAGTTCAGGAAGAATTGGTCTGTAATGCTCAGGAATTTAGTTACTTTTGTGATTTCAGCTTCTTCGAAATCTAAAGTGCCTAGTACTGGTGCAAGCTGGCGCAGTAACAGTGCAGATGCGGCGATGTTACGTTGGTGGAATTCATCACCCATCGTAATTGCTTGTCCCATAATTGCCGTCAGATCGATACCGTTTTCAAACGTTGCAATCGCTGCTTTTAATACTGGCGCCAAGCTATTTTGCATCCAATGTAAACGCTCTTGCACATCTGGACCGTAAGCACCAAAGCGCATCACTTTACCGATACCTTCGTTCATGTTGCAGTAAGCGTAGTTACCATGAATGTGGTTTTTGATAACCAGCATTGGCATATGAGCAGAAGTAATACCGCCCATTGGGCCTACTGCATTCACGTTATGGCAAGGAATAAACTCAATTTCACCTGCTTCTAACATTGCCAATGCTTGTTCTTCAGTTTCTGCCCAACCTTCAAATAAAGAAGCACCAATACATGCACCGCGAACAGGACCACTCATTTCCCCCCAAGTTACTGGTGGACCTGCGTGAAGTAATTTTTTACCTGTCTCTAAAGCAGGAACAACTTCTTTTGCTAAGCTAACATCACACCAGTGAGGACGGGCTTCACGGATACGTTCGATAACTGCTTCATTCGCTTGTTCGATAGTTGAGTACATATCTGCAATTCCTTATTTCAATTTCTTTAATATTTCAGCCAGTTTTTTATTGCCACCTGCGACAGGTGCCCACTGATAATGAACAACGGGGGTGCCACTTGATTGCAGATCGTCTGCAAAGCTACGTAATCCTGCGTTGATCACAGAGATCCCGTTAAGCAGTGGCGACACTTCAGCATGTGCTTCTGCTGGATGAGGCTGGATTAATTCTTTGGCTAATAAAACGGCTTCTGGCAACGTATCCATCACAATAATGCCCGCTTCTTTTAGCTGTTTTTGCTGTTCGCTACGGTTTTGTGGATCGTCTTCAGTACCCGTGATAGTTGCGATAGTGATCAGTGGATTTGCTTCGCCACGTTTCTCATTCAGTTTTTTGATTTCCTGAATTAACGCGCCAGCTGGATCTTGAGTTGCGCCATAACCAATAACAAAATCAACCAGTAACACGCCCGCTTCAGTTTTATTACTTAGCTCACTGATAAATTTGTTACGTGTAGATGGGTCAATCATTGGGTGTGGTTTACCCTGTGTATAGAAGTCATCACCCATATCGATAATTTTGTGACCATCAGCATCTAGCATCGTGCCTTGTTTATGCTCGTTATCGACTTCAACATTGAGTTTTTCAGATAACAACATGGCGCACTCAGCCGCTAACGTACCACCGGCATAAAGACCAATGATTTTCTTACCTGCTACTTTTGGTAATTCCGCGGCAATATCTTCAACACGAGCTAATTCAGCCGCAATACGTGCAGTTTCATCTAAAGTGCGAGTGAAATAGATATTGTCGTCTTGGAATTTCTCAGGTTTTGTTCCTAAGAATTGAGCCACAATCGGTTTGTTATGGCGTTTCATTTCAGCAATGATTTTTTGGCGAACAGCTGGCGCTGGTGGCTTAGAAACAAAAGCAATAACTCGAGTATTAGGATCAGCAGCCAGCATATTGATAGCTGTTATTGCACTGATGCCACCAATTTGCTCAGTTAAATCACGCCCACCTAAACCAATGGAGTGAGAAATACCTTGGCGCTGTAAAACAATCTGTGAGGTGATTTCTTGAATACCAGTACCTGATGCGCCCACAATACCTATTGAACCTTTAGGTGCAATGTTAGCGAAAGCAAGAGGAGCACCTGCAATATTCGCAGTACCACAGTCAGGCCCCATCACAATCAGACCTTTTGCAGCTGCTTTTTCTTTTAATGCTTTTTCATCTGCGATAGAAACGTTGTCAGAGAACAGCATAACGTTACAGCCATCTTCTAAACCGGTATCAGCTAATTCAGCCGCATATTCCCCCGCAATAGAGATAAGTAACATATTGGCATTCGTGCTTTTTTGTTTAGCGGTACGCCAGCTACGCACTGTCGTTAATTTGTTACCACCTTTTTGACCACTGGCTATCTCTGCCAGTGCTTCCTCTAATGCCGTAGAAATCATATCGATAATGGAAGGATCGTCTGATTCCGCTTTAATCGAAACACAAATGTCATTCGGTGTGGCTTCGTTAAACATGTCGTGCCAGAAACCGGTGACATCGAGAAGAGATTTATTCGCTGGTGTTCCCATCATGACGGAAATTTCTTCCACCTCTGGGGCTTCACTTAATTTTCGGGAAATAATCATCAGGCTTACTGAATCCTGAAAGCTCCCTTTTTTAATAAAAGCATGGATCATTATGATATCCTTAACGCATTTAATATATGTAACAGCACATATCTATTTGCATTTCGTTTTTTTGATAATAAGAAGCCTATTTGCTTAAGTTATTAAGCAATATAAATAAATGTCTGATTTATTAATTTCTAATCTCTGTATATAAACATACTGAAGAAATATCGAAATGTAGAGTGACAGAAGTCACACTTACTTATTGTAAAAAATTTTTATTTAATCGAACGATATTTATTAAATAAATTATGATGAGGAAAGCTTATTAATTTAAGGATAAAACCTAAAACTTCATAGAGGAATTTAACGAATAAGAAACAATCAATGGAATACAAACTTCAAATAAAACAAAGACAACCAATTATCAAGTTACAATTTTATAACATACAACAATAAATAATTATTATCAATAAATAAAAAAGGCTATTTTCCTTTGTTAAATTTTTAAGTTAATCTTTATTTTCAATTGTATTTAATTTTATAAAAAACAAAAAAGCCTTTTATTTAATAAGGCTTTTAAAATAGAAAGAATATTTAATATATAACTTAAGTTACTGCTTAATAGCTTCAACTTGAATTTTTAATGTCATATTATCCGCCATTCCTTCTTTGACTAAAAAGTCTACGCCCCAATCTGAACGTTTAATGGTTGTTTCAAAATCTCCCCCACAAACAGGTGCATTAAATACAGGGCTTTCATAACAATTAAATTTAGTTGCTGTTAAATGAATTGGCAGTGTTTTCCCTTTCATTGTTAATAACCCATCAATAGATGTAGGCTTATTATTAGAAAAATGCCATTGTGTTGAAGAAAACTGAATTGTTGGGTATTTATCTGCATCTAAAATATCGGCACTTTTCACATGATTATCAAATGCCTTTAATCCCGTATTTAATGTTTTAACTGGAATAGAAACATTTATTTTTCCTATATTCTTTTCTGGTGAATAAGTTAAATCCCCTTCAATCTCATAAAAACCACCACTATTGGTCGAAGTGCCAAAGTGATCAATATAAAACATAGCCTTAGTGTGTGTTGGCTCAAGTTTATATTCATTTGCTTGCACTGTCGGCACAAGTAATAATGAGGATAATACGGCAGGTAAAATAAATTTCATTATTGATTCCTAATATATTTTTATAAAATAATGCCCATAAAGAAAAAGCTTTATAGGCATTTTTAAACAAAGAGAATAAAAATTACAAAGAGAATTTAAAATTAATTAACGCTGAGAATCTAAAACTTCGTTATTTTGTAATACGTCTTGAGCTTTGCTATAACTTTCAATTAATAACTGATAAGCAGGGAAAATCTGAGTATACGCTTGCGCCCATTCAGCGGCATCAGCACGATTCCATGTTTTTTGAATTTCAGAAGCAACCGCTGCGGTGTCCATCGGTACTACACCCGCTTGAACAATACGAGCTAAGGTAATTTCTTCAGCCATTTTACTGTAAGTACCTGATGCATCAATCACTGCAAAGACTTGATAACCTTCAGCAACCGCACTAATTGCAGGGAATGCCATACAAACACTCGTAATAGTACCCGCGATAATTAATTGCTTTTTACCTGTTGCTTTAACAGCTTCAACAAACTCAGGATTATCCCAAGCGTTAATTTCACCTTTACGTGCAATATATTTTGCATGAGGTGCATTTTGATGAATTTCAGGAATTAATGGACCATTAGGGCCTTGTGGTACAGAAGCAGTTGTAATAACAGGCATATTAGCTAATGTTGCCATTTTCGCTAATACTGAAGCGCGTGCTCGTAATTCAGTCATTGGCATATCACCTACGGTTTGAAATAAACCACTTTGGTGATCAATTAATAACATAACAGCATCTTCTGGATTAATTACAGGGCGTTGACCATTAAAATTTGCTGGAGTGCTCATTTGTTTATTCCTTTTAATTAATAAAGTTGATTATTAACATGATTGAAGAAAAATATTAGAGAAAAATATTAGGGAAAAATATTTTTATATCGTTTCTCTTCTGCTGTAATAAACAATAGTCAATTCATTAAAAGCTCGGTAGTAGCAATTCTGATAAACACTATTCTAAAAATAGAACACTGAAACATTTTATTATTGTTCTATTTTTAGGATGATGAAATCTAATTTTGATACTACTTAAATATATTAGTCGTTCTAAAATAGCACCTATAGACATTTTATAGGAACATTTTATGAAAAAGATCATAGGTATTTATAAAGCACCTCGTCAACATTGGGTTGGTGATGGTTTTCATGTTCGCTCACTCTTTAGTTATGGTAATCATGGTAAATATTTAAACCCATTTTTACTTTTAGATAGAGCTGGCCCTACTGATTTTCCTGCATCTCAAGGACATAATCGTGGTGTCGGTGAACACCCTCACCGCGGATTTGAAACGGTCACTATCGTTTATAAAGGTGAAGTTGCACACCATGATTCCACTGGAGAAGGTGGCGTAATCGGTCCAGGTGATGTGCAGTGGATGACCGCTGCTTCAGGTATTTTACATCAAGAATATCATTCTGATGCATTTACTAAAGAAGGCGGTGTGTTAGATATGGTGCAGTTGTGGGTTAACCTTCCATCTGAGGCTAAATCAGCACCTGCTGGCTATCAGTTATTAAAAGAAAGCGCGATCCCTGTACTTCCTTTGGCAGATAACGCGGGTCAATTGCGCGTTATTGCTGGGAATTATCATGACACAGATGGCGCAGCAAAAACCTTTTCACCTGTAGATGTGTGGGATCTCCAATTAAAAAGCACAAAATCAGTGACGCTGCCGACCAAGAAAGATCGCTATGTTGGCTTAGTCGTTCTACACGGTAGTGTTTATCTTGATAATCAGACCCAATTACAAACAGGTGATTTGATTATTTTAGATAATGAAGGTGGTACTGTTAATCTTGAAGCGATTGAAGATGATGCTATCGTCTTATATCTCAGTGGTGAGCCTATTAATGAGCCTGTTGTAGGTTATGGTCCTTTTGTGATGAATAGCGAAGCACAAATCAGACAGGCCATTGATGATTTTAACCAAGGTAAATTTGGTCGTATTCCTAATGAGTAACACTTTTTTAAATACGGTATAAAGCAATAAACATTCAAACGGCTCCCTTTAATATTCGGAGCCGTTTTTATATTGTTCTACTCTTTCAATGGCGACATATTATCAGCAAGGTATTCCAGCAACACCTGAATAGCAGGTAATAACCCTTTTCTTGACGGATAAACTGCATGAATAACATCTTTAGGAAAACGCCAATTTGGCAACACTTCAATTAGCGTGCCGTCTTGTAATTCTTTTTCAACCACACTCAGTGGTAATCGCGCTATTCCTAATCCTTTTAATGTTGCTTTATAAAGCGTAATAACATCTGTTGTCGCTAATTTCGGCGTTACGTGTTGTGTGGAAACCGTACCATTTTCATGAGTCAACGTAAGTGTGTATTGTTGTGAGTGTTCGCTATTTGCCAAAATAGGATAATCTGCAAGTTGTTCTGGTGAATCAGGAAGCTCTTGCCCTTCAAATAACAGGGGACTGGCAACTAGAACACGTCGAGAATAGCCTAGAATTTTCATTGTTAAACCTGAATCATCTAGCGGTAATGCTCTTACTCGTAAAGCTAAATCAAGGCCTTCACTAATTACATCAACAGGTCGATTAATGGCTAAGATCTGAATATTAATATCTGGATATTTTTCCATAAAATCGACTAAAATATCTTGAATATAAATTTGTAATAATGCGACAGGACACGAGAGTTTAATGGTGCCATGTGGGTGCCCTTGTACCGAATAAATAATTTCTTCCGCTATTTCAGCTTCTGCAACCACATTTTTACACTGCTGATAAAATGTCTGCCCGATTTTAGTGACATGAAATTGACGTGTAGAACGATAAATCAAAGAGACATTGAGTTTCTGTTCCAAATCAGCGATACGACGACTTAGTTTAGATTTAGGTATACCTAATGTTTCTGCCGCTTGAGAAAAACCGCCAAACTCAACGACTTTCACAAAATAGTAGAGATCATTTAAATCGTACTTCATTGTGTATCACCTATTAGGTTATTTTCAATATTTAGCTGAATTGTTTCAGATCTCGATATTATGGCAAAAAATAATTGTAAATATTATTTACCATTATTCAGCTATTGTTAATGACATTATAATCACATAGGTTAATAAAATAAAGGCGACCGAGAATAGTAACACAATCCGTTATAATCTTATTAATTTAATATTATAAATGTGATATGAGATAAAATTACATACCATAATTATATTTTATTTCCACCTATCATTGAATTTAGTTTTTATTATTAATGTTTAGTTATAATAATAAAAATAAAAAACAACAATAAAAACATAAAGATAAATAATCACCCTGTATTTCAATAACATTAAGTTACATAAAATCTCTTATTTTAAAATTAAGTTAATAAATAATTTTATTTTTATGACATCAATCAATGAATATTTAATAATATGTTAATAAGATCATCTTCAATAAAAATACTTATTAGCTTTACTTTTTACTTCCGATTATTTATTTAACCTGCAACCTAATGGAATAACCTGATGAATAAATTAACTCCATTACGACCGATACCTACATTAATCGCCGTTTCTATTACCCTTATTATCTGGTTTCTTGTTCCTGTACCACAGGGGGTTGATCCCAATGCTTGGCATTTATTAGCACTCTTTGTCGGTACTATCGCCGCCATTATTGGTAAAGCACTTCCTATCGGTGCTGTATCTATTATTGCTATCGCATTAGTCGCTGTTACAGGTGTCACTAATCCTAATTCAACCAAAGCCGCTATCGGTGATGCATTAAGTGGATTTTCCAATGATCTTATCTGGTTAATTGGTATTTCCATTATGGTATCAATGAGTCTAAATAAAACGGGACTCGGCGCTAGAATTGGTTATTATTTTATTTCACTTTTTGGTAAAAGAACCATTGGAATAGCCTATTCATTAGCAATTGCAGAAACAATCTTAGCTCCTGTAACACCAAGTAATACCGCACGAGGGGGTGGGATTATTCACCCCATTATGCGATCAATTTCAGATAGTTTTAACTCTAAAGCGGAAGATGGTACAAGTGGTAAAATAGGCCGTTACCTCTCTTTAGTGAACTACAATATAAATCCTATTACTTCCGCTATGTTTATTACGGCAACAGCTCCTAACCCGCTAATTGTCAGTTTAATTATTAGTGAAACAGATCCTACACATGAGCTTAGTTGGTCTATGTGGGCAATTGCGGCTTTTGTGCCAGCTATCGTTTCATTAATTTTAATGCCTATTGTTATTTATCTACTGTATAAGCCTGAAATAACCCGCACTCCAAATGCACCTCATTTTGCCAAAGAGCGTTTAGCGCAATTAGGCCCTATTTCATTACCTGAAAAAATAACTCTTGCCGTCTTCGCCTTGTTATTAATCATGTGGGCTGGTGTCCCAGCATTATTATTTGGTGATGGATTTAGCGTTAATGCAACAACAGCAGCCTTTATTGGTTTGTCGATTTTATTATGTACTGGCGTTTTAAATTGGGATGATATTTTAAAAAACAAAGGTGCATGGGATACAGTAGTTTGGTTCTCTGCATTAGTAATGATGGCATCCTTCTTAGGAAAATTAGGATTAATTAAATGGTTGTCACTCAGTGTAGGGGCAAGTATTGATAGCATGGGCATTAGTTGGGTCAGTGGCATGATATTACTGGTACTAATTTATGTTTATTCTCATTATTTCTTTGCTAGTACTACTGCTCATATTACCGCAATGTTCGCCGCTTTTTATGCCGCAGGTTTAGCCCTTGGCGCACCACCAATGTTATTAGGGCTTATTTTGGCATTCTCATCTTCATTAATGATGTCACTCACTCATTACGGCACAGGCACCGCCCCCATTATTTTCGGTTCTGGCTACGCCACATTAGGTGAATGGTGGAAAACGGGATTTGTGATGAGTGTGGTTAACCTTATCGTTTGGATAACCCTTGGTAGCATGTGGTGGAAGGTGTTGGGATATTGGTAGGATTTAATGGTTTGATTTCAATAAATCAGAGCAAAGTTTCCCTTGCTCTGATTTAATATCGGAGTGACTTATTTTAAATTTCAGATTTAAATTCTAGCCTTAAATAATAAATACGTTTAAAACAGGATGATTAAATTGAAAACCACTTCTTATTAATCTTAATCAGCGACATTCTTATCTGGCATATAAGATCCAATATTATAGGCTTCTAATTTTGGCGCTTTATCAGAATTAAGATCAAAATTAAATATCGTTATTGTGCCTGGTGTTGCGGGTAATAAAAACTCAGGTGACAAATTTAAAAATACTTTGCAGGCTGCACGAATAACACCACTATGCACAACCGCTAATAAATCACTGTCTTCTTTGTGTACCCATTCCTTTAATGCCGCACCAATACGATCACAAAAATCAAACCAATTTTCACCTTTAGGTGGCGTATATGTTCCTGCTCGCCAATTTTTGTATTTATCTGCATGATGTCTTATGAGTTCTGGTTTTCGCTGTCCTGTCCATTCCCCCATATTTAACTCACGTAATAACGGCTCTTTAACCGCTTCGGGATGACCGACAATTTCTGCGGTTTGTACTGTTCGCCCTAAATCTGACGTAATAATCCTAGCGGGTGATAACAATTTAATACTCTCTTTTATCGCCATTGCTTGATTAATGCCTTTTGGTGATAAACAAGAATTAGCATGTCCTTGTAAGCGTGATTCCATATTCCATAAGGTTTCACCGTGTCTTAATAAAATTAGTCTCATTATTATTCCTTAATTTAATGGCTTAAAGACCATATCCAAGAATTTGGAACCAAGTGAATATCGCAATAGAAATTACCGATGCACCAACAAAACAGGTAATTAATCCATATTTCATTTGGTCTAAAACACTAAAGTAACCACTTGAAAAATAGATGGTATTTACTTTTGAATGTGGCGGTAATGTAATGGTATATGTGAGTGTAAATGACGCGGCTAATGCTAATGTTACCGGATCCATGCCTAATGTTTTGGCAAGCGCAATAATGGCTGGAATTAATATGGTCGTTTTCACGGTTTTACTCGTAAAAATTAAATGGCTATACATACAGATAAAGACAACAACAACATAGACCATCGTCGTACTCATATTTTCGAGTCCGAGCCCATAAACCATTTTACCAATTAACCATTGCGCACCTTGTGTGGATTCTAAAGTATTACCTGCCGCATAAGCACCTGCTGCAAATATCATAAGATCCCATTTAATATTGGCTTCATTCCACGTTAATAAGCCAATACGAGGCATCAGACAGAGAATGGCAGCAATAACAGCAGTCATATAAACGCTAATTTTGAAGCCAAACATATCTTGGTGATAACTTTCGGTTGCCCATAAGAACACTGCCATTAAAAAGATATACATGGCTTTTTTCTCATTCTTAGTTAATGCACCAAGTTGAGAACGTTCTTTTTTTAATTTCTCTAGCGAACCTTCAAAATCCACTTCCCCCTTAAAAGAGAATAATTTTAATCCAATAAAAAAGGAGATAGTCATACCAACAATAGCTAATGGGAAAGAAGCAATTAACCAATCCATATAACCAATAGAACCACCGGCTTGTGAATTGATAAATCCAACTGCAATAATATTAGCCGCAGTTCCCGTCATTACACCGGATGTTGCCAAAGCATCAGCTTGTACGCCTTGCAACATCATTAATTTCCCGTAATTACTTTTTCCAGGAATTGCCTTATGTATCTCTAATAAGATCATACAAATAGGCACCATTAATGTCGCGCGTGCAGTCGTTGAGGGAACAAAGAAAACTAAGCTGAAGTTAATTAAAATAAGGACAAATAACGCTTTTTTGGGTGTTTGCCCAAATTTGGTGATCATCCATAGAGCAAAGCGTCTGGCAATATTCGATTTGATCATGGCGGACGTTAAAACAAATGCTGAAACCATCAACCAAATAACGTCATAACCTAATGTACCGAAAACCACTTTCTCTTTTGCAACAGTGCCCGTTATTGGAAGTAAGACAATAACGAGCATTGAGGTTAAATAAATGGGTAAAGATCCACACACCCATAAAATTAACGCGGCACAAAAAATAGCAATGGCTTTTTGCCCTTCAATACTTAATCCATCGGGTGTTGGCATAAAAAATAAAACGAGTAATACCAATAAAGCTAAAGGTATTCCTATTGTTTTTAAGGTTATTTTCTTACCGTTTTGTTTTGGTGATGATGGCGCTGGTTTAGCGATGTCATCTCGCTTCGCAGTCTTTTCCATAACCGATTCCTCTTAATGTGTAGGGTAGGAAGTTCAGTATAGAAATATTGAGGTATAAAGATAATTGTATTAATATATTATAACTATAAAAATAATTTATGGTGCTGAGATGAATTTAAGCCAACTTGATGCTTTTCTACTACTTGCCAACGGTTTTAATGTTACTGAAACCGCAGAGCGTCTATTCTGCACTCAACCAAGTGTCAGTATTAAAATCAGAAAACTAGAAGAAGAATTGCAAACAACGTTGTTTGAAAGGATCAATAATCGGCTTTATTTAACGCCTCAAGGTAAGGTTTATCAGCAGTACGCAACCCAAATTATTAATTTAGTAAAATCCTCTTCTGAGCATATGCGACAATTTGATGATCCCTCTAAAGGTGAAATTAAGTTTGGCGCTAGCCATTTTGTTGGCGTTTACCTATTACCTCAAATTATGGCGCAATTTAGAGAACAGTATCCAGATGTGAAATTAAGTATGGATATTTCAAGCTCAACACAACTTATCCATAAACTTGATACCCAAGAATTAGAATTTTTGATCATGTCAGATCATATCTATTTAGATCCGACGGAATATCATCTTGATACCTTTCTTATCGATCCCTTAGTGCTTATTTGTTCACCTGAACATTGGCTGTCAAAAAAGAAACATTGCAGATTTTCTGATATTGCCTCAGAAGTTTTTCTGATCAAACCAGAGCACTCTGCTACCCGTGATTTTTTATTAGATAGGATCCAAGAAAATAATAAAGAACTCAAAAATGTGATGGAAATAAATAGCTTGGAAGGAATAAAACAGGGGGTTATTCACGGTTTAGGAGTCTCAATTTTATCTCGTCTGTCTATTATGCAAGAATTAAAATCAGGTCTTTTATGTGAAATTGCATTTGATGATATCCAATTTAGCCGAGGCATTCGTTACTTTTATCATAAAGAAAAATATATCTCTCCAGCCACTAAGAATTTTTTATCTGTTTTACAATCTCAAGCTCAAATTTTAACGAAAGATATCAATAAATAAATTTATTGGCTAAATTCTTAGCTCTATTATTTTAAGGATATCGGCGTATCAATACACTCATTCAATCGTTATCATACTCACGTTTATCTCTTTCTATTAACTATTGTTTAAAAGGATTTTATGCGTAGAACACTCTCGTCTTATCACCCTATTCTTTATACTTTGAGAGTGGCACAACGTCGTTTATTTCGCTCTCTTAGTTGGCGATTTTCAAGTCGAAAATACAGCAGAGACGTTCAACCAGAACATCGGCTTTCACACCGTTATCTAAAACACACATCTAAATTAATTAGTCGCCGTGGCGAAAGTGATATCCAATTACAATACAATAAGATAACGAATCTTAAATTAGTTGAAAAAGCATTAGATGGTGTAGTGATAAAATCGGGAGAGTATTTCTCTTTTTGCTATTTAATTGGTAAACCTAGCTATAAAAGAGGTTTTATTGATGGCATGCAACTCTCCTATGGTGAAGCAAGAAAAGGTGTAGGCGGTGGAATTTGTCAAGCCAGTAATTTAATACATTGGTTAGCACTACATTCTGAATTAAAAGTGATTGAAAAAGCCAATCACAGTTTTGATCCCTTTCCTGATGAAGGACGAGTCCTCCCTTTTGGCTCAGGAGCCGCTATTTTTTATAACTATGTAGATTTAATCTTATATAATCCAACGTCTTATGATTATCAAATTAGATTACATGTCGCTGAACATCAGTTAGAAGGCGAACTCCTTTGTAGCGAAGCAAGGGAATATCGTTATCATATTTATGAGAAATCTTCTTCTTTTATCAAAAAGGGAGAGCATGTGTATCGTTGTAATGAAATTTGGCGAGATATTTACACTAAAAACAATGTGGGCGCTTTTCCTCAATTAATTAAATCAGAATTATTGTATAAAAATCGTGTTGTCATAAAATATGATATTCCAGACTCAGAATTGAATTAATTCATTTAGATAAATATTTGTTGCCCACATTTTATATTCTAAAAAAGAGTATCATATTGAAACTCGTTACTTATAAAAATAAAAATCTCACCCTCTCTTTGTAATAGAGAGGTTTTTGGTGTAAAACTAAAAAACAATATTTTGTAAATATAGCTTAATTATTATTCATCTATTATTCGTCATTTAGGGATCACTATGAAATACCAAGATGTTACGAAATCACCCTGTGAGAATGCTTATTTTTTAGTTTTTAACCTCACCCACTCATCTGAAAACCGCGATACTCTGATCGATTTTTGTAATAATTTTTCTGGTTTGATACGTAGTATGAGGACACGTTTTCCTGAATTGGAAACAAGTTGTGTAATGGGATTCGGTGCAAATGCGTGGACTACATTATTTCCCAATCAGCCAAAACCCAAAGAGCTAAATACCTTTAAAGAAATTAAAGGTGACACTTATACTGCGGTTTCTACTCCAGGCGATCTCTTTTTCCATATTCGAGCCCTCAAAGTTTCAGCCTGCTACGAATTAGCGTCTATCATCAGCCAAAAGCTAAAGAATATTGTTACGCCTGTTGATGAAGTTCATGGGTTTAGATATTTTGACGGCCGTTCTATTATTGGTTTTGTCGATGGAACTGAAAACCCAGAGTATGAAGATGAGCGTGCTTCTTATGCCGTTATTGGCGATGAAGATCCTGAATTTAAAGGTGGCAGTTACGCCTTTGTACAAAAATATATTCACGATATGGAAGCATGGGAAAAACAGCCCCTTATCGAACAAGAAAAAGTCATTGGTAGACACAAATTCAATGATGTGGAGTTAACCGATGAAGAAAAAGAACCCGGTTCACATAATGTTGTAACCAATATTCAAGATGAGAACGGCGAAGATTTAAAAATTGTCAGAGCCAATATGCCTTTTTCCAATCCATCTAGAAATGAATATGGTACTTACTTTATTGGTTATGCGCGTTATTTTTCAACAACTAACCGTATGTTAGAAAATATGTTTGCAGGCACACCTGAAGGCCATACCGATAAATTACTTAAATTCAGTACCCCTGTAACAGGTACATTATTCTTTGTTCCATCACCTGAATTTCTAGATGATCTAGCGTAATTTATTACAAGTAGATATATAGGCTTGTTACTTATATATCTACTTTTTTATTATGGTTTTTTCTCTGGATCAATTATAAACCGAAAACATTAACGTAAAATTCTTTGCCGTCATCGGTGCTTTCAATGGTATAAGTAATCGGAATTGAATTTTTGCCGCCTTTACCTTCAAAAGAAAGTTCCGCAGCACATGAGTAAGTATCTCTTTTCTCATCATGTTCACGAGTACGCACGCTTTCTACTTTGATCTTTATTTGATCGATCACAGCAGCCATTTTTTGATCACGAAGTTCATCTTTTGTAATATCAATGACTAAGTCTTTTGCTTCTGAGCTGTCACAAGTCGGTGTTCCACCACCACATCCCACTAAAGGTAATGCTAATGCGCTTAATAAAGCTAATTTTAGAATTCTAGTTTTCATGTTGATTATTTCTTCCTTGCTCACAAGATAAAATAAATTTTTCAATATTTTACCTAATAATTATCTCGCAACAATATAGTGAGTTAATAGTCAGAATAAGATAACGATAGAAATTAATATTTTAGTGTTAAGATAATCATTAAGTAAAACCTACAAACTTTAACGCCAATATTAATGTGCTTCGATTTCTTGTTTGTTAATCACACCAATAATATCAACACGAATATTTCGTGTATCCGCTCTTCCTTTATCATCTACTGCGCGAATACGATAGCGACTACTCTCTTTGGGATACCACTCTATTGAGCGCTGATTTTGTACTATTCCCTAGATAAGCATCATCAACAAACCAATAAATAATATTGCTGTCATTATCTGTTGTTGCATTAAATACAATTGATGTGTTTGGTGCTGAAGTACGTCTTAAAGTATAAGTGGTATTACGTAATGGCGATAATATACGAGGCGGCATTCCTGTAACTATTTATGTTTATTTCAAGAAAATCCAGCAATTCATAATATTTATTATTAATAAAAATATGACTGGCTTGTTTTTGCCTTATTATCCATAAGATACCTTATTACTCTTACATACTCTTAATTTTTTCACACGCTTTAAAAATCGAAAAACACGAGTAAACTATTTTTATGCGAGTTATACCGCAAAAGGGATGATTTTCTTATGTTATGCACTTAAATATCTTGTTTTGCTTTGATGACCCGCGTATTTATATTTTATGTTTAAAAAAGCGTATATCTTTCCTCACTATTGCGTTAAAACATTATCTCCATCAATACTTACTATCGGATAATTAAAGAGTTTTCAGAAAAAGTGTGGATTGTCATTGAGGGTTAATCAACGATATTATAGTGATTAAAATTATTTCGCTTTCGGTCTAAAAAGATATTTGTATCATTAAAACAACTGACTGAAACCTTGTGATATGATCGTGCAAAGCTTGTGAAATAGAACGAAATGCAGTGTAACAACAGATTTTCACAAATAACTCAAAATTCAATACGTTAAGACAGACAACAACATGACTGACATTCAACATTTAGACTCCCACACACCAATGATGCAGCAGTATCTTAAGCTTAAAGCAGAGCATCCTGAAATCTTACTGTTTTATCGTATGGGTGACTTTTATGAACTGTTTTTTGATGATGCTAAAAAAGCCTCTCGCTTATTAGATATTTCATTAACAAAACGAGGTCAGTCTGCGGGCCAACCTATTCCTATGGCTGGTGTTCCTCATCACGCCGTTGAGAACTATCTCGCTAAATTGGTGCAATTAGGCGAGTCTGTCGCCATTTGTGAACAAATTGGTGATCCTGCAACAAGTAAAGGTCCTGTTGAGCGCAAAGTTATTCGTATTGTTACGCCAGGTACAGTGACTGATGAAGCCTTACTTGAAGAGCGTCAAGACAACCTTTTAGCCGCAATTTGGCAAGACAAAAATGGTGCTTTTGGCTATGCAACGTTAGATATCACATCAGGTCGTTTTCGTGTTACTGAAATGCCAGATAGTGAAAGCATGATTGCCGAATTACAACGCACCCACCCAGCCGAATTGCTCTATCCAGAAACCTTTGAGTCAATGGCTCTTATTGAGCGCCAGCAAGGTCTACGCCGTCGCCCTATTTGGGAATTTGAACCAGAAACAGCAAAACAACAACTGAATCTGCAATTTGGTACTCGTGATTTAACAGGTTTTGGTGTTGAAAATGCACATTTAGCACTCTGCGCCGCTGGGTGCTTATTACAATATGTGAAAGATACACAGCGCACTGCACTCCCTCATATCCGTAGCATCACGATGGAACGCCCTCAAGATTCAATTATTTTAGATGCCGCAACTCGTCGTAATCTCGAATTAACACAAAATCTAGCAGGGGGCACTGATAACACATTGGCATCTGTACTCGACCTTTGCGTTACCCCGATGGGCAGTCGTATGCTAAAACGTTGGATACATTCGCCATTACGCCAACGTGAACAACTTATCAAACGCCAAGATGCAATTAGTGCATTACAACCGCTCTATTTTGAATTACAGCCTTTTTTACGCCAAGTCGGTGATTTAGAACGCGTATTAGCCCGTTTAGCGTTACGATCAGCACGTCCTCGTGATCTCTCCCGTATGCGTCATGCATTTCAGCAATATCACGATATTCATCAAGTGCTTGAACAAGCCGATATGCCTTACATTAAAGAATTACAAAAGCGCATTAGCCAGTTTGATGAATTATGTGAATTACTTGAACATGCCATTGTTGAAACACCACCTGTATTAGTACGTGACGGAGGTGTTATTGCCTCTGGTTATAATGCCGAATTAGACGAATGGCGCGCATTAGCCGATGGCGCAAGTGATTACCTTGATAAACTTGAAATTCGTGAACGTGAGAAATGGGGTATTGATACACTTAAAGTTGGCTTTAATGGTGTACATGGCTATTACATTCAAGTCAGTCGTGGGCAAAGCAATTTAGTGCCTATGCACTATGTTCGTCGTCAAACGTTGAAAAATGCTGAACGTTATATCATTCCTGAATTAAAAGAGTATGAAGACAAGGTATTAACCTCTAAAGGTAAGGCATTAGCTATCGAAAAAATGCTTTATGAAGAGATTTTTGAAAAGCTATTACCTCACCTTGCAGCATTACAAAGTAGTGCTGAGGCTTTAGCTGAAACAGATGTTCTCTCTAACCTTGCAGAACGTGCTGAATCATTAAATTATACTCGCCCAGAATTGAGTGAGAAAACAGGTATTCTGATCACTGGGGGACGTCACCCTGTTGTTGAACAAGTCCTTAGCGAACCTTTTATTTCAAATCCATTACAATTATCCCCTCAACGTCGCTTACTGATAATTACAGGCCCTAATATGGGAGGGAAAAGTACTTATATGCGCCAAGCTGCATTAATTACTTTACTTGCTTATATTGGTAGCTTTGTCCCTGCTGAAAAAGCTTTAATTGGTCCAGTCGATCGTATCTTTACGCGTGTGGGTGCTTCTGATGATCTTGCTTCAGGTCGCTCTACCTTTATGGTTGAAATGACCGAAACAGCTAATATTTTGCATAATGCGACTGAAAACAGCTTGGTCTTAATGGATGAGATCGGTCGAGGTACATCCACTTATGATGGGCTATCTCTAGCTTGGGCCTGTGCTGAAAACTTAGCAAATCGAATTAAGGCAATGACACTCTTTGCAACCCACTATTTTGAATTAACCACACTGCCTGAAAAACTTGAAGGTACTGCAAACATTCACTTAGACGCAGTTGAGCATGGTGACACAATTGCCTTTATGCACAGTGTGCAAGAAGGTGCGGCAAGTAAAAGCTATGGTTTAGCTGTTGCTGCATTGGCGGGTGTTCCAAAAGAAGTTATCCGTCGAGCTAAGCAAAAATTAAAAGAGCTTGAAATGCTATCAGGCAACTCCGGCTCTGGTCATGTTGAAACATCACAGCTGATGTTATTAACAGAAGCGGAACCTTCAGAGATTGAATTAGCGTTGGATAAAATCGATCCTGATGCCCTAACACCACGACAAGCATTAGAACAACTTTATCGTTTAAAAGAGATGGCAAAATAGGCCATAAACAGTACAACATACTGATAATAAAAAAAGCTCTGTTTGATTTCACAGAGCTTTTTTATGGTTTTTTTTATAATTTATCAAACAGAGATAGTCAGAGATAAATACAACTCTACTTAATAAAAGCATGGCTATATTTCAGTCGTTCACCCAATAATAGTAAAGTATCTTCGTCGCCGTAATTATCAAACAAACGAATAAATGAAGATAAAGCAGGATTAAACATCATATCGTCATTAATTTTCTCATAAGAAGTATAATTTTTTGTTTTTAATGAGAAAACTAGCGTAGTTTGATCATCGTTACGACCTTTATTTAAAATCAAATCATCATTACTTATCATCAAATCATTTAGATATTTATAACCACTTTCATAGAAAGTTTTTAAATTTCCATCAGTTTGACGTTGAACCACAGAATAGAGATCACGAGAAGCATGTTGAGCAATAAAATAGATATCACCTTTATCATTTTGAGCAACCTCTTTAACACGCAAAGGAAGCCAGCGTGTTTTTGTTACTTCTTTATTCACTAAATTTAGCGTGATTTCTAACGTGTTTGTTGTGTAATGATGATTGTAAAAAATAACCAGAGAATCACCTGAAAGGGCATAATGAAATTGTGTAAACTCACCGAAATCCTCAGCGTAATACTGCTTCACCCGATCTTCTGTATTAACTGAATATTCCCAGCTTTCACCTTCATCTAAACTTGTCAGTATCGTCTTATTATCAACTAATACTAATTGTGATGTTGTTTGTGAAAACAGTAATTTTCCACCGATAAGCGCTAAAGGGAAGCGATAATAGCCAGCGTTAGTCTCTTGCCAAGGCATTAAATCTGCGACTGTAAACTTTGCTAAATCTATATTTTGACGCCCCTGTTCTGTAAATAATACACACTTATCAAGAACGCAATAAGCGTTATAAAAGCTACCTTGGCCTTGTGATACAAAGCGTGTGCCTTCTTTGTCAGAAAAGTACAGCGTATATTTTCTCTGATTATCTTGGCGGTGAAGTCGACCATAAATATCTACGTCATATCGCCCACTATCAGATTCAGTCTTAATTAATATCCCACTAGCAGCATAAAAAACCTTACGCCAATCATAACGAGAATAAGGATATGAAGATAACTCAGAGGCGTTTTCATTTTTCCATTGCCACTTAGAGGCAAAACCATGAAAAAGCACACCATAACAGAGCAGTAAGCTTAAAATAAATAAGCTTGTGATGATGATAAAAGGCTTACGGAAAAAAGGATTCATTGACGCAGCTCCGTAATATACAGCGGTCGCTTGTTCTCAACACATTGTTGCTGAAGTAAAAAATGGGTTTGATAACTACTATTACCTTTTTCTGAAAACAAAATATAAAGGTTTGAAAACAATGCAATTAAAAAGGCAAAGCCACTCATGATTAAACCATAGATAATACCCATTCCTAAAAAAGCATCACCAATAGAATACCAATCCCATTTATCCCAATAATTTCCATTATCATAAACATCGGAAATAGATAAACCAGCAACCATTGAGAACACAAAAATACTGACTAATGCGGTTATTAACAGCGATAAACAATATGTGCGCTGATGCCCAATATACATTTGTCCTGAAATTGAATAAGCGCCATTATCTGTATGATTATAAACCCCTAAGATAACAGGCTCTGAGTTCTTATCTTCAGCTTGCCAAAAGAACAATTCAACATCATCGCCATCAGCAAGAAACAAATTATGATCAGAATAAAATAAGCGCTCTCTATAACTTAATACAAAAGGATGTTTATTAATCAGACAGGATATTTGCATTATTACAGTCTCGCTATTGCGGGAATGTATTTGAAGTCTATTAATACTATGAATTTGTATTATTCCTCTAACTCGCTGTACTTTACTTTGCTTTATTTGAGGAAACGACTTTTTACTCAAGGTAAATGAAGGTAATGGTGCTGATTTTATTCCAGTAATAATGAGTTGCTCGCCATCTGGAGCTATCAATGCTTGCTTGGCGATGACTTTATCCAACGCCTTTATTCTCTTTCTATGTTTGGGGCTGGTGCGCTGAAAATAGCGATAAACTTTTTCTCCGATATAACTGATCCCAGCCATGACAGCACCAAATGAAATAATCATTGTGATAATGATAAAGAAATTAGGCTCTAAATAAATTAACGAGAAATAACTCCACCAGCCTCCAATCACGGTCAGAAAAAATGCAATCAATAACCATTTTTTCTGTTTTGCTGTTAGCGTGAATTTTCGTTCAGGCTCCAATCTTCCTTTTGTATCATGATAAATCCATTGCACCCAGAAACTGCCATCTTTCAGTAATTCTGCACAGATTTTAAGCTCATCACCTTGTTTTAATCGTTTAAGAAAATCTTGAGAGTTAGCAAAATCAGCTTCATTAAGATAAAAGTTTTTACCTGATGCTATTAATCTCACCATTCCCTTTGGAGAGATTTTACTTTGGCTAAAATCGCAACGCTCTAGTTTAACGTTTAAAAAATAATCTTTCATATCTTCCTTTATTACTTTCATCAGGCTGACGAGGTACAAGACTGCGCTCTTGTTTTATCGTTTTGAATCGTATAATACAAGATAAAGAAAAGCCGATTAGCAAACCCACTAATCGGCTTTGGTAATAACAATATGTCAATTAAAGCTATAAACAGAAATTGGGTGGCTAACTATGCTTTGAAAAGTGCTTCAATACATAATCCCTGACTTTGTAGAATGTCTTTTAGTCGACGTAGTCCTTCAACTTGAATTTGACGAACCCTTTCTCTTGTCAGACCAATCTCTCTACCAACATCTTCTAAAGTTTCTGCTTCATAGCCTAATAACCCGAAACGACGTGCTAATACTTCACGTTGCTTAGGATTCAATTCAAATAACCACTTTATGATATTTTCCTTGAGGTTATTATTTTGAATTGTTGCTTCCGGCCCTTCTTCATTTTCGTCAGAGATAATATCAAGTAATGCTTTATCTGAATCACCCCCAATAGGGGTATCAACAGAAGTAATACGTTCGTTTAAACGCAGCATTTTACTCACATCTTCAACTGGTTTATCCAATGTTTGTGCAATTTCTTCAACACTAGGCTCATGATCGAGTTTATGTGCTAATTCTCTTGCCGTTCTTAAATAAACATTCAGCTCTTTAACGATATGAATGGGAAGGCGGATAGTGCGGGTCTGGTTCATAATGGCACGTTCAATTGTTTGACGTATCCACCATGTCGCATAAGTTGAAAAACGAAAACCTTTTTCAGGATCGAATTTTTCAACAGCACGAATAAGACCTAAATTCCCTTCTTCAATAAGATCAAGAAGAGCAAGTCCTCGGTTTGTATAACGACGAGAAATCTTAACAACTAAACGTAGGTTACTTTCTATCATTCGTTGTCTTGAAGGAATATCACCACGTAGCGCTCTACGGGCAAAGAAAACCTCTTCTTCAGCGGTCAGCAACGGAGAATAACCAATTTCTCCTAAATAAAGCTGAGTTGCATCGAGCGCACGCTGGTTGACTCCTTCAATAAGTTCAATTTCGTCTTGAGCATCAGACTCATTTTCTGCCTCTTTTGCAGCAACTTCATCGAACTCTTCCATGTTCTCTTCAATTTCATCTGTATATAACTCGTCTACTCTTAGCGTACTTTGGCTCATCAGCTGCTCCTACCCTTGATAATTTAGGTAAACGACTCATGATTAAAGTCTGTTTACCAGTTTATCGCTGTGTCACGACACAACGGGTTTACTGATTTTCCCTTGTAACGAATTACAAAATAAAAGATAACATAATCTATTTTACTGTTAATTTTATTCTTTCTTTATTCAATATATAACTTAACTATTGAGTGCAGGTTATTAACAGTTTTTTTATTATATTTTACGTACATTTATCTATACGTAAAATTACTCTATTTGATGCGCTATTTGTGACTACTTACATCTAAAAAAACAAATAAAAACCCATAATAATAAAATAATATCCAATAATTTTTATTACGTACTATTATTAAAAAGATAATCTAATAAAGGAAATATCCACCTAAACAAGGGGTTATTTTATAGTCCATCTTTTAATAACAACGAATCTTTATTCATTTTTTATATAACAATTTTTAGCATACGCATTCATTGGTTGAGAATCAACCGTCTAATTTAACGTTATCTATAATTTTATATTGATCTCTCATTTTTAATAATCTTTTAATAAGCACTTATACTTAGATAAAATTTATTTTGTTTCAATATTTTAATTAATTACAGATAAGAAAAAGCCCTCTCCTTTTTGTAAAGGAGAGGGCTTAACTTTAGGATTATTCACTATGCGAGTAAAAAATCACTTATTTATTTCTTGGGTAAATAACTCATTGGATTGAGTGATTTTTCTTTATAGCGGATCTCAAAGTGTAGTCGGACAGAACTGGTTCCAGAGCTACCCATTGTGGCAATTTGCTGACCCGCATTCACATTTTGCTGTTCACGCACCAAAATGGTGTCGTTATGTGCATACGCACTGAGGTATTCGTCATTATGCTTAATGATAACGAGGTTACCGTAGCCGCGTAATGCGCTACCTGCATAAACCACTTTACCCGCAGCAGTGGCAACTATTGGTGAACCTTTTGTACCACCGATATCAATACCTTTATTGCCGCCAGGCGCACTTGAGTAACTTTCAATAATATTACCTTGCGCAGGCCAAATCCACTTACCAGAAGCTGCCGTTGGTGCTGGTGTTGCAGCAGTTGTAGTATTTGTATTCGTTGTTGGTGGCGGTGTCGTTGTTTTTGGTGGTGTTGTTGCCGGTTTAGTAATCAATGGTCCCATAGCACCATTGTTTGTTGGTTTAGTGTGTGCCGTTTGAACACCAGCGCTACTTGATTGATTAATAACCGATGTATTGACATTGGTATTAGTACCCGTGTTGACCTGACGGTTACCAATATTCAACACCTGCCCTACGTTTAAGCTATAAGGTTCTGAGATGTTATTCATTGATGCTAGTTCTTTTACATCACTATCAGTTATCCAAGCGATATAGAACATAGTATCACCGCGTTTTACGGTGTACGTATTACCGTTGTAGTTTCCTTTTGGAATACTGTCGTAGTTACGGTTATACACAATGCGTCCAGAACCATCAGTGTTTACATTTTGAGCCGCAACTGACGTTTGAGAGCGAGGCTGGCTTTGAGACTGAACCACGCCTCCATTAGTCGAAGCGGAGTTCACCTTAATAGAAGGAGGAGGTGACGATTGTAAGGGGGTAGTTCTTTCAATAGGTGTCGCATTACTGCTAGTCATCACAGGTGCTGTTGATACCGTATTATTTGAAGAGCTATCATTTACAGAGGTAATTGGCGCAGGACGATAAGGTGTATCTGCACAGCCTGTTAATGCAAATCCAATTACCGAACACATGATTGCCCAGCGGACATGCTTAATTGGGCTTTCTGAATTCATACTTCCTTCTCCCTTTAAAAAGGCATTAGCATCTAGCAATTTGTCGAGTTAAACAAAAAGACTGCAATTTTTTGAAAATGTTTCATTTATTAGTGCAGATTACGACAAGCTATTAAAAAGCAGTAATAAAAAACGGTCAGATTTATCTGGAAGTTATGCTAACTCACCTGCGATTAAAGGAACAAATCTAACAGTTTCTATAGATTGATAGTGAAAATCATTACCTAAACGTCGGATAAACTTCAGTATTTGTTGTTGTTCACCAACAGGTATGATCATCCTGCCACCATCGGCTAACTGCATCAATAACTGTTGTGGTACTTCTGTTGCACACGCTGTCACTATTATGGCATTAAAAGGAGCTTTTGATGACCAACCTTCCCATCCATCACCATGACGTGTCGAGATATTATGTAAATCAAGATGTTTAAAGCGCCGTTTAGCTTGCCATTGCAATATCTTTATACGCTCAACGGAACTAACATGATGAACTAAATTTGCTAATACTGCAGTTTGATATCCCGAACCTGTACCAATTTCTAATACAGAATCGGTACTTTGTAATTCCAGTAGCGTTGTCATTTTGGCAACAATATAAGGCTGTGAAATAGTTTGCCCATTGCCAATAGGCAAAGCCGTATTTTCATAAGCCTTATGAGAAAGCGCTTCATCAATAAAAAGCTCTCTTGGTACTTTACTCATTGCTTCCAACAGGCTCTCATCCTTGATGCCATGCTGTTTTAACATTGTCAGTAAGTCTTTCATTGACCGACTTAACATGTTTTTTTGACCTCTGCTTTATTTAACCAATTTTGTAGTAAATCAAGTGCTTTATAGGCTGTTAAATCGACATGTAATGGGGTTATCGATACATAACCTTCGTCAACAGCAGCAAAATCTGTATCAGGGCCTACATCATTTTTTTCACCTGGAGGCCCAATCCAATAAAGACTATTTCCTCGAGGATCAGTATGTGTATAAACATGTTGTGAAGCATGACGACTACCACAACGTGTAATACGAAAACCTTTTACTTCATCAAGAGGAATATCAGGTACGTTAATATTGAGAATATTTCCCGCTCTTAACGGTACTTGTTGTAACATTGCCAAAACTTCACAAGTCACTTGAGCGGCGGTCTCAAAGTGCGTTTCACCATCAAGTGAAACAGCAATGGCAGGTAAACCTAAAAAACGCCCTTCTGTTGCCGCTGCAACAGTACCTGAATAAATAACATCATCACCCAAATTAGGACCATGATTAATACCAGAAACCACAATATCAGGGCGAGGACGTACTAAATGGTTTACACCAAGATAAACGCAATCTGTCGGTGTTCCCTCAACAATCGCAATATCCCCATTCTCAAGCTCTTGCTTACGTAGAGGTCTGTCAATTGTTAAAGAATTAGATGCAGCACTACGATTACGATCAGGTGCAACAATTTGTACATCATAACGCTGGCGCAATGCTTTAGCGAGAGTCTGTATCCCCTTCGCCATCACACCATCGTCATTACTCACCAATATTTTCAGCATCATCATTCCCTAATAAAATTAATTCACGTACAACGCTAGTTGCAAAGCTTCCTGCGGGTAAAAAAAATGACAGAGAAACAGTGGTGTCGTCTACCCAATTCCATGACATATTTTCTGGTAATACATTGATAGCACGTCTTGTATTATCAACGCGTTCTTGTCGAGCTAGTGACCAGAAGGCTTCATATTCTGCCAGATTTTCAGTTTCAAAATCCAATGCTTGTGATTGTGTACCTAAATCACCTTTACCCGGCAAAGGTGCCGTAATATGAACATCATGCTCTTCATAACGAGTTTGTGTTTGAGCCAATTCTGCTTCATCAACAACAAACCAGCTACCTCTTCCATGAAGCTGCATTGCATCACCGAGTATCACTTTTGAATATAAATCATATTCCAATCTTGTGCTGACAATATGATTAAACATCGCACTACGAGCTGCTGAGAGATAAAAGCCACGTTTTCCTCGTTCTTTTACGCGGATTTCGTCCGTTGCCCAACGCATGGCTTGTCGTAAATTATCACCATTACGACCGAATCGTTGAGCACCAAAGTAGTTAGGAATACCTTTTGCTTTTATTTGCGCTAATCGAGTATCAACAAAATCGCGATCAGAAATTTCTCGTAACACCAATGTAAAGTGATTACCTTTTAGCGTTCCTATACGTAATTTACGTTGTTGGCGAGTCGTTTCTAGAATTTCACAACCTTCTAAAACAAGCTGACTAAAATCGGGCATCTCTTTACCCGGCATTCGCAGACAAAACCATTGTTCAGTCACTGCATTTCTATCTTTTAGACCAGCGTAGCTGGCATCACGAGGATGGATACCAACAAATTTTGCTAATTTTTCAGCAACAAAAGCCGTATTACAACCTGTTTTTCTGATTTTCACCATGACATGCTCGCCTTCCCCATCAAGGGTGAAGCCAAGATCTTCACAGACAATAAAATCTTCAGGGATTGACTTTAATAAACCTGTTGCTTGTGGTTTTCCATGTAACCAATGGAGTTCGGGTAAATCACTCATTCAGGTAATGACTCTTTCATTAGTAAAACAACGGCTTCACAGGCAATACCTTCTTTTCTACCGACAAATCCAAGCTTTTCTGTTGTGGTCGCTTTCACATTGATATCATCAACATGGCAATGAAGATCTTCTGCGATATTGACGCGCATTTGTGGTGTATGAGGTAGCATTTTTGGAGCCTGAGCAATGATCGTGACATCTAAATTACCAATTCGGTAACCTTTTGCTCTTACGCGTGAGAAGGCTTCACGAAGGAGTACACGGCTATCTGCACCTTTGTATGCAGGGTCGGTATCAGGAAACAATGTGCCAATGTCACCCATTGCCACTGCGCCTAAAATAGCATCTGTAACTGCATGTAATACTACATCGCCGTCAGAGTGAGCTAACAGCCCTTGTTCATAAGGAACTCTGACACCGCCAATAATAATAGGGCCTTCACCGCCAAATTTATGTACGTCGTAACCGTGTCCAATTCTCATTTTATTATGTGTTCCTTATACTGGTGATTTGGCGTGAGAGGAAAAACTCTGCAAGCGCTAAATCTTCTGGCTGAGTAACTTTAATATTATCTGCACGACCTTTAACTAATAAAGGTTCATATCCAGCAAACTCCATCGCTGAGGCTTCATCAGTGATCGTTGCTTTTTGTGAGAGTGCATTTTCTATATTTTGTTTTAATAACAATGCAGGAAAGAATTGTGGCGTTAAAGCATGCCATAGGGTTGTTCTTTCTACTGTTTGTTCAATATGGTTATCTTGTTGATGACTACGTTTCATTGTATCGCGAACAGGTGTCGCAAGAATGCCACCACAAAATTGTGGATCCATAACGTTTTCATCAATGAGTTTAATAAGATGGTCAAGATCGCCAAAATGCAGGCAAGGTCTTGCTGCATCATGAACTAACGCCCATGTATTTTCAGAAAAATGTTGAGTGACATACTCTAAACCTGACAATACAGAGTCAGCGCGTTCACCACCACCATTAACCGTAATTATTCTTTCATCTTGCGCTAAAGGTAAAGTGTGAAAATAGCTGTCATTAGGGCTGATCGCCACGATAATTTGCGTTATACGTGGATGTTTTAATAAAGCATTAATGGTATGTTCAAGAATAGTCAATCCGCCAATTTTCAAATATTGTTTTGGGCAGACTGATTGCATTCGACTTCCAATACCAGCCGCTGGAATAACGGCAACAATAGGAAGAGTTGAGTTTGTTATATTCATTATGATATTTGTATCAGGGCACACTATTAATTCAATAAATTAACGACGTGGTTGAGATTTATCGCTCACAATACGGAAAAATGTCTCATTAGGCTTTATCATTCCTAATTCACTACGAGCACGTTCTTCTAACGCTTCTTGCCCGCCATTGAGGTCATCAATCTCTGCAAATAGACGATCATTACGCTCTTTTAACTGCGTATTTTGCGCCAATGCAGATTCAACTTCTTGACTTACTTTGTTGTAATCATGGATACCATTTTTACCTAACCACAATGAATATTGTAGCCAACCAAGTAAAATCAGAAGTAAGACTGTTAATTTCCCCATTACCACCCCCAAGATTAATGGGCTAATCATCCCACAACTCAACAACAGACGCCACAAAAGTGCTGGAATATATTACATTATTATTCCTATTTTCCTCACTATAAACGTGGGTAACTTCTATAAAATTCAGACTAAGGTGTGATTTTTTCTTATTAAGATAAGGATCTATACACTGAATTCATCAGTAAATGTATGCGTGGTTGAAAATCTTAAATAGCCATAATATCTCTACACATCCCCTCCTTTTATAGGGTGTTTGTGTAGAGATAATGTAATGTCGTCCTAAAACTCACGATAGATTTGATTTTGCTGTAGGTAAGCGAGGATTTGTTGGATTAGTTCACTTATAGAAAGTGTGCCGTCTAAATGTAATTCAGGATCAATGGGCTGTTCATAAGGCGAATCTATACCTGAAAATTGTTTTATCTCTCCACGTCTTGCTTTTTGATAAAGCCCTTTCGGATCACGGGCTTCACAAATAGAAAGAGGTGTATCAACAAAGATCTCAATAAATCTTCCTCGCTCAAAGCGATCTCTAACTTGTTGTCTGTCTTTTTGGTAAGGAGAAATAAAAGCAGTTAAGACAATAAGTCCCGCATCGACCATCAATTTAGCCACTTCCCCCACACGGCGAATATTCTCATGCCTATCTTCGGCACTAAACCCAAGATCACAACATAAACCATGGCGTAAGTTATCCCCATCTAATAAATAGCTATGAATAGGCGAATGCTTTTGTGAATATTGATAAAGTGCTTGCTCTAACGCATCGGCAAGTGTGGATTTACCTGAACCAGATAACCCTGTAAACCAAAGCACACATCCTTTGTATGCTTGTTGTGATTCGCGTTCATTTAATCCAATTTTATGAGGATGCCAAACAATATCGTTGCTTATCACCACTATTTTCCTCCAAGAAGATCTCTTGCGCCCCAATGGGGAAAGTGGCGACGGATAAGCTGATTTAACTCGACTTCAAAAGCATCATATTGCGTCATAGTTTGTATCGCGTTATCTCTCGTTTCTCGAATAAGTCCAGCGCCTACGGTGACATTGCTTAGTCGATCAATCAGTATTAATCCTCCAGTATCAGCATTAACTTGATAGTTATCCAGCACCAGAGGCTCTTCAAATGAGACTTCAACACTACCAATCGCATTTAAACTTAAGTTATCTGTGACTTGTTGGGTGAGTTTATTTACATCCACTTGATAATGAATATTTTCTATTTTGGCGCGGCTTTTTTTACCTGCAATTTTGATATCCAGAGTATGACCTTGCACTAAAGGCTGCTCTGACATCCACACCACGTCAATTAACGCATGAGTGCTAATATTGGCGGTTGTATCGTTATCATCAACGATAATATCCCCTCGACTAATATCAATTTCATCTGCCAGAACCAATGTGATTGCTTGCCCTGCTTTAGCTTGCGTTAAATCACCATCAAAAGTGACAATACGTGTAATCGTTGTATGTTTTTCTGAAGGTAATACTTTGATTTTTTGCCCTTGATAAAGCACACCTGAAGACACTGTACCGCTGTATCCTCTAAAATCTAAATCTGGACGATTCACATATTGCACAGGAAAACGCAATGCTTGCGGATCTGAACCTAATTTAACTGGTGCATCCTCTAATAATGAAAGTAGCGTTTTTCCTTGATACCAAAGCATATTCAATGAGGGAGAAACCACATTGTCACCATCAAGGGCGGAAATAGGGACAAATTCAATAGTAAGATCTGTTGGGAGTTGATCGGCAAATTTAAGATAATCTTGCAGGATCGAATCAAAGGTCGCTTGCTGATAATCCACCAGATCCATTTTATTGATCGCTACGATTAAATGACGGATCCCAAGGAGTGTGCTGATAAAACTGTGTCGCCGTGTTTGTTCTTGTACGCCTTTTCGAGCATCGATCAACAGAATAGAAAGTGAACTTGTTGATGCTCCTGTCGCCATATTGCGAGTATATTGAGCATGCCCAGGCGTATCAGCAATAATAAACTTACGTTTTGACGTTGAAAAATAGCGGTAAGCAACATCAATCGTGATCCCCTGCTCTCTTTCTGCGGCTAATCCATCCACCAGCAAAGCAAGATCGAGCTTTTCACCTTGAGTACCGATCTTTTTACTTTCATTTTGTAATGTAGAAAGCTGATCTTCGTAGATCTGCCTTGTGTCATGAAGTAAACGTCCTATTAATGTACTTTTTCCATCATCAACATTTCCACAGGTTAGAAATCGCAGTAATCCTTTATTCTGTTGAGCCTTAAGATAGCGATCTACACCGCCTTGTTGTGCGATTTCACCCGCGACAAGTTGATTCGTTTTTATGGCTAAAAGTCCCATATTTCCTCCGATTAAAAATAACCTTGGCGCTTTTTCAGTTCCATTGAGGCCGACTGATCACTGTCAATTAAACGCCCTTGTCGTTCGCTGCTGGTGGAAATCAGCATTTCTTCAATAATGGCGGGTAACGTTTCTGCTTGTGAAGGAATAGCACCCGTTAATGGCCAGCATCCCAGCGTTCTAAATCTCACTTGTTGCTGTGTGATCACTTCACCCGGTTTTAGATCAATTCTGTCGTCATCTACCATAATTAAGGTGCCATCACGTTCAATAACGGGTCTATTTTTGGCAAAATAGAGAGGAACAATATCGATATTCTCTAAATAGATATATTGCCAAATATCGAGTTCCGTCCAGTTAGATAGCGGAAATACACGAATACTTTCACCTTTATTAATCTGCCCGTTATAGTTTTTCCATAATTCAGGTCGTTGGTTTTTCGGATCCCAGCGATGCTTTCTATCTCTAAACGAATAAATACGCTCTTTGGCGCGTGATTTTTCTTCATCACGGCGCGCACCACCAAATGCCGCATCAAAACCATATTTGTCTAAGGCTTGCTTTAGTCCTTCTGTTTTCATGATATCCGTGTGTTTTGCACTACCATGAATAAATGGATTGATCCCAAGTTCTGCACCTTGCGGATTTCGATAAACTTTAAGATCAAAGCCATATTCTTTAGCCGTTTTATCTCGAAATTCATACATTTCTCGAAATTTCCAGCCAGTATCAACATGCAATAAAGGAAAAGGTAATTTCGCGGGATAAAACGCCTTGCGAGCTAAATGCAACATCACCGAGGAATCTTTGCCTATTGAATAAAGCATGACGGGATTTTCAAATTCAGCGACAACTTCGCGCAGAATATAAATACTTTCTGCTTCTAATTGCTGAAGATGTGTTAATTGTGTTTCATTCATAACAACCTCGTTTTAGGCAAAATGAACCAAAGGTGAATGGATTGATGATGTTGATTGGGATTGTCTATCACCAAACCACGCAAGTTGGTGATGTAGTGCCGCGACTTCCCCTACAATTAATAAAGCGGGCATTGGCGCGTTTTCGGCTAACTGCGCTAATTGTGTTAGATTTCCCGTGAAAACTTGCTGATCACGACGTGTACCACAACTAATCACCGCGATGGGCGTTAATGGAGAACGCCCGAGTTTAATTAAACGCTGGCTAATAAGCTCGGCTTTTGTTGTTCCCATATAAATTGCTAGCGTATGGTTCGCCTGCGCTAATGAAGCCCAATCAGGCTCTATTCCGTCGGGTTTACAATGTCCTGTCATAAAGGTGACAGTTTGTGCGTATTGACGATGCGTTAATGGAATACCAGCGTATGCACTTGCGCCACTTGCCGCAGTAACCCCAGGAATAACTTGGAATGAAATGCCATGTTGTACTGCAACCTCTAGTTCTTCGCCACCTCGTCCAAAAATAAAGGGATCGCCCCCTTTTAATCGGACAACACGTTTACCAAGTTGCGCATATTTCACCATCAGCGCATTGGTTTCTTCTTGAGAAACACTATGGTGCCCCGCTCTTTTACCTACACAAATAGTGTCAGCGTCACGACGAACAAGCTCTAAAACCTCTGGACTCACTAAACTGTCATAGAGCACAACTTCGGCTTGTTGAATAACCTGTAAGCCGCGTAGTGTTAATAATCCTGCGTCACCGGGCCCTGCCCCAACTAATGCTAGTTCACCTTGTTGGATCTCTTTTTGTTTCAATTGTTGTGCAAGCAAGGCTTCTGCTTGTGCCAGTTGATCACTTGCCACTAAAGCGGCAAATTTGCCACTAAACGCTTGCTCCCAAAAACGGCAACGCGCTTGAAACGAGCCTAATTGCTGTTTCACTTTATTGCGCCATTTTCCAGCAATTGTTGCCATTGTGCCTAATGAGTTTGGTAATAAAGCTTCTAATTTTTCACGTATCATTCGCACTAAAACAGGGGCTTTTCCTGCCGATGAAATCGCAATCAAAATGGGGTTTCTATCGATAATGGCGGGAAAGATAAATGAGCATTGAGGTTGTGAATCCACAACATTGACAAAAATATGCCGTGCTTGTGCATCAAGATAAACTTGCTGATTAATCACACTGTCATCAGTTGCCACAATCACAAGCATCATTCCTAATAGATATTCAGATTGATATTTGGCTGATACCCATTCAATTTTTTCTTGCTGATAAGCAAGATGTAATTCATCACACAACTGAGGTGCAATCACTCTTAAGCGAGCGCCTGCTCTTAATAACAGCAAAGCTTTACGCGCAGCAACATGACCACCACCAACCAATAACACTGGGCGTTCTTTTAATTCCACAAATAAGGGTAGGTAATCCATACGCGCATTTCACCTTCGTTGTTCACTTTATAACTAACGACTATAAAAGGTGCTTTAAGGGTTATGAAATGACAAAAAGATATGTAATGGAACAGAAAGGAATAAGGAAAAATAAAATATTTTCAAATAGTTATGATTTTTAAAAATGACAAAAAGGGCAATAGATAAGCTCTATTACCCAACTATTTATTGGCAGATAATGACGTTATTCGTGTAATCCACACTCGCGTTTTAAGCCAAAAAATCGTGTTTCTTCTTCACTCATACCCTCTTCCCATTTTCGAGTTGTATGAATATCTCCCACTGAGAGATAACCCTGCTCCCATAAAGGATGGTAAGGTAAGTCGTTTTCTTTAAGATATTGATAAACTTTCTTATTATCCCAATCTACGATGGGTAAAAACTTAAAGATCCCTTTTGCGATTGAAAGCACAGGTAAATGTTCACGACTTTTAGATTGCTGACGACGAAGGCCTGCAAACCACGTTTGAGCCTGTAATTCACGTAAAGCTCTTTCCATTGGCTCTACTTTATTTATCTGGTTATAACGCTCAATACCTTCAATGCCTTCTAACCAAAGTTTGCCGTAACGCGCTTCTTGCCAAGATGAAGATATTTCAGCTCGATAGACCTTCAAGTTAAGTTGTAACTGCTGCGTTAGACTATCAATAAACTGGTAGGTTTCAGGAAATAAGTAACCTGTATCAGTCAAAATCACGGGGATATCAGGGTATTGTCTTGTCATTAAATGCAAACAAACCGCGGCTTGAATGCCAAAACTGGAGCTTAATACAAAGGCTTTAGGTAAATTATCTAAAGCCCAAGTAACCCGTTCAATGGCGCTTAATTGCTCTAACCGTTGATTAATCTGGCTCAAAGCATGTGCCTGCTCTTCAACAGGTAACTGTTTTAGCGAAGCAAGCTGAAATAGACTCATACCGCCTCCTGCACTTCATAAAAATCAATCGCAGAATTAAGTACGGGTTTAACAACGTCAGTGCGAATAAGAAAATCACCAAAACCTTCATTGTTATGACGAGAAACTGCCCATTCACCAATCAGTGAATCAAGTATTGAGATGATTTCTTGTGAGGTAATATTTTCGCGATACATTCTCGGAATACGTGTCCCGATGCGATTACCGCCTAAATGTAAGTTATAGCGATCAGGTGCTTTCCCCACCAGCCCAACTTCTGCAAGCATTGCTCGACCACAGCCATTTGGGCATCCCGTTACGCGCACAACAATATGCTCTTCACTCACACCATGTTTAGCCATTAAGCTATCAAGTGTATCAGTAAATGCCGGTAAAAAGCGTTCTGCCTCTGCCATTGCCAATGGGCAAGTTGGGAAAGAAACACACGCCATTGCATGTTCACGCAGTGCTGTAACTTCACTATTAATCAAACCGTATCGACGAGCAATCGCTTCAATATTGGCTTTTTCACTTTCTGGTACACCTGCCACAATCAAATTTTGATTGGCAGTCAGTCGGAAATCACCCTGATGGATTTTGGCAATTTCCGCCACTCCCGTTTTTAATAGAGCATCAGGCGTATCAATCAGCCGTCCACTTTCAATAAATAAAGTCAGGTGCCATTTATCATCAACACCTTTTAACCAACCAATTTGATCGCCTCGATGGGTAAATTCATAAGGTCGAATAGCCTCAAAAGTCACCCCCGAACGGCGTTCAACTTCTTGTTTAAACGTTTCTACGCCAACACGCTCTAATGTGTATTTTGTTTTTGCATTTTTGCGTTCAGTTCGATTTCCCCAGTCACGCTGAGTTGTCACAATCGCTTCTGCAATTGCCAATGTATTCTCAATAGGGATATAACCAAACTCACTGGCTAAGCGAGGAAAGGTCTTCTTATCGCCATGTGTCATAGCTAAACCGCCCCCCACAAGTACATTAAAACCGACTAAATGCCCATTTTCAGCAATCGCAATAAAATTCATGTCATTCGCATGAAGATCAACATCATTATGAGGAGGGATCACCACTGACGTTTTAAATTTCCGTGGTAAGTAGGTTTCCCCCAAAATAGGCTCTTCGTCTGTGGTTGCAACTTTCTCTTTATCTAACCAAATTTCCGCATAAGCATGAGTGCGAGGTAATAAGTGTTCTGATATTTTTTTCGCCCACTCATACGCTTCTTGGTGTAACGAAGATTGCACTGGGTTTGAAGTACATAAGACATTACGGTTAACATCATTCGCAGTAGCTAGAGAATCCAACCCTGTTGCTGCAAGCATCTGATGTGCGGGTTTTACATTACCTTTTAAAATGCCATGAAATTGAAATGTTTGACGATTAGTAATACGAATACTGCCATAAAGTGTATTTTCAGTCGCAAACTTATCAATACTAAGCCACTGTTTAGGCGAAATAATGCCGCCAGGTAAACGGCAACGTAGCATCATGGCATGGCGAGGTTCTAGCATTTGCTCCGCACGTTCAGCACGAATATCTCTGTCATCTTGCTGATACATGCCATGAAAGCGAATTAACAAAAAGTTATCGCCTTCAAAGCCACCAGTTAAACCATTTTTTAAGTCTTCTGTAATAGTGCCGCGTAAAAAGTGACTCTCTTTTTTCATGCGTTCACTATCAGCCAGTTTCCCTTCAACCACTAAGGGCGCTTGAGTGTGTGATTTCATTTAATAGACATCCCTCTGATAACGCCGTTCTAGGCGTAGCTCACTTAAGTATTCATCTGCTTCTTCAATATTTTTATTGCCATACTCCATCACAATATCTAACAACGCCTGTTCAATATCTTTTGCCATCCGAGATGCATCACCACAAACATAAAGATAAGCACCTTGCTGTAACCATTGCCAAATCTCACTACCACGTTCGCGTAATTTATCTTGTACATAAATTTTATGTGCTTGATCTCGTGACCATGCTAAATCGATATGAGTTAACAGACCGCTTTTGACATAACGTTGCCATTCCACTTGATAGAGAAAATCTTCTACAAAATGAGGATTACCAAAAAATAACCAGTTTTTACCTGTTGCAGCGTCATTTTCGCGCTGCTGCATAAAACTTCTAAAAGGTGCAATTCCAGTACCTGGACCAATCATAATGACAGGTGCGGTGTTATCTTCAGGGAGACGAAAATGTGCATTTTTTTCGATAAAAACATTGACGCTATCACCTTCTTTTAAGCTATCGGCTAAAAAACCAGAGGCTCCACCAGTATAAGTACGCGAGTTAACGTCGTAACGTACAACCCCTAAAGTAAGGTGTACTTCGTCTTCTACTTCTTGTTGTGACGATGCAATAGAGTAAAGGCGAGGAGTTAGTGGACGTAAAATATCAACAAAATCTTGTGCCGTGGGTTGAGCACAATATTGACGCACCATCTCATTAATAGGATGTTTGTCTGCATATTGCTGAAGCTTAGTTTTATCAGCTACCAATGACAATAGATCTTCATGGCGCGTCAATTGGGCATAGGCTTTTACGATAGGTGCGCTATTTTGAGTTAGTTCACAATGATGCAGCAACGCTTCTTTTAAGGTGAATGTTTGAGATTTTAACGTGACAGGTTCATCACCTTTTAGCCACAACAAGGCAATAAGTTCATCAACTTTTTCAGGTGAGTTATTAAACCAAACGCCTAGCGCATCGCCCGGTTGATATTGTAAATCAGAACCTTCAAGGCTGATTTCAATATGGCGAATATCTCTATCTGAATTTCTGCCTGTGATTTTTTTATTAGTCAGTAATGTAGCAGTAAAAGGGGCATCTCGATGATAAATAGATGACTCAATTGTATCCGTCGTACCTGATTGTGTTTGTTGCAGGATTTGCGTACTTTGTTCTGGTACTCTTGCTTTTAAGAGTTCTGTAAGCTGCTTTATCCATTCATCCGCAACAGATTGATATTCAACATCGGCATCAACTCTTGGTAATAAACGAGTTGCGCCCAGTTGTGCTATTCGCTCATCAAAGTCTTTTCCTGCCTTACAGAAATGCTCATACGAGGTATCACCTAAGCTCAATACTGCATAAGCCGTTTCTTTCATTTCAGCGGCTTTTTTAGAGTTCAGATATTTATAAAAAGCTATCGCTTCTTCAGGAGGATCACCTTCACCTTGCGTCGATGCAATGATGATCAAGGTTGTTGTTTTATGGATCTGCTTAAACTTATATTCACCTGCGGAATATAGTTCTACATTCAATTTGTGAGCAACCAGATTATCTCGTAACTGTTCGGCAAGATGACGCGCATTACCCGTTTGAGAAGCAGAGATCAATGTAATGGTTTCCTGCTCTGGTACGTGTACTGAATTAACCGCTGTCGATGCGGATACAACAGAAGGATTAAGCTGCCCCCACAAATAGCCAGATAACCACGCAATTTGCGCTGTTGAGAGATCTTTTGTTGCGTCCTTTAATTTACTCAATTGCTCCGAGGTTAATGGAAGCATTGATAATAATGGAGGTTGATTGCTCATTTATCCTGCCTTAAAAAAGCGAAGCACTTATCTGTGCTTTATTGTTCTTTGATAATATTTCTAATATTGAGAGGGTATCTCACGACTAGAAGGCGAATTAAAGACCTGTTGGCTCTATCTAATAACCTTAAATGCTAAATTTATTTATTGGTTTCCTTTATCAATATAATGAATAAGCAAAAAGGAACATAATAAGCCATTAAGATTAAGGTAGATTAGGCGTGATACGCTAAATCAGCTACACTGGTAGACTTCGTTCTATTTGTGTCTTTTTTTTACTAATTAAGTCAAGAGAGTTTTGATGACAACCACCATCTTTAAAGATTTTCAGTTTGAAGCAGCCCACCATTTGCCACATGTTCCTGAAGGCCACAAATGTGGGCGTCTTCATGGACACTCTTTTCTTGTTAGATTAGAACTAACAGGTGAAGTTGATGAACATTCAGGTTGGCTTATTGATTTTGCTGATGTGAAAGCCGCATTTAAACCTACTCTTGAGCGTCTAGATCACTACTATCTCAATGAAATTGAAGGCCTAGAAAATCCAACCAGCGAAGTGCTGGCAAAATGGATTTGGCAACAAGTAAAACCGTCATTGCCATTATTATCTGCGGTGATGGTAAAAGAGACGTGTACAGCAGGATGTATTTATCGCGGTGAATAAATCGGGTTTTACATTAACCCATTATCACTTAAAAGAAAATCAGCCTTTTATTGGCTGATTTTTTTATATTAAAAACGCGATCACGCAATATTTAAATACTTATGCGTTTGCATAGAGAAACGCCAATTACGTTCAATACAGGTTTTAATACATAATGCTGTTGCACTCTCTTTACAACTAATGGGCTGTAAGGCAACAACAGGCGCAGGGTGTTCTGTGCGTAATATCAGTAAGGCATCTAACGCTTCAATATCTTTTTCACGCCCAACGGGATGTTTTATCTCATTAGCTCTATTAATTGCGCTAGGTAATACCATAAATCCCCCTTTCATGCCTACTTTTGGGGAAAGTGTCACCCATGTTTTCTCACTACATAAAATATCGTGAGTACCACTGGTTTCTATCTGACAGGCAAAACCTGCTTGCTCTAGCCCTTCTGTTAAAGGACGTAAATCATATAAGCAAGGCTCGCCTCCTGTGATAACCACGTGTTTTGCACTATAACCTTGTTGTTGGAAAAGTGATAAAATCTGAGCAACACTGGCTTCTCCCCAAGTATCGCTTTCTTGCGTTTTAATAGGAATATCGCCAAGAGGAACTTTTTTTTCCTCTTCTTTTTCCCAAGTATGTTTGGTATCACACCAACTACAACCTACAGGACAACCCTGTAATCGAACAAAAAGTGCAGGAACGCCAGTAAAAACACCTTCACCCTGTAAGGTTTGAAACACTTCATTAATGGGGTATTGCATAAGAAACTCTGATATCCAATGAATGCTGATGATTATTACAGATAACTATCTCACCGTAAGAGGCTTTATGATAAGGTACATGGTTTGTTTTGAATAGCTAACGTGCGAGAAGACACTGAAAAAGAGGATAGCATTCCTCCGTTGGACAGAGATGGGAATACTTTAGATGCAAAAAGAGAATCAACTTTCACGAGGATTATCAGGGCGGCACATTCGTTTCATGGCGCTTGGCTCTGCAATCGGTACAGGTTTATTTTATGGCTCTGCGGCTGCCATTGAGAAAGCGGGTCCAGCTGTATTGCTTGCTTACCTTATTGGTGGTGCAGCAGTATTTATGGTTATGCGTGCATTAGGTGAAATGGCAGTTCATCATCCTGTTGCAGGCTCTTTTTCACAATATGCAAGCCATTATATGGGGCCTTTAGCTGGCTTCTTAACTGGCTGGAACTACGTTTTTGAAATGCTGATTGTATGTCTTGCAGACGTCACGGCATTTGGCTTTTATATGAAACTCTGGTTCCCAGATGTTGATCAATGGATATGGGTATTAGGGATAGTTTGCTTTATTGGTGCCTTAAACCTTTGCCATGTGAAGATATTTGGTGAAATGGAATTTTGGCTTTCCATTGTTAAAGTGACCGCCATTATCGCCATGATAATTGGTGGTGTTGTCATTATGATGTATGGCTTTGGCCAACAAACTGAACACCCTATTGGTATCTCTAACTTATGGGAGTTTGGTGGCTTTATGCCGAATGGCATTGAAGGGGTTATCGCCTCACTTGCCATTGTGATGTTTGCGTTTGGTGGGATTGAAGTCATTGGTATTACTGCCAGTGAAGCTAAAGATCCTGAAAAAACCATTCCTAAAGCTATCAATGCCGTACCGTTTCGTATCTTATTATTCTATGTACTGACGATTTTCATTCTAATGTGCATTTTCCCTTGGCAACAAATCGGCCATAACGGTAGCCCATTTGTACAGATTTTCTCAAATCTAGGGATCAATTCAGCGGCAAATATCTTAAACCTTGTGGTTATCACAGCTGCAATTTCTGCGATCAACAGTGATATTTTCGGTGCTGGTCGTATGATGTACGGCATGGCTCAAGAAGGGCAAGCACCAAAATCTTTTATGAAGCTCACTCGCAATGGTGTGCCTTGGATGACGGTGCTAGTGATGTCTGTTGTATTGTTGCTGGGCGTAGTACTTAACTACCTTATTCCAGAACAAATCTTTGTTTTAATCGCTTCTATTGCGACATTTGCAACAGTTTGGGTGTGGTTAATGATTTTGCTTTCTCAAGTTGCTATGCGTCGCAAGATGAGCGCAGATGAAGTGAAAACGCTTAAATTTCCAGTACCGCTATGGCCTGTTGCACCAGCACTGACTATCGTCTTTATGGCGTTTGTTATCGCAATCTTAGGCTATTTTGAGTCAACCAGAATGGCATTGGTTGTCGGTATGGTATGGGTAGCTATTTTAACTGTTGGCTATTATGTCGGTATCAAACCGAGAATGAACCAGAAATAAATCACATTTCTGAATCAAACAATTCTGAGTTAAACAATAAAGGCTGTGGATTAATTCACAGCCTTTTTCTTTATTATAAATTATGCGATTTTCACTAAGCCAGAGCTTGTTTTAAATCAGCAATTAAATCATCCACATCTTCAAGACCAATCGATAGTCGAATTAAACCATCACTAATACCATGTCTTTGTCGTTCTTCTGCACTATAAGTGGCATGAGTCATTGTGGCAGGATGTTGAGCTAAAGATTCGCAGTCTCCTAAACTCACTGCTCGACTAAAGAGATTTAAACGATTGAGAAACTCTCTACCCGCTTTTATGCCTCCTTTTAGCTCAATAGCTATCATGCCACCAGATAAACGCATCTGGCGTTTGGCGAGTTCATATTGAGGGAAAGAAACTAATCCCGGATAATAAATAGTTTCAACCTTAGGATTATCTGTAAGATATTCTGCAATACGTTGTGCATTTTGGCAGATCTGCTCCATCCTTATGCCTAGCGTTTTTATTCCTCGCAATATTAACGAAGCATCATGAGGAGACAAACAAGCCCCAGTCATATCCTTTAAACCTTCAACACGTATTTTATCTGCTAGGGCGTGCGTGGTAATAATTGCTCCTGCAGTGACATCTCCATGACCTGATAAATATTTGGTCATAGAATGCACAACAATATCAGCACCAAGCCCCAAAGGTTGTTGTAAATAAGGCGAGCAATAAGTGCTATCTACCATGACTAAAATATTATGTTGATGCGCTATTTCTGATATTTTTGCTATGTCACTGACACGCATATTAGGATTAGCAGGAGTTTCAAAAAAAATTAATTTTGTTTTCTCAGTAATCGCTTCTTTCAGTTTTTCAAGGTTAGTTAAATCAACATGCTTTATTTTAACACCAAATTTAGCCAGTCCATGATTGAAAAATGTAAAAGTGCAGCCATAAAGCGTCATATCAGCAATGAGTTCATCACCAGGCTGAAGTAACGACCAGCAACTAGAAGTAATTGCCCCTATTCCTGAAGAAAAAACAACGGCGCCTTCACCATTTTCTAATTGTGCTAAACGCTTTTCTAATAACTCTAAAGTAGGGTTTGAGATCCGAGAATAAAAATACCCTTTTTGTTTTCCAGCAAAGCAATCAGCACCATATTGTGCCGTTGGAAAAACAAAAGTGGATGTTTGAAAAACAGGAGGCACTAATGCCCTCTGAAAATCTAACGGAGAATAACCATAATGTATTGCTTGAGTATTAAAATGTTTATTACTTTGCGTCATTATATCTCCTAATTATTAATTAATTTTCTATTCTTTGGTTATTTTCCCCGATAATTTGAACTGTTCTTAGAATAATTGAAATCCCTTTAAGCGTATCAGGGTTTCTTAATAACGCAAAAGTTGAACCTAATGTATATTTTTTATCTTGATAAATAGATTCTTTCTTTGCCATATTATAAGCAGCACTTAACTCCCATACTGGAATTAATGTTTCTTCAAACGCAACTGAAATTTTTTCAACCGTTGCATTATCCATAATATCTATTGAGTCAGATATTAAAGATAATAAATCGACGATATTATCAAAGCGCTTTAATGCTAATAATGGTCTTGCTTTTTCTAATAAATGTTGAAGATGTAATTTATCTTCATCAGATAATAGTTGAATATCTGCTGGGCTTAAGTTATTTTCACTCATTATTGTATCCCCTATAATAATCCTCTAACGGTTGCCCAATATAAACCTCGGTTATAACTATTACGCAGTAATCCGCCTAGCTTTGTCGGTGGTGTAGGAATTACGTCATGTTTATAGTCATACTGTAATGGCATACCGGCTGATAATCCCATTTGTGCGACCGCCTGCACACGACCATCATAAATCGCAGCAGGATAACCGTAACGAAGCTCACCACAGATGTTATTTGCAATTACACCCGCTTGGTTATGACAACTACCACCGGCTTTACTAATCGGTAAATCAACCGTATCACCAAGAACATACACTTGATTTAATCCATAGACTTGCAATGTTTCAGGATCAGTAGGTAACCAGCCTTCACCATTATTATGTTCACTCAAACCTGTATTACGAATCGCCTCAACGGCCGTAATAGGCGGTGTACTCATAAGGATATCAAATGGCTCTGCCTCGCCCTCTTTTGAGTAAGCTATTTTCTTATCAGGATCAACATGGCTCAACGTAAAGCCTCGCTTAGCTTTAATATCTCGCTCAGAGAATACGGCCGGAAGAACTTCACAAACCTCTTGTTGCATAAACAGACAGTTTCTTAGAAGTTGAGCAACCGTAGGATAGGTATAAACAATTTCAATATTATTTCTCACCCGACGCTGACGAAGAAGCTCATCCAGCATCAATGTTGTCTCCATAGGAGCAATACCACATTGATGCGGTACATTAGGTGTTTCAGGGAAGCTAACAGTAATAAATACACGACCTTTTTCAATTTTAGCTAATTTATCAGCAAGTGTTCTTGCGGCTTCATATTGGTAAAAATGATTTCCCGCTTCTTTTAAGCCTTCAATTCTATGAGGACTAGGAACACAACCTGTTGCTAATACTAAAAAATCATAGTTATATTTTTTATTAGATTCGCAATAAATCACTTTATTATTAAAGTCAAAACGTTCTGCTTTATCGATAATAAATTCAATTTCGGGTCTTAATAAACTTCTTTCTGAACGCATTAGCTCTTCTTTTAAAAAAAGATTAAATGCAATATACATAAATGCAGGTTTGTAATAATGATTAGGATTATCTGAAATAAGCGTAATTTTAATTTTATTTGAAAAGATTTCGTCATTTAATTTTTTAGCTAGGATATTAGCAAGAATAGTTCCGCCGGTACCACCACCAATAATAACTATATTTTTTGTTGGCATTTTATTTCCTATATCTAGTGATATTAGATAGACCAAAAAAGTATAGTAAATAACATTAATATAACAAATAGATTAAATAGATAGATTAGTTAAGCATAATATAGCTATATTAATAAATGATAGATATAATCATATTTAATTTAAATATTAAAAAATTAAACATTAACTTATGTTATTATTACCTACTAATAAAATGTCGCGATTAAAGGATGATGGTCAGATGCATCTGTGATTAAGACCTCAGCTTTGTTCAACGATAACCCTCGATAAAAAATATAATCCAAAGGTTTACCAAAGGCTTTTGTACGCCAATCATTATCAAAAATAACTTCTTTAAGTCTTAACGCTCTTGCAAAACGTTTTAATACATTGACTCTTGGGCGGCTCCACGCATTAAAATCACCCGCTAAAATAACAGGTCCTTTGTGATGCATGATATGAACAGATAAATTGCTCAATTGACGCTGATAAACATCGACACCAAAACTAAAATTAATCGCATGTACATTAATAACCATTAAATGATCACCCGTAATTAATGGATATACCGTAATTAATGCTGATTTGGGTAGTCGTAAAAAGGGCTCTTTCTCTCTGAGAGGGCAGCAATAGATAGGATGGGAACTTGATAATGTCATCACACCAGCTGGGTGTTGTTGAAAAGCCAAGGCAGGGACTTGGTCTGCAATTAAATGGTGAATTCCAGCAAAACGTACAAGCTCAGGTGTAGTTTGAGCTTCTTGTAACAAAAGCAAATGCGTATCTGTTGAGAGCGTTTCCAACATATTACGCCAATTGAGTCGTTGCTGTTTATAGATATTCCAAACCGCAATTTTTAGAGTGCCTTCAGTGTAAAGGGGCATTCCGATAGGTAAGGTATCCTTTCTTTCACTTAAAGGTGGGCTGGGCTCAATCCTTTCAACAGGTTGACCTGCTACAAAACGCACTGAATAATTCGGTTTTTTCGCCATTAGCAACCTCAGATAAACAGCAAGATATCTTGCTATAACTAAAGTATACCAAAGCCAAGCTTCGCTCTCACCCTTTAAAAGGACACCATAATCAACAAAAGTAATTATTTTTATATATAATAGTTATGTTTACTTAAAATTATCCGATTAATTTATTTTTTATTCTAAATTTTAAGCAAAAAAAAACCTAAGTCGTTAGACTTAGGTTTCTTAAT
>NZ_JBLRMH010000013.1:0-28967 GCF_047921575.1 Proteus sp. TSJ240517
ATTTGTTAAAGAGCAGTGCAACATTTGCTGCCGTTTCCGGTCTTCTGCGTTGTTGCGAGGAGGTGCATTCTACATCTTCCTCATTCAGTGTCAAGCGTTTATTTTCAAGGCTTTTCACTTTTTTCTTCGTTCTCTCGGCTAACTCACTTAACGTGGTTTGCCGTGACAACGAGGACGCATTATAGGGAGTTTTCTGAGGCTGGCAATAGTTTTTTTTAGAAAAAAAATCGTTTGCTTAATTCCACAGCAAAACCCCCACTTATACGCACTTATCAACAATTTTATCCACAGACTGTCTTTTTACATAAAATTAGCATGTCAAACGCAAACGTTTGCGTTATTATAATGACCGATTAAGTAAGATTGATTTTGTGTCCATCTTCTGAAATGTTAGTTAAGCAAACACAATTTCACTGTATTAATGTGATTTAACTTCACCATTACTACCGTTATACCAACCCCAAGGGATAAAACTCATGCAACATCTTCGTCCTATCCGCCGTGCACTTTTAAGTGTGTCTGATAAAGCAGGTATTTTAGAATTTGCTAAAGCACTTGTTGAAAGAGAAGTAGAACTCTTATCGACAGGTGGAACCGCACGTCTATTAGCAGAAGCTGGCTTACCGGTTATTGAAGTCTCCGATTACACAGGTTTCCCAGAAATGATGGATGGCAGAGTGAAAACGCTGCACCCTAAAGTACATGGTGGAATTTTAGGTCGTCGTGGACAAGACGATGCGATTATGGAAGAACATGAAATTCAACCTATCGATATGGTCGTCGTAAATCTTTATCCTTTCGCTAAGACGGTAGCTCGCCCAGATTGCTCATTAGCAGATGCAGTGGAGAATATCGATATTGGTGGACCAACAATGGTTCGCTCCGCAGCAAAAAATCATAAAGACGTTACGATTGTAGTAAATAGTAATGACTATGAAAGAGTGATTGAAGAAATGGATAATCACGAAAATAGTCTTACTTTAGACACACGCTTTGATTTGGCGATTAAAGCCTTTGAACATACAGCTGCTTACGACGGAATGATTGCTAACTACTTTGGTCAGAAGGTTGCACCTTATTATGGTGATACTTCACAACCATCAGGTACTTTCCCCCGTACCTTAAATCTGAACTATATAAAGAAACAAGATATGCGTTATGGTGAAAATGCTCATCAGCAAGCAGCTTTCTATATAGAAGAGAATATAGAGGAAGCATCTATTGCCACTGCAAACCAATTACAAGGCAAAGCACTTTCTTATAACAACATCGCTGATACTGATGCCGCGTTAGAATGTGTGAAATCATTCTCCGAGCCTGCATGTGTTATTGTGAAACATGCAAACCCTTGTGGAGTTGCAATTGCGAACACTCTCACACAAGCATATGACAATGCATTTAAAACCGATCCAACTTCTGCATTTGGCGGTATTATCGCATTCAATCGCCCATTAGATGCAAAAACAGCAAGTGCAATCATCGAACGCCAGTTTGTTGAAGTGATCATTGCTCCTTCTATTAATGAAGATGCGCTACCGATTTTAGAAACAAAACCAAATGTTCGTGTATTAGCTTGTGGTCAATGGCAAGAAGCTAAACCAGCGTTAGATTTCAAACGTGTTAATGGTGGATTATTAGTTCAAGATCGTGACTTGGGTATGGTAAAAGAAGAAAACTTAAGAGTAGTCACTCAACGTCAACCAAGTGAACGTGAACTTAAAGATGCACTCTTCTGCTGGAAAGTCGCAAAATTTGTAAAATCAAATGCCATTGTTTACGCAAAAAACGATATGACTGTCGGTATTGGTGCAGGGCAAATGAGCCGTGTGTATTCTGCAAAAATCGCGGGGATTAAAGCCGCTGATGAAGGCTTAGAAGTTGCAGGTTGTGCAATGGCATCAGATGCATTCTTCCCATTTAGAGATGGTATTGATGCGGCAGCACTTGCCGGTGTGACTTGTGTTATTCAACCTGGTGGTTCAATTCGTGATGATGAAGTGATTGCAGCTGCAAATGAACATAACATCGCGATGATTTTCACCAATATGCGCCACTTCCGTCATTAATAAGGTATTGATATGAAGATTTTGATTATTGGTAATGGTGGTCGTGAGCATGCTTTAGCTTGGAAAGCCGTTCAATCACCGCTTACTACACAAGTCTTTGTTGCGCCGGGTAATGCTGGAACAGCGTTAGAGCAAGGCGTACAAAACGTTGCAATCAGTGCAACGGATATTCCTGCATTAATTGCCTTTGCTCTAGAGAATAATATTGATTTAACGATTGTTGGCCCTGAAGCCCCACTTGTTATTGGTGTTGTTGATGCCTTTAAAGCAGCGGGACTGACCATCTTTGGTCCAACAAAAGGAGCCGCTCAATTAGAGGGTTCTAAAGCTTTTACAAAAGATTTTTTAGCTCGACATAAAATTCCAACTGCGGATTATCAAAATTTTACAGAGATAGCACCTGCACTTGAGTACCTCAATAAAGTGGGCGCGCCGATTGTTATTAAAGCAGATGGTTTAGCAGCAGGTAAAGGCGTTATTGTTGCAATGACACAAGCTGAGGCTGAAGCTGCCATTAAAGATATGCTGGCTGGCAATGTTTTTGGTGATGCAGGGCACCGCATTGTTATCGAAGAATTTCTTGATGGCGAAGAAGCTAGTTTTATTGTCATGGTTGACGGTGAACATGTTATTCCAATGGCAACAAGCCAAGATCATAAACGTGTTGGCGATGGAGATACTGGCCCGAATACAGGAGGAATGGGTGCATATTCACCTGCACCTGTTGTTACACCAGAAATCCACCAGCAAGTAATGGAAAAAATCATTTATCCAACAGTAAAGGGAATGGCATCTGAAGGTCATCGTTACCAAGGTTTCCTTTATGCTGGACTGATGATTGATAAACAAGGTGTTGCTAAAGTTATTGAGTTTAACTGTCGTTTTGGTGATCCAGAAACTCAACCTATTATGATGCGTATGCAATCTGACTTAGTTGAACTCTGTTTAGCCGGAGCAAAAGGTAATTTAAAAGATAAAGATTCCCATTGGGATCCTCGCCCAGCTTTAGGGATTGTGATTGCAGCAGGCGGTTACCCTGCGGATTATCGTCAAGGTGATGTTATCGAAGGCTTAACACCAACATCGTCAACAACGGCAAAGGTATTTCAAGCTGGAACAACACTCAATGACAAAGGCGAAGTTATCACTGCTGGCGGGCGAGTATTATGTGTGACTGCATTAGGTGATGATATCGAGCAAGCTCAAAAAAATGCTTATGCTTTAGCGAAAGGTATTCATTGGGATGGTAGTTTTTATCGCCATGATATCGGTTATCGAGCGATTGCACGCTTAAAAAAATAAATTAACAACAGCAAAAGGGAGTGATCACAAGCTCTCTTTTGTTGGTTCCCATTTACAAAAATCGTGTTCTGCAACCATCAGTAATTGCTTACCTTCTGGTGAATCAAGCCAAGCAACATAAGAAGGCTTACTTGAATTACGTGTTCTTGTTTTTAACCAGCGTTGTTCTGGATCTTCAAATGAAACACTCACCTTCTCGCCAGCACATGTTGTCATTGTATTTTGATACCAGACACCCTGTACTAAATTTACTTTCCCAATAGTAAGCGCTTCGCTGATTTCACGCTCTTTACTTGCAGCAAACACCATTCTTAAACGTTCATCTTCTGTTAATGCTCGTTTTTGCTTCTGGCTTTCTTGTTGCATGAAAATAACTTCACCACGTTTATTTAAACGAAGGTGCCAAGATGAGGGCTCGGTAGGATTGATAACTTCAGAGCGGACTTGCCAAAGCTTATTTTGGCGATACTCATAGAATGTGATGACAGTTTCTGGCTTTTTATAAAAGCTATAAACACTCATGATCACTTGAGGTTCTGACGCTGTATTATTTAAACGCCATAATCGCACAATGCCTTCGTCCGCAATATAACCTGTTGCAGAAAATTCAAGTAGCTGCACAGTAGAGGAGCAGGCGCTGAGCAAAAAAGCAGATCCTATTGCTAACAGCCCCTGTCGTTTCAACAAAAGGGGAGTAAATCCCCCTCTATTGTTCATTCCGTTCAAAGGAATTATTTTACTGCGTCTTTCAGTGCTTTACCGGCAGTAAATGCAGGAACGTTAGCTGCTGCAATTTTAATTTCTTTACCAGTTTGAGGGTTACGACCAGTACGCTCTGCACGGTGATTCACCTTGAATGTACCGAAACCAACTAACTGTACAGAATCGCCTTCTTTCAGAGCACCTGTTACTGAATCGATAAACGCTTCAATAGCAGCTTTTGCTTGAGTTTTTGTCAGATCCGCTTTTTCAGCAACTGATTCGGTTAATTCAGCTTTGTTCATAAAATAGTCCTTAAAGTATGTTTTATCGTTTGAAAAACATCTGGTGAAAAAACTTAACTTATCTTTTTAAGAGGATAAATTAAGTAAAACACCTGAGCCACTTCTTTTCGTACCCAATGTAGAACATACACGGGGGTGATGTGAAGTCTTTAAACGTCGCTTTTCAAGCACTAAATCACGTTTTTCTGATTTAGTGCGTTAATTCTATACCGATATTGCTCATTCCAGCTTCACGAAGGTCTGCACGTAGACCTTTGATCAGTTCGACATCTCTTTCTTCACATTCTACAAGTAGACGGTAAATTTCCCATTGGATATCGAATTCTTCAATAACAGCAGGTAGAGATCTAAGCTCTTCTTCACTCATTTCTCTTTCTGCTTGTGTCATTTCAAGTGAAGCAACTGTCCCTACTGATAATTTACTCACTTCAATAGCGTGACTTAATGATTCACCGCTTAAACGAGAGTGAACAATTTCACTAAGTGCAACACAGGCATCAATCGCAGGATAGACACCATAAATCTCGAACTGAGATGCATCAGGAATAGCTTCTTCTAATTTCTCTAATTGAGAATCAAAATTAACCTTTGCATCTTTCACCGTTAAAGTTTCCCAAACCAGATCGAGAATACGGCGATAAAGCATTGGATCGGTAAAACCTGTTTCACGACAAAATACCTGATAATTTGGGTACATTCTCTCACACAGGCATGCCATAAACGTCAGGTGTTGCCAAGCTTCTAGCTTTTCTAAACGTAAATGGATTGGGTTCTTCAACATTCGTGATTACTCATTTTCTTAACTTAGGCGCAGTTTACCTGAAAATTAAAAATATCCACATATTTCCCGGTCATTTAGAGCTTATTCTTATTCAACTGCTCAAATAATCGCCTATTTGAAGCAATACCATCAGCCCAACGCGTTGGTTCTGGCAATCGATATCCTTTCATACACCGCTCAACCCACTGCAAAGCACCTTCCATACTCACTTTATGACCCGGAGAAACATACAGGGTTTTACATTTTTTCTTACTGCGATAAATCCACCCTATTTGCTCATTCTTATCCATTAACGGCTCATGGCTTCCCACCTCTTCATTAACTGCTTTATCAATGCCACATAAACGACTTTTTGCCACACCAATAGTCGGTGTATCCACTAATAAACCAAAATGACTTGCAACACCAAGCCTTCTAGGATGAGCAATACCTTGTCCATCGACAAAAATAAGAGAAGGCTTCTGTTTGATTAATTGCCAAGCAGCGAGTAACGCTGGACACTCTCTAAATGAAAGCAACCCAGGGATATAAGGAAGAGTCGTAGGAATTCGCGCGATTTGGTATTCAAGAATTTCGAAAGAAGGGTAATGCATTATCACGATGGCAGCGCGAGTGACCGCGCCACCGTCTTCAAAACCAACATCAGCACCAGCTATATAAATTGGTGCTGTGAATTGGTCTGTTAGAATAATCTGTTGAGCTTTTTCTGTCTGCTCCTGACGTAATTGTTGGGTATTAATCATTATCCTGATGATAAGGCTTCGATAAACGGTGAACCGCATCAATAAATGCACCAGCATGTTCAGGTGGAACATCTTGATGAATACCGTGCCCAAGATTAAAGACATGACCGTTGCCTTTACCAAACCCAGCAAGAATAGTTTCGACTTCTTGTTCTATTCTGGCAGGTGGTGCATACAGCATAGAAGGATCCATATTACCTTGTAGCGCAACTTTATCCCCAACTCGACGGCGTGCATCTTCAATATCAATCGTCCAATCAAGTCCTAATGCATCGCAACCTGTCGCAGCCATAGCTTCTAGCCAGCGGCCACCACCTTTGGTAAATAAAGTGACTGGTACTTTTCTTCCATCATATTCACGGATAAGACCATCAACAATCTTATGCATATAGTGTAATGAGAAGAGTTGGTAATCACGCCCTGTTAGCACACCACCCCATGTATCAAAGATCATGATAGATTGTGCGCCCGCTTTAATTTGAGCATTCAGATACAGAATAACGCTATCTGCCAGTTTATCCAGTAATAGATGTAGAGCTTGAGGCTCTGAATACATCATTTTTTTAATTTTTGTGAAGGCCTTACTACTTCCACCCTCAACCATATAGGTTGCCAGTGTCCAAGGGCTTCCTGAAAAACCAATTAATGGCACACTACCTTGTAATGCATGACGAATGGCACGTACTGCATTCATCACATATCCCAGTTCATCTTCAGGATCAGGAATAGGCAGTTTTTGAATATCAGCAAGGCTGTTGATAGGTGATTTAAAACGAGGGCCTTCACCTGTTTCAAAGTAAAGACCTAGCCCCATTGCATCTGGAATAGTTAAAATATCAGAAAATAAAATAGCGGCATCTAAAGGGAAGCGTCTTAAAGGCTGTAATGTCACTTCACATGCTAATTCTGTATTTTTGCACAATGAGATGAAATCTCCCGCCTGTGCCCGTGTTTCCTTGTATTCAGGAAGATATCTGCCTGCCTGACGCATCATCCAAACTGGGGTGACATCAACAGGTTGGCGCAACAGCGCACGTAAATAGCGGTCGTTTTTCAACTCACTCATGACTAACTCCATTAACAGTAATAGGGCCGCAAAATAGCATGCATTGTAACATGCTGGAAAAATAACTGTTGGCAGACAGCGCCTTTATTTAGCTCTTTTCTTTATCTTGTCTGATATTCGCTATCGTATCTTCTATCAAGCGTCGAGCAATAGTATCTGGTGGTGGGATCTGGGGTAATTGATCGTAACGATACCAACCCGCACTCATTAATTCAGAAGGATCATGTTGTAGTTCGCCACCATCATAATCGGCCAAAAATCCCATCATTAAAGAGTGAGGAAACGGCCAAGGCTGAGATGATACATAGCGAATATTGCGAATACGAATATTGCTCTCTTCAAACACTTCACGAGCCACTGCTTCTTCTAATGTTTCACCAACCTCAACAAAACCAGCGAGTACAGTGTAAAGAGGTGAATGTTTATGCCTAACATGATGTGCTAATAAGATCTTATCTTCATGGCGAATACCCACAATAATGCAAGGGGCAATTTGCGGATAATAACGTTCATGGCAGTTATCGCATAAACACGCCCATTCACTCTCACTATGACGCATTTTAGAACCACAATAACCACAAAAACGGTGAGAACGATAAAACTCAGCCAGTTGCACACCACGACCGACTAATTTAAATAAGTTTTCATCTTGTGAGGCGATAAGTCTTGGTGAGCACATGTCGTTATCCATTTTTCCATGAATAAGCCAAACTGTTTCACCTTGCCATTCACCCACAATTTTGGCGTGCTGACCAATGAGATCCCAATCTTTAGCTAAGCCAAACGGAAGTTCACCTTTAGGTAACCACACTCGTCCACCAAGACTGACTGTCCACCAGCCCTTTTCTGAGCCTGTTAATGTATATAAATGCATAACGACCATTCTATCCAAAATAATGATATAGAATAGAGGATACTCTCTTTAGCAAGAACCTCTCAATGTATTATCTCTGTCTTCTATGATTCATTAACATCCACTCACTAAAAACATAAATTATATTAATGTTATTGAGTGTAACCATTATTCAAATTTCACAAATGAAAGGTTGGGAACAACAATATTAGGATTTAAATAAATAACCCATATCGGGCTTGTAGTTTTTAAAATCTTTCATATACTGGACTTCTTCTTGTCGGAGTGCCTAGTGTTTATAAGGCTATTATAAACACAGGCTGAGACCGTTAATTCGGGATCCGCGGAACCTGATCGGGTTAATACCCGCGAAGGGAACAAGAGTGATTCGACCTTTTGATAGCTTCATTGCGTATATTTTTCACACATCTATATACACCTATCTGTCGATACTCCCTGCGACCTCCAGACAAGCATTTTTCTCAATATTCACCCGACAGGCTAATAGCCTGCATGATATTTATTAGGAAATGCTATGTCCCAAAATCAAACTATATCCGTTAAAGATATTTCACCAACGATCAACAAACAGCGTCCACGAAAAGAGCAACGTGATGCTGCTCAAGAGTTTATCAGCACCATTCAAGGCGTAAGCTTCCCCAATTCAAAACGCATTTATCTCGAAGGCTCACGTACTGACATTCAAGTACCCATGCGTGAGATCCAGCTTGATAAAACGCTAGTAGGAGGATCAAAAGATTCCCCTGTTTTTGAAGATAATGAACCTGTACCAGTGTATGACACATCAGGCCCTTATGGTGATCCTGATTCTCAACTTGACGTTAACCTTGGCTTAAAAAAAATACGCCAACCTTGGATTGATGAGCGCAATGATACTGAAACGCTTTCACTTTTAAGTTCGGATTTCACCCAGCAGCGCCTTTCTGATGCCGGATTAGAGCATCTGCGTTTTCCCTTAAAACCAAGCCCTAAAAAAGCGCTAAATGGCAAAAGTGTGACCCAATTGCATTATGCTCGCCAAGGCATTATTACGCCTGAAATGGAGTTTATTGCTATTCGTGAAAATATGGGGCGAGAGAGAATTCGTAGCGAAGTTTTACGCCAACAGCACGCAGGGTTTAGCTTTGGTGCTCATCTCCCTGACAATATTACCCCTGAGTTTGTACGCCAAGAAGTTGCAACTGGTCGAGCAATCATTCCTGCCAATATCAATCACCCAGAATCAGAGCCAATGATTATTGGTCGTAATTTCTTAGTGAAAGTGAATGCCAATATCGGGAACTCTTCGGTCACCTCCTCAATTGAAGAAGAAGTTGAAAAGCTAATTTGGTCTACACGCTGGGGAGCGGATACCGTAATGGATCTCTCAACGGGCCGTTATATTCATGAAACGCGTGAGTGGATCATTCGTAATAGCCCTGTTCCTATTGGTACAGTTCCAATTTATCAAGCACTCGAGAAAGTTAACGGTATTGCTGAAGATCTCACTTGGGAAATGTTCCGAGATACCTTGCTTGAACAAGCAGAGCAAGGGGTTGATTATTTTACTATTCATGCAGGTGTATTGTTACGTTATGTGCCAATGACAGCAAAACGCCTAACGGGCATAGTGTCTCGTGGCGGTTCGATAATGGCAAAATGGTGTTTATCACATCATAAAGAGAATTTCCTCTACGAACATTTCCGTGAAATCTGTGAAATTTGTACCGCTTATGACGTTTCCCTCTCACTGGGAGATGGATTAAGACCGGGTTCGATTCAAGATGCCAATGATGAAGCACAATTTTCTGAATTACATACTCTAGGTGAACTGACAAAAATTGCATGGGAGTATGACGTTCAAGTCATGATAGAAGGCCCTGGCCACGTTCCAATGCAGATGATCCGCCGCAATATGACAGAGGAATTGGAACATTGTCATGAAGCACCATTTTATACATTAGGCCCTCTCACTACAGATATTGCGCCGGGTTACGATCACTTCACATCAGGTATTGGTGCAGCAATGATTGGCTGGTTTGGTTGCGCAATGCTCTGTTATGTTACGCCAAAAGAACACCTTGGTTTACCTAATAAAGAAGATGTGAAACAAGGTCTTATCACTTATAAAATCGCCGCTCATGCAGCCGATTTAGCAAAAGGACACCCCGGCGCTCAAATTCGTGATAATGCAATGTCGAAAGCGCGCTTTGAATTTAGATGGGAAGACCAATTTAACTTGGCTCTTGATCCTGAAACTGCACGTCAATATCACGATGAAACGCTACCTCAGGCTTCAGGAAAAGTCGCTCATTTCTGTTCGATGTGTGGTCCTAAATTCTGCTCAATGAAGATAACACAAGAAGTACGCGATTATGCGGCAGGTATGGAGCAAATGTCTCAAGCCTTTAAAGAGCATGGAAGTGAGTTATACCACAGTGCAGAAATCGCCAGTGTTGAGGTGACTGAAAATGAACAGATCCTCTAATACACCTTTTGCATTAACAGAAAAAAAGCTTGGGCTTTATCCTGTTGTTGATTCTGTTGAATGGATCGAACGCCTATTAAAAATAGGCGTTACCACCCTGCAATTACGCATAAAAGATAAACAGCCAGACGACGTTGAACAAGAGATCATCGAAGCGATAAAACTGGGCAAACAGTATCACGCAAGACTGTTTATCAACGATTACTGGCAACTCGCCATTAAACATCACGCTTATGGTGTTCATCTTGGCCAAGAAGATCTCGATATTGCTGATCTTAATGCCATTAAACAATCAGGATTACGCCTTGGTATTTCCACTCATGACGAAGTTGAATTACAAAGAGCGAAAACATTACGTCCATCTTACATCGCATTAGGGCATATATTTCCAACAACGACCAAAGATATGCCATCTAAACCTCAAGGATTGAAGGCACTCAAACATCAAGTAGAACAGACACCTGATTTTCCAACTGTTGCTATTGGTGGGATCTCACTAGAAAGAGTACCTGATGTTGTTGCAACTGGGGTGGGGAGCGTTGCCTTAGTCAGTGCAATAACAAAAGCACCAGATTGGCAACAAGTGACTCGTAAATTATTAGAATTAGTGGAAGGAAAACCATCATGCTAAATGATAATGATTTTATGCGTTATAGCCGACAAGTGATGTTAGAAGATATTGGCTTAGAAGGTCAAAACAAGCTTCAACAAGCAAAGGTATTGATTATTGGGCTTGGTGGATTAGGCTCTCCCGCATCACTTTATCTTGCTGGTGCAGGTATTGGTGAGCTTATTTTAGTGGATGATGATGAGTTACATGTTTCTAATCTACAGCGTCAAATTCTTTATCGCACTCAAGATATTCCCGATGCCAAATCAGAGATCGCAAAGCAGTCTCTACTTGCACTAAATCCGGATATAAAAATTACCTCTTATAAACAACGTATTAATGATGATTCATTATCTAAATTAGTTAAAGAGGTCGATTTAGTTTTAGATTGCACCGATAACATGCTCACTCGTCAAGCGATTAACCGTGCTTGTGTCGCACAGCAAACGCCGCTTATTAGTGGCAGTGCCGTGGGCTTTAGTGGTCAGCTTATGGTATTTGAACCTCCTTTTACTCACGGTTGCTATCACTGTCTTTATCCTGATGAAACTGAGCCACAAAGAAACTGCAAAACAGCAGGTATATTAGGGCCTGTTGTTGGGGTTATTGGCACACTTCAAGCCCTTGAAGCAATCAAATTACTCTCAGGCTTACCTTGTTCTCTAAGTGGGAAACTTCGCCTTTTTGATGGTAGAAAACAAAATTGGAGTACTTTGCATTTAACACCATCAAAAACATGTCCTGTTTGTCGAGGGGTAGCATGAACATTACCGTAAATGACGAACAATATTCTCTGGATATGCCTGTCACTATCTGTCAGCTCCTTATTCAGTTAGAACAGCCACACATCGGTGTGGCGCTTGCTGTCAATGAAACCATTGTGCCCCGTGAAAATTGGGAAACACATTTTATTAATGATGGCGATACTATTCTTCTCTTCCAAGCAATTGCAGGGGGCTGATATGTTAAAAATTGCTGATACAACATTCACATCTAGACTTTTTACAGGCACAGGAAAATTTGCAACACCAACGCTAATGACGGAAGCCATTAAGGCTTCGGGTAGCCAATTAGTAACCATGGCAATGAAGCGTGTGGATTTAAAGAATGGTAATGATGACTTAATCGCACCACTTAAATCATTAGGGGTAAAATTATTACCTAATACATCTGGTGCAAAAACAGCACAAGAAGCTGTTTTTGCGGCTCGTTTAGCCAAAGAAGCCTTTGGCACCCATTGGGTAAAATTAGAAATTCATCCTGACACTAAATATTTATTACCTGATCCTATTGAAACACTTAAAGCCGCTGAAATCCTCGTTAAAGAAGGTTTTGTTGTTTTACCTTATTGCAGTGCTGATCCTGTTTTATGTCGTCGTTTAGAAGAAGTTGGCTGTGCAGCTGTAATGCCATTAGGCTCTCCTATTGGCTCAAATCAAGGCTTACAGACTCGTGATTTCCTACGAATTATCATTGAACAAGCCTCAATTCCTGTTGTTGTTGATGCTGGTATTGGTGCACCAAGTCATGCTCTCGAAGCTTTAGAGTTAGGTGCTGATGCAGTATTAGTTAATACCGCAATTGCTGTTGCCAAAAATCCTATTCTAATGGCGCAAGCATTTAAAGCAGCGCTTGATGCTGGTGAACTTGCTCGACAATCAGGACTTGCGACACCTGCTTCAGCTGTGAATATGCAAGCGCAAGCCTCTAGTCCATTAACCCAATACTTAGGGGCATTCTAATGGACACTTTTTCTGATTATTGGCAACAACTCGACTGGGATGACATTACATTAAAACTCAATAGTAAAACCAATGCGGATGTTGAAGCCGCATTAAATCGCCATTCCCTTACACTTGATGATTTTATGGCGCTAATTTCGCCTGCGGGTCGCCATTATTTAGAGCCTATGGCACAACGTGCTCAACAACTCACTCGACAACGTTTTGGTAATGTAGTGGGATTGTATGTGCCGCTTTATCTTTCTAATTTATGTGCGAATGACTGTACTTATTGTGGTTTTTCAATGAGTAATGCCATTAAACGTAAAACATTAAATGAAAATGAAATCATCACTGAATGCAATAGCATCAGGCAATTAGGTTTTGATAGCTTGTTATTAGTGACTGGAGAGCACCAAAGAAAAGTGGGTATGGATTATTTTCGCCAATATATCCCTCTTATTCGAGAAAATTTCAGTTCATTAATGATGGAAGTACAACCTCTTGCAACAGAAGAGTATGCAGAATTAAAAACACTAGGTATTGATGGCGTGATGGTTTATCAAGAAACCTATCATGAACCAACTTATCAGCTTCATCATCTAAAAGGTAAAAAACAAGATTTCCATTGGCGACTACAAACACCTGATAGATTAGGGCAAGCAGGAATTGATAAAATTGGTTTAGGTGCGTTGATTGGCCTTTCAAGCCAGTGGCGTAGCGATTGTTATATGGTGGCAGAACATCTCTTGTTCTTACAAAAACGCTATTGGAAAAGCCGTTACTCTATCTCTTTTCCTCGTTTACGTCCTTGCGCTGGTGGGCTTAGCCCTGCATCGGTAATGAGTGAAGCTGAATTAGTTCAATTGATCTGTGCTTTTCGCATTTTGGCACCAGACGTTGAGCTTTCACTTTCAACACGAGAATCTCCTTATTTTCGCGATAACACAGTGCCGTTAGCAATTAATAATATTAGCGCAGGATCTAAAACCCAACCCGGTGGATATTCTGATAGTCATGAAGAGCTAGAACAGTTTTCACCTAATGATAATCGCCATGTAAATGATGTTATTAACGTATTAAAAGAGCGAGGATTACAACCTGTATGGAAAGATTGGGATAATTACTTGGGTCGTTAATTAAAATTTGAATAATATAAAACCGCTTTTAATTAATTTAATTAAAAATAATAAAGGCGGTTTTTATTAAATAACTCAATAAAAATAACATGTAATAAACTTAAAATAATTAAAGAAAAATAAAAGATTATAAATAATGTCTTAGGATATTTTTAATTTAATATTATATAAAATAATTAACTTAATTCTTATACTGCTAATTCTTCAAGTTCTTGCATACTCAAACCTGATATTTTTTCGATCAATGAAAGATCAAAATTCTCTTTTAATAAATTTTGAGCTAATTCTATTTGTACTATTTTTTTACCAATCTCAATACCTTCCGTTTTACCTAATTCAAACCCTTTATTTTCTAATCTCCACGCTATATTCATAATCACCTCTCTGTGGCTATCTACCTGTTCAACTATTTTATTGATAACAAATTCAAAGTCTGATGCATCCAGAATTGAGAATAAATATTCTACGACAATAATCGTGTCCTCATCTCTGCAGTTTTTCTGATTTATTGCTTTTGATAGAAGCATTGCAATCTTATTAAGATCATGACAACTATTAACATACTTCATTGCAATTTCCATTACCGCTGCTTTTTTATGTGTCAGCAAAATATCATCATCAATTGAAGTCAAATCAATTAAAGAGAAATTATTAGAATAAAGCTTATTAGCAAGTGAAGTAAGTGGAAAGCATGACATCCAATTAACAGGAAAAGGATAAGGTTTTTTCTTGCCATGATAAAACAAAATAGGAACAACGAGAGGCAACGATTTATAACCTTGCTGTAAATGTTGATTCATAGTGGAAAATGCATAATTCATCATGCGCCAAGCTATCATTTTATCTGGCCTAGATTGATGCTCTATCAGTAAATAAATAGGAATATCACCCTCTTTGGTTTTGACTAAATACAAAATATCAGACATACGAGAACGTAATTTAATATCGATGAAAGAAGAATTTTGTAATTGTAACGTCGAAAAATCACAATGACTTTTTAATTCCTCTGGTAAATGAACAAAGAAGAAATCTTTCGCATTACTGACATTCATCATAAAGCGTTTAAATGCAGAATCATAAGAAGATATAGATATAGGCTTTTTCATAACTAGCTCCATACTGAATTTGGATTGCCAGCTTACAGAAAAAAATAAATTTTTATCACTAAAAAATCATCATAATTATCTGAAAAATATAAGTTATTTATTGATCTTAACTGAATTGGTAATAGAGGAATAAAAAATACCTTCAATAAATATCAAAGGTATTTTTTAAGATTATAAATTTTATTTTTAATTATTTATCAACAACGATATTTTTATTAACGACTTCATATTCATCATTACCCACCATCCTCGCAAATTTCTCAATAGGATCTGTACTCAAAGCATAGAGCCGTTTTAGTGCAAAAGGAGGATCACCTAAACGAACTTTTCCCTGTTGAGTTGTCACCGCCAATGTCATACCAGACGCTTTGACTGCAGTAATTGCCCTTTGATTATATCCACCGAAAGGATATGCAAAGGCATATTGATGTGGATTTAATAATCGCAATACACGTTGTGAGCGTTGTAAGTCTAATATAATTGTGTGGGACTGACGGCTAAAAATAATAGGTTTTTTATTATTATCTAAACGATGTAAAAAATGGGAATGTGATTGAATATCAAAAACATCACGACTCGATTTGAGTGATTGCCAACTCATAAATTGTAATGAATTAGGTGCCCACTTAGGTGTTTTGGATTTTATTCGTGATGAGATAACAAATAGTGTTGCTCGTTGACCATTTTCTTTTAAAAGAGGATAAGCATAACGATAAACGGATTGCAAACCATCATCAAATGTTAATGCAACAGCTTTGCCTGGCAAATTAACACTCTTATTTAAATAGCCAGCAACTTGATTGAGCGAAAGCGTTTCATATCCAGCTTCTTTTAAATAATTCATCTGCTCTGTAAATGCAGTTAATGATGTTGTTGTTGATGTATGACGAAAATTATGGTTTTCCGTAGTTTTAAGAATATGGTGATAAGTAAGTACTGGTATCCCTAAGTCAGGCTTTACATCCCTTGATGAAATATAACCTAAGCGATCACCTAAAGAGATTTCAAACCAATTGATTTTACTTCCATTAGTACCTTCTTTTATTGTGCGAGATAACACGGGGTAACGTAAATTGGGTAAGAGTGTCGCTATTTGTGGACTAGTAATATCTTTATCACTATAGATAGGAGTATTTTTTGTCGTAATTAAATATTCGTAGATAGGATAATCTGCTTTCTTCGTGCGATCTGATAAGAAACGTATTTTCTTATCTGGTTTCATTGAGGCAATATCTTCAAAATAGCCATCTTCTAGATAGCCCGCTTCAAGATAACCTTGAGCATTCCCAAATTGTATTTTGTGGTAATCACCCTCTGTAACTGATGCATAAAAACCTTGGTTAGGAAAAAGTTCTGCAACAGGTTGCAATTTATCCCCCACAAACGCATATAACGTTTTTTGTTGGCGAAGTTGCATCAATGTTGTAATGGGCGTTTTTAAATCCCATTGAGCTTCTGTTGGAATACCTCTTTCATAAGGCACTGCTGAAGCAAATCCAGTAAAAATAAAACATAGAATAATCAAAATCTTAGATATTATTCTCATCATTTCGCCTACTTATGTAGAACAGAAACAAAAAATGCCCTCACAATGGAGGGCATTTCAATCTAATCTAAATTAGATTTTAGTCTTTTAATCCACCAAAACCAGCATTCAGTAATTCTGCTAAGTTAGCAGATGCTTCATCAGCACTGATTGTTGTTTCAGTTTCATCTGTCGGCAATTGTGATTGACGACGCTTCATACGATCTTGGTGATACGCATATCCAGTACCAGCTGGGATCAAGCGACCAACAATAACGTTTTCTTTCAAGCCACGTAATTCATCACGTTTACCCGCTACCGCAGCTTCCGTCAGAACACGAGTTGTTTCTTGGAACGATGCAGCAGAGATGAAGGATTCAGTTGCCAGAGATGCTTTCGTGATACCTAACAGGTCACGAGCATACGTTGCTGGTACTTTACCATCATCTTCCAGAACACGGTTTGAAACTTTAACGCGAGCGTATTCAACCTGTTCGCCTTCGAGGAACTCAGAGCTTCCTGCGTTCTCAATGGTAACTTTACGTAGCATCTGACGAACGATAACTTCGATGTGTTTATCGTTAATCTTAACGCCTTGTAAACGGTAAACTTCCTGTACTTCGTTAGTGATATAGCGAGTAACCGCATGAACACCACGTAAGCGCAGAATGTCGTGTGGTGATTCTGGACCATCGGAAATAACATCACCGCGTTCCACAACCTCACCCTCGAATACGTTAAGTTGACGCCATTTAGGGATCATCTCTTCGTATGCATCGCTACCGTCTAATGGAGAAATAACTAGACGACGTTTACCTTTAGTCTCTTTACCGAACGAAACAATACCGCTGATTTCAGCAAGGATTGCAGGCTCTTTCGGACGACGAGCTTCAAACAAGTCAGCAACGCGTGGCAGACCACCGGTGATATCTTTAGTACCGCCAGATTCTTGTGGAATACGCGCTAAAGTGTCACCTGCGTTAATTGTAATGCCATCGTCTAACTGAACAATCGCTTTACCTGGCAGGAAGTACTGTGCTGGCATATCAGTATTCGGGATTAATACGTCATTACCTTGTGCATCAGTGATGCGTAATGCTGGACGTAAATCTTTACCGCTACCTGTACGCTCTGCTGAATCCAGAACAACCAGTGAAGAAAGACCTGTTAATTCATCTGTTTGACGTGTGATAGTTTGACCATCAACCATGTCTGCAAAACGGATGATACCAGATACTTCACTCACAACTGGCATTGTATGTGGATCCCAGTTAGCAACAGTTTCGCCACCGTTAACCGCTTCGCCATCACCCTTCGCTAATTGAGCACCGTAAGGTACTTTGTAGCTCTCTTTCGTACGACCGAATTCGTCAATTAAACGTAATTCTGTGTTACGAGAAGTGATAACTAATTTACCAGCAGTATTAGTAATGAACTTCGCATTAAACAGCTTCAGAGTACCTTTGTTACGTACTTGAATGCTAGATTCTGCTGCCGCACGAGATGCCGCACCACCGATGTGGAACGTACGCATCGTTAACTGTGTACCTGGTTCACCGATTGACTGTGCCGCGATAACACCGATAGCTTCACCTTTGTTAATGATATGACCACGAGCAAGGTCACGACCATAACAATTAGCACACACACCGAAGTCTGTGTTACAGGTTACAACTGAACGTACTTTCACGCTGTCAACTGAGTTTTCTTCTAACAAGTCACACAGTTTTTCGTTTAACAGGGTGTTACGTGGAACAAGAATATCGGCAGTACCTGGTTTCAGAATATCTTCTGCAGCCACACGACCTAATACACGTTCACGCAGTGGTTCTTTAACATCACCACCTTCGATAACCGGAGTCATCATAACACCTTCGGTTGTACCACAGTCGTCTTCTGTTACGACTAAGTCTTGTGCAACGTCAACTAAACGACGAGTCAAGTAACCGGAGTTTGCTGTTTTCAGTGCGGTATCCGCAAGACCTTTACGAGCACCGTGAGTTGAGATGAAGTACTGGAGTACGTTCAGACCTTCACGGAAGTTTGCTGTAATAGGTGTTTCGATGATTGAGCCATCTGGCTTAGCCATCAAACCACGCATACCTGCTAACTGACGAATCTGAGCTGCAGAACCACGAGCACCGGAGTCAGCCATCATAAAGATGCTGTTGAAAGATACTTGTTGTTCTTCTTCACCATTACGGTTAATAACGGTTTCAGTAGACAGGTTTTCCATCATCGCTTTTGCTACGCGCTCATTCGCCGCAGCCCAAATATCGATAACTTTGTTGTAACGTTCGCCCGCTGTTACCAGACCGGATTGGAACTGTTCCTGAATTTCTGCAACTTCTGCTTCTGCTTCTGCAATGATCTCTGCTTTTTTCGCAGGGATAACCATATCATCGATACCTACTGAAGCACCTGAACGTGCTGCGTAAGCAAAACCGGTATACATGATTTGGTCAGCAAAAATAACTGTTGGCTTCAAGCCCAATACGCGATAACAGGTATTCAGCATTTTAGAAATTGCTTTCTTACCTAATGGTTGGTTAACCAGCGCGTAAGGTAGGCCTTTTGGTACGATCATCCATAAAATAGCTCGGCCGACAGTTGTGTCTTTTAAGCTAGTTTCAGTGGTGATGTTACCTTCGCCATCTTTGATCTCTTCAGTGATACGTACTTTAACGCGTGCGTGTAAAGAGGCTAAACCTGCGCGATAAACGCGTTCAGCTTCTTTAGGGCCACTTAACACCATGCCTTCACCTTTGGCATTGATGCAGTCACGAGTCATGTAGTACAGACCTAATACAACGTCCTGTGAAGGAACGATGATTGGGTCACCACTTGCTGGAGACAGAATGTTGTTTGTTGACATCATCAGCGCACGAGCTTCTAACTGTGCTTCTAATGTCAATGGTACGTGAACCGCCATTTGGTCACCATCGAAGTCGGCGTTATATGCCGCACAAACGAGTGGGTGTAACTGAATAGCTTTACCTTCGATAAGGATTGGTTCAAATGCCTGAATACCTAAACGGTGAAGTGTTGGTGCACGGTTCAGCATCACTGGGTGTTCGCGGATAACTTCATCTAAGATATCCCAAACAACCGCTTCTTCACGCTCAACCATTTTTTTAGCGGCTTTGATTGTTGTCGCTAAACCACGGGTTTCCAGTTTTCCGTAAATAAATGGTTTGAATAACTCAAGAGCCATTTTCTTCGGTAGACCACACTGATGCAGACGCAGGTATGGACCAACGGTGATTACAGAACGACCAGAATAGTCAACACGTTTACCTAACAGGTTTTGACGGAAACGACCTTGTTTACCTTTGATCATATCAGCCAAAGATTTCAGAGGACGTTTGTTAGAACCCGTAATCGCACGACCACGACGACCGTTATCTAATAACGCATCCACAGACTCTTGTAACATACGTTTTTCGTTACGTACGATAATGTCTGGTGCTGCTAAATCAAGCAGGCGTTTTAAACGGTTGTTACGGTTGATCACACGACGATATAAATCGTTCAGGTCTGAAGTCGCAAAACGACCGCCATCAAGTGGAACCAATGGACGTAAGTCTGGTGGTAACACAGGCAGTACAGTTAAGATCATCCACTCAGGTTTATTGCCTGATTGCATGAATGCTTCAAGTAACTTGATACGTTTAGTCAGTTTCTTACGTTTAGTTTCAGAGTTAGTTTCATTTAACTCTTCACGCAGCGTTTCACACTCTTGTTCCAGATCCATGCTCTGTAACAAGTTCTGAACAGCTTCTGCACCCATCTTCGCATCGAATTCGTCACCGAATTCTTCTAATGCATCAAGATATTGCTCTTCTGTTAAGATTTGTCCACGCTCAAGGCTAGTCATCCCGCCTTCAACAACAACATAAGATTCGAAATACAGTACACGTTCAATATCGCGCAGTGGCATATCCAGCAGCAGACCGATACGGGACGGCAGTGATTTCAAGAACCAAATGTGAGCAACTGGAGAAGCTAATTCGATGTGACCCATACGTTCACGACGAACTTTAGTTTGTGTAACTTCAACGCCACACTTCTCACAGATAACACCACGGTGTTTTAAACGTTTGTATTTACCACACAAACATTCGTAATCTTTTACTGGTCCGAAAATACGGGCACAGAAAAGACCGTCACGCTCTGGTTTGAACGTACGGTAGTTAATTGTTTCTGGCTTTTTAACTTCACCAAATGACCATGAACGGATCATATCAGGTGATGCCAGAGCAATTTTGATCGCATCAAACTCTTCGGTCTTGGTTTGCGCTTTCAGAAACTTTAATAAGTCTTTCACGAAATGGCTCCTGTCGGAGTTAGACCTGCCAGGCAAATGACCCCTGTCATTCACCCCTTTAAACCAGTGTAGTCACTGTTTGACAGACTGCCATTTCTAGCAGTCTGTCTATATGGAATCCGTTATTCGTCTTCCAATTCGATGTTGATACCCAGTGAACGGATCTCTTTCAACAATACGTTGAACGACTCTGGCATACCTGGTTCCATCTGATGGTTACCATCAACGATGTTTTTGTACATTTTGGTACGACCGTTAACGTCATCCGACTTAACAGTAAGCATTTCTTGAAGAGTATAAGCTGCACCGTATGCTTCCAGTGCCCACACTTCCATCTCCCCGAAACGCTGTCCACCAAACTGTGCTTTACCACCAAGAGGTTGCTGAGTAACCAAGCTGTACGAACCAGTAGAACGGGCGTGCATCTTGTCATCAACTAAGTGGTTCAGTTTCAGCATGTACATGTAACCAACAGTTACTGGACGCTCAAATTGTTCACCTGTACGACCATCGAAAAGTGTAATCTGACCAGAAGTTGGAAGATCAGCTAATTTCAGCATCTCTTTAATTTCCATTTCTTCTGCACCATCGAACACTGGTGTTGCGGTTGGCATACCTTTTTTCAGGTTTTCAGCCAGACGTAACACTTCTTCATCGCTGAAGGTGTCCAGATCAACTTTCTGACGAGGTGCCATACCCAGATCGTAAGCTTTCTGGATAAATTCACGTAATTTAGCAACTTCTTGTTGCTGTTTCAGCATCGCGTTGATCTTATCACCGATACCTTTAGCAGCCATACCCAAGTGAGTTTCAAGGATCTGACCGATGTTCATACGTGATGGTACACCCAGTGGGTTCAATACGAGGTCTACTGGATTGCCGTTTTCATCATATGGCATGTCTTCAATTGGGTTAATCTTAGAGATAACACCCTTGTTACCATGACGACCCGCCATCTTATCACCAGGTTGGATCTGACGTTTAACAGCCAGGTAAACCTTAACGATTTTCAGCACGCCTGGTGCTAAATCATCACCTTGAGTGATTTTACGACGTTTAGCTTCCAGTTTCTTCGCGAACTCAGCTTTCAGTTCATCATACTGTTCTGCTAATTGTTCTAACTGGTTTTGCTTCTCTTCATCCGCAATACCCAGCTCTAACCAACGTTCACGAGGTAATTTATCTAATTTCTCAGCTTCAATACCGCCAGCAATCAGAACACCACGGATACGAGCGAATAGACCAGCTTCAAAGATACGCAGTTCTTCAGTTAAGTCTTTTTTAACTTCACGTAACTGTGATTCTTCGATTTCTAATGCACGTTTATCTTTTTCTACGCCATCACGGGTGAAGACTTGTACGTCGATAACTGTACCAGACACACCATTAGGAACACGCAGAGAAGAATCTTTAACATCAGACGCTTTTTCACCGAAGATAGCACGCAGCAGTTTCTCTTCTGGAGTCAGTTGAGTTTCACCTTTAGGTGTTACTTTACCAACCAGAATGTCACCACCTTTCACTTCAGCACCGATATAAACGATACCTGATTCATCCAGTTTAGATAACGCTGCTTCACCGACGTTCGGGATATCAGCAGTGATCTCTTCAGGCCCTAACTTAGTATCACGAGAGACACAAGCAAGTTCTTGAATATGGATAGTAGTGAAACGATCTTCTTGAACAACACGTTCAGATACAAGGATGGAGTCCTCGTAGTTATAACCATTCCATGGCATAAATGCCACGCGCATGTTTTGACCTAATGCTAACTCACCAAGGTCTGTTGAAGGACCATCGGCTAACACGTCACCACGATCAACAGGTTCACCTAAAGATACGCAAGGAGTTTGGTTAATACATGTGTTCTGGTTAGAACGAGTGTATTTAGTCAAGCTGTAGATATCGATGCCCGCTTCACCAGCGTAAGTCTCTTCTTCGTTAACTTTGATAACGATACGAGAAGCATCAACATACTGAACAACACCACCACGTTTAGCAACCGCAGTAACACCGGAGTCAACCGCTACCGCACGTTCCATACCTGTACCTACCAGTGGTTTATCACCACGAAGTGTAGGAACAGCCTGACGTTGCATGTTCGCACCCATCAATGCACGGTTGGCGTCATCGTGTTCAAGGAATGGGATCAGTGAAGCACCGACAGAAACAACCTGTTGGGTTGAAACGTCCATGTACTGAACTTGGTCACGACTAAATAAGCTTGACTCACCTTTATGACGGCAAGTAACTAATTCTTCAACGAAGTGATTGTCATCGTCTAATACGGAGTTAGCCTGAGCAATGATGAAGTTACCTTCTTCGATTGCAGACAGATAGTGAATTTCATCTGTTACGGCATTGTTTTCAACAACACGGTAAGGCGTTTCTAGGAAACCGTACTCATTAGTCTGTGCATAAACAGATAATGAGTTGATAAGACCGATGTTTGGACCTTCAGGTGTTTCGATTGGGCACACACGACCGTAGTGAGTTGGGTGTACGTCTCGAACTTCGAAGCCTGCACGTTCACGGGTCAAACCACCAGGGCCTAATGCAGAAATACGACGTTTGTGCGTAATTTCTGATAGCGGGTTATTCTGATCCATAAACTGTGATAACTGGCTAGAACCAAAGAATTCTTTGACAGCAGCAGAAATCGGTTTTGCGTTGATCATATCTTGTGGCATTAATGCATCAAGATCGCCTAAAGATAGACGCTCTTTAACTGCACGTTCAACACGCACCAGACCAACACGGAATTGGTTTTCAGCCATTTCGCCAACAGAACGAATACGACGGTTACCTAAGTGGTCAATATCATCCACTTCACCTTTACCATTACGGATATCAATCAGTTTTCTCATTACTTCAATGATATCTTCTTGGCTTAGGATGCCAGAACCTTCAACTTCGTCACGGCCTAAAGAACGGTTGAACTTCATACGACCAACAGCAGACAGATCATAACGATCTTCAGAGAAGAATAAGTTCTCAAATAAATTTTCTGCTGCTTCGCGTGTAGGTGGTTCACCAGGACGCATCATGCGATAGATTTCAACTAATGCGCTTAAACGATCGTTTGTAGGATCGACGCGAACAGTTTCTGAAATATAAGCACCATGATCTAAGTCATTGGTAAACAGTGTTTCAATCGTTTTATGACCAGCTTGACTTAAGCGAGCTAACACATCTAAAGAGATTTCCATGTTAGCAGCACAAATCAGTTCACCTGTCGCTTCATCAATATAGTCACGAGCAACCACTTTACCTGCAATGTATTCAACAGGTACTTCAATGCGGTCAACTTGCTCTTTTTCTAATTGACGAATATGGCGAGCGGTAATACGACGGCCTTTTTCGACATACACTTTGCCGTTTGCTTCAATATCAAATGAAGCAGTTTCACCACGCAGACGTTCAGGCACTAATGTCATCATCAGCTTGTTGTTGCTGATTTCAAACAATGTTTTTTCGAAGAATAATCCTAAGATTTCTTCAGTGCTGTAATTCATTGCGCGTAAAATGATAGTCGCAGGTAATTTACGGCGACGGTCAATACGGACAAAAAGGTTATCTTTAGGGTCGAATTCGAAGTCTAACCATGAGCCACGATAAGGGATAATACGTGCGTTATACAGTACCTTACCTGAAGAGTGTGTTTTACCTTTGTCACTATCAAAGAACACACCAGGGCTACGGTGTAACTGGGAAACGATAACACGCTCAGTACCATTGATAACAAAGGTACCATTATCGGTCATTAATGGGATTTCACCCATATAGACTTCTTGTTCTTTGATGTCTTTAACGGTGCCTTCTGGGGCTTCACGTTCATAAATGACCAGACGCAGTTTTACACGCAGAGGTGCAGAATAAGTTACACCGCGGATCTGACATTCTTTAACATCAAAAACAGGCTCGCCTAAGCGGTAGCTGACATATTGTAATTCAGCATTACCACTGTAGCTTTGGATAGGAAATACGGAGCGGAAAGCTGCTTCCAGACCGTTTTGACCATCAGGATCTTGCTCGATGAACTTCTGGAACGAGTCAAGTTGGATAGAAAGGAGATAGGGAACATCCAGAACTTGTGGACGTTTACCAAAATCCTTACGAATACGTTTTTTCTCGGTATAGGAGTAAACCATAGGGTTCCTCAGCTCGCTGAAAAGTGACCCACTCTGCCTGTCCTTAACTTTAAGGATGGCTCGACATTCTGCAAACACTGTTTTTTTGTAGGTAGGAAAACAACTATTTTCCGAATATTTATTGCTATTACTCTTAAATCATTTCATTGTGCCAAGATCACTACCGAGCTTTCGAGAACGTGGATCGTAGTGACTAACACAGTATATTAAGTCGTCAATAGCAAAAAATATTGAAGTAATGAGACACCAAAAAAGTGTGAAAAAGTGACTCTTACCTTACAGCGCAAAAAGGCTGGTGACCAAAAAATCACCAGCCATCAGCCGTTAGGCTGCACTCTGGGAAGTTAAATTATTTAACTTCAACCTCAGCGCCTGCTTCTTCCAGAGCTTTCTTCAGAGCTTCAGCATCATCTTTGCTTACGCCTTCTTTAAGAGCTGCTGGTGCAGATTCTACTAAGTCTTTAGCTTCTTTCAGGCCAAGACCGGTAGCGCCACGTACTGCTTTGATTACTGCTACTTTGTTACCGCCGATAGCTTTCAGGATAACGTCAAATTCAGTTTTCTCTTCAGCAGCTTCTGCTGGACCCGCAGCAACAGCAACAGCTGCAGCAGCAGATACACCGAATTTTTCTTCCATCATAGAGATCAGTTCAACAACGTCCATTACAGACATTTCAGCAACTGCGTTTAAGATATCGTCTTTAGAAATAGACATAACAAGTGTTCCTAAAATTCAGAAAAAGTTTATACGTAAATAAAGCAACGAAGAAATTGGCTATTAAGCAGCTTCTTTCTGATCGCGCAGAGCAGCCAGAGTGCGAACCAATTTGCCTGCAGAGGCTTCTTTCATGGTTGCCATCAGGCGTGCGATTGCTTCATCGTAAGTTGGGAGTGTAGCCAGACGATCGATGTTCGAACCTGGGATAAACTCACCTTCAAAGGCAGCCGCTTTAATCTCGAATGCTGGGTTCGCTTTCGCGAAATCTTTGAACAGACGAGCAGCAGCGCCCGGATGTTCAGCAGAAAATGCAATCAAGGTTGGACCAACAAATGCATCTTTCAGTACTTCATAAGAAGTACCTTCAACAGCACGACGCAGAAGTGTGTTACGTACTACACGTACAGTAACGCCAGCTTCACGACATGCTTTACGCAGTTCGGTCATTTTAGCTACAGTAACGCCACGGGAATCCGCAACAACTGCAGAAAGCGCACCTTTGGCAACTTCGCTGACTTCAGCAACAATCGCTTGTTTGTCTTGAAGATTTAGTGCCATTAGCTTCTTGCTCCTGGATTAACCGAGTAAAAACTCGGGACTCACATCACTTATTACCACAATGGTATAAGCGCTAAAACACGGTGAGTAGAATCCAGAATATATAATTCTTTATTGGCTCTCTCACCGTCTACGCAGGAAAATTAAGTAATTACTTACACCTGCGGTCTTGGACGGGGTCTGGATAGGCCAGACTCCAACCGAAATTCAGAGAATTTAGTTATGTCGACTTGAATAAAATACAACATAGCTAAACTCAAGGCGTCAAATTCTATACAAATTTGACGCCAAGGTAAAGTCTTTTATGACTTTAGTCTAATCTAAGATTAAACTGTCGCGCTTAAGCTAGCTTGATCAATCGCAACACCTGCACCCATAGTGGTAGACAGGCTTACTTTCTTGATATAAACGCCTTTCGCTGCTGATGGTTTTGCTTTTTTCAGAGCAACCAGCAGAGCTTCTAAGTTTTCTTTCAACTGTGCTTCGTTGAAATCAACTTTACCGATAGTGGTATGGATAATACCATTTTTGTCGTTACGGTAACGAACCTGACCAGCTTTAGCATTTTTAACTGCTTCAGCAACGTTAGGAGTTACAGTACCCACTTTCGGGTTTGGCATTAAGCCACGTGGGCCAAGGATTTGACCTAATTGACCTACAACGCGCATTGCATCTGGAGATGCGATAACAACGTCAAAGTCCATTTCGCCAGCTTTAACTTTAGCAGCTAAGTCGTCCATACCGACTAATTCAGCGCCTGCTTCTTTAGCAGCTTCTGCATTTGCACCTTGTGCGAATACAGCAACGCGAACTGAACGGCCAGTACCGTGTGGAAGTACAGTTGCACCACGAACGTTTTGATCTGATTTACGTGCATCGATGCCAAGGTTAACAGCAACGTCAACGCTTTCAACGAATTTAGCAGTAGCCAGTTCTTTCAGTAAAGCAACAGCTTCAGCAATTTCGTACTGTTTAGTTACTTCAACTTTCTCACGGATATTGCGCATGCGCTTGGTTAGTTTAGCCATCAGATTAATCCTCCACTACCAGGCCCATGGAACGAGCAGTACCAGCAATTGAACGCATCATAGCTTCAACGTCAGCACCAGTCAGGTCCGCAGCTTTAGTTTCTGCGATTTCACGAACTTGAGCAGAAGTAATTTTACCTACTTTCTCTTTGTTCGGTTTGCCAGAACCTGATTTCACGCCCGCCGCTTTCTTCAGCAGAACTGCTGCTGGAGGAGTTTTGGTAACGAAAGTGAAAGAACGGTCAGCATAAACTGTAATAACAACAGGAATTGGTAAACCTTTTTCTACGCTTTCAGTTTTAGCGTTGAATGCTTTACAGAATTCCATGATGTTAACACCTTGTTGACCCAGAGCTGGACCAACTGGTGGACTTGGATTAGCCATACCTGCAGAAACTTGCAGTTTGATATAGGCTTGGACTTTCTTAGCCATTAATTAATTCCTCAATTTGGGTATATCGCCCGGCTAGGGCTCCCCGATTTTACTTTGTTCTGTCTTATGACAAAACAACTCAAAACGAAAGGTGGAAAATTGTAGATAACTTTTCCACCTTTTGCAAGAAAGCAGCGTAAAAAGGTTTAACCTTTTTCAACCTGACTAAAGTCTAATTCAACTGGTGTTGCACGACCAAAGATTGATACAGAGACTTTTAAGCGGCTTTTTTCGTAATCAACTTCTTCAACAACACCATTAAAGTCAGCGAATGGACCATCGCTAACACGAACCATTTCACCTGGTTCAAACAGTGTTTTAGGACGCGGTTTATCACCAACTTGTTGTAAGCGATTCATAATCGCATCAACTTCTTTATCGCTAATTGGTGCAGGTCTGTCTGACGTTCCGCCAATGAATCCCATAACACGAGGTACATTACGTACTAAGTGCCAAGTTGCATCGTTCATGACCATTTGGACAAGAACATACCCTGGGAAAAATTTACGCTCACTTTTGCGACGTTGACCGCTACGGATCTCAACCACTTCTTCGGTTGGAACCATAACTTCGCCGAATGAGTCTTCCATTTCGTTTAATTTGATATGTTCACGCAGAGACTGTGCAACACGGCCTTCAAAGCCTGAAAATGCCTGAATGACATACCAGCGTTTTTTTGGAGAATCAGTCATGAACACCTCACAGGCCAGTAATAAATGAAACAAAACGAACCAGAATGCCATCCAGTCCCCAAAGAACTAATGACACAATAGCCGTCACCGCAGCAACAATCAGAGTTGTCTGCAATGTTTCTTGACGTGTTGGCCATACTACTTTACGCATTTCAATACGCGCTTCACGAGCAAATGCTAACGTTGCTTTACCTTGTGTTGTCCACAACGCGATCCCACCTGCTGCTACGAACAAAGCAACAACAGCTAAAGCTCGCAACGCTAGGTTAAATTCACGGTAAAGATAGTTGCCACCCACTGCTACTGCCAGCAATAAAACGGTAATGATCCACTTAGCGATATCACCACCGCGTTTGCTATCTTGAGCTCCGCTATTCGCACTCATAAATTAACCTGTCACTATGATGTAAATAAATAGCCAGCTTGCCTCGCAAGAGCAAAACAAATCAGACTAACCATAAAATCAACTATGATTGCATCTGACACAGTGTCATATCTCTATGACATTCGTATCTGCAAGATACTGGACTCGATTCGTTGTATCAGAGCCTATCTCACCAATAATTTACAACAAACTAGTGATGAGATAGGTTCTTTTTCAAACAACGCATAAAAAGGGCATCAATTGATGCCCTTTTTTAGGAAATTACGCGAGT
>NZ_JBLRMH010000014.1:0-25131 GCF_047921575.1 Proteus sp. TSJ240517
TTCTCTTTTTGAACTTTACGTCTATTTTTGATACGGAAAACATCTTTTGTGTGTAAAAAATATACGCTTTATCTTGTTATTGTCTATTCGGTATATTCTATCAATCACACTCTATTGCTCTACTTTCTCTTTTATTATCGTTTTTTATAGTCATGCATCATAAAAATCATTGCTCTCGCCAGCCCACCCCATCCACTGCTATGCTTTTCTTATTATAAAGTGAAACCAAGTACGAGGGTAAATTATGGGGAAATCAACAATCAGGAATTACTTACACCTTTCACCTTCTATTGATAAAGATGTTTTTATTGATGAAACAGCAACTGTGATTGGAGATGTACGTATTAGTGAAGATGTCAGTATTTGGCCTATGGTTGTTATTCGTGGTGATGTGAATTACGTGAGTATTGGGAAAAGATCAAATATTCAAGATGGTTCGGTTCTTCATGTCACTCATATCTCATCCAATGATCCTGAAGGTTTTCCTCTTATTATTGGTGATAACGTTACTGTTGGGCACAAAGCAATGCTACACGGGTGCACAATCGGAGATCGTGTTTTAGTAGGAATGGGTTCTATTTTACTTGATGGTGCAATTATTGAAGACGATGTAATGATTGGTGCGGGTAGTTTAGTTCCGCCAGGAAAACGGCTTGAAAGCGGTTTTCTTTACTTAGGAAGTCCGGTGAAAAAGGTTCGCCCACTTTCATCAGCAGAAATAGAGCACTTTATCTATTCTGCTAATAATTATGTCGGGTGGAAAAATAACTATTTAGCCACTCATCAATCTACCATTGATAAAGAATAGATAGGATGGAGAGTTGATAACTCATACTCTGTTACCAACTCTTCAAATTCTTCTTCAATATCCCAACGATTTTGTTTAAATAATAAAATTCCCTCACCAACACCAAAACGCTCAATAAGCTCTTGTTCTGTAATTTGACAATCAAAAAGCATTCCATTGATCATTATAGGAAAAAGAACACTCCTATTTTCAGTTAGCCATATTTCACGATCTGGAAATTGAATGGATTGGTTCATTTATTCAATCTTTCTCTTAATACATTAAGGACGGGATTAATATCCGGTACAAGTTCATACCACAATTCAAATGCATAAGCCGCTTGTCCTACTAACATACCTAATCCATCTGATAAACGCGTACTTCCATGTTTTAATGCGTTATATAGAAATGAAGTCATTCCAGTTTGATAATAAAGGTCATAGCACGCTGTTTCAAAACCATAAACATCATTAGGAATCGGTGGTAAATCATTAGTCATACTAGATGCAGATGCATTTATAATTAAATCGTAATGTCTATCAGCAACATCTTCAGCAGCTATTGCTCTGATTGTTCCAAATTGACTAAACTCTTTTACTAATTGCTCGGCTTTAGTAAATGTGCGATTGGTTAAAGTAATATCACAATCGTAATCAAGTAATGGAAGTAATATTCCTCTTGTTGCGCCACCAGCGCCAATAACTAAGACGGATTTAACCTTATTAGGCACGATAAAATCGAGCCTTGCTAAGTCCAGAATAAGTCCTTGTCCATCAGTGTTATCACCAAGAAGTGATCCATCTTCTAATTTAACAATAGAGTTAACTGCACCACATGCTTTTGCTCTATCTGTTAATTTATCCACAAAGCGGAATGCATCTTCTTTGAAAGGAACAGTAACATTAGCACCTCGTCCCCCATTAGAAAAAAAATGTGAGGCAGTTTTATCAAATTCACCTAAAGGAACAAGTAAGCGTCCATAGCCATACTCTATTCCTGTTTGTTTTGAGAAAAATTGGTGAATGAAAGGAGACTGACTATGCTCGATAGGGTTTCCCATCACTAAATATTTTTCCATCACAATCACCCTTGTCGGTACAATTCACCTGTTAAGGCATCTCGGATTTCAGAAGGATTCTGTCTACCTCCAACATTCCCTTCAACGATAGGAATTGTATCCTCAAATTGTTTTCTTACTTCTTCAACTGTACGACATGGTGGCAATCCACTTAAGTTAGCACTCGTTGAAACTAAAGGTTTTCCATAAGCTAAGCATAACTCTTTAACAACTGAGTGGTCTGTTACTCTCACGGCTAAAGAAGCAAATTTTCCAGTTAACCACTTTGGCGTCGTTGATTTAGCAGGAATAACCCATGTAATTGGTCCTGGCCAAGATGCAAACATTCTGTCTCGTTGAGTTTGTGTTAATGCACTATCATCAATATAAGGTTTCAATTGCTCATAATTATCAGCAATTAAAATTAGCCCTTTTTCAATTGAACGTTGTTTTAACATTAATAGTGCCATAACAGCATGCTCGCTATCAGGATCACAACCTACCCCAAATACAGCTTCTGTTGGATATGCGATAACTTTATTATTTTTTAATGCTTCTATAATAGTATTGCTTACAGGTGATGCTTCGTTATTCATGTTCTTCTCTTTTTGTTTGTTGCTTTCCACATAATTTGCTGGCGCACACCAATCTTACTCCTTGAGAAGACCTTTTTTCCATCAATAATGGATAGTGGCAATATTCGCATTCACCATTAACAGGTTTGTTATTTAATACAAATTGGCATTCTGGATATTGGTTACAAGCATAAAATGTCTTACCAAACCTAGACTTACGTTGTAATAGCTTTCCTTTTTCACATTGAGGGCAAGGTATAACAGTTTCATCAGGTTTATCAATTTGCTCTATATGTTCACACTCAGGATAATTGCTACAACCAATAAACATCCCAAATTTACCCTGACGTAAAACTAAATCAGCACCACAGCACTTACAAGGTTGTCCTTCTAGGACTTTGATAATTTGCCCATCACCTTGTGGTTTCAGTGTTTTAATATAGTGGCAATCAGGATAAGCAGAGCATCCTAAAAAAGGGCCATGTCCTCCATTTTTCATCACTAATGTGCTACCACATTCAGGGCATTTTCCCTGTTCAGGTTGCTGTGTAAACGGCATATTCTTTGCCATTGTTTTACCTCATTACACTTATTCCAATCGAGTATAGCCACCAGCCACAATAGCGATTTTTTCAATAAGCTCAAGTTCTAATAAAAGAGGAGCTAATTCAGAAGTTGATAATCCACTATCCTGAGCAATGATATCAATAGGTACTATTTTATTAAAAAGTAGAAAAGGCAATATCACATCCATTGCGTGTTGTTGTTCTGGTGTAAGTTGCTCTGTTTTATCCTCTCGTTTTTCATTATTGATAAATGTCGTATATTCATCTGTTATAATTTTTTGTTGATACTCATTATCACAAGTAAGCCACTGCAAAGAGCTATTTAAATATTCCAGAATATCTTCAGGTGAAGATGCTAAATTTGCACCTTGCTTAATAAGCTGGTGATTACCTTCAAAATGAGCATCTCCTAATAATCCAGGTAACACAAACAATTCTTTACCTTGTTGCAAAGCATAATTTGCTGTTATTAAAGAACCGCTTTTAATTCCTGCTTCGACAATAAGCAGTGCAGCACTTAGCCCACTAATAATCCGGTTACGTTGAGGAAAATGGCGCGCTAAAGGTGGTGTCATAGGTAAATGTTCAGAAATAATAAGACCAGACTCTTTTATTTGTGTTGCAAGAGTGCGATGAAATGACGGATAAATCTGCTCTAAGCCACTTCCTAGTACAGCAATAGTAATACCATTATTCTTTAATGCACTTCGATGCCCTATACCATCGATACCTTGAGCTAACCCACTTGTAATAGTGAGTTCTTTCTTTACTAATTCCTGTGCAAAATAAGTTGCCCATTTGGAACCATAGGGTGTAGCAACTCGGCTACCAATTAATGCAATTTGTGTGCTTTTTAAATGCTGCCTATTTCCTGCAACAAAAAGCAAAAGTGGCGGTGATGAAATTTGCTTTAATAAAGATGGGTAATCTGAATCTATAATCGTTAATAATGATGATTCGTTTTTATCTAACCACTTTAATGTATCGTTGACAGTATTTGCATGAAGTCTTAAGAATTGATGACTTTGCTGTTCTGACAGACCACAACCTATTAATAGTCTTTGATTTAACTGAGTCAAAGATTGTAGATACTTTGCAATTTGAATCGCTTTATTAATAGGTAGTCTTGAAACAGCATTAAGTCTTATCCATATTTCTCTAGCATCCATGCATTATCCTAATATTGTTTTTAGCAAACAGGGTGAGCGCTAAACACACCAAATACTGTCAATCTAGACAATAAATGTCTAGAATAGACGTTAAATCCTATTCACATTTTAGAAACAGTCCGAATAAATTATGGCAGTGTTACACGTATTACATTATCCAGACGAGCGCCTTCGCACGATTGCAAAGCCAGTCGAAAAAGTTGATGCCGAAATTCAAAAAATTGTCGATGATATGTTTGAAACGATGTATTTGGAAGAAGGTATCGGTTTAGCCGCGACACAGGTGAATATTCACCAGCGCATTATCGTCATTGATGTCTCTGAAACAAGAGATCAAAGACTGGTATTAATAAATCCAGAACTTCTTGATGCCGACGGTGATACAGGCATAGAAGAAGGCTGTTTATCTATCCCAGAACAGCGTGCTTTTATTCCTCGTGCAGAGCACGTAAAAGTGAAAGCCCTTGATTACAATGGTCAACCTTTTGAGTTAGAAGCTGATGATTTATTAGCTATCTGCATTCAACATGAAATGGATCATTTAGTTGGCAAGCTATTTGTAGATTATTTATCTCCATTAAAACGCCAACGCATCCGCCAAAAAGTTGAAAAACTCGATAAGCTAGATAAAAAAAGAGCTAAAACAGGACAGTAACAGTTAAATTGAAACAGGAAGAAAACGTGTCTGATTCATTACGTATTATTTTTGCGGGAACACCCGATTTTGCGGCTCGGCATTTAGCTGCATTGTTATCAACTCAACATCGTGTGGTGGGAGTCCTTACTCCTCCAGATAAACCCGCAGGAAGAGGTAAGAAACTGACTATTAGCCCTGTTAAGGAACTGGCATTAACTCATGATATTCCTGTTTATCAACCAGCCTCTTTAAAACCAGAAGAGAACCATGAGTGGATAGCAGCACAACGAGCAGATATTATGATTGTTGTTGCTTATGGCATGATTTTACCTAAAGCCGTTCTTGAAATACCGCGTTTAGGTTGCCTTAATGTGCATGGTTCTCTCCTTCCTAAATGGCGTGGTGCTGCACCAATTCAACGCTCTTTGTGGGCGGGAGATAAAGAAACAGGCGTCACAATTATGCAAATGGATGTTGGTTTAGATACAGGCGATATGCTGTATAAAGCATCATGTCCAATTACAAATGAAGATACCAGCGCATCACTTTATGAAAAACTTGCAGAACTTGGACCTAAGGCTCTAACAACTACGTTAGATCTCATTACCTCAGGTAAAATAAAAGCTGAGAAACAAGACGACAATTTAGCAAATTACGCACAAAAATTATCTAAAGAAGAAGCAAAGATTGATTGGTCATTATCAGCAGAACAGATTGAACGTTGCATTAGAGCATTCAATCCATGGCCAATGAGCTTTTTCATGTTAGACGAGCAACCTGTAAAAGTATGGAAAGCACAAGCTATAGCGGATAATACAGATAAACCTGCAGGAACCTTATTAAAAGCAGATAAAACGGGTATTTATATTGCGACAGGTAACGGCATTCTAAATATCACTGAATTACAACCATCGGGTAAGAAACCTATGGCTTCTGCTGATTTCTTAAACTCCAAGCGAGATTGGTTCACTCCTGGAAAAATCATTCAATAATAATTCTAAGCCCTGATATCTAACATTATTATCAGGGTTTTCCTTTTTTCACGCCAATGTAATACATCTCTGGCGCTCAATATTAAACGTTAACTCATTATGAAAACGTCATACAACTTACGTAGCATTGCAGCAAAAGCAATCAATCAAGTATTAGATCAAGGCTTGTCTCTAAGCACTGTCATACCAGAACTTCAGAAAAATATTTCAGACAAAGATAAAGCCTTATTGCAAGAAATCTGCTTTGGCGTATTACGCACATTGCCACAATTAGAATGGATTATTCAGCAACTCATGGATAAACCATTAAAAGGCAAACAGCGTATTTTACACTACCTCATTATGGTTGGTTTATATCAGCTGCTTTATACACGCATTCCTGCTCACGCGGCTCTAGCAGAGACGGTAAATGGTGCTGTTACACTAAAAAAACCACAGCTAAAAGGATTGATTAACGGTGTGTTACGTCAGTTTCAACGCCAACAAGATATCCTGAACGAACGTTTTCAAAATAGCGAAAATCGTTTTCTCCATCCATCATGGCTACTTACTCGTATTAAACAGGCTTACCCTGAGCAGTGGATGAGTATTGTTGAAGGCAATAACCAGAAGCCACCAATGTGGTTACGTGTAAATCAACGCCATCATTCTCGAGAAGAATATTTAACATTACTTGGAAATGAAGAAATTCCCGCTATTGCTGATGATAGCCACCCTTTCGCGATCCGTTTAGAGAATCCATGCAACGTGAATCTTCTCCCAGGATTTGCTGATGGTTGGGTAACAGTTCAAGATCGTTCAGCTCAACGTTGTGCTGAATTATTAGCACCAGAAAATAAAGAGCAGATCCTTGATTTATGTGCAGCACCTGGTGGTAAAACAACACATATTTTAGAAATAGCTCCGCAGGCTCACGTATTAGCTATCGACATAGATGAGCAACGTTTAAAACGTGTACAAGAGAACCTTACGCGTTTAAAACTTAATGCAGTCGTCAAAAGTGGTGATGGTCGTTATCCTGAACAATGGTGTTCAGGCATGCAGTTTGACCGAGTTCTTCTTGATGCACCATGCTCAGCAACTGGTGTTATCCGTCGTCACCCAGATATAAAATGGCTTCGTCGTAATGACGATATTGAGCAATTGGCTCAAATTCAAAAAGAGATCCTTCATGCTATTTGGCCATACCTAAAATCTGGTGGCACGTTGGTATATGCAACCTGCTCTATTTTACCTGAAGAAAATAAACAACAAGTTGAAGCATTTTTAGCATCAACGAAAGATGCACAATGCGATTATCAACACCAATGCTTACCAGAAGCAGAAGGTGGCGATGGTTTCTTTTATGCATTGATCAAGAAAATATGATCTTGTGATAAAAGATGATATCAGATCTAAAAAACGCTACTATTTCAACGCAAGATCATCCAGATCTTGCGTTTCTTTTCTATTTGTTAATCGAATACTCTGAGAAATTACGATGAAAATTATTATCTTAGGCGCTGGTCAAGTAGGTGGTACTCTCGCTGAAAATCTTGTCGGGGAGAATAATGATATTACTGTCGTTGACACTAATGCAGATCGCTTACGCCAACTTCAAGATAAATTCGATTTACGAGTAGTCAATGGACATGGATCTCACCCAAGGATCTTAAGAGAAGCTGGTGCTGAAGATGCAGATATGCTGGTTGCCGTCACCAACTCTGACGAAACCAATATGATAGCGTGCCAAGTTGCTTACACTCTGTTCAATACACCTAATAAAGTTGCTCGGATACGTGCCTCTGAATTTGTTCGTGAAGCAGATAAACTCTTTCTCCCAGAAGCTATTCCCATTGATTATTTAATCTCACCAGAGCATTTGGTTATCGATTATATTTATAAATTGATCCAATACCCAGGTGCCTTACAAGTTGTTAATTTTGCCGATGGTCAAGTCAGTATTGTTGCGGTAAAAGCGTATTACGGTGGTTCTCTCGTTGGGAATGCGTTATCAACATTACGTGATCATATGCCACATATCGATACACGAGTTGCTGCAATTTTTCGTCAAGACAGACCTATAAGACCTCAAGGCTCTACAATTATTGAAGCTGGAGATGAAGTTTTCTTTGTCGTCGCATCTCAGCATATTCGTGCAGTAATGAGCGAGTTACAACGATTAGAAAAACCTTATAAACGCATTATGATTGTTGGTGGTGGTAATGTCGGTGCCGGTTTAGCTGCTAGATTAGAAAAAGATTATAGCGTCAAACTTATTGAACATAATCAGCAACGTGCCACAGAACTGGCTGAATTACTCCATGACACCATCGTTTTTTATGGTGATGCATCAGATCAAGAACTTCTTGCTGAAGAACATATTGAACAAATTGATGTATTTATCGCACTGACTAACGATGATGAAGCCAATATTATGTCAGCGATGCTGGCAAAAAGAATGGGTGCTAAAAAAGCAATGGTACTTATTCAGCGTAGCGCTTATGTTGATTTAGTCCAAGGTGGGGTTATTGATATTGCAATATCACCACAACAAGCAACTATTTCTGCACTTTTAGGCCATGTTCGTAAAGCTGATATTGTTAGCGTTTCATCATTACGGCGAGGTGTTGCAGAGGCAATTGAAGCCGTTGCACATGGTGATGAAAATACATCAAAAGTTGTTGGCCGCCGTATACAAGATATAAAGCTACCACCAGGAACCATCATTGGTGCAATTGTTAGAGAGCAAGATGTTATTATTGCAAACGCAAGTCACTCCATAGAACAGGGTGATCATGTGATTATGTTTATCACTGATAAAAAATATGTTCCTGAAGTTGAAAAACTTTTCCAGCCAAGTCCATTTTTCTTATAAAGATTATGTAGAAATAAGAATAATAGTGATTGTTACTTATAATGGTCTATTATTATCATGTTAGATACTATATTTTTACATAATAAATCTATATTGAAATAAATAAGGGGTGGTTATGTCTTTTTTCAAAGAGTTCCGTGAATTTGCCATGAAAGGCAACGTTGTTGATATGGCAGTCGGTGTCATCATCGGTGCAGCTTTCGGTAAGATTGTTTCATCTCTAGTTGCTGATATTATCATGCCACCATTAGGATTATTAATTGGCGGTATTGATTTTAAACAATTTAGCCTTGTATTAAGAGATGCAACTGGAGATGTGCCTGCTGTTGTCCTAAATTATGGTATGTTCATTCAAACTGTTTTTGACTTTGCCATCGTTGCATTTGCTATATTCTGCGCAATCAAATTAATCAATAAGACACGTCGTCAAGCAGAAGAAGCACCTAAAGCACCACCGGCTCCTTCCGCAGAAGAAACTCTATTAACAGAAATTCGTGATTTATTAAAAAATCAGCAAAAATAAAAACTAAAAGGCCAGTGATAACAATTGAAAAAATCTTTTGTTATCACTGGCCTCCCAGTTACCCTTCTTGTCATGTTTTGCTTTTCTCATATAACTTCCTTTTCCTTTCTTATTCTTTTCCACGCGTTGTCTAAATAATGGATCATGAACAAGTGCTGCTAAAGCATTATCTTTAATAGCCCCTTTCTGGTGCTGATATTTGCTAGACATAAAAACCTCTTAAATTGTTAAAGAACATAAAACGTAATACGGTACAGATATTATTGCTTTGTGGCGCCAGATTCAAGTATTTCAAGAATAGAACAATAAGTACTTTCATGAGCACTACCACAACATGCATTACTTAACATCTTCAATGAATCTCGCATTCTTTCCATTTCTTTCAAGCGAATTTCAACTTCAGCAAGCCTTGCATCAACAATATGCTTTGATTCAACACAAGTGTGATGAGCAGGATCAACGCGAATAGAAAGTAGCTCTGTAATCGCGTCTAATGTAAAACCCAACTCTTTTGCATAACGAATAAAACGCAAACGTTGGAGATCTTGCTCTGTATATAGGCGATAGCCACCTTCTGTTCGCCTGTCATGATCCATCAATCCTTGTTTTTCATAAAAACGGATTGTATCTGTTGTCACATTCGCTAATTTTGCAACCTGCCCAATACGATACATGGATCATTCCCTCACTCTAAATGATGAATAAGCATAGCAAATAATCAAAATAATAGAATTGAAATATAGTGCGAAGCTTATCTTACCAAAATAGCAGTATGCTGAAATCACAAAAAATAAATATGATGCAACACAAAAGTAAGTAAAAAAGCATGGAATAACAAATAGAAAGGTTGGAGTATGGCTTGATAAGTTATTTTTATAAAACTAGTTTCAGTAGCTATCATTTTCAATAGATATAAAAAAACCGGATTAAAAATCCGGTCTTTTTATTCGCTTCACTAAATAATAATTAAATTATTCAGCTGCTGCTTCTGTTTCAGAATCAGCACGGTCAACAAGCTCAATGTAAGCCATTGGAGCGTTGTCACCAGCACGGAAGCCACACTTCAGAATACGAGTGTAACCACCTGCACGGCTCGCAAAACGCGGACCTAATACTGTAAACAGTTTTGCCACGACTTCGTTATCACGAGTACGGGCGAATGCCAGACGACGATTAGCTACGCTGTCGGTCTTGGCAAGAGTAATCAGCGGCTCAACGACGCGACGCAGTTCTTTCGCTTTAGGCAAAGTTGTCTTGATTATCTCATGACGAACTAAAGAACCTGCCATGTTACGAAACATAGCCTGACGATGGCTGCTGTTGCGGTTCAATTGACGACCACTCTTACGATGGCGCATGACCTTATCCTTCTCAGTAAAACCTTAACCTGTGATCTTATTCATCAGCGATACTTGCAGGTGGCCAATTCTCAAGGCGCATACCCAGAGATAGACCACGCGACGCCAGTACGTCTTTAATCTCAGTAAGAGATTTCTTACCAAGGTTAGGCGTCTTAAGTAATTCAACTTCAGTACGCTGTACCAGATCACCGATGTAGTGGATTGCTTCTGCCTTCAGACAGTTAGCAGAGCGGACAGTCAATTCAAGATCGTCTACTGGGCGCAGTAAGATAGGATCGAATTCTGGCTTCTCTTCTTTAACTTCTGGTTGACGAACATCACGTAAGTCAACAAAAGCTTCAAGCTGTTCAGCCAGGATAGTCGCTGCACGGCGAATCGATTCTTCTGGATCGATAGTACCGTTAGTTTCCATCTCGATAACCAGCTTATCCAAGTCGGTACGCTGTTCAACACGAGCTGCTTCCACATTATAAGCAATACGCTCAACTGGGCTATAGCACGCGTCTACTAAAAGGCGACCGATAGGGCGCTCATCTTCTTCCGAATGAATTCGGGCAGAAGCCGGCACATAACCACGACCACGCTGAACTTTGATACGCATATTAATAGATGCGTTTTCGTCTGTAAGGTGGCAGATAACGTGCTGCGGCTTGACGATTTCGACATCACCGTCATGGATGATATCGGCTGCAATAACAGGGCCAATGCCAGATTTGCTCAAAGTAAGAATAACTTCATCTTTACCATGAACTTTTACCGCCAACCCTTTAAGGTTGAGCAGTATTTCTAGGATATCTTCCTGAACACCTTCTTTGGTGCTGTACTCATGCAGTACACCATCAATCTCAACCTCTGTTACCGCACAACCCGGCATAGACGAAAGCAGAATACGGCGCAGTGCGTTACCAAGAGTATGGCCGAAGCCTCGCTCTAATGGTTCAAGGGTCACCTTGGCGTGCGTCGAACTGACTTGCTCGATATCAACCAGGCGCGGTTTTAGAAACTCTGTCACAGAACCCTGCATTGTGTCCTCTCTTTGGTGCTAAGCCTTACTTGGAGTAAAGCTCGACGATCAGGTGCTCGTTAATGTCAGCAGACAAGTCAGTACGTTCAGGAATACGTTTGAACACACCTTCCATCTTAGCAGCATCAACTTCCAGCCATGTTGGCTTTTCACGCTGTTCAGCCAGCTCTAAAGCAGCCTTGATACGAGACTGTTTTTTCGATTTTTCACGAACGCTGACTACGTCATTCGGGGAAACCTGATAAGAAGCAATGTTAACCACGCGACCATTTACCATGATTGCTTTATGGCTAACCATCTGACGTGCTTCTGCGCGAGTTGCGCCAAAGCCCATACGATAAACAACGTTATCCAGACGACCTTCCAGCAAAGTCAGCAGGTTTTCACCTGTGTTGCCTTTCAGACGAGTTGCTTCTTTGTAGTAGTTACGGAATTGACGTTCTAGAACACCGTAAATACGACGTACTTTTTGTTTTTCACGTAACTGAACACCGTAATCAGAAAGACGCGGTTTACGTGCGCCGTGCTGACCTGGTGCTTGTTCCAGTTTACACTTGGTGTCAATCGCCCGAACGCCAGATTTTAGAAATAAATCTGTACCTTCACGGCGGCTCAGCTTGAGCTTAGGACCCAAATATCTTGCCATTTTCTTTCTCCAACTTTCCTAAAAACGAAAACGTTATTAAACGCGACGTTTTTTCGGTGGACGACAACCGTTATGAGGAATCGGAGTCACATCAGTAATATTAGTGATGCGGAAACCAGCCGCGTTTAATGCACGGATAGTTGACTCACGACCAGGACCAGGTCCTTTAACCATAACTTCCAAGTTCTTAATTCCGTACTCTTTAACAGCTTCAGCGCAACGTTCTGCTGCAACCTGAGCCGCGAACGGAGTAGATTTACGAGAACCACGGAAACCGGAACCACCGGCAGTAGCCCAACCCAATGCGTTACCTTGACGATCGGTAATAGTAACGATTGTGTTGTTGAAAGAAGCATGGATATGAGCCACACCGTCAGAGACTTGTTTTCTTACACGCTTACGTGCACGAATAGGTGCTTTTGCCATTGTTCAAATACCCCGATTATTTCTTGATCGGCTTACGCGGACCCTTACGGGTACGTGCGTTAGTCTTAGTACGCTGACCGCGAACTGGTAGACCACGACGATGACGTAAACCACGGTAAGTACCAAGATCCATCAGACGTTTGATGCTCAGGGTAACTTCACGACGCAGATCACCTTCTACAACGTATTTGGCAACTTCGTCACGCAGCTTGTCGATTTGCTCTTCAGACAGCTCACTGATCTTAACATTTTCAGCAATACCAGCAGCTACACAGATAGCCTGTGAGCGGGTCTTACCGATACCGTAAATCGAAGTTAATGCGATTACAGTATGTTTATGATCAGGAATGTTAATGCCTGCTATACGGGCCACTATGCACTCCTAAATTAGCAGTTATACAGTACCATTCTGAAAAGCCCGTTTTCAGGATACTCAAACAATACTGTATATATTATAAAAGATTGGGCTGGCTAATTTAGCCAGCTCAACCGAACTTTGCAAGAAAAAAATGCAATAAATTAGCCTTGACGCTGTTTATGCTTAGGCTCGACGCTGCAAATTACACGCACGTGACCGTGACGTCTAACAATTTTGCAGTTACGGCACATTTTCTTGACGGAAGCACGAACTTTCATTTTTACTCTCCGTAACTTCTAAAACAAATCGCTTATCAGTAATTAACCTTTAAGATTTGCTTTTTTCAATGCAGACTCATACTGACTTGACATCAGGAGAGTTTGCACTTGAGCCATAAAATCCATGATGACCACAACCACGATTAAGAGGGAAGTACCACCAAAATAGAAAGGTACTTTCATTGCGTCACGCATGAACTCCGGGATGAGACAGATAAAGGTAATATACAAGGCACCGATTAAGGTTAAACGTGTCATTACTTTATCTATATATTTAGCCGTCTGCTCTCCCGGGCGAATTCCTGGTACAAATGCACCGGACTTCTTCAGGTTATCTGCCGTTTCTCTTGGGTTGAAAACCAACGCCGTATAGAAGAAACAGAAGAATATGATTGCAGCAGCGTATAGTAACACATAAATAGGTTGACCAGGCTGTAGATTTAAAGAAATCGTCGTCAGCCAACCCCACCCTGTACCATCGCCAAACCAAGAGGTTATTGTACCAGGAAACAGGATAATACTTGAAGCAAAAATTGCTGGTATAACACCCGCCATATTTACTTTAAGTGGTAGATGTGTACTTTGTGCCGCGTATATTCTACGCCCTTGTTGACGTTTTGCATAGTTAACAACGATACGACGTTGTCCTCTTTCTACAAAAACAACAAAGAAAGTAACTGCGAACACTAATACTGCAACCAACAATAACAGGAGGAAGTGCAGTTCGCCTTGCCGCGCCTGCTCGATGGTTTGACCAATGGCAGGCGGAAGACCTGCAACGATACCTGCAAAGATAATAATTGAGATACCGTTACCAATACCACGTTCAGTGATTTGCTCACCTAACCACATTAGGAACATTGTCCCAGTGACTAAGCTCACAACAGCCGTAATATAGAATGGTAAGCCTGGATTAATTACCAGACCTTGCATTCCTGGCATATTCGGTAAGCCTGTTGCGATACCAATTGATTGGAATATCGCCAGCACCAAAGTACCATAACGGGTATATTGGCTGATCTTACGACGACCGGCCTCCCCTTCCTTCTTAATCTCTGCTAACCGAGGGTTAACCACTGATAAGAGTTGGATAATAATCGATGCCGAAATATAAGGCATGATACCCAGCGCAAAGATAGAAGCACGGCTAAGAGCACCACCAGAGAACATGTTAAACATTTCAATGATGGTGCCTTTTTGCTGATCGAGCAATTTGGCAAGCACAGTGGCATCAATACCAGGGATAGGAATAAAAGAGCCAATCCTAAAGACAATAAGTGCACCAAGAACAAACAAAAGTCTGCGTTTTAGTTCACCAACACCACCTTTAGCACTCTGAAAATCTAAACCTGGTTGTTTAGCCATCTGTCACTTATTCCTCAATTTTACCGCCAGCTGATTCGATTGCTGCACGGGCACCTTTGGTAACACGCAGACCACGAATAGTCACTGCACGGTTAACCTCGCCAGACAGAATTAATTTTGCAAATTCAATCTGTGGGCCAACAACGTTTGCGGCTTTCAGTGCATTCAGATCGATTACATCGCCTTCAACGTAAGCTAAATCAGACAGACGGATTTCCGCAGTCACGAATGATTTACGTGAAGTAAAACCAAATTTTGGTAAACGACGATATAAAGGCATCTGGCCACCTTCAAAACCACGACGTACGCCACCGCCAGAACGAGATTTCTGACCTTTGTGACCACGGCCGCCAGTTTTACCTAAGCCAGAACCGATACCACGACCTACACGTTTAGGCGCATGCTTGGCACCTTCAGCCGGAGACAGAGTATTTAAACGCATCTCTTACTCCTCAACTTTAACCATATAGGAAACCAAGTTGATCATACCGCGAACTGCTGGTGTATCTTCGCGTTCTACAGTGTGACCGATGCGACGCAGGCCTAAACCAGTCATAGTTGCCTTATGTTTAGGCAGACGGCCGATTAAGCTGCGTGTTTGAGTAATTTTAATAGTCTTAGCCATGGTCATTACCCCAGAATTTCTTCAACGGATTTACCACGCTTAGCTGCGACCATATCTGGAGACTTCATGCTATCTAAAGCGTCCAGTGTTGCACGAACCACGTTAATCGGGTTAGTGGAACCATAGGTTTTAGCCAGTACGTTACGAACGCCAGCCACTTCTAGAACTGCACGCATTGCACCACCTGCGATGATACCGGTACCTTCATGAGCAGGCTGCATAAATACGCGTGAGCCTGTGTGAGTACCTTTAACAGGGTGGAACAGAGTACCGTTGTTTAAAGCGACGGTTTTCATATTGCGACGGGCTTTTTCCATCGCTTTCTGGATTGCTGCCGGAACTTCGCGAGCTTTGCCATATCCAAAACCAACGCGGCCATTACCATCACCAACTACTGTAAGAGCGGTGAAGCTAAAGATACGACCACCTTTAACGGTTTTAGATACGCGGTTTACCGCGATCAGCTTTTCCTGCAGTTCGCCAGCTTGTTTCTCGATGTGAGCCATCTTACACTCCTACCTTAGAACTGAAGGCCAGCTTCACGGGCAGCATCTGCCAGTGCCTGGACTCGACCATGATATTGGAAACCGGAACGGTCAAATGATACTACTTTGATACCTTTTTCCAGAGCGCGTTCAGCAACAATTTTACCAACTACTGCTGCTGCTTCTTTGTTTCCAGTGTTTTTCAGTTGCTCAATGATAGCTTTTTCTGTAGTAGAAGCGGCCACCAAAGTTTCAGAACCGTTTGGTGCAATAACCTGCGCATAAATATGGCGAGGGGTACGGTGTACCACCAGGCGAGTCGCACCCAATTCCTGGAGCTTACGGCGTGCGCGGGTCGCACGACGGATACGAGCTGCTTTCTTATCCATAGTGTTACCTTACTTCTTCTTAGCCTCTTTGATACGCACAACTTCGTCGGCGTAACGAATACCTTTACCTTTATAAGGTTCAGGGCGACGGTAAGCACGCAGTTCAGCTGCTACTTGACCAATCACTTGCTTATCCGCACCTTTCAGTACGATTTCAGTTTGTGTTGGGCATTCAGCAGTGATGCCTGCTGGCAGTTGGTGTTCCACTGGATGTGAAAAACCTACTGATAAGTTAACCGCATTGCCTTTAATAGACGCACGATAACCTACACCTACCAGTTGCAGTTTCTTAGTGAAGCCTTCGGTAACACCTACAACCATTGCATTTAACAGAGAACGAGTAGTACCCGCCTGTGCCCATGCATCAGCAAAACCATCGCGAGGTGCGAAAGTTAAGTGGTTGTCAGCATGTTGAATTTCAACTGCATTATGGATAGTACGAGTTAGCTCGCCGTTTTTACCCTTAATCGTAATTACCTGACCGTTGAGTTTAACCTCTACGCCGGCAGGAATGACGACGGGTGCTTTTGCCACACGAGACATTCTTTCCTCCCGAATTAAGCTACGTAGCAGATAATCTCGCCACCAAGACCTGCTTGGCGAGCTGCACGATCAGTCATAACACCTTTTGAGGTAGAAACAACAGCGATGCCCAGTCCTGCCATAACATTTGGCAGCTCATCTTTTCTTTTATAGATGCGCAGACTTGGACGGCTTACGCGCTGAATGCTTTCTACTACAGCCTTACCTTGGAAATATTTTAAAGTGATTTCCAGTTCTGGCTTAGTGTCGCCTTCAATTTTAAAATCTTCAATATAACCTTCTTCCTTAAGCACGTTGGCAATCGCCACTTTCAGCTTGGAGGAAGGCATTGTGACCGCAACTTTGTTCGCGGCCTGACCGTTACGGATACGGGTCAGCATATCCGCGATGGGATCTTGCATGCTCATCTGTCTTTACTCCCGTGATTCAATTATGGTAATTACCAGCTAGCCTTTCTAAGGCCCGGGATTTCACCGCGCATAGCGGCTTCACGGACTTTAATACGGCTGAGGCCAAATTTCCGCAGGAAACCGTGCGGACGTCCAGTTTGACGGCAGCGGTTACGCTGACGTGAAGGACTTGAATCACGTGGCATAGTTTGCAGTTTCAGAACAGCATTCCAACGATCTTCGTCAGACACGTTCACATCTGAAACGATAGCTTTCAGTTCTGCGCGTTTTGCGAAGAATTTCTCAGCTAAATTCGCACGTTTTACATCACGTGCTTTCATAGATTTCTTAGCCATGAATGCCCTGCCTTACTTGCGGAACGGGAAGTTAAACGCTGCTAACAGTGCGCGACCTTCATCATCTGATTTCGCAGTCGTAGTAATGGTAATATCCAAACCACGAACACGATCCACTTTATCGTAATCGATTTCAGGGAAGATGATTTGCTCACGTACGCCCATGCTGTAGTTACCACGTCCATCAAATGATTTAGCGGACAAACCACGGAAGTCACGGATACGTGGTACAGCAATAGAGATCAGGCGTTCAAAGAACTCCCACATGCGTTCGCCACGCAGGGTCACTTTACAGCCGATCGGATAGCCCTGGCGGATTTTGAAGCCTGCAACAGATTTGCGTGCTTTGGTGATCAAAGGTTTTTGACCTGAGATTGCTGCTAAATCAGCTGCTGCATTGTCCAGCAGTTTTTTATCAACAATCGCTTCACCAACACCCATATTCAGGGTGATCTTCTCGACCCGAGGGACTTGCATGACAGAATGGTAACCAAACTGAGACATCAGTTTTTGGACTACCTCGTCTTTGTAGTAATCATGCAGTTTCGCCATCGTATACTCCAAATTACTTGATAGTTTCTTTATTAGACTTGAAGAAACGAACTTTTTTGCCGTCTTCGAATCTAAAACCTACACGGTCAGCCTTGCCGGTTGCCGCATTGAAGATTGCAACGTTAGAAACTTGGATAGAAGCTTCTTTTTCAACGATGCCACCTGGTTGGTTCAGAGCCGGAACTGGCTTCTGATGTTTTTTAACCAGATTGATACCTTCAACGATAACTTTACCAGAAGAAAGAACCTGTTTTACTTTACCGCGCTTACCTTTATCTTTACCAGTCAGCACGATAACTTCGTCTTCACGACGGATTTTCGCTGCCATTGCCTGCTCCTTAGAGTACTTCAGGTGCCAGAGAGATTATTTTCATAAACTTCTCGTTACGAAGTTCACGAGTAACCGGCCCAAAAATACGCGTACCAATAACTTGCTCGCTGTTGTTGTTTAACAATACACAAGCGTTGCTATCGAAGCGAATGACAGAACCGTCAGGGCGACGAACACCCTTCTTGGTGCGCACCACTACCGCTTTCAGTACATCACCTTTCTTAACTTTACCACGTGGAATTGCTTCCTTGATGGTAATTTTGATGATGTCACCTACATCTGCGTAGCGACGGTGCGAGCCACCTAGAACCTTGATACACATTACGCGACGTGCACCGGAGTTGTCGGCCACGTTCAGCATAGTCTGTTCTTGGATCATTTTAGTGCTCCGCTAAATGTCAACTACTACTGAGCCACTTCCACATTAGAAGAGGCCGTTCAATATCCCATAATACGAGGGAGCGGCATTATAACACCACATTCTCGATATGGACAGAAAAAATAAACGGCTCGTTCAGTTTTGAGCCGTTTATTTCGTACGAAAAGGCTATTTTATTACAGAACAGCTTTTTCTACAACGCGAACTAACGCCCAAGACTTAGTCTTAGACAGTGGACGTGTTTGACGAATTTCTACTACGTCACCAATTCCACATTCGTTGTTCTCGTCATGTACATGCAGTTTGGTCGTACGACGGATAAACTTACCATATAATGGGTGTTTAACCATACGATCGATAGCAACGACAATAGATTTCTCCATTTTGTCACTAACTACACGACCTTGCAGAGTACGGATTTTATCGGTCATTACGCACCCGCCTTCTCAGTCAGTAAAGTCTTAACGCGTGCGATATTACGACGCACTTGTTTCAACAGATGAGACTGTTGTAACTGACCACTTGCTGCCTGCATGCGCAGGTTAAACTGCTCGCGCAGTAAATTCAGCAGTTCTGTGTTCAGCTCTTCAACGCTCTTTTCGCGCAGCTCTTTTGCTTTCATTACATCACCGTCTTAGTTACAAAGGTGGTTTTGATAGGCAGTTTTGCTGCCGCCAGCTTGAATGCTTCACGGGCCAGTTCTTCAGGCACACCATCCATTTCATACAGGACTTTACCTGGCTGGATTAAGGCAACCCAATACTCAACGTTACCTTTACCTTTACCCATACGGACTTCGAGCGGCTTTTCAGTGATTGGTTTGTCTGGGAACACACGGATCCAGATTTTACCCTGACGCTTAACTGCACGGGTCATTGCACGACGTGCCGCTTCGATCTGACGTGCAGTCAGACGACCACGGCCCACAGCTTTAAGACCGTAAGTCCCGAAGCTTACATCCGCACCAGCAGCTAAGCCACGGTTGCGGCCTTTGTGCACTTTACGGAATTTTGTACGCTTTGGTTGTAACATCAGCGACTCTCCTTACTTGCGGCCTTTACGCTGCTGCTTTTTAGGTTGAGCAGCCGGTTTTTCCGCCTGTTCAACTGCAGCCATACCACCCAGGATCTCACCTTTGAAGATCCATACCTTAACGCCGAGCACACCATAAGTGGTTTGTGCTTCTGAGGTATTGTAGTCGATATCTGCACGCAGAGTGTGCAGAGGTACACGACCTTCACGATACCATTCAGTACGAGCGATTTCAGCGCCGCCTAAGCGACCACTTACTTCCACTTTAATACCTTTAGCGCCTAAACGCATAGCGTTCTGTACCGCACGCTTCATAGCACGACGGAACATAACACGACGTTCCAGCTGTGAAGTGATGCTGTCAGCAACTAATTTTGCGTCCAGTTCAGGTTTACGTACTTCGGCGATATTAATTTGCGCAGGAACGCCAGCGATATCCGCTACGTTTTTGCGCAGTTTTTCAACATCTTCACCTTTTTTACCGATAACGATGCCTGGGCGAGCAGTGTGAATAGTCACACGGATGCTTTTCGCAGGACGTTCGATAACGATACGAGATACAGATGCTTTAGCCAGTTCTTTAGTTAAGTACTGACGTACTTTAAAGTCGCTGTCTAGGTTGTCAGCGAATTCATTGGTACCCGCATACCATGTGGAATTCCAAGGCTTGACAATGCCAAGGCGGATACCATTAGGATGTACTTTTTGACCCATTGCTAGTCTCCAGAGTCTCAGCGATCAGACACAACCACAGTGATGTGGCTGGTGCGCTTCAGAATACGATCTGCACGGCCTTTTGCACGAGGCATAATGCGCTTCATAGAAGGACCTTCGTCAACAAAGATCTTAGCTACTTTCAGATCATCAATGTCAGCGCCATCGTTGTGTTCTGCATTAGCAATAGCAGACTCCAGTACTTTCTTCACTAAACCAGCAGCTTTCTTGTTGGTAAAGGTTAAAATTTCCAGAGCTTGCGACACTTTCTTACCGCGAATCAGGTCAGCTACTAAGCGAACCTTCTGAGCAGAAGAACGAGCGTGGCGATGCATAGCGATAGTTTCCATCTCTTCCTCCTACCTTATTTTTTCTTAGCCTTTTTATCGGCTGCATGACCGCGATAAGTACGGGTCGGCGCGAATTCACCCAGTTTGTGACCAACCATTTCGTCGGAAACGTAAACTGGAACATGCTGACGACCATTATGGACAGCGATGGTCAAACCGATCATGTTAGGAAAGATCGTTGAACGACGGGACCAAGTCTTAACAGGCTTTTTGTCACCGCTTTCCACCGCTTTCTCTACCTTCTTCAGCAAGTGCAGGTCAATGAAAGGACCTTTCTTGAGAGAACGTGGCATGGCTTATCCTCTAATTATTTCTTAGTACGACGATGAACGATGAAATGTTCAGTGCGTTTGTTTTTACGAGTCTTCTTACCTTTGGTTTGAACGCCCCAAGGTGTTACTGGGTGTTTACCAAAGTTACGACCTTCACCACCACCATGTGGGTGATCGACTGGGTTCATCGCAGTACCGCGAACGGTAGGACGAATACCACGCCAGCGACTTGCACCAGCTTTACCCAGAACGCGTAACATGTGCTCAGAGTTGCCAACTTCACCGATAGTTGCACGGCAATCAGAAGGAACTTTACGCATTTCACCAGAACGCAGACGAATAGTGACATAAGCACCATCACGAGCAACGATCTGAACGTAAGTACCAGCTGAACGAGCTAACTGACCACCTTTACCTGGTTTCATTTCTACGTTATGAACTGTAGAACCAACCGGGATATTACGCATTGGTAAGGTGTTACCCGCTTTGATAGCAGCATCAACGCCAGACTGAACTTTATCACCCGCTTTCAGGCCTTTTGGAGCCAGAATGTAGCGACGTTCACCATCAGCATACAGCACTAAAGCGATGTTAGCTGAACGGTTTGGATCATATTCCAGACGTTCTACTGTCGCAGGGATACCATCTTTGTTGCGTTTAAAGTCAACAATACGGTAAGCCTGTTTGTGACCACCACCGATATGACGGGTAGTGATACGACCATTGTTGTTACGACCACCGGACTTGCTGTTCTTTTCCAGCAATGGCGCATAAGGTTTCCCTTTATGCAGCTCAGGGTTTACCACTTTAACTACGTGGCGACGGCCCGGAGACGTAGGTTTACATTTAACAATTGCCATTGTTCTTTACTCCTCCGACTTACTCAGCGCCGCCGACGAAGTCCAGATTCTGGCCTTCCTTCAGGGTGACGTAAGCTTTTTTCCAGTCGCTACGACGACCAATACGCTGACCGTGACGTTTCACTTTGCCTTTCATCAGCAGAGTGTTAACACTTTCAACTTCGACTTCAAACAGTTTTTGTACAGCTGCTTTAATCTCTGCTTTGGTCGCGTCTTTAGCAACTTTGAGAACGATGGTGTTTGATTTTTCCATCGCGATAGAAGCTTTTTCAGATACATGCGGCGCGCGCAGTACTTTCAGCAGACGTTCTTCACGGATCATGCCAGCATCTCCTCAACTTGCTTCACAGCGTCAGCAGTCATGACGACTTTGTCGAAGGCGATTAAGCTAACAGGGTCGATTGTTGCTGCATCACGTACGTCAACTTTATATAAGTTGCGTGCTGCTAAATACAGATTCTCATCTACATCAGCAGTGATGATCAGAACATCTTCCAGAGCCATATCTTTCAGTTTCTGCGCTAAAAGCTTAGTTTTAGGAGCTTCAACAGAGAACTTCTCTACGACGATCAGACGATCTTGACGTACCAGTTCAGACAGAATGCTCTTCAGAGCACCACGGTACATCTTTTTGTTTACTTTTTGACTGTGGTCCTGTGGTTTAGCTGCGAAGCTAACACCACCAGAGCGCCAAATTGGGCTCTTGATTGAACCTGAACGTGCACGACCTGTACCTTTCTGTCTCCAAGGCTTTTTGCCTGAACCAGAAACTTCAGCACGGGTTTTCTGAGCACGAGTACCTTGACGAGCACCAGCAGCGTATGCAACGACTACTTGATGCACAAGCGCTTCGTTAAAGTCACGCCCGAAGGTAGTTTCGGAAACAGTCAGCGCGCCTTGCGCGTCTTTCATTACCAATTCCATTCCTATCTCCTCGACGTTACGCCTTGACAGCTGGTTTAACGATCAGGTCACTGCCAGTTGCACCTGGAACAGCACCTTTGACCAGCAGCAGGTTGCGCTCAGCGTCAACACGTACTACTTCCAGGCTCTGAACGGTAACTTGTTCGTTACCCAGTTGACCTGCCATTTTCTTGCCTTTGAACACCTTACCCGGAGTCTGGTTCTGACCGATAGAACCCGGAACACGGTGAGACAAGGAGTTACCGTGGGTAGCATCTTGAGTACGGAAGTTCCAGCGCTTTACAGTACCAGCAAAACCTTTACCTTTAGATGTTCCAGTAACGTCGACTTTTTTAACGTCAGCGAAAATTTCTACGCTAATGCTTTGACCTACAGTGTATTCTTCGCCTTCATTCAGACGGAATTCACGTAGTAAGCGGCCAGCTTCAACACCAGCTTTAGCAAAATGACCTGCTTCAGGTTTCAGTACACGGTTAGCTTTTTTGCTACCAGTAGTCACCTGAACGGCACGATAACCGTCTTTCTCAAGATCTCTGATCTGAGTAACACGGTTGTTTTCAATTTCGATAACGGTTACAGGGATTGAAACGCCATCTTCAGTGAAGATACGAGTCATTCCTACTTTCTTACCGACTAAACCAATCATTGTTTCAACCTCTCAATCGCTTGATGACCTGATTAACCTAGGCTGATCTGCACGTCTACGCCGGCAGCCAGATCCAGACGCATCAGAGCATCAACGGTTTTCTCGGTTGGCTCAACGATGTCAACCAGACGTTTGTGAGTGCGAATTTCATACTGATCACGCGCATCTTTATTAACGTGCGGAGAAATCAACACTGTGAAACGCTCTTTGCGAGTCGGCAGTGGGATTGGACCACGAACTTGCGCACCAGTGCGCTTAGCAGTCTCTACGATTTCCGCAGTTGATTGATCAATCAGACGATGATCAAAAGCTTTCAGGCGGATACGGATTCTTTGGTTCTGCATGAGACCAGAGCTCCAACTATTTTTTATAAACGTAAATGATCACTACTCGTACCCATTTCGATTGATGAGAGAGTGTAATCGTTCTGCATATAACTCCCCAATTGGGAGTATTATATTAATGCAATATAAAATCTGCATTAGCTGATTAATCAGCCCCACTAAATCAGTGAGCCTGCGCATTATACTTGCCTGAGTGATGAAATCAAGCCAAGAATAAAAAATCAGCGATAAAAATTCGCTTTACCTTTTTAAAATAAAAAAAAGCAAAGGCAACCTTCATTACCTTTGCTTCAAAAAGCATTCAATAATTTATAGAAGAAAGTAAATCATTCTTTTATTGTGAGTGAGTTACTCTTCGATAATTTGGGCTTGTAAATAATTTTGAAGCCCCAAGCGTTCGATAAGTTCGAGCTGGGTTTCAAGCCAATCAATATGCCCTTCTTCATCAGTTAAGATTTCTAGCATAAGATCACGACTGACATAGTCATGAATAGAATCTGCGTAAGCAATTGCTTCACGTAGATCTTTGGCACCACCTAATTCTAATTCAAGATCAGAACGTAGCATTTCCTCAACATCTTCACCGATATTCAGTTTGCCTAAGTCTTGTAAATTTGGAATTCCTTCAAGAAACAAAATACGCTCAATATATTTATCAGCGTGTTTCATCTCATCGATGGATTCATGGTATTCCATTTCATTGAGGCGTGTGAGTCCCCAATTTTTGAACATTCGGGCATGCAGGAAATACTGATTAATTGCAACAAGTTCACCACCTAATAATTTATTAAGGTGGGCTATCATTTTTTTATCACCTTTCATTTTTATGCTCCTTTGCTTCCAGTCTTTTCAGTGTAGACCTTTTATACAAAGAGGAGAGAAAGGAAATTTAAAATTTGTTATGCAACTTCAGAAATTTGAGGGTAAAGAGCAGATTGCTCATTTTCGATCAGTTGACGAGTTTGACGCACACATTTACCACAACAACTTCCAACTGGTAAGATCTTGCGTAATTCATTAATAGTGTGAATTTGATGGTTACGGACAGTCGAGATAATTTTTTTATCACTCACACCGTGGCAAAGACATACGTACATAATAACAACCTCATTAACTTCTCACGAGCAAGATAGTAAATGATAATTATTATGATTTCAATTTCTATTTATTTAACTTAAGTATACTTACCTATATCGCAAAAGATAAAAATGATAAAGCAAGGAAAAATATTAATGCTTCATTGTAATTTAAAATAGCTAATCTTCAGATACAAAAAAAGGGCATCTAACGATGCCCTCTTCATGCATAAATCTATCAGG
>NZ_JBLRMH010000015.1:0-14792 GCF_047921575.1 Proteus sp. TSJ240517
GCCTAAACGTGAAATTCCAAGCCCACCCGAACATTTAACGGATTGGGGGAAAATGGCGTGGGCAAAATTAACCTTACTACTCGATGGAATGGGCGTTTTAACCGTGGCTGACACGCTGGCGTTAGAACGACTGTGTGATATCTACGCCGATATTCTTCAATTGCGAGACACCATTGCCATCGAAGGTCGGACATACACCACAAAAACGCAATCAGGGGATTTTTTAATTAAAGCGAATCCTGCCGTTGCTATGTTAGCTGATGCAGATCGCCGTTTTAAAAGTTATTTAGTCGAGTTTGGTTTAACCCCCGCTGCTCGTTCGAAGGTGAAGATGGATGGTGGAGAAGAAGAGGAAGATCCGCTCAACCAATATTTCGGTTGATCCCGCAACACAATATGCGCAAGACGTGCATCAAGGCAAAATTTTAGCGGGGCCTGATATTCGCCATGCATGTGCACGTCATCTCAAAGACTTAAACGAAGCCGAGCAACGAGGATTAGTCTGGGATGTCGAGGCCGTCAAAAGGGTGATCGACTTTTTTGCGAAAGTCTTAAAGCTCAATGGCGGGGAACATGAAGGCAAACCGTTTATTTTATTGCCTTGGCAATGCTTTGTGATTGGCTCCATTTTTGGCTGGAAAATGACTGATGGTACACGCCGGTTTCGCATGGTGTATGTTGAATCAGGCAAAGGTTCAGGAAAATCCCCGATGGCAGGTGGCGTTGGGTTGTATTGTTTAGTCGCCGACAGTGAACCGCGTGCCGAAGTGTATGCGGCAGCCACGAAAAAAGACCAAGCCATGATTTTGTTTCGTGATGCGGTGGCGATGGTTGATCAATCTCCCGCATTAAGTCAGCGGATCACCAAATCAGGCGGAACAGGTAAAGAGTGGAACTTGGCTTATTTGAAAACAAGTTCATTCTTTCGCCCGATTAGCTCAGATGATGGGCAATCAGGGCCTCGTCCCCATTGTGCGTTGATTGATGAAATTCATGAGCACAAAAATAATACCGCCGTCGAGATGATGCGAGCGGGCACAAAAGGCCGGCGACAAGCCTTGATATTTATGATCACCAATAGTGGGCATGATAAAACCAGCGTGTGTTATGACTATCATGAATACGGACGAAAAGTCGCCGAAGGTACTATCGAAGACGACAGTTTTTTTTCCTATATTTGCTCGCTGGATGAAGGCGATGATCCCTTTAAGGATGAATCTTGCTGGGGGAAAGCCAATCCGTCACTGGGTTACACCTTTTCTGATCGCTATTTACGCGAGCAAGTGACACAAGCCCGAGGTATGCCCGCAAAAGAAAGCATTGTGCGTCGGCTTAATTTTTGTCAGTGGGTGGATGCCGATAATCCATGGATTAACAGTGAAACATGGATGCAGTGTGAAAATACATTCACATTCGATGATCTTCAAGGTGAAGAGTGTTATGGCGGATTGGATTTATCAGGAACCAAAGATTTAACCGCATTAGCCTTGTATTTTCCTCGTCTCAAACGTCTTTATGTTGAATTTTGGACACCCAAAGACACCTTATTGGATAGAGCGAAAACCGACCGAGTGCCTTACGACTTATGGGTAAGGCAAGGTTTTATGCATACCACTCCAGGGAATGCGGTGAGGTATGAATTTGTGGCGGAACGCATTGCTGAGATGGCGATGCACGTCAACATGAGAGCCATTGCCTTTGATCCTTATCGCATTAAATACCTTGAACCCAAACTCGATGAAGCGGGTGTGACGGTTCCTTTAACTCCGCATGGACAAGGATATTACAAAGCCAAAGATTCAGGGCTATGGATGCCACACTCTATCGAACTGTTTGAACAGCTAATTGATGACAAGAAGATTGAGATCCACACCAATCCTTGTTTGAGATGGAATGCCGCATCTGCTGTGCTTGAGGCTGACCAAAAAGATAACCGCGTCTTTGCCAAGAAAAAAAGCACCGGTCGAATTGATGGTGTGGTGGCATCAGCAATGGCGATTGGTGCTGCGGAAGGTGAGGTTGATGATGGCAACCTTGAAGATTTTTTCTCTAACCCATTGAGTATGTGATGACAGATAAACAATATTCAATCGATTTGCGCACTAATCATGGTTGGTTTGCGCGTCTAGCTTCCTTCTTTGTTGGGGGAAGACTTGTGACACCTGAACAAGGTTCACAATCAGGCGCTATCTCAGCGCAAGGCTCGCTTGGTGATTCTTCTGTAAATGATGAGCGAATACTCCAAATATCCACGGTTTGGCGTTGTGTTAGCTTAATTTCGACGTTAACGGCTTGTTTGCCACTGGATGTGTTCGAAACGGATAAACAGGGAAATAGAACCAAAGTTGATTTAAGTCACCCATTGGCTCGATTACTGCGATATTCGCCCAATCAATATATGACCGCTCAAGAATTCCGAGAGGCAATGACTATGCAGCTTTGCTTTTATGGTAATGCTTTCGCGTTGATTGAGCGAAATAAAGTGGGTGATGTGATTAGCTTGCTTCCTCTGTTGTCTGCCAATATGGATGTACGCATGGAGGGGAAGAATATTATCTATAAATATCAGCGTGATCATGAGTTTGCGAAATTTAAACAACATGAAATTTTTCATTTAAAAGGGTTTGGTTTTAATGGATTAGTCGGATTGTCGCCGATTGCTTATGCGTGTAAGACAGCAAGCACGGCCGTTGCGATGGAAGATCAACAACGTGAGTTTTACGCTAATGGGGCTAAGTCTCCTAAAATTCTGACAACGGGCGATAAGGTATTGAATAAAGAGCAACGTAGCCAACTTGAAGAGAATTTCAAAGAAATTGCGGGTGGTCCCGTTAAAAAACGATTGTGGATCTTAGAAGGGGGATTTCAAGCACAAGATATTGGTGTTAGTCCTCAAGATGCAGAAACAATGTCTTCCCGCAAATTTCAAGTCAGTGAATTAGCCCGTTTCTTTGGTGTTCCACCGCACTTAGTCGGTGATGTTGAAAAATCAACAAGTTGGGGAACAGGTATTGAGCAACAAAACTTAGGTTTTCTTCAATATACCTTACAACCCTATATCTCTCGATGGGAAAACTGCATTGCGCGTTGGCTTCTAAAACCACCTGAAGTGGGTAAATATCATGCTGAACATAACCTTGATGGATTATTGCGAGGCGATTCCACTTCACGCGCTGCGTTTATGAAAGCGATGGGAGAATCGGGGCTAAGAACCATTAATGAAATGCGACGGCTCGATAATTATCCTCCTCTTGAAGGTGGAGATGTCGCTTACCGGCAAGCACAATATTTACCGATTAACCAACTCAATAAAGAGCCTCACGAAAGTGGGGCTTAATTATTTATGGGGGTTCAATGCCTGATATTAGAAAAACACTGAATTTTGATGAAGCGGAAATCAAATTTACGGGTGATGGCACACAAGGCGTTTTCGAAGGTTATGCCTCTGTATTTAGTCATCAAGATTCCGATGGTGACATTATTTTACCCGGTGCGTTTAAGCATGTTTTAGATAAGCAAAAACAAAAAGTCGCTATGTTTTATAACCATCGAGTCTGGGAGCTTCCTGTGGGGAAATGGGAGTACATGGAGGAAGATCAAAAAGGATTACGTGTAAGAGGACAACTGACACCCGGTCATAGTGCGGCTCAAGATCTAAAAGCGGCAATGAAGCATGGCACGGTTGACGGGCTTTCTATCGGATTCGGTTGTCTGCGTAATGACTTTGAGCGAACACCTTCAGGTCGTATTTTTAAAAATATCTCCCTGTTACGTGAAATTAGTATTTGTACATTTCCCGCTAATGACCAAGCACAGGTTTCATCACTCAAGAGCATTGATGGGTTATTAACGATCCGAGATATTGAGGATTGGCTGAGAGAGTCAGCCGGTTTATCAAAATCAGAAGCAGTCGGTTTTATTTCCCGCTTCAAATCCGCTATTCGGAGTGAGTCCGATGACACTCAACAATCCCTAGTCGCATCCATTGTTAACCAAATTAATGCATTTAATCTGAAAGGATAGAATATGTCTGACTTAGCTATTATCCAAGAAGCCATCGAAGGATCACAAAAAAAGGTGCAAGAGCTCTTCGATGCACAGAAGAAAGAAATTGAAGCTACTGGCGCAGTTTCAAAGCAATTACAAACAGATTTAGTCTTAGTTCAAGAGGAATTAAAAAAAGCCGGTGAACGTCTGTTTGATTTAGAGCAGAAAGGGGCAACGAGCGCTGATGATCCTAATGTGAAAAAAGATTTTTCTGAGCGAGCAGCAGAAGCGCTGACAAAATCATGGAATGGGAGTCAGGCTTCTTATGAAGTGAAAACTTTTAATAAATCATTAGGCAGTGATGCGAGTTCAGCCGGTGTTCTCATTCAGCCGATGCAAGTACCGGGTATTATTATGCCGGGTATGCGTCGTTTAGTTATCCGCGATTTATTAGCACAAGGTCGTATTTCCAGTAACTCACTGGAATATGTACGCGAAAAATTGTTTACCAATAGCGCGGCACCCGTCAAAGAAAAGGCACAGAAACCAGAATCTAATCTGACTTTTGAAAAACAAACGGCAAATGTGATCACTATTGCTCATTGGATCCAAGCGTCTCGCCAAGTGATGGATGATGCTGTGCAGTTACAGTCTTACGTTAATAATCGCTTATTGTATGGCTTAGCGTTAGTGGAAGAGGAGCAATTACTCAATGGTGACGGTACAGCGGATAATTTGACGGGGATTAATCATGTTGCCACTGCCTATGATACCACATTGAGTGCTACGGGTGACACACATGCTGACCTGATTGCTCATGCCATTTATCAGGTAACAGAATCTGAATTTAGCGCCTCTGGTATTATTTTAAATCCTCGTGATTGGCATGCCATTGCGTTAATGAAAGATAAAGAAGGGCGTTATATTTTTGGTGGCCCACAAGCGTTTACTTCAAATGTAATGTGGGGATTACCTGTTGTTCCCACAAAAGCACAAAAACAAGGTGAGTTTACTGTTGGTGCATTTGATTTGGCGTCTCAAGTATGGGATCGAATGAATGCAGTTATCGAAGTGAGTCGAGAAGATCGTGATAATTTCGTGAAAAATATGCTGACCATTTTGTGTGAAGAGCGTTTAGCATTAGCCCATTATCGCCCTCAAGCCTTAATTAAAGGGACTTTTCCAACGTCTGGAAGAAGTGCTTAAGTAATAGGTCGGGGTAGGTAACTATCCCGTATTACATTATGAATATCTTAGATGTCATTCCTTTTTCTTTATTAAAACAGCATCTCGAATACAGCGGTGATGATCGTGATGAGCAGATTCTATTTTATGCTCAAAGCGCATTAAATTATTGTTTGAGATGGTGTGATGAACCGGCATGGAAATCACCCGATGATATCCCTTATGAAGTGAAATCGGCCATGCTTTTGGTGCTGGGGGATATGTTTGAACATCGAACCAGCCAAAGTGAAATTCCGTTATATGAAAATAAAGCAGTAGAACGATTGTTACTGCTTTGTCGAAATTGGCGAGGTAGTTAATGGATCCGGGACGATTACGCCACACTATTCATATTCAAAAACCAGTATTAGCGCCTGATGCCATCAGTGGCAATGATGTGATTTGGACGGATCATGCGACAAAAGTACGTGCAGCGATCATGCCTTATCAAGGACGGGAATATTTTCAAGCCCAACAAGTACAAAGCGAGGCCACAACACGAATTATTATTCGCTATATCGCTGATATTGATACTTCGATGCGTATTGTATGGGGTAAGCGAATATTTAATATTATTTCGATTATTGACCCTTATGAGCGTCATCGTGAGCTTCAATTAATGTGCAAAGAGGGCGTGAATGATGAGTGAGATTAAAATCAGTGGACTGTCTGAACTCGCTCAACGAATGCAAGACATTGCCCGTAAAACCAGAAATCAAAGCGCTCGTAAGGCGATGAATGCAGGGGCTTCGGCGTTAAAAGAAGAAATCAAACATCGAGTGCCTATCCTTAAGGAAACGGTGCCGCATCGACGTAAAGGCACCATCAAGCGCAATATTCGTTCTAAAACGAAAGTACAACGCAATGGGCAAGTCAAAACGCGTATTTGGGTGAAATCATTATCGGGTAAAAAAGTGTCTGCCTTTAAACAAGCAACGGGGAAAAGTGCGGCATTGAACCCAAATGATCCATTTTATTGGTGGTTTGTCGAGTTTGGTACGGCCAAGATGCCTGCACAACCGTTTATGCGCCCCAGCTTTGAAGCAAAAAAAGAAGCAACGGCTAAAGTGATTGTTCAAACACTCAAAGAGGACATTGAGAAAGCAAGGTAGAGGCTATGATACAGCAATTAAAAGAGACCCTTTCACCGCTTGTCGATGGAAGGGTTTTTTTTCAGGTATTACCCGAAGGCAAAGGGCATTATCCCGCCATTGTGATCCAGTTCGCCAGCATCACGCCTAACAGTGCGCTGGAGGATACAGATTTAGACAACTATCGTGTGCAACTTGATGTGTATGCGCCACAACCACAACCTCTGATGGTCTTGCGTAAAAAAATCGAGGCTCAGATTGTTGCGGCGATCCCATTCGCACAACGGGTAAATGCTGTCTTTGGGTATGAAGCAGATGTCAAATTGCATCGGCTTGTTCTTGAATTAATGATTTCATCAGATAAATAAGGAATGGATATGACAAAGCCAAAGAACCATAAAGCAACCCCTTTCCTCGGCACGAAGATCTTTGTGCAAACCGGCTTAGGGGAGGCGATGACGGTGACGGAAGCGACGTTATCACCCGCAACCATTACCATTGCCAATAATAAGCTGAAAGCGGATGACATGATTATGTTATCGGGACTCGGGGAGTTAGATGGGCGTTTTCCTGTTGCACAAGTTGATGGCGACAAAGTGACCCTGTGTGACGAAGTGGATTGGAGCGATAAAACACTACCCACGGATTTTGCAGAGGCTAAGGCGCAACGTATTCAGTGGTCTAATAACTTTTGTGCGGTAAAAAGTTTCAGCAAAGACGGTTCGACAACCGAACAAATTGATGTCACTACCATTTGCAGTGATGGCAAGGAATATGAATCTGGCGATACGGAATACGGCTCAATTAAATTGACCTTTTTCTTACGTTATAGCTCCAGTGAGGTGCAACGACTCTTGCGCAAATATGAAAACAGCAAAGAAAAATTTGCGGTGAAAATGGTCTTAACACGAGATGAGGGCTCCATGTTTTATTACGGCTCCGTCGAAACGGGCATGAACATTGATGGCAGTGTGGGACAAATGATGGATTCGGGGATCTCGATTAAATTGTCTGGCCGTGATTATTTGAATGCGAAGAAATAACCCCTAATTCACCTCTTTCATTATTTCTCTTCTCCCTTCTCGATAAAAATCTTAGGAGTGATTATGTCTAACGCGTTATTGCGTGAATTAGTGTTAAACCAAGCACTGAAAGTGACGCCTTTTACTTATTTAGACAACACCTTTTATGTCAAAGAGCTGGATGTTGGCACCATGAATTACATTCAGCGCAAACTTCGTCAAATTAAAATTAAGCTCGCCGAAGCGCAGGACATTTATTTAGATGAAGACGATCCCGAACAATTTAATGAGGCGATAAATCGTGTCTACGATGAATATGATGTCGCCAGAATGTTGGCCTTTAAGTTGTGTGATGAAAAAGGAGAGCTGCTTTTTGATGCTGAAAATGAAGAGGACTTAAAAGGCCTTAATCGATTAGGACAAGGGTTCTCTAATGCGGTGTTTACAGCCGAAGCGGGGAATAGCGAAAAAAACTCGGAGACCGACGACAATTCCAACTGATATTGTCGTTGGCACTGGGAAAAACGCTCTCAGAAATCGAGCAAATGCCCGAAAGCCACTTGTGTGAATATGAGACCTTTTATCGCAAACAGCCCTTTGGTTTATGGCGAGAGGATTATCGGATGGCACAAGTGGCACATCTTCTCGCGATGATAAATCGTGATCCGAAATCTACTCCACCTCAATTAACTGACTTTATGCCAATGTGGCAGAAAAAGCCCACAGAAGCTGAAGAGTGGGATAGTGTTACTCAGAATGTATTGGCTCATCGATAGCCCCTTTGTTGGGGCTTTTTTATTGTTTTAAGGAGTTTTTATGGCTGGCGCATTAGGTAGATTAAATATTGATTTGACGCTGAATACGGCAAATTTCACAAATGCGATCAACCGTAGCCAGCGCCAAACAGAACAATTTGGGCAACGTATTCGCGTCAGCCTTCAAGCTATCACCGTACAACAAGAGCGAATGGTATCGCAAACTGCAAAATCCTCGGCACTCTTTACCCGTTTTGCGAGCGTCGCAGCAAGTGCATTATCTGTACGGCAAGTGATTAATTATGCCGATGGTTGGACGGAATTACAGAACCGCTTAAAACTGGTGACAGAAAGTTCCGTTGAGTTAAATAAAGCCACACAAGCGGTCTATGATATTGCCCAAAAAACCTATCAATCATTGGATGCCACAGCACAGGTTTATCAACGTTTTGCGGATAATGCCGATCGGTTAGGTTTAAGTCAGCAAAAAGTCGCTGAACTCACTGAAACCGTCTCAAAAGCGGTAGCGATTTCGGGGGCAAGTGCAACCGCAGCCCAAGCGGCATTAATCCAATTTGGTCAAGCATTAGCCTCAGGGCAGTTACGTGGCGAAGAGCTGAATTCGGTAATGGAGCAAACCCCTGCGTTAGCAAAAGCTATCGCTGACGGAATGGGTGTTAGTGTGGGCGAACTAAGGAAGAAAGCTCAAGACGGTGAAATGACGATTGAGAAAGTCATTCAAGCCTTAGAACGTGTAGCCGACAGTGTGGATAAAAAATTTGCTACCAGCGTGACAACGGTTAGCCAAGGTTTCACTAATCTTCAATCGGCGATGACCAAATTTATCGGTGAAGCGAATCAAGGTACAGGTGCGACTCAGCTTTTAACAACGGGGCTTTCTGCATTATCGAATCATTTTTCTGAAGTGATGAGAGTAACGGAAGCTTTAGCCATGACGACTATTGCAATAAAAATAGCCAAATGGACTCAAGCCACTTATGCACAAGCCGCAGCAACGAAATTAAAAGCTCAACAAGATTTAATCGCCGCTAAAGCCACAAAAGTCAAGATGACGGCTGAATTAGAGTTAGCCCGTGTTGAAATGCGTTCTTTACAAGCGCAACTTCAACTCGCTCAGACAGAAGCACAACGCAGTAGTATTCGAATGCGAATGAAAGCGCAGTCTTCCATTATTGTGTCAGCCACAAATGCAGAAACATTAGCGATACAACGGTTGAATGCGGCACAAAGAGCCAGTTCTACATTAGGGAGAAGTTTTGGTGGTGCACTTGCCTTTCTTGGTGGGCCTCTTGGGATTGCGACAGGATTATTGACCGCGGGGGCAATGGCTTATTATGAGTGGCAACAACAAGCAGAACAATCAAGACAAAAGGCTCTTGAGTATGCAGAGTCATTAGACGTTGCAACGGAGTCATTAAACAAATTAAGTGATGCGGAGCGTCAAGCTTCAATCGGAAAACTGGCTGAAGGTTTAGATGCACAAATTGAGAAAATAGAGGAGCTAAAGAAAAAACAAGAGGAACTTTCACGTAAAGCATCTGATAGTAATGGCGGTAATCAATGGGCTCCCCTTTATTATACTGGCGATCGTGATGTAGATTCAGTCAGAATAATTGAAGCACAAACTGAAGCTAGAAAAGAGGAAATTCAAGTAATAGCTGAGGTTGAAGCAAAAAGCAGAGAATTAGAAGTTACACGTAAAAAAATGGCATTATTGCTTGATGCTGAAGTTCAAAAAAACGGGATGGTCTCTAATGCCTATGCGCTTTATGCCAGCCGTATTTACGATGCTTCTGTAAAATCTGATGAATTGATTGGTAAACTCCATCTACAAGGTTCTGCTTTTGATAATTTAGCGCAATCCATTCGTTCAGCTACCCAAGAGCAACAGCAGTTTTCGGCAAAATCGTTAATTGTTGTTTCTGATGATGCACAAAAATCAATCGATGCTTCTCTTCGTACTATTGAAAAATCTAAAGCAGAAGGTAAGGCTTTAGCTAAACTCAATGCAGAAGATGTATTGGCGAGTAGAAAAATTACACCGGACATGATGGGGTATGACAAAGCGTTACAAGCTGAAATTGAAGCCCAACTGGCTTTACAGTCTAAAAAAATTAAGCCACCCAAAACACCAAAATCAACCATTGATTACGCCAAGCAGTACACCAAAATCTTGACGGAATTAGAGGAAAAACAAGCCTCATTGATTGCGGATGGGCAAAGCATTCAGTTGTACGGCACTACCTCTTCCTTTAATGAATACACATCCGCCTTAGCCGATATCAAACAGAATAAAGATAAGTTTGATGCCATCTTAAAAATCGATCCCAACGCCATTGAGACGATCAAAGAAAAAGCGAAAGCCATTGATGATCTGGCGCGTGCCAACTCGGTTGCGCAATTTGCTTATGATCGCGGTAAAGAAATTGAGCAGATGCAATTTGAAACTTCCTTGATAGGAAAATCGCGCGCAGAGCAAGAGAAGCTGAATGCCCTTCGTCAGATTGATGTGCTGTATCAGCAAGCCAGTGTGGATTTAGGCGAGAAAGAGTTGGCGAACTTACAACGCAATGTCGAACTCACTAAACAGCAGATTGAGGAAGAGCTTAGAAAGCGAGAGGCCATGAAAGGTGATCCGATGTCGGGATTAAAACAAGGCTTATCGGATTTCAGTGAGTCAGCCATGGATGTGATGGAGAACGTCAGAAACGTCACTACCAATGCCTTTAATAATATGTCTGATGCATTAGCTGATTTTGCTTTAACGGGCAAAGGAAGCTTTAAAGATTTTGCCAATGCGGTGATTTCCGATATCACTCGAATGGTGATGAAAATGCTGATTTTCAAAGCCATTGAAGCGGGTGGGCAAGCAATGGGCTTTGATATGGGATGGATGAGCAAAGGGCATGCTTACGGTGGTTATACGGGGCATGGCGGAAAATTCGAACCTAAAGGGATTGTACATGGTGGTGAGTTTGTTTTTACCAAAGAAGCGACGGCTAAATTGGGTGTCGGCAATCTCTATCGCTTAATGCATGCGGCGCAAGGTTATGCTTCAGGTGGCTTTGTGGGGGCGGTCGCAGGACGAATACCCGTTACACCGCAACCGACGTTAGCCCGTGCAGGCGGTGTGCAAATGACGGTCGTTAATCATATTACGGTGACAGGAAATGGTGACGCTGTACTTGCGCAGGCAATGAAAGAAGCCGCACAACAAGGTACAGAAGCTGGTGCACAGAAAGCTCACGCGATGATGTTACAAGACTTTCAAAGTAATGGCGCAGCACGCAGAACATTAGGAGTTTAAATGTCTATTCTTGAATGGCCAAAAGAGGTGATCCCCACACAGGAAAACTGGCAATTATTGAGTAACAGCAAAACCTTTACCTCGCCGTTTAATGGAAGTAGTCAAACGGTGCGCTTTCCGAGAAGCCGTTGGCGTTGTGAGCTGACATTTAATAATTTAAATGAAGAGAAATCGCGCCAGTTAGAAGCGCTGGTGGCTTCATTGGATGGGATGTCGGGGCGAGTCAAAATAGCCAGTTGGATAAGAAAAGGGCGTTATGGATATGGTTCGCCTCGTATTGCAATACCGAGCCAATTAGGTCATCGGCTAGAAACAAAGGACTGGAAGCGCAATATGCGCGTGTTACAGCAAGGAGATCGCTTAACTGTGGGTAATGAACTCAAAATGGTGGTGGCGGATGTGGTCAGTGATAATCAAGGCCGTGCCATTATTCTTATTTCGCCGATGTTAAGAACGTCACCTACTGTTAATGAAATGCTCGAGGTTGAGCGTCCTTTTGGAGTATTTCGGCTCGTTGATAATGAACAGGGGAAGTTTCAGCATCGTCGCTTGGGGTATACCCATATCACGTTATCTTTTGAGGAGGTGTTGTACTAATGCAATATCATCCATTTTCTGATGCCATGGTCAACGCGATTAATGAAGGGGCTTATATTGTCTTAGCCGCCAGACTCGATTTGAAATCAGGTGTGACCTGTGCGCATACCGGCGTTGGGCAACTGATTATTGCGGGGGAAACCTATTTAGGTGTAGGAAGTTTAGGCGAAATCAGTCAGCTAAAAGAAAATAAGACAACCAGTCCCCCACAATTACAGCTTAAATTAGCGGGTTTTGATAAATCGCTGGTGGGAATGGTGATGAATGAGCAAAGTCGAGGACGAGAAGTGCGGTTGATGATGGTTGCCATCGGTGAAGAGGGAAAACCGTTGCTTGCTGAAGTCTTATTTGTCGGACAAATCACATCGATCAATGTGGTGTCTGGCGAAGAAAATGCCGTATGTGTTAATGTTTCTAATCGATTCGAGCGATGGTCAATCGGGTTACCCGATAGATTCACCGATGAGTCGTGGTCATCTCGACGACAAGGTGATCGTATCTTTCGTTATGTTGCTCAAATGGCTGAACGGGCGATTTATTGGGGCAGTAAGAAAGATGCACCTGCATTTATTTATAAATAATCTTATTGTCTTGTTAAACCCACTTTTGTGGGTTTTTATTGCATAAACAAGAGGAACTGTGCCCTTTGTTGTTTCATGAAAGAGCTAAGTTTATCCTTGTTAGAAGATATCAGCGTTGGGAGTATAGATAGGTAATTGATGCCAAAAACTACATTCATATACCTTTATAACCGCAAAAAAACAAGCTTTAGTTGATAAATCTAGGTTGTAATGGCGACAAGATGACTCTATTATGAATAGGCTACTGGTCGAAAAGGTTCACAAAAAATAATCCAGTACCCACTAACAGTGTGGGTGATTTTTTACATGCAGAGTAATTGCAATAACCTCAAAATCGTCTATTTTGTATATATACCAGAGATCCTGGTAAGAGGGTATTTATATGAGTCACGCACTGAGAAAGGCTAGTCGTTTAGATATACCGCCTCGTGACAAAAGTAAAGTTGCGTCTCCTAGAGCAGTAGTTGGATATAATTGCTCACACAAAGATCAAGTGAAAAATGCTTTCAGTCTTGGCTTTGAGCGTTATGAGACTGCTATGGATAAATTATCTAAGGTGTGATAGATGTCTAGGGAGTTTGGTTATCATCTTGACGGCGTGAATTACTTGTCTGTTGATGACATAATTTATATCAATGAAGTTCTTATTAAAGCACAAACGCCAGATGAGCCAATCCAAGTTTTAAATCAAAGCAATCTAGAATCATCACAAGCCAGACCTGGCGTAATAAGATATTACGAACAAACAGAGGATATGTTTAGACTATCCTCTGTTCTTATTGAAAGCCTTATCCAAAACCATCCATTCGCGAATGCTAATAAAAGAACAGCTATGATGTGTGGTTATGTTTTTTTATTGATAAATGGTTATGAGCTTACTGCACCAAGTGATGATATGGTTGATATTGCATCTGGTTTAGCCACTAAAGATTATAGTTGTGAGGATCTTGAGAATTGGCTGTGTCATTGGTCTAGGACTTATGACACAGTAGAATTATGTAATCCTGATTTCGGTAAACTATGTTGTGGTGTAATCAAATTAAAAAATATCTGATATTACGCAATTGAAACTAACCCACTTCGGTGGGTTTTTTATTGCCTGAATTTCACCATGCCTCTTAACTGAGGTTTTTTGCTATTTAAGGTCAGTACATGAAACAACTTAACTGGACACTTAAATTACCCGAAACGATAAGGGCGGCGATGAGTCGCCCTTTTTCATGGGGTGAATTTGATTGTTGTATTTTCGCCTCTGAATGTATTTACGCACAATGCGGCTTCTCGCCAATAAAGCCTTATCTCAATCACTATAAAACTAAAGCCGAAGCCTTCAACTTGATCAAATCTAAATTTGGCTCCTTAGAAAAAGCCGTATCACGCTATTTCAAATCCATTGAGATTGAGCGCGTTCAGCGTGGCGATCTCGTACTGTTTAAAGGTGAGGACGGTGACAGTTTAGCGGTGGTCTGGGCGGGGCATTATTGGGGAGTAACGCCACAAGGTGTAAAGCCGGTACAGATTACCCCAATCAAAGCGTGGAGAGTGGAATAATGGGTGGGAGTGGTGGATTAATTTCAAAAGTCGTGGGTGCGGGCTTAATGATTGCGGGGCTATTTACTGGAGGCGTCACCTCTGCGATGGGCATGGCGCTGATGGCAGCAGGCGTCGCGGTGCAAGTCGCGGGTTCGCTTATCTTTAAGCCAAAACTTCCGTCAATGAATTATCGAGATACAGGTGAACGCAAACAGATGTTACGTTCATCGTCTGCCCCTGAAACCGTGATCGTCGGAAAAACAGTGATATCGGGTTTGCTTTTCTTTGCCGAAGAAGAGGCGGGGGAACAAGATGAAAATGAAAAAATCACACTGGCATTGGCACTTGCTGGACACCCCATAGAGAAAATCGGGAAGATTTGGCTAGGGGACGATTTAATTGAAACGTTTGGTGAATATACCGTTCATGAAGTTAAACACCTTTGGTTGAAGAGTTTAAAAATCACGGCACCTGTTGTTGAAGTGGAGTTACATAATGACAGGGAAGATGTCGATCCCTTTATGCTTAAAAATTGCCCTTCATGGAAAGAGGATATGATTGGTCGAGGTCTGGCGTGGTTACGTGTGACACTAACGTTTGACCAAGAAAAATTCCCTTATGGATTACCCAATGTGAAATGTGAAGTTTGGGGAAAACATCTGTTTGATCCTCGT
>NZ_JBLRMH010000016.1:0-9855 GCF_047921575.1 Proteus sp. TSJ240517
AATTTTGCCATTTAAATCAGTGACCACTTTCGAGGTTTGCTCTATTTTGGCTGAACTTGTACCCACTTGGCTTTCTAGGTGAGTGACTTGCTGAGCGGTAGCCGTCATTTTTCCATCGATATTCGACACCCGCGTATTTAACGCATTCACCACACTGCTATCGGCTTTCCCTTTCAGAGTTGAATTGAGCGTTGAAATATCTTTCGATTGTGCTTGCTGTTTCGAGGTGAGGGTTTCTAGTGATTGATTAATCGAGGAAACATTCCCATTCATCCGTGTTTCCAATGACTGTCTGGCTTTCGCTTCCACTTGGTCACCTGTAACTCGCGCTTGCTTCTCGGCGGAGATAAGTCCTGCGGTGACTTTCGATAAATCATTGCCGGTATAATCACCACGAAGTTGAGTAGCTAAGGATTGCCGTTGTTGCGCTTCAGTTTTATCCGCATCAATACGCGCTTGTTGCTCTTGTTTGATTGCAGCGGCCTGTGCTTCTGTTGCCGTTGAAACTTTATTCATCCGCTCAGCCAGTAATTTTTCTGATCCCTCCCGTTTTTTTTCACTTTCTTCAATCGTCGCGCCTTGCCTCATTGACTCCTCTAAAAGCTTGTCGTGATTTATCCTCATTAGCTCATGTAATTCTGTAATATCGATTTGGTTAGCTTTGCTGTTAATTTCACCCAATAGGTCTTGTGCGAGTTGATCTCGACTAATTTGCCCCGCTAATTCCTCAAGAATTAAATCCGTTTGAGAAGAGCAAGTCCCCGAAGCTTCCACAAAAGGTGATTTACCATAGCTGTTGATTGTTCGAACATAAAAATAATAGGTATGTCCTGCTTTTAAACTCTCTTGCGTCCAGAAATTCCCTTGGCCAACTTTGTTTGTTTTAGTGATCACTTCATTTTCAGAAAGATCAGCGAGCTTTTCCTCACTAAACCAAAACTCAAAGGTATAACCAAAGACAGCGCTATCGCCTTGTTTCGGTGCAATGGTCAGATTAAATAAGCCAGAGGTAACATCAATATGCTCAGGAGGCGGTGGCGCTTGAATGGCAAAGTCACTGATAGCAGGTGCCGACATCGCACCGGCCACATTTGTTGCTCTAACTTCAACACGATAAGTTCCTCGCGCTAATCCGTTAATATCAACACGCTCAGCCGGCACCTGAATAGATTGAATCACTTTACCATTTTGAAGGATATTAACCGTATTATAACGCACATCAGACGCCACATTCTGCCAAGAAAGTGTACCTTGTACGATGTCACTGACGGCAAGTGGAACAAAGGTAAGATTAATAGGGGAAGCAACACCACCAGTGGGTAAACTCACAAATGGTGGACGCTCAAACGATTTGCCAATCACATCTTCATATAAATAGGCACCATCCTCTTCCAACGTTAAAGCCACACCCTCTAAAGCATGAAATGCCCATTCGGCAATACGAAATTCAAGCCCACTAATCCCCAAAGCTGGTAATTCTAAAAGCACAACTTCCCCCGGACGATAAGCATAGCCGTCTAAGTTCATGGTCAATTGAACTCGTCTTCCTGCTTTCTTTTTACGAAGATATTGGCGAGCTAATCGTTGGGCTTGATAAGGACTGGTGACAAAACGATAGTCAATATTCTCCCGAATTTCTAAGCCATCCTCTTTCACCCATTCATCCACAATTACAGGCGTGAAATCCGTTTTTATGTATAACTGTTCGGCATCAATAAACGTGCCATACACCGCATTGGTGGCGTCTTTTAAACCTGTTTCAGGGGTACAGGTGACGGTGCCAATCAATTGTGATTCGGTAATGGTCTTTATTGCAGGCCCATAATAAGCACCAATTTGAATACCGTGTTTTCCTGCGGTGAATGTTGGTTCCGCGTTAATACATTTGTGCATCGCGTCCAAAACACTCGATGGACTCTCATTTAAGTCATAGGCACCATTAAGGGTATATCGCGACTCAAATCCGCCTTCTGGCAGACTCACTTTTTCATCACATAAATCGGCTGCTTGTTTAAAGCTGTCAAAATCAATATCCGTATCAGGCACTTTTAAATAATGGCGGTAATAATCCAAAATGACTAAAGCCCCATTATTACTCCATGCTGTTTGCCCAGTGCGAGGATCAAACAGATGTTTTCCCCAGACTTCACATTTCACATTGGGTAATCCATAAGGGAATTTTTCTTGGTCAAACGTGAGGGTCACACGTAACCACGCCAGACCTCGACCAATCATATCCTCTTTCCATGACGGGCAATTTTTAAGCATAAAGGGATCGACATCTTCCCTGTCATTATGCAACTCCACTTCAACGACAGGTGCCGTGATTTTTAAACTCTTCAACCAAAGGTGTTTAACTTCATGAACGGTATATTCACCAAACGTCTCAATTAAATCGTCCCCTAACCAAATCTTCCCGATTTTCTCTATGGGGTGCCCTGCTAACGCTAATGCCAGTGTGATTTTTTCGTTTTCATCTTGTTCCCCCGCTTCTTCTTCGGCGAAGAAAAGCAAACCCGATATCACTGTTTTTCCGACAATTACGGTTTCAGGCGCAGACGATGAACGTAACATCTGTTTGCGTTCACTGGTATCTCGATAATTCATGGAAGGCAGTTTAGGCTTAAAGATAAGCGAACCTGCGACTTGCACCGCGACGCCTGCTGCCATCAGCGCCATGCCCATCGCAGAGGTGACGCCTCCAGTAAATAGCCCCGCAATCATTAAGCCCGCACCCACGACTTTTGAAATTAATCCACCACTTCCCCCCATTATTCCACTCTCCACGCTTTGATTGGGTTAATCTGCACCGGCTTTACGCCTTGTAGCGTTACTCCCCAATAATGCCCCGCCCAAACTACCGCTAAACTGTCACCGTCCTCACCTTTGAACAGTACGAGGTCGCCACGCTGAACGCGCTCAATCTCAATGGATTTGAAATAATGTGAAACTGCTTTCTCTAAGGAGCCAAATTTAGATTTGATCAAGTTGAAAGCTTCGGCTTTGGTTTTATAGTGATTGAGATAAAGCTTTATTGGCGAGAAGCCACATTGTGCGTAAATACATTCTGAGGCAAAAATACAACAATCAAATTCACCCCATGAAAAAGGGCGACTCATGGCCGCCCTTATCGTTTCTGGTAACTGGAGTGTCCAGTTTAGTTGTTTCATTATCAAAACGCCTAAAAACAAAAAAAGTCGGCATGATGCCGACTTTCATACATAATATTTATCTTTAGTTAGAAACGATAGCCAAGACCGACCATCCATGTACCCACTTTAACATCATGAAATTTAGTGTATTCGTAAGAAGCATCAATAGCGATATTGGGATATGGGTTAAATTGAAGTCCTGCACCATAAGCGAACGCAGATTTACTTTGACTTTCTTTTTCGTGATAACCAAGGGCATTTAACTCCATTTCAGCTTTACCGTGAGCAACACCCAATAAACCATATGCGCTAATATAATCATTAAAGCGATAGGTTGGCCCCACAGTAAATGAATAATAATCAAGATCACCATTTCCCATAGAGTGAGATCCTAAGCGATAGTCATAACCTTGATGTGTATAAGCAAAAGAGCCAATAACACCTAAATGATTATCGAATTCATAGCGATATTTGACATTAAATCCTTTCGGTTTCTCTTTTAGTTTATCGCCATCCGCTTTGACATGACTTTGTGCATAACCTAATGAAAGCGTATTTTCACCTACGGCTTGTGCACTTACTGCGCATAGCGATAGACTCGTCATAATAAGGGGAACTAAAAGTTTTTTACTCATTTTGTTTCTTCCAACAATTATTTATAAATAAATGCAGGTGCATCTTTCTTACTGCCCCAATAAATCGCTCGTTCAGCCATTTGAGCCACATAACGAAAGATACGATCACCTTGTCTTCGAGATGACCACGACTCATCGGTGAATCTATCGGGTAACCCGATTGACCATCGCTCGAATCGATTAGAAATATTAACACATACGGCATTTTCTTCGCCAGACACCACATTGATAGATGTGATTTGTCCGACAAATAAGACTTCAGCAAGCAACGGTTTCCCCTCTTCACCGATGGCGACCATCATCAACCGCACTTCTCGCCCTCGACTTTGCTCATTCATCACCATTCCCACCAGCGATTTATCAAAACCCGCTAATTTAAGCTGTAATTGTGGAGGACTGGTTGTCTTATTCTCTTTCAACTGACTGATTTCACCTAAACTGCCCACGCCCAAGTAAGTTTCCCCCGCAATAATCAGTTGCCCAACACCGGTATGCGCACAGGTGACGCCTGATTTCAAATCGAGTCTGGCTGCTAAGACGATATAAGCCCCCTTATTAATCGCGTTGACCATGGCATCAGAAAATGGATGATATTGCATTAGTACAACACCTCCTCAAAAGATAACGTGATATTGGTATACCCCAAGCGACGATGCTGAAATTTACCCTGTTCATTATCAACGAGACGAAAAATCCCAAAAGGTCGCTCAACCTCGAGCATTTCATTGACGGTAGGTGATGTTCTTAGCATCGGCGAAATAAGAATAATGGCACGTCCTTGATTATCACTGACCACATCCGCCACCACCATTTTGAGTTCATTGCCCACAGTTAAGCGATCCCCTTGCTGTAATACTCGCATATTGCGCTTCCAGTCCTTTGTTTCTAGCTGATTACCTAATTGGCTCGGTATTGCAATACGAGGCGAACCATACCCATAACGCCCTTTTCTTATCCAACTGGTTATTTTGACTCGTCCCGACATGCCATCCAATGAAGCCACCAACGCTTCTAACTGGCGCGATTTTGCTTCATTTAAATTATTGAAGGTCAGCTCACAACGCCAACGACTTCCCGGAAAGCGTACCGTTTGACTACTTCCATTAAATGGTGAGGTAAAGGTTTTGCTGTTACTCAATAATTGCCAGTTTTCCTGTGTGGGGATCACCTCTTTTGGCCATTCAAGAATAGACATTTAGACTCCTAATGTTCTGCGTGCTGCACCATTACTTTGAAAGTCTTGTAACATCATCGCGTGAGCTTTCTGTGCGCCGGCTTCTGTCCCTTGTTGTGCGGCTTCTTTCATTGCTTGAGCAAGTACAGCGTCACCATTTCCCGTCACCGTAATATGATTAACGACCGTCATTTGTACACCACCCGCACGGGCTAACGTCGGTTGCGGTGTAACGGGTATTCGTCCTGCGACCGCCCCCACAAAGCCCCCCGAAGCATAACCTTGCGCCGCATGCATTAAGCGATAGAGATTGCCGACACCCAATTTAGCCGTCGCTTCTTTGGTAAAAACAAACTCACCACCGTGCACAATCCCTTTAGGTTCGAATTTCCCGCCATGCCCCGTATAACCACCGTAAGCATGCCCTTTGCTCATCCATCCCATATCAAAGCCCATTGCCTGCCCGCCTGCTTCAATGGCTTTGAAAATCAGCATTTTCATCACCATTCGAGTGATATCGGAAATCACCGCATTGGCAAAATCTTTAAAGCTTCCTTTGCCCGTTAAAGCAAAATCGGCTAATGCATCGGACATATTATTAAGGGCATTAGTAGTAACGTTTCTGACGTTCTCCATCACATCCATGGCTGACTCACTGAAATCCGATAAACCTTGTTTTAATCCCGCCATCGGATCGCCTTTCATGGCCTCTCGCTTCCTCAGCTCTTCCTCAATCTGCTGTTTAGTGAGTTCAACATTGCGTTGTAAGTTCGCCAGCTCTTTTTCGCCTAAATCCACACTGGCTTGCTGATACAGCACATCAATCTGACGAAGGGCATTAAGCTTTTCTTGCACTGCGCGTGATTTTCCTATCAAGGAAGTTTCAAATTGCATCTGCTCAATTTCTTTACTGCGATCATAAGCAAATTGCGCAACCGAGTTGGCACGCGCTAGATCATCAATGGCTTTCGCTTTTTCTTTTATCGTCTCAATGGCGTTGGGATCGATTTTTAAGATGGCATCAAACTTGTCTTTATTCTGTTTGATATCAGCTAATGCAGATGTGTATTCATTAAAGGAAGAGGTAGTGCCATACAGCTGAATGCTTTGTCCATCCGCAATCAGTGAGGCTTGTTTTTCCTCTAATTCTGTCAAGATTTTGGTGTACTGTTTGGCATAATCAATGGTGGATTTATGACCGGGCTTATACGTCCGTTTGGCTTGCAGTGCCAGTTGTGCCTCAATTTCAGCTTGTAAGGCCTTATCGTAGCCTTGCATATCTGGCGTAATTTTGCGTGAAGCCAATACATCTTCTGCATTTAATTTCGCTAATGCCTTCCCTGTGGCTTGCGCTTTTGCCACTGAACGTTGCGATTTTTCAATCGATTCATCAATCTGTTTAGCAATCGCCGTGGCGGCATTCACTTGGCTATTTGTCGCCTGAAGCGTGATATCAATGAGTGATTCATATTCAATGCCTAAACTCTTTAAACTCGCCTTAAGTGAATTGATAACGGCATCAACATTTTGTAACTCAGTGGCATAGCGTTTATATTCAGGGGCTTGATCGCCCACTTTTTCTTTGAGTGTCGCCAACATATTTTGCATATTGGCTCGCTGACGCTCTAAGTTATTAACTTGCTCGGCATACATTCCCATCGCAGCATCAAGCTCTTTTTGCTTTTCAGCTACTCGTTTAAGGTATAAATCCCCCACACCTTGTTCAGTAAACGCCTTTTCACTCTCAACGCTGTATTTTGATAGACCTTGTAAGGAAATAACCTGTTGTTTAAGCTCCTCGACTTTCTCCAATTGCGCGTTAATGCCCGATGAAACTTTGCTTAAATTCGCCACTAGCGTGGCATTGCTCATTTTGTTTAACGCTTCTGTTGATGTATCAAGAGAATTGGCAAATTCAATCGATTCGAGTTTGGCTTGTTTGACATTTTCGCTGTATTCATACAATCCCATGCCCAATGCCGCCACACCCGTCAACACTAATCCAATAGGGCCACCCGCTAATCCCATAACACTGTTAAGTGCTCGCCCCGCCACCGTTGATTGACGCCGAGCGGTCGTTAATGCACGTTGAGCAACATTTTCGGCGGTTAATACCTGTGTATAATTTAGCGAGGCTGTTCTTGCGAGTGATTTTGTGGCGATAAGATTATCGAGTGCGATTTTTTCCGCGTTAGTGCCTCTAGCAACTTGATATTCCATTTTGGCTCTATTGAGCGCCGATGTGGCGGCTTCTTTATCCGCCCATGCCTTCCTCACGGCACTGGTTGCTGCCACACTGTTTGCCTCTGCACTCTGTAATGTGGCTTTGGCTTCATTCAACGTTGTCTGATTTTTCAGATAAGTGGCTTTCGTCCATTGAGAGAGTTTTGCTACCAATGCTGTGACGGCGATCCCTTCAACCACTTTCGCGACTAACGATAGATTATCGGCAAGAGTGGTCATCCCTGTGGTAAAAAGCTGAGTCGCCCCTGTACCTTGATTCGCCTCACCGATAAATTTTGTCATCGCCGATTGAAGATTAGTGAAACCTTGGCTAACCGTTGTCACGCTGGTAGCAAATTTTTTATCCACACTGTCGGCAGCACGCTCTAAGGCTTGAATGACTTTCTCAATCGTCATTTCACCGTCTTGGGCTTTCTTCCTTAGTTCACCCACACTGACACCCATTCCGTCAGCGATGGCTTTCGCTAACGCAGGGGTTTGCTCCATCACCGAATTCAGCTCTTCGCCACGTAACTGACCCGAGGCTAATGCTTGACCAAATTGAGTTAATGCCGCTTGGGCTGCAGTTGCACTCGCGCCTGAAATCGCCACGGCTTTTGAGACAGTTTCAGTGAGTTCGGCCACTTTTTGCTGACTTAAGCCTAAGCGATCGGCATTATCTGCAAAACGTTGATAAACTTGTGCTGTGGCATCCAATGATTGATAGGTTTTCTGGGCAATATCATAGACCGCATGTGTGGCTTTATTTAACTCGACAGAGCTTTCCGTCACCAGTTTTAATCGGTTCTGTAATTCCGTCCAACTATCGGCATAATTAATGACTTGATGAATGGATAATGCACTTGCGGTGACACTCGCAAAACGGGCAAAAAGCGCTGAGGATTTTGCGGTTTGCAATACCATTCGCTCTTGTTGCACGGTGATAGCTTGAAGACTGACGCGAATACTTTGCCCAAATTGTTCTGTTTGGCGCTGGCTACGGTTGATCGCATTTGTGAAGTTTGCCGTATTCAGCGTCAAATCAATATTTAATCTACCTAATGCTCCCGCCATAAATTCAACCCTTGGTATGAACACTACAAAAGCAAACTTTCACCCTGAATAAATGCAATATTCCTTGTTATTTGCTATTGATTTAATTATTGATAAACTGAAATTTCGAATAATAGAGGGGGGTTTTATGAGACTTATTCTGGCGTTATTGCTACCTTGGTTACAATTTTTCACGATTGGTCGCCCATTTGCTGGCATCTTCTGCCTTATCCTCCAAATCACCTTAATCGGATGGATCCCTGCGGCCATCTGGTCGGTTTATGCGCTTTCTCAATACAATACGGATAAAAAAATTGAGAAAATGTCTCGCGGTGGTTAACGATTAAGCCCCACTGATGTGGGGCTATCGATTAGCTAATACACTCTCAGTGACGTTGTCCCACAGCTCTTCTTCCGTAATTTTCTTCTTCCACATCGGCATAAAATCCACCAATTCAGGCGGAGTCGTTTTCGGATCACGATTTATCATCGCTAAAAGATGTGCCACTTGTGCCATCCGGTAATCCTCTCGCCATAAGCCAAAGGGTTGTTTGCGATAAAAGGCCTCATATTCACACAAGTGGCTTTCAGGTATTTGCTCGATTTCTGCGAGCGTTTTTCCCAGTGCCAACGACAATATCAGTTGGAATTGCCGCCGTTCTCCGAGTTTTTTTCGCTATTCCCCGCTTCTGCTGTAAACACCGCATTAGAGAACCCTTGTCCTAAACGATTAAGACCTTTTAAGTCTTCCTCATTTTCAGCATCAAAAAGCAGTTCCCCTTTTTCATCACACAACTTAAAAGCCAACATTCTGGCGACATCATATTCATCGTAGACACGATTTATCGCCTCGTTAAATTGTTCGGGATCGTCTTCGTCTAAATAAATGTCCTGCGCTTCGGCAAGCTTGATTTTAATTTGACGAAGTTTGCGCTGAATGTAATTCATGGTGCCAACATCCAGCTCTTTGACATAAAAGGTGTTGTCTAAATAGGTAAAAGGCGTCACTTTCAGTGCTTGGTTTAACACTAATTCACGCAATAACGCGTTAGACATAATCACTCCTAAGATTTTTTATCGAGAAGGGAGAAGAGAAATAATGAGGTGGATGAGTTACGGGTTATTTCTTCACATTCAAATAATCACGGCCAGACAATTTAATCGAGATCCCCGAATCCATCATTTGCCCTACACTGCCATCAATGTTCATGCCCGTTTCGACGGAGCCGTAATAAAACATGGAGCCTTCATCTCGCGTTAAGACCATTTTCACTGCGAATTTTTCTTTGCTGTTTTCATATTTACGCAAGAGTCGCTGCACCTCACTGGAGCTATACCGTAAGAAAAAGGTCAATTTAATTGAGCCGTATTCCGTATCGCCAGATTCATATTCCTTGCCATCACTGCAAATGGTGGTGACATCGATTTGTTCAGTCGTTGAACCGTCTTTGCTAAAGCTTTTTACCGCACAAAAGTTATTAGACCATTGAATACGTTGTGCTTTGGCGTTTGCAAAATCCGTGGGTAACGTTTTATCACTCCAATCCACTTCGTCGCACAGGGTCACTTTGTTGCCATCAACCTGTGCAACAGGAAAACGTCCATCTAACTCCCCGAA
>NZ_JBLRMH010000017.1:0-4834 GCF_047921575.1 Proteus sp. TSJ240517
TAAAAACAAAAAGCCTACCGCCCTCGTTTTACTCGGTTGGTCAAATCGCTTCTTGCCACAAAACAAGTTTGTGACTTTCAGCGATTTCGCATCGTTTTACTTGTCAGTTTGCACGATGTTAAAAACGCACTCAGAAGCCCGCAAAACCGTTCTAAACTTTCAGCGTAGATTTGGGTGTTTTATAGGGTGATCGTGTCTTAAAATCGTTTCGAGGGGCTTTAATGGGGATGAACGGGAGGTTTTTGCTAACTAACTCGCCCGTTTAACATAAAAGGGATTAGGAGAACCTATGTTTTCAATTATGTTGCTCAAAAATATCAGCAGAAATATAAACGGTATTATTGTGTAACCCATCTATTTTATCCAAAATTTCTTTGGGGGCATCGTCGTTAAACTTTATAAATAATTCAGTTCCGTAATTATTAGAGTTCTCCATGTCATATGAGCCCTCTAGCTCTTCCATTTCATCATATTTCAAGCCTATCGCATGTGCTATTAATCTGATCTTTGCTATTTCATCCTCTGGGTGGTTTTTTTCGTTTGGTAATGTTGTTATTTCTACTTTAACTATTCCTTTTTCACTCCAGTTTCTTAAATATCCAGACCATAAGTTAGCTCTAAGATTTGACTTTTCAGTGAATCTTTTAGCTTCCCAAAGTATAATGTCACGATTTCCATTTTTATGGTAAATCGTTATTTCCGCACGCTTTTTATCAAGAAGATCCTTTTTGAAAATATCTTCGTTTGGATAGAAAATTATTTCAGGTTTTTTCATGGTAATACCGTCTGATTGATCTAATAATCTGATAATTACCTGCTCAGGGGTATCAAAACCGATAGCTTTTTTTTCTAGGCGGCTGTATGTCGCATCTGAAATGGATATGTCCATGATTAACTCCATATATGATTTTTTAATTATCATATATGGTTCAGTCTATAGTTCAAGTTTTTAAACAAAATATATCTAATGCCCCAATGTGGTACTAATCAAAATGGAGCGAAGCGACAACGTCATCTTGTCTTTGCTTTTCTCCATGATCGGTTATTGGGTCATGGCTTCTTAGCGGGTTAACTTCGCTAAGTCTGGTTAGGTTGGGCTTCTTTCGACACTTCGCAATCCAAGAAATCCCTAGTCCGTTGATTGGTGCTCTTATCAGGTACGCACTGTAATCTTTCGATACCGCAGCGTGATTCGGAGGCAGAGCCGGAATTTCGTGTTCCGGTACGTTTTACTACCACAATTTGCCTGTTTATCCTTTCGGAGACCGGGCTAAGTCCGAGTCAATCAAGTGGTGCATTTGAGTTAATGTCTTTGAATGGTTTTAAGGAAGTAGTGACAAGCTAGCTTCCCGTTGCTAAGATTGGATTGTTGAGGTCGAATCGTTAGCAACTAATGCACCGATTTAGATTAGCAGAGCCGAAGTGATGTCACAATCATTTCGGCTCTGTGCTTTCTGAAGTACCACAAAAAAATCCTGCAGAATTTCAATCCATAACGCTTGCCTCAAGGCGTGAACTTGTTCACAACGAGGAATCGGAGCATCTCAATATTTTTATGTTGAGCTTATGGATCTTAGCTTCACTAGTAATTTAAATTGCTACCGCCCTCGTTTTACTCGGTTGGTCAAATCGCTTCTTGGCACAAAACAAGTTTGTGTCTTTCAGCGATTTAATATTTTTAAATTGTTATCTACTTGTATTGAGCATGAATTATTAGGACTGGTGTTAAGCTGTATAAGACTAATTATCGGAAGAGAGAATTTGATGAAGTGGATTACACATAAAGAACTGCATGATGAATTTCTCAAGGATCCGGAGTACAGAGTTGCTTATGAAGCAGAACTTAAAAATTCGGATCCTGATTATCAGATTATTTTCCATCATGATGATGGTATGGAAGAGGTAGTTTTTGATACCCGAGAGAGTAAATATTTTGAGGAATAATCAGCTTCGGATAAGACCCATTATGTTAAACGGGCGAGTTAGTTAGACAAAACTGCCCGTTCATCCCCATTAAAGCCTCTCAAAACGATTTTAAGCCCCGATCACCCTATCAAACATCCAAATCCATGCTGAAAGTTTAGAACGGTTTTAATGACTCTCTAATTCGTTTTTAACAATTATTTTTTTGAGTTTAAAAATACGGTTAAAGCGTTAAAAGTTTATCTATGCCAAATACAATTACGCATATTGTCGCGTCATAAATGAAAAATCTCTTTTTTCCAAAAGAGGAAAAGCATCGTTTCTTATTTCATTAAATAAATAATTTTCGTTAATTGTATTTTCTTAGAATACACACCATACGCAAAAGGTATTTTTGTGTTTATCTTTTTGATAAATAGGTAATTATTCTTTATTTGTTACGGGCTTGTAATGAATAAAGTGAATCAAAAAAGAATCTTTTATGCGTCTTTTTTGATTCACTTTATAAACAAAGAGTTGTGTTGATTATTGACTGAAAGATTCTTTTTTGATTCACCCTAAACACATAAAAAAGGCAATATTTTGCTGTAAGTAAATGTCAGTTTTGCTTGCTATTTTTTATAGGAGTGCGGATGAGTTACTGAATTAACTCATCCGTTTTACATAAAAGGGATTGTATGAATCAATTTTAGCTAGAGTTTAAGGTTGTTCAAATTAATGTACAATGATTGCACTGTATAAATAACCAGGTGTAGCATGTATGGAAAAGCACTTTATCAATGAAAAGTTTTCACGAGATCAATTTACGGGGAATAGAGTTAAAAATATTGCCTTTTCAAATTGTGATTTTTCAGGGGTTGATTTAACTGATACTGAATTTGTTGATTGTAGTTTTTACGACAGGAATAGCTTGGAAGGGTGTGATTTTAATAGAGCCAAACTAAAAAACGCTAGCTTTAAAAGCTGCGATTTATCAATGAGTAATTTTAAAAACATTAGCGCCTTAGGTCTTGAAATTAGTGAGTGTTTAGCTCAAGGAGCTGATTTTCGAGGGGCTAATTTTATGAATATGATAACTACAAGGTCATGGTTTTGTAGTGCTTATATAACCAAGACAAATCTTAGTTACGCTAATTTTTCTAGAGTCATATTAGAAAAGTGCGAACTGTGGGAAAATCGCTGGAATGGCACTGTGATAACTGGCGCCGTGTTTCGTGGCTCCGATCTTTCTTGTGGGGAGTTTTCATCGTTTGATTGGTCTTTGGCTGATTTTACTGGTTGTGATTTAACGGGTGGGGCGCTTGGCGAGCTTGATGCAAGGCGAATTAATTTAGATGGAGTGAAGTTGGATGGAGAGCAGGCGCTTCAGCTTGTTGAGAGTTTAGGTGTTATTGTTCACCGATAAAATCTAGGTAAAAAACGCCTAATGCCCCAATGTGGTACTAATCAAAACGGAGCGAAGCGACATCTTCATCTTGTCTTTGCTTTTCTCCATGATCAGTTATTGGGTCATGGTCTCTTAGCTCGTTAATCTGGCTAAGTTTGGTTAGGTTGGGCTTCTTTCGACACTTCGCAATCCAAGAAATCCCTAGTCCGTTGATTGGTGCTCTTATCAGGTACGCACTGTAATCTTTCGATACCGCAGCGTGATTCGGAGGTAGAGCCGGAATTTCGTTTTCCGGTACGTTTTACTACCACAATTTGCCTGTTTATCCTTTCGGAGACCGGGCTAAGTCCGAGTCAATCAAGTGGTGCATTTGGGTTAATGTCGTTGGCTGGTATTTAATGAGAACGTGACAAGCGCCTCTCACGTTGCTAAGATTGGATTGCGACGTCTAATCTGAGCAACGAATGCACAAGATTTAGAGTACCAGAGCCCTGTGATGCTGTCACGGGGCTTTGTTACATCTGGAGCTTGGTAAACCTCATAAATTCAATTCGCAACGCTCGCCGCAAGGCGTGAACTTGTTTCACGTCGAGGAAGCGGAATTTCTCGAAAGCCTTATACTGTCTCCGTTCACACATGATCGGAGGGTGTCTCTATGTCTCAATTATTTCGTTTGGCATCGCCAGAAGATTACGAATACATCGAAGAATTAAATTTATGGGAATTGTCATTTGATAAGCGACCGGTTCAAGGGGTTCGTTGTGAAGATCCGGTGATCGGGGCAGAAAAATATAATCAAGGGCGTGAAAAATTTAAGGCGTTAGCGTCACGGCATAAAAAACACTGGAAACCGAACGGATTGACCTTTTCGGAGTTGATCCGCTGGGCAATAGAATGCGGAACTCCAGAACAATGTCAGCTTGTTTTAGCGTTATACCATTGCACAAACGATGATGATTATCAGGCGATGGGAATTCAGTTAAGCCGAAGTATTGATAATGCAAATGTCAGTCCGATCATCTTTTTCACAGGTAAAAATCAACGGTTATTAGGTGATATTTCGATGCTAAAACAGCTCGAAGAAAAGGTGCGCTGACGTTAGGTTTACCTATTATTTTATGTATTATCCTATCTATTATTCTATCTCTTATTTTATCTATTTCGTCTGTAATAGGTAGAATAATACATAGAATAAGATACAGAATAATAGATAGACACAAGATGACGTTGTGTTATTTCTTACCCATTAATCCACCTGTTATTCTACCTATTACTTTACCCGTTATTGCACCCAATTTAGGTATAACGGGCAGAATAACGGGTGAAATAATGGGTAGAATCATAGTTTTACTAACTTGCACCCCATGATACTTTCAGTATCAATGCCACTCATTTTCTGGACGAAAATGAATGACATAAGGCTCCGCCCTCTGGCTATTTTCTTCGGCTGGACGCCTGCGAAAAAAACCATTCACCCAAGCCCGTCAAACTCACTGCGTTCGTCTGACCACCCCCTTTTTTCGC
>NZ_JBLRMH010000018.1:0-4164 GCF_047921575.1 Proteus sp. TSJ240517
ATTCTAAGACATCTGAAATGCAGATGTAATATCTCCAAACTAATCACCTATCACTTTGCTATCCTCGACGATGCTTGGCTGTTAAACTAAGCCATCAGCTAAATGAGGTAGACTTTCATGAAAGAATCGGTTTCATTGCAAGCATTTAATACATTTGGTTTGAGAGCAAAAGCTCACCAAATAAAAACTGCAAATAATAAAGATGAGCTTTGTACATATTGGCAAAATGCCCATGAGCAGAAATTGCCAACTCTTATTCTAGGTGGCGGTAGCAACGTATTATTTACAGAAGATTTTAATGGTATTGTTATTCGCAACTGTATTGCTGGTATTGGAATTACTGAGGATGAACAATATTGGTCTGTCCATGTTGGTGCCGGCGAAAACTGGCATGCACTTATTGAATATCTGTTAGAAAAAAATATCTATGGACTGGAAAATTTAGCGCTGATCCCAGGAAATGTGGGCTCAGCACCAATACAAAATATCGGCGCTTATGGCAAAGAATTAAAAGATATTTGTGCTTATGTGGATATTATTGAATTAAGTACTGGGCATGTTAGTCGATTGACAAATGAAGCGTGCCAATTTGGTTATCGTGATAGTATTTTTAAACATCATTACCAGCAAGGCTTTGCGATTATTGCTGTTGGCTTACAGCTTAGTAAAAAATGGGAGCCTATCCTTACCTATGGTGATCTATCAAAATTATCATTAGAAACGGTAACGCCAAAAGATGTGTTTGGATCTGTGTGTGCTATGAGAACGAGTAAACTACCCGATCCTACCATAACAGGCAATGCAGGCAGCTTTTTCAAGAATCCAATTGTTGATATTCGTATTGCACAACATTTAAAAGCAGAATATCCCTTCTGTCCTCAATATGTTCAACAAGATGGTGTAAAACTTGCTGCGGGTTGGCTAATTGATCAATGTGGCCTTAAAGGCCATCAGATTGGTGGTGCGGCTGTTCATATGAAGCAAGCACTTGTTCTCATCAACAAAGACGGTTTAGCTACAGGCAAAGACATTGTTAATTTAGCGGCATATATACGCCAAAAAGTCTTCGAGCGCTTCGGCGTACAATTAGAGCCAGAAGTTCGCTTTATTGGTCAACATGGCGAAATCAATGCAGTGGATGCTATTTCATGAAAGAAACACCTACTCCTTTATTATTAATTGAGCTCCTTGCTGACGGAAATATCCATTCAGGGGAGCAACTAGGCGAAAGCTTAGGAATGACACGCGCAGGCATTAATAAACATATTCAGACATTACGCAGTTGGGGTATTGATGTTCAAACTGTCGCAGGAAAAGGTTATCAACTAGATGCCCCTATGAATTTGTTAAATGTGAATAGTGTAAACAAGAACATCAAAGGTGAACCTGCAAGCGTTATTCCTGTTATAGATTCTACAAACCAATACTTAATCCAACGTATTAGCGAATTAAAATCGGGTGATGTCTGTATTGCTGAATATCAGTCTGCTGGACGAGGTAGAAGAGGGCGTCAATGGATCTCGCCTTTTGGTCGAAATTTATACTTGAGTATGTATTGGAAACTCGATCAAGGACCTGCTGCTGCAATAGGATTGAGTTTAGTTGTCGGTGTTATTATGGCTGAAGTTTTGCAAAAACTTGGCGCAGATGGCGTTAAAGTTAAATGGCCTAACGATCTCTATTTAAATGATAAAAAGCTTTCAGGCATTCTTGTTGAGCTAACAGGAAAAACAGGTGATGTTGCTCATATTGTCACAGGTATTGGTATCAATATCGCGATGAGTAAAAATCAAAATGAAGCCATTAACCAACAATGGATTAATTTAGAGCAAGTTGGTATTAAAATTGACAGAAATGAACTTGCTTGTGAAATTACAAATGCATTAAGAGATGCATTTGTTCAATTTGAAAAACAAGGGTTATCTGTGTTTATCGAGCGTTGGAAATGTTTAGATAATTTTATGGATCGCCGAGTGAAGCTTATTATTGGTGAAAAAGAGATCTTTGGTATTGCCAAAGGTATCAATGATCAAGGTGCTCTACTTTTAGAACAAGATGGGAAAATCATACCTTATATAGGTGGTGAGATTTCACTGAGAAGTGCGTCGTAATACCTTAAATTGCATCGAACATCTAAAAATAAAAAGCTTTCCTAAACTGGAAAGCTTTTTATTTCTCAATACTATTTTTTAATAACTAAAACATAATAATACGTAGATAAAACACTGATAATTGTTTAGATTTATTTACGTAATCTAACATTGGTGATCGTATGATTTTGGCCTTTGGTTAGAATAAGACTCGCTCTTTCTTTCGTAGGCAGAATGTTTTGTTTCAAATTCAAACCATTAATTTCTTGCCAAATTGAAGACGCTATTTCAATAGACTCTTCTCTGCTTAATTTAGAGTAATTATTAAAATACGATTCAGGATCAGTAAACGCACCTTCTCTAAATTTTAAAAAGCGACTGATATACCAGTGTTTTAGTAATTCTTCTTCAGCATCAACATAAATGGAGAAATCTACATAATCTGATACGAAAACATTATGTGGGTCATGAGGATAATCCTGATTGCTCTGTAATACATTCAATCCTTCAAGGATCAAAATATCAGGTTGTTCAATAACCTGTTTTTTATCTGGAATGATGTCATACACTAAATGAGAATAGACAGGGGCTGTTACTTGTTTCTTGCCTGATTTTATATCAGAAACGAAGGAGACAAGACTATGCATATCATAGGATTCAGGAAATCCTTTTTTTTTCATTATTCCGCGTTTCTTTAACTCTGCATTAGGTAAAAGAAAGCCGTCAGTAGTAATTAAATCAACTTTACGATGTTCTGGCCAACGGGTTAAAAGTGCTTGTAGCAAACGAGCTGTGGTACTTTTGCCAACAGCAACGCTACCCGCTATACCAATAATGTAGGGGATTTTGGCGCTTCTTGTTCCAAGAAACTGCTCTAAGACGGCTTGACGACGTAAGTTAGAACTTATGTAAAAATTGAGCAATCTTGAAAGAGGAAGATAAATCTCAATTACATCATCAATAGAAATTTCTTCGTTAATCCCTTTTAAATCAGCAATCTCTTTTTCGGTTAACGTTAAAGGAACGGAATCTCTTAACGTTGCCCAGTGCTTTCTGTCAAATTCTAAATAAGGGGTTATAAAGCGTTCTTTGTTATTCATAAGCCAACATCTGCCTAGTATTCGCAGGTTGGACAGGCTGTTTAAAACACCCGTATCCGATAAAAAATAAACAGCATCATAACGAGTGATGACTCTTAGGCGTAGATATTTTTTAAATTTTTTCTACTTTTTTTGACACGAACTGAATAAATCTGTAAAAAAAGTATAAAAAATAGTCATGAAAATAATTTTTTAGCGTAGACTAACAAGGGCGCAATCAATCTTTTTTCTAAAAATTTATTGATGGTTAATAAATTTGGGGCTGGATAGATAAATTAGCTTGCTAATCTATTATGAATTTTTGTTGGCATTTTGGTCGTTTTTTTCCTAAAAAATCAACAATCCAATCAAAAATGAACAAAATCTAAGCAAAAGAACAAATATCGCAATTTTTTTGTTGCATCATGATGAAAGTCCTCCTAGAATGCGCACCACTTAGCCGGCATAGCTCAGTTGGTAGAGCAACTGACTTGTAATCAGTAGGTCCCGAGTTCGACTCTTGGTGCCGGCACCATTAAAAATTAGGTTTGGTGGGATACCCAAGCGGCCAAAGGGAGCAGACTGTAAATCTGCCGTCACAGACTTCGAAGGTTCGAATCCTTCTCCCACCACCATTAATTCCTAACTTAAGTGTTTTCAATTAGTAAACACTTAAGTAGAATACAAAGCTGATTTTAAGTCAGGTAGCCGAGTTCTGCGGGCATCGTATAATGGCTATTACCTCAGCCTTCCAAGCTGATGATGCGGGTTCGATTCCCGCTGCCCGCTCCAGATGTGCTGATATAGCTCAGTTGGTAGAGCGCACCCTTGGTAAGGGTGAGGTCGGCAGTTCGAATCTGCCTATCAGCACCACTCCTTCATGTTCTTGCCTCCCTGATTAAAATCTTAACAAGCACTAGCAAATCGCTAATTTACTTACTGCTTGGTTGATGTGGTGTAACCACCGATTCCGTGTCTTAGAGGGACAATTTAAA
>NZ_JBLRMH010000019.1:0-3206 GCF_047921575.1 Proteus sp. TSJ240517
GAAAAACAAAAAGCCTACCGCCCTCGTTTTACTCGGTTGGTCAAATCGCTTCTTGCCACAAAACAAGTTTGTGTCTTTCAGCGATTTCGTATCGTTTTACTTGTCAGTTTGCATGATGTTAAAAACGCACTCAGAAGCCCGCAAAACCGTTCTAAACTTTCAGCGTAGATTTGGGTGTTTTATAGGGTGATCGTGTCTTAAAATCGTTTTGAGGGGCTTTAATGGGGATAAACGGGCGGTTTTCGCTAACTAACTCGCCCGTTTAACATAAAAGGGATTATGAGCACCATAATTTATAGTGTTTGATTTTGTTTTAGGTATTTTTTTTGATTTTTATTTATATGTTTGGCTTTTTGTTTGAATCGCTTATTTATTTGTCCTGCCGCATGTAATTGCCCCTTTAAACGAGTGTAAATGACTTCTTTTTCTTCTAGTGATAAATGAGCGTTGGGGGTAAATATTTCCAAGAAAGTTTGTTTTATTTTTCGTAGATTTTTATTTCTGACTGTTAACATATTGTTTTTTATGATTATTCCAGTGATCATCTTGGGTTGTTTTTCTCTGTATATTTTTATTTTTTTATTTTTTATAGTTAAACCTGATTCATTGACGATCGTTTTGACTTTTTTTAAAAAACCAGTTGGTATTTTTTCCCCTGAAAAAGCCACATCATCGACATAGGCTGTCATTGATAGGTTATTTTCTTTTGCAAGTGTGTTTAGGCGGTCAAACATAATCTTGTTTGCAAAATAAGCTATTTGCATGCTTACTTGACTACCAGTTGGTAGTATTCCATTTATGCAAATTAATTTAGATAAATAACTTGCCGCATCAATAGACATTTCAAACTGGTACAAAAATAAATTTCTTATTTTTCTTTCTGAATTTGAAGGAAAAAATTTACTAATATCAATTTTCAGCATCTCTTTGTTATTTTTATGTATTTCGGCATTTGTTGATGTTGATCGTTTTTTTGTTCCTGAATGTAAGTAGCTTGGTTTTATTATTTTATTCAACAGGCTGTATATTTTTTTATGTACTAATTCTAATTTACCTATGGGGTGTTGAATTAGACGGTTATCTTTATTTAGGAACTGATTGAATAATTCATCTGATAGCAATGATGGGATTTGATTTTTATTTATACCTAACAAAGCGTTAAGTTTATTTTTACTCTGAAGTTTGTATAGAGGGGATTGATTTAACTCGTAATATTTAAAACTTGGGGAACGGTTTTTACTCATCGAAAAGACTCCAGAATATTTCTTTTACGTGAGGGATTACATACTCGCGTATGGCTTCTCTCAAAAACAAGCCTGTAACCCATACAATAACTTGTTTTACTTTCTTAACCGTTTGCTGAATATAAGTTTTTTTATTCATACTATTTCTCCTTAACACGATTACCACACCATTGTGGCAACCTCTCGCATGTGTTTTGGAGTGAGAGTTATTCAGCAATAAACCCTAGCTTTCGTATGCCTAGCTCGCAAAGGCATACCATCTAACCCTCGTCACATCATGATTAAACTAATAAGACCTAGAGTCTGGCGGTCTCGTCGCTATAACAGCGTTGTAGCATAGCGTAGTGTCGTCTTGGTGCGTTGGGTAAGAAATATCAGGGATAAATCCCCTCACTGGTAAAATTACCAGTAGTTAGTACGCGAGAAATCTCTCAATTAAAACTTACCTCTTTATTTTATCTTAAACTTTATGATTTTAAAATAAAAAAAACTAATGCCCCAATGTGGTACTAATCAAAACGGAGCGAAGCGACAACGTCATCTTGTCTTTGCTTTTCTCCATGATCGGTCATTGGGTCATGGCTCCTTAGCTCTTTAATCTAGCTAAGTCTGGTTAGGTTGGGCTTCTTTCGACGGTGCAATCCAAGAAATCCCTAGTCCGTTGATTGGTGCTCTTATCAGGTACGCACTGTAATCTTTCGATACCGCAGCGTGATTCGGAGGCAGAGCCGGAATTTCGTTTTCCGGTACGTTTTACTACCACAATTTGCCTGTTTATCCTTTCGGAGACCGGGCTAAGTCCGAGTCAATCAAGTGGTGCATTTGAGTTAGTGTCTTTGAATGGTTTTAAGGAAGTAGTGACAAGCTAGCTTCCCATTGCTAAGATTGGATTGTCTAGGTCTGATCTTAGCAACGAATGCACCGAATCAGATTAGCAGAGCCGAAGTGATGTCACAATCATTTCGGCTCTGTGCCTTCTGGAGTATCACAAAAAATTTCCCTCATGTTTTCAACTCGCAACGCTCGCCGCAAGGCGTGAACTTGCTTCACGTCGAGGAAGCGGAATTTCCCGAAAGCCTTATACTATCTCCGTTCACACATCATCGGAGGGGATCACTATGTCTCAATTATTTCGTTTGGCATCGCCAGCAGATTACGAATACATCGAAGAATTAAATTTATGGGAATTGTCATTTGATAAGCGACCGGTTCAAGGGGTTCGTTGTGAAGATCCGGTGATCGGGGCAGAAAAATACAATCGAGGGCGTGAAAAATTTAAGGCGTTAGCGTCACGGCATAAAAAACACTGGAAACCGAACGGATTGACCTTTTCGGAGTTGATCCGCTGGGCAATAGAGTGCGGAACCCCCGAACAATGTCAGCTTGTTTTAGCGTTATACCATTGCACAAATGATGATGATTATCAGGCGATGGGAATTCAGTTAAGCCGAAGTATTGATAATGCAAATGTCAGCCCGATCATCTTTTTCACAGGTAAAAATCAACGGTTATTAGGTGATGTTTCGATGCTTAAACAGCTCGAGGAAAAGGCAGGTTAATGTCATGTTTGTTTATTATCCTGTGTATTATTCCGTATCTTATTCTATCTAATTTCTCTCTAATACACAGAATAATACAGAGAATAAGATACAGAATAAGAGATAGACACAAGATGACGTTGTGTTATTTCTTACCCATTAATCTACCCGTTATTTTACCCGTTATTTCACCCAATTTAGGTATAACGGGCAGAATAACGGGTAAAATAACGGGTGGAATCATAGTTTTACTAACTTACACCCCATGATACTTTCAGTATCAATGCCACTCATTTTCTGGACGAAAATGAATGACATAAGGCTCCGCCCTCTGGCTGTTTTCTTCGGCTGGACGCCTGCGAAAAAAGCCATTCACCCAAGCCCGTCAAACTCACTGCGTTCGTCTGACCACCCCCTTTTTTCG
>NZ_JBLRMH010000020.1:0-3097 GCF_047921575.1 Proteus sp. TSJ240517
TTTCACTTCTGAGTTCGGCATGGATTCAGGTGGGTCCGCTGCGCTATGGCCGCCAAGCAAATTCGGTTTATTACCCGTTACTGTTGTTTCTTTTTCAGTAACCAGCAATGTCAATCTTAAACAAGCTTACTTCATCAATGTTTGTCTCTCAGACAAAACACCTTCGGTGTTGTCAGGTTAAGCCTCACGGTTCATTAGTACTGGTTAGCTCAACGTATCGCTACGCTTACACACCCAGCCTATCAACGTCTTAGTCTTAAACGTTCCTTTAGGTCACTCTAGGTGACAGGGAAGACTCATCTCGAGGCAAGTTTCCCGCTTAGATGCTTTCAGCGGTTATCTCTTCCGCACTTAGCTACCGGGCAATGCCATTGGCATGACAACCCGAACACCAGTGGTGCGTTCACTCCGGTCCTCTCGTACTAGGAGCAACCCCTCTCAATCTTCCAACGCCCACGGCAGATAGGGACCGAACTGTCTCACGACGTTCTAAACCCAGCTCGCGTACCACTTTAAATGGCGAACAGCCATACCCTTGGGACCTACTTCAGCCCCAGGATGTGATGAGCCGACATCGAGGTGCCAAACACCGCCGTCGATATGAACTCTTGGGCGGTATCAGCCTGTTATCCCCGGAGTACCTTTTATCCGTTGAGCGATGGCCCTTCCATTCAGAACCACCGGATCACTAAGACCTACTTTCGTACCTGCTCGAGCCGTCACTCTCACAGTCAAGCTGGCTTATGCCTTTGCACTAACCGCATGATGTCCGACCATGCTTAGCCAACCTTCGTGCTCCTCCGTTACTCTTTAGGAGGAGACCGCCCCAGTCAAACTACCCACCAGACACGGTCCCCGACCCAGATTATGGGCCTAGGTTAGAACATCAAACGTTAAAGGGTGGTATTTCAAGGTTGACTCCATGCAGACTGGCGTCCACACTTCTTAGTCTCCCACCTATCCTACACATCAAGGCTCAATGTTCAGTGTCAAGCTATAGTAAAGGTTCACGGGGTCTTTCCGTCTTGCCGCGGGTACACTGCATCTTCACAGCGAGTTCAATTTCACTGAGTCTCGGGTGGAGACAGCCTGGCCATCATTACGCCATTCGTGCAGGTCGGAACTTACCCGACAAGGAATTTCGCTACCTTAGGACCGTTATAGTTACGGCCGCCGTTTACTGGGGCTTCGATCAAGAGCTTCTCCCTAAGGATAACCCCATCAATTAACCTTCCAGCACCGGGCAGGCGTCACACCGTATACGTCCACTTTCGTGTTTGCACAGTGCTGTGTTTTTAATAAACAGTTGCAGCCAGCTGGTATCTTCGACTGGCTTCGGCTCCGTCCGCGAGGGACTTCACTTACCGCCAGCGTGCCTTCTCCCGAAGTTACGGCACCATTTTGCCTAGTTCCTTCACCCGAGTTCTCTCAAGCGCCTGAGTATTCTCTACCTGACCACCTGTGTCGGTTTGGGGTACGATTGTTGGTAACCTGAAGCTTAGAGGCTTTTCCTGGAAGCAGGGCATCAATTGCTTCACCACCTTAGTGGCTCGTCATCACACCTCAGCATTAAGTGACCGGATTTGCCTAATCACTCTGCCTACATGCTTGAACCGGGACGACCGTCGCCCGGACAACCTAGCCTTCTCCGTTCCCCCATCGCAGTTACCACCAGTACGGGAATATTAACCCGTTTCCCATCGACTACGCTTTTCAGCCTCGCCTTAGGGGTCGACTCACCCTGCCCCGATTAACGTTGGACAGGAACCCTTGGTCTTCCGGCGTGCGGGTTTTTCACCCGCATTATCGTTACTTATGTCAGCATTCGCACTTCTGATACCTCCAGCATACCTCACAGTACACCTTCGCAGGCTTACAGAACGCTCCCCTACCCAACAACACCTAAGTGTCGCTGCCGCAGCTTCGGTGCATGGTTTAGCCCCGTTACATCTTCCGCGCGGGCCGACTCGACCAGTGAGCTATTACGCTTTCTTTAAATGATGGCTGCTTCTAAGCCAACATCCTGGCTGTCTGAGCCTTCCCACTTCGTTTCCCACTTAACCATGACTTTGGGACCTTAGCTGGCGGTCTGGGTTGTTTCCCTCTTCACGACGGACGTTAGCACCCGCCGTGTGTCTCCCGTGATAACATTCTTCGGTATTCGCAGTTTGCATCGAGTTGGTAAGTCGGGATGACCCCCTAGTCGAAACAGTGCTCTACCCCCGAAGATGAGTTCACGAGGCGCTACCTAAATAGCTTTCGGGGAGAACCAGCTATCTCCCGGTTTGATTGGCCTTTCACCCCCATCCACAAGTCATCCGCTAATTTTTCAACATTAGTCGGTTCGGTCCTCCAGTTAGTGTTACCCAACCTTCAACCTGCCCATGGATAGATCACCGGGTTTCGGGTCTATACCCTGCAACTCATTCGCCCAGTTAAGACTCGGTTTCCCTACGGCTCCCCTATTCGGTTAACCTTGCTACAGAATATAAGTCGCTGACCCATTATACAAAAGGTACGCAGTCACCCCATAAAGAGGCTCCTACTGCTTGTACGTACACGGTTTCAGGTTCTTTTTCACTCCCCTCGCCGGGGTTCTTTTCGCCTTTCCCTCACGGTACTGGTTCACTATCGGTCAATCAGGAGTATTTAGCCTTGGAGGATGGTCCCCCCATATTCAGACAGGATAACACGTGTCCCGCCCTACTCGTCGAGTTCACAATAACAGCATCTTCAGATACGGGGCTATCACCCTTTACTGCCGGACTTTCCAGACCGTTCTCCTGATGCTGCTATTGATTAAGACTCTGGGCTGTTCCCCGTTCGCTCGCCGCTACTAGGGGAATCTCGGTTGATTTCTTTTCCTCGGGGTACTGAGATGTTTCAGTTCTCCCGGTTCGCTTCATTAACCTATGTATTCAGTTAATGATAATATCCATTGGATATTGGGTTTCCCCATTCGGAAATCGTCGGGTATAACGGTTCATATCACCTTACCGACGCTTATCGCAGATTAGCACGTCCTTCATCGCCTCTGATTGCCTAGGCATCCACCGTGTACGCTTATTCGCTTAACCTCACAACCCGAAGATGTCTT
>NZ_JBLRMH010000021.1:0-3030 GCF_047921575.1 Proteus sp. TSJ240517
CTCGGGGAGTTAGATGGACGTTTTCCTGTTGCACAGGTTGATGGCAACAAAGTGACCCTGTGCGACGAAGTGGATTGGAGTGATAAAACGCTACCCACTGATTTTTCAAGTGCTAAGGCACAACGTATTCAATGGTCTAATAACTTTTGTGCGGTAAAAAGTTTCAGCAAAGACGGTTCGACAACCGAACAAATCGATGTCACCACCATTTGCAGTGATGGCAAGGAATATGAATCCGGTGATACGGAATACGGTTCAATTAAATTGACCTTTTTCTTACGGTATAGCTCCAGTGAGGTGCAACGACTCTTGCGTAAATATGAAAACAGCAAAGAAAAATTTGCGGTGAAAATGGTATTAACACGAGATGAAGGTTCCATGTTTTATTACGGCTCCGTCGAAACGGGCATGAACATTGATGGCAGTGTGGGACAAATGATGGATTCGGGGATCTCGATTAAATTGTCTGGCCGTGATTATTTGAATACGAAGAAATAACCCTTAACTCATCTCTTTCATTATTTCTCTTCTCCCTTCTCGATAAAAATTTTAGGAGTGATTATGTCTAACGCGTTATTGCGTGAATTAGTGTTAAACCAAGCACTAAAAGTGACGCCTTTTACCTATTTAGACAACACCTTTTATGTCAAAGAGCTGGATGTTGGCACCATGAATTACATTCAGCGCAAACTTCGTCAAATTAAAATTAAGCTCGCCGAAGCGCAGGACATTTATTTAGACGAAGACGATCCTGAACAATTTAATGAGGCGATAAATCGTGTCTACGATGAATATGATGTCGCCAGAATGTTGGCCTTTAAGTTGTGTGATGAAAAAGGGGAACTGCTTTTTGATGCTGAAAATGAAGAAGACTTAAAAGGTCTTAATCGATTAGGACAAGGCTTCTCTAATGCGGTGTTTACGGCCGAAGCGGGGAATAGCGAAAAAAACTTGGAGAACGGCGACAATTTCAATTGATATTGTCGCTGGCATTGGGAAAAACCCTCGCGGAAATAGAGCAAATGCCTGAAAGCCACTTGTGTGAATATGAGGCCTTTTATCGCAAACAACCCTTTGGTTTATGGCGAGAGGATTATCGGATGGCACAAGTAGCGCATCTTCTTGCGATGATAAATCGTGATCCGAAATCTACCCCACCTCAATTAACTGACTTTATGCCAATGTGGCAGAAAAAGCCCACAGAAGCTGAAGAGTGGGATAGTGTTACTCAGAATGTATTGGCTCATCGATAGCCCCTTTGTTGGGGCTTTTTTATTGTTTTAAGGAGTTTTTATGGCTGGCGCATTGGGGAGACTAAATATCGATTTGACGCTGAATACGGCAAATTTCATAAATGCGATCAACCGTAGCCAGCGCCAAACAGAACAATTTGGGCAACGTATTCGCGTCAGTCTTCAAGCTATCACCGTACAACAAGAGCGAATGGTATCGCAAACCGCAAAATCTTCGGCGCTTTTTGCCCGTTTTGCGAGTGTCACCGCAAGTGCATTATCCATTCATCAAGTCATTAATTATGCTGATAGTTGGACGGAATTACAGAACCGCTTAAAACTGGTGACGGAAAGTTCTGTCGAGTTAAATAAAGCCACACATGCGGTCTATGATATTGCCCAAAAAACCTATCAATCATTGGATGCCACAGCACAGGTTTATCAACGTTTTGCAGATAATGCCGATCGCCTAGGATTAAGTCAGCAAAAAGTGTCTGAACTCACGGAAACCGTCTCAAAAGCCGTGGCGATTTCAGGAGCGAGTGCAACCGCAGCCCAAGCGGCATTAACTCAATTTGGTCAAGCATTAGCCTCGGGGCAGTTACGTGGCGAAGAGCTAAATTCAGTGATGGAGCAAACCCCTGCGTTAGCGAAAGCCATCGCTGACGGAATGGGTGTCAGTGTGGGCGAACTAAGAAAGAAAGCCCAAGACGGTGAAATGACGATTGAGAAAGTTATTCAAGCCTTAGAGCGTGCAGCTGACAGTGTGGATAAAAAATTTGCTACCAGTGTGACAACGGTTAGCCAAGGTTTCACTAATCTTCAATCGGCGATAACAAAATTTATCGGTGAAGCGAATCAAGGTACAGGTGCGACTCAGCTTTTTACCACAGGGATGGCCACTCTTGCCGATAATCTATCGTTAGTCGCTAAAGTGGTTGAAGGGATCGCCGTCACGGCATTGGTAGCAAAACTCTCTCAATGGACGAAAGCCACTTATCTGAAAAATCAGACAACATTGAATGAAGCCAAAGCCACATTACAGAGTGCAGAGGCAAACAGTGTGGCAGCAACCAGTGCCATGAGGAAGGCATGGGCGGATAAAGAAGCCGCCACATCGGCGCTCAATAGAGCCAAAATGGAATATCAAGTTGCTAGAGGCACTAACGCAGAAAAAATCGCACTCGATAACCTTATCGCTACAAAGTCACTCGCAAGAACAGCCTCGCTAAATTATACACAGGCATTAACCGCCGAAAATGTTGCTCAACGTGCATTAACGACCGCTCGGCGTCAATCAACAATGGTGGGGCGAGCACTTAACAGTGTTATGGGATTAGCGGGTGGCCCTATTGGATTAGTGTTGACGGGTGTTGCGGCATTGGGCATGGGATTGTATGAATACAGCGAAAATGTCAAACAAGCCAAACTCGAATCGATTGAATTTGCTAATTCCCTTGATACATCAACAGAAGCGTTAAACAAAATGAGCAATGCCACGTTAGTGGCGAATTTAAGCAAAGTTTCATCGGGCATTAACGCGCAATTGGAGAAAATCGAGGAACTTAAACAACAGGTTATTTCCTTACAAGGTCTATCAAAATACAGCGTTGAGAGTGAAAAGGCGTTTACTGAACAAGGTGTGGGGGATTTATACCTTAAACGAGTGGCTGAAAAGCAAAAAGAGCTTGATGCTGCGATGGGGATATATGCAGAGCAAGTTAATAACTTAGAGCGTCAGCGAGCCAATATGCAAAATATGTTGGCGACACTCAAAGACAAAGTGGGCGATCAAGCT
>NZ_JBLRMH010000022.1:0-2894 GCF_047921575.1 Proteus sp. TSJ240517
GCGAGGATCAAACAGATGTTTTCCCCAAACTTCACATTTCACATTGGGTAATCCATAAGGGAATTTTTCTTGGTCAAACGTGAGTGTCACACGTAACCACGCCAGACCTCGACCAATCATATCCTCTTTCCATGACGGGCAATTTTTTAGCATAAAGGGATCGACATCTTCTCTGCTATTATGTAACTCCACTTCAACAACAGGTGCCGTGATTTTTAAACTCCTCAACCAAAGGTGTTTAACTTCATGAACGGTATATTCACCAAACGTCTCAATTAAATCGTCCCCTAACCAAATCTTCCCGATTTTTTCTATGGGGTGCCCTGCCAGCGCCAATGCCAGTGTGATTTTTTCATTTTCATCTTGCTCCCCCGCTTCTTCTTCGGCGAAGAAAAGCAAACCCGATATCACTGTTTTTCCGACGATCACGGTTTCAGGGGCAGACGATGAACGTAACATCTGTTTGCGTTCACCGGTATCTCGATAATTCATTGACGGAAGTTTTGGCTTAAAGATAAGCGAACCTGCGACTTGAACCGCGACGCCTGCTGCCATCAGCGCCATGCCTATCGCTGAGGTGACGCCTCCGGTAAATAGCCCCGCAATCATTAAGCCCGCACCCACGACTTTTGAAATTAATCCACCACTTCCCCCCATTATTCCACTCTCCACGCTTTGATTGGGTTAATCTGCACCGGCTTCACACCTTGTGGGGTTACGCCCCAATAATGCCCCGCCCAGACCACGGCTAAACTGTCACCGTCCTCACCTTTAAACAGAACGAGGTCACCACGCTGAACACACTCGATCTCAATGGATTTGAAATAGCGTGAAACGGCTTTATCTAATGTGCCAAATTTGGATTTGATCAGATTGAAGGCTTCAGCTTTGGTTTTATAGTGATTGAGATAAGGCTTTATTGGCGAGAAACCACATTGTGCGTCAATACATTCCGAGGCAAAAATACAACAATCAAATTCACCCCATGAAAAAGGGCGACTCATCGCCGCCCTGATGGTTTCAGGTAATTTAAATGTCCAGTTGGGTTGTTTCATTATCAAAATGCCTAAAAACAAAAAAGCCGGCATAATGCCGACTTTTATATTCTCTGTTTATCTTTTAACTAAAAACGATAGCCAAGACCAAGCATCCATGTGCCCACTTTAACATCATCTAATTTAGTGTATTCGTAAGAAGCATCAATCGCGATATTAGGATGGGGGTTAAATTGAAGACCCGCACCATAAGCGAACGCAGATTTACTTTGACTTTCTTTCTCATGATAACCGAAGCCTTTTAATTCTACTTCGGCTTTACCGTGAGCAACTCCCAATAAACCATAGGCACTAACATAATCATTAAAACGATAAACAGGCCCAGCAGTGAATGAATAATAGTCCAAATCTGCAGTTCCAACAGATTGAGAACCGAAACGATAATCATACCCTTGATGCGTATATGCAAAAGAGCCAATCATTCCCCACTGATTATCGAATTCATAACGATATTTGACGTTAAAGCCTTTCGGATTTTCTTTTAGTTTATCGCCATCTGCTTTGACATGACTTTGTGCATAACCTAATGAAAGCGTATTTTCACCTACGGCTTGTGCATTTGCCGCACATAGCGATAGACTGGTCATAACTAAAGTAACTAAAAGTTTTTTACTCATTTTGTTTCTTCCAACAATTATTTATAAATAAATGATGGTGCATCTTTCTTGCTGCCCCAATAAATGGCCCGTTCAGCCATTTGAGCAACATAACGAAAGATACGATCCCCTTGCCTTCTTGATGACCACGACTCATCAGTAAACCGATCAGGCAAACCAATTGACCATCGCTCAAATCGATTTGAGATATTAACACATACAGCATTCTCTTCACCAGATACCACATTAATCGATGTGATTTGTCCGACAAATAAGACTTCAACAAGCAATGGTTTCCCCTCTTCGCCGATGGCGACCATCATCAACCGCACTTCTCGCCCTCGACTTTGCTCATTCATCACCATCCCCACCAGCGATTTATCAAAACCCGCTAATTTAAGCTGTAATTGTGGAGGGCTGGTTGTCTTATTTTCTTTCAGCTGACTGATTTCGCCTAAACTGCCCACGCCCAAATAAGTTTCCCCCGCAATAATCAGTTGCCCAACACCGGTATGCGCACAGGTGACGCCTGATTTCAAATTAAGTCTGGCGGCTAAGACGATATAAGCCCCCTCATTAATGGCTTTTACCATGGCGTCAGAAAATGGATGATATTGCATTAGTACAACACCTCCTCAAAAGATAACGTGATATGGGTATACCCCAAGCGACGATGCTGAAATTTACCCTGTTCATTATCAACGAGCCGAAAAACCCCAAAAGGGGCTTTTATGATCACCTCTTCGTCCAATGCAGGTGGAGTTCTGAGCATGGGAGAAATTGAAATGACAGCTCGCCCTTCGTTATTGCTAACAACATCGGCTACAACCATTTTCAACTCATTCCCAATCGTGAGGCGGTCACCCTGCTGTAAAACGCGCATATTTCTCTTCCAGCCTGATGTTTGCAAAACACTACCAGACTGCCCTGCTGAGGAAATTTTAGGAGTGCCGTACCCTTCTTTCCCTTTTCTGATCCAACTCGATATTCTCACTCTTCCTGACATACCATCCAATGAAGCCACCAACGCTTCTAACTGGCGCGATTTTGCTTCATTTAAATTATTGAATGTCAGCTCACAACGCCAACGACTTCCTGGAAAGCGTACCGTCTGGCTACTTCCATTAAACGGCGAGGTAAAGGTTTTGCTGTTACTCAATAATTGCCAGTTTTCCTGTGTGGGGATCACCTCTTTTGGCCATTCAAGAATAGACATTTAAACTCCTAATGTTCTGCGTGCTGC
>NZ_JBLRMH010000023.1:0-2181 GCF_047921575.1 Proteus sp. TSJ240517
CTCCGCGCTTCCCAAACCCTTAGATGGTAAAGATGGAAAAGATGGTCATAGTGTGACATTGGAAGAGATAAAACCATTGGTCGATTCGGCGGTTAATTTAGCTATTTCCGCACTCCCCAAACCCTTAGACGGTAAGGATGGCAGAGACGGTAAAGACGGCTCGAGTGTCACCGTAGAAGAGGTTAAAGCACTTGTCATGTCTGAAGTGAGTGCTACGGTAAAAGCACTTCCTGTGCCGAAAGACGGGAAAGACGGTCGAGATGGCAAGGATGGTCGAGATGGTAAAGATGCCTTTAATATTGACATCCTTCCCGATATTGATGAAACCAAAAGTTATGCGCGTGGCACTCTAGCGACGCATCATGGGGGATTATGGCGCGCCTACGAGCAAACAAAAGGGATGCATGGTTGGGAGTGCATTGTCAGAGGGTGCAGTAGCCTAGCTTGGTCACTTCAAGATGAAAGGACCTTATTAGTTAATTCAATACTAAGCAATGGGGAGATGGTACAAACCAAATATGTTTTCCCAACAATGATATATCAAGGTGTTTTTGCCATAAACAGAGCGTTGCCTTATCAAAAAGGGGATGTAGTCACTTGGGGAGGCTCATTGTGGCACTGTAATGAACCCACCAAGGACAAGCCAGGAGAATTACATTCCAAAGGCTGGACGCTGATAGTGAAACGTGGACGAGACGGGAGAGACACGAAATGATGAACATCGTTACATTGCAGGAGGTGAAATCTCACTTACGTATTGATCATGATTTTGATGATGCGGATTTGCAATTAAAAATTAACGCGGCGACAGCAGCTGTCTTTGATCATGTGAAAAGTTGGGTAGAACGATTTCAAGGAGACGAAACGAAACTTAAGCAATCTCCCGATTTTTATCGAGTAAAGGATGCCATTTTAATCTTAATTGGTATAAGAGATAGGGATAGAGAAGGTGTCGATATTGCGCTTTATCCCCAAGGAATGCTGCCTTATCCCGTCACCTGTTTGTTGGGGTCCATGCACAAACCGACTATTTTGTGAGGTGACAATGATAGGAACAGCTGCAGGACGATTTCGTCATATCATCACCCTTCAACAACCTGAGCCCAAGCCTAATCGGATAAGTGGGGATGAAGTCATTTGGCGTGACGTGTTAAAAGATATTCATGCAAGTGTTGAACCTCTACGTGGACGTGAATATTTTCAGGCGCAACAGGTGCAAAGTGAAACTACCTTCAGAATACGTATGCGCTGGTTCCCTCAGGTAAAATCCACTATGCGAGTCCGTTTTGGCTCACGTATATTCGATATTGTTGCCATTATTGATCCTGAAGAGCGTCATCGAGAGCTTCAATTGATGTGCAAAGAGGGCGTGAATGATGGGGGAGATTAAAATCAGTGGGTTAGCTGAACTATCGCAATGCTTAAAAGCGTTGGAGAAAAATGTGGGTAAACGTATTGCCCGAAAAGCGATGAATGCGGGAGCGATGGAATTAAAGCAGGAAATCAAACATCGAGTGCCTATCCTTAAGGAAAAGGTACCGCATCGACGCAAAGGCACCATCAAGCGCAATATTCGTTCTAAAACGAAAGTACAGCGCAATGGGCAAGTCAAAACACGTATTTGGGTAAAATCATTATCGGGTAAAAAGGTGTCTGCCTTTAAACAAGCAACGGGGAAAAGTGCAGCATTGAACCCAAATGATCCGTTTTATTGGTGGTTTGTTGAGTTTGGTACTGCCAAGATGCCCGCACAACCGTTTATGCGCCCCAGCTTTGAGGCGAAAAAGGAAGCGACGGCTAAAGTGATTGTTCAAACACTTAAAGAGGATATTGAAAAAGCAAGGTAGAGATCATGATACAGCAATTAAAAGAGACCCTTTCACCGCTTGTCGATGGAAGGGTTTTTTTTCAGGTATTACCCGAAGGCAAAGGGCAGTATCCCGCCATTGTGATCCAGTTCGCCAGCATCACACCTAACAGTGCGCTGGAGGATATGGATTTAGATAACTATCGTGTGCAACTTGATGTGTATGCGCCACAGCCACAACCCCTTATGGTCTTGCGTAAAAAAATTGAGGCTAAGATTGTCGAGGCGATCCCATTTGCACAACGGGTGAATGCGGTCTTTGGGTATGAAGCCGATGTCAAATTGCATCGGCTTGTTCTTGAATTAATGATTTT
>NZ_JBLRMH010000024.1:0-2150 GCF_047921575.1 Proteus sp. TSJ240517
ACTGGGCAAACCGAGTGGAGTAATAATGGGGCCTTAGTCATTTTGGATTATTACCGCCATTATTTAAAAGTACCTGATACAGATATTGATTTTGACAGCTTTAAACAGGCAGCCGATTTATGTGATGAAAAAGTGAGTCTGCCAGAAGGCGGATTTGAGTCGCGATATACCCTTAATGGTGCCTATGACTTAAATGAAAGTCCATCGAGTGTCTTGGAGGCGATGCACAAATGTATTAACGCGGAACCGACATTCACCGCAGGAAAACACGGTATTCAAATCGGCGCTTATTATGGGCCGGCAATAAAAACTATCACCGAATCACAATTGATTGGCACCGTCACCTGTACCCCTGAAACAGGCTTAAAAGACGCGACCAATGCGGTGTATGGCACGTTTATTGATGCCGAACAGTTGTACACAAAAACCGACTTCACGCCTGTGATTGTGGACGAATGGGTGAAAGAGGATGGCTTAGAAATTCGGGAGAATATTGACTATCGTTTTGTCACCAGCCCTTATCAAGCCCAACGATTAGCTCGCCAATATCTTCGTAAAAAGAAAGCGGGAAGACGAGTTCAACTCACGATGAACTTAGACGGCTATGCTTATCGTCCGGGGGAAGTTGTGCTTTTAGCATTACCTTCTTTGGGGATTAGTGGACTGGAATTCCGTATTGCCGAATGGTCTTTTCATGCATTAGACGGTGTGGCTTTAATGTTGGAAGAGGATGGAGCCTATTTATATGAGGATGTGATTAGCAAACCGTTTGAGCGCCCGCCATTTGTGAGTTTACCCGCTGGTGGTGTTGCTTCACCGATTAATCTTACCTTTGTTCCACTTGCAGTCAGTGACATCGTACAAGGTACGCTTTCTTGGCAGAATGTGGCGTCTGATGTGCGTTATAACACCGTCACTATTCTTCAAGAAGGCAACGTTATTCAATCTATTCAGGTGCCAGCTGAGCGTATTGATATTAACGGATTAGCGCGAGGAACTTATCGTGTTGAAGTCAGAGCAACAAACGTTGCCGGCGCAATGTCGGCACCTGCTATCAGTGATTTTGCCATTCAAGCACCACCTCCTCCTGAACATATTGATGTTACCTCTGGCTTATTTAATCTGACCGTTGCACCGAAACAAGGCGATAGTGCTGTCTTTGGTTATACCTTTGAATTTTGGTTTAGTGAGGAAAAGCTCGCTGATCTTTCTGAAAATGAAGTGATCACCAAAACAAATAAAGTTGGCCAAGGGAATTTCTGGACGCAAGAGAACTTACAAGCAGGGCATACGTATTATTTTTATGTTCGAACAATCAACAGCTATGGTAAATCACCGTTTGTGGAAGCTTCTGGTGTTTGCTCTTCTCAAACCGATTTAATTCTTGAAGAATTAGCTGGGCAAATTAGTCGAGATCAACTCGCACAAGACCTATTGGGTGAAATTAACAGCAAAGCTAACCAAATCGATATTACAGAATTACATGAGCTAATGAGGATAAATCACGACAAGCTTTTAGAAGAGTCAATGAGGCAAGGCGCGACGATTGAAGAAAGTGAAAAAAAACGGGAGGAGGCAGAAAAATTGCTGGCTGAGCGGATGAATAAAGTTTCAACGGCAACAGAAGCACAGGCGGCAGCGATTAAACAAGAGCAACAAGCGCGTATTGAGTCTGATCAAACCGAAGCGCAACAACGCCAATCTTTAGCGACACAACTTCGAGGTGATTATACCGGCAATGATTTATCGAAAGTCACCGCAGGACTTATCTCCGCCGAGAAACAAGCGCGTGTTACTGGTGACCAAGCGGAAGCGAAAGCCAGACAATCATTGGAAACACGGATGAATGGGAATGTTTCAGCGATTAATAAATCATTAGAAACCCTCACTTCAAAACAGCAAGCACAATCGAAAGAGATTTCAACGCTCAATTCAAATCTTAAGGGGAAAGCTGATAGTAGTGCGGTAAATGCATTAAATACGCGAGTATCGAATATTGATGGCAAAGTGACGTCCGCAACCTCTCAGGTACAAACGTTATCCAGCAAATTAGATAAAGTGAAAGCCGATTTAACGGAATCTGTGGTGGTGGATTTAGATTTATCTAAACTCAATGAAAACACCTACTATCCGGTTATTTTGCCTTTAGT
>NZ_JBLRMH010000026.1:0-1523 GCF_047921575.1 Proteus sp. TSJ240517
TAAAAAAAGCCACCAGCGGTTAACTGATGGCTATCCATATACGTCACTAAATAAATGACGTTTGTAGAATTAAATATATTGATGTCTCTCCATCGTCACGCCCCTTCTTCTACCTACAGCTGACGTTGCTGATAATGACCGAAAAATAACAAAACGGTGGTATTCGTTGTTTTTGACTCTCACTATGCGCTCTCTATCGAGAAATAAAATAGGTCATGGCTAACATAGGAGACGGCGACAACGCGACGCTTTCTATTTCTATTGGCATTGAAATAAGAGTAGCGGTATGATTTATAGGTATTTATTTTTCGCTTAAATTTAGCCCCACGGTAAACTCAAACTCGCAGGGTTATTTTATTTGTATTCAATAGTTAATTAAAAAAACAATTGAAAGTATTCAATTCGCTTATTTGCTTAACAAAGCGATACTGAATTAATATCACTATATTCCTCTTGAGAAGTTCTTTATTTAATTTTGTCCATGCGTGATGCTGGAACTTATTTTTCATCTCTAATGTGAGAAGCTTCACACAAATAATAAATTTAACTCATATTTCTTCTTTATATAAAAATAAGTTGAATATTTTTACTAATATTAAAAGTTACTAAAGTAAAAATTTATTTACTCTTTTATTTTATCCCATTTTATTTTTATTAATAGTGATTAGTCTAATGGACAAAATTTACATTGCATCATCTAAAATTATTTCTGTTGCTTACGATTATCAAACTAAAATGCTAGAAATCGACTGTAAACATGGAGAACAATATCGATATAAGGAAGTACCATTCAGTATTTACCAAGGTTTAATGGCATCAAATTCTAAAAAAAAATTTTTTCATGCCATGATTGAACATAAATACCCTTATAATTAAATAACCTTATAGTTACCATTTAATATTATTATTCTTATTTTTATCACAAAAAATATCTTTTTTAAAAGAAAACAAAAACACAAATAAGAATCATTCCATCTGACTTATTAAAACTATTTAGCAAATTAATGTTAAGTATATTGTAACCACTTATTAAAATAATATTTTTGCCGCACTATAGGTATATTCACTTATAAGTGCTATCTTTATTAAGATTGATATTTTTTCGACAAATTTCAGTTTTGCCCTCGTACTCTACGTAGGGCTTTTTTTTAGTTCACACACTCCACTCTAATGTAATTCTGCAACCCTTTAATCATTTGCTCTGACTCTGCAATTCGCTCTCTGAGTAACCAATAATTTCTGATAGCGGTGTCAGTAGGTCGGGCGGTGGTTGCATAAGCCAAGCGGGTGGCGGGAGTGGTTTTGTTTTTTGGGCACTCGGCTTTGATGTACACCCGCTCAGGATGACGCTCACTAATATCACGCAAGTGACTAATTTCATTCTTGGCATTCGCTAACTCCTGTATATATTGAATATCCAACTGATTTAATCGCATTATGCGTGCTTGATAATCAGTATTAATAGACTTCTGTTCTTCGAGAGCCACAGTTAGTTTTTTATTGGTATCTGTCAGTGAATTAAT
>NZ_JBLRMH010000027.1:0-1512 GCF_047921575.1 Proteus sp. TSJ240517
CCTGAATATAAACGCTATGCCACTGAGTTACAAAATGTTGATGCCGTTATCAATTCACTTAAGGCGAGTTTAAAGAGTTTAGGCATTGAATATGAATCACTCATTGATATCACGCTTCAGGCGACAAATAGCCAAGTGAATGCCGTCACGGCGATTGCTAAACAGATTGATGAATCGATTGAAAAATCGCAACGTTCAGTGGCAAAAGCGCAAGCCACAGGGAAGGCATTAGCGAAATTAAATGCAGAAGATGTATTGGTTTCACGCAAAATTACGCCAGATATGCAAGGCTACGATAAGGCCTTACAAGCGGAAATTGAGGCACAACTGGCACTGCAAGCCAAACGGACGTATAAGCCCAGTCATAAATCCACCATTGATTATGCGAAGCAATACACCAAAATCTTAACGGAATTAGAGGAAAAACAAGCCTCACTGATTGCGGATGGACAAAGTATTCAGCTGTATGGCACTACCTCTTCCTTTAATGAGTACACATCCGCATTAGCCGATATCAAACAGAATAAAGACAAGTTTGATGCCATCTTAAAAATCGATCCCAACGCCATTGAGACGATAAAAGAAAAAGCGAAAGCCATTGATGATCTGGCGCGTGCCAACTCGGTTGCGCAATTTGCTTATGATCGCGGTAAAGAAATTGAGCAGATGCAATTTGAAACCACCTTGATCGGAAAATCGCGCGCAGAGCAAGAGAAGCTTAATGCCCTTCGTCAGATTGATGTGCTGTATCAGCAAGCCAGTGTGGATTTAGGCGAAAAAGAGCTGGCGAACTTACAACGCAATGTCGAGCTCACTAAACAGCAAATTGAGGCAGAGCTGAGGAAACGAGAGGCCATGAAAGGTGATCCGATGGCGGGATTAAAACAAGGCTTATCGGATTTCAGTGAGTCGGCTATGGATGTGATGGAAAACGTCAGAAACGTCACCACCAATGCCCTTAATAATATGTCTGATGCATTGGCCGATTTTGCTTTAACGGGGAAAGGAAGCTTTAAAGATTTTGCCAATGCGGTGATCTCCGATATCACTCGGATGGTGATGAAAATGCTGATTTTCAAAGCCATAGAAGCAGGCGGGCAGGCAATGGGCTTTGATATGGGATGGATGAGCAAAGGGCATGCTTACGGTGGTTATACGGGGCATGGCGGGAAATTTGAGCCTAAAGGGATTGTGCATGGTGGTGAGTTTGTTTTTACCAAAGAAGCGACGGCTAGATTAGGTGTAGGTAATCTCTATCGCTTAATGCATGCGGCGCAAGGTTATGCTTCAGGTGGCTTTGTGGGGGCGGTCGCAGGGCGAATACCCGTTACACCGCAACCGACGTTAGCCCGTGCGAGTGGTGTACAAATGACGGTCGTTAATCATATTACGGTGACGGGAAATGGTGACGCTGTACTTGCGCAGGCAATGAAGGATGCCGCACAACAAGGGACAGAAGCCGGCGCACAGAAAGCTCACGCGATGATGTTACAAGACTTTCAAAGTAATGGT
>NZ_JBLRMH010000028.1:0-1354 GCF_047921575.1 Proteus sp. TSJ240517
GGCGAAAGTGTCTGAACTTTTACCCCGCCCCCACCCTGTATTCATTGTGTTATTGATGCCAATGAGAATTGGGATCGAGTGGAATACCATCCGCATTACAGCCAATGACTTTGCCACTCTTTTCGATACGTTGTTTGGTCGAGTTATGATGCAGTTCGCATAAGCTTTGAAAGTTATTTTTATCCCAGAATAAAGCTTGGGCTTTTGCGATACGTTCTTTATCACCTGATTCAAGCGCTTCTTTAAGACGATGCGGAATAATGTGGTCAACTACTGTGGCCGCAGTAATGCGCCCTTGCTCTTGGCACATGACACAGAGCGGATGTTCATTAAGAAACGCTAATCGTACCTTTGCCCAGCGACCACCATAGACATTGCGTTTTTTCATGTTTTGTTTCTGACAACATCAGCTTCTATTGATGATTGCTTATTGCAGGTAATAATTCCTTTGAATATAACGTCACTAGACGTACTAAAACCTAAAGAATTATCGCTACTAATAACATAATGTTCATAATCAGCCTTATCCGCCCATTGATTATGAGTGGTTGCTAGTGTGATGATAGTTTGATTTATTTTATGTATTTTTTTTAGCAATTTAGCTGGCTTATCAATACTATTTAAATCGATGATTTTTGTGTTTCTTGGATCTGTATAAGGAAATTGCCCTGAATGACAAATCGCTATGAATTCTTTATATAGGTTGCTTCTCTCTTCAATTAGCTGCGATATTTCTTTTTGCAAGTAAACACAATGACCTATTGCCTCATAATTAATCTGTTTGTTTGACATAATAAACTCCAATAAAAAAGCCATTAGGGCCTATTCATCGTTAGATATTAATTAAATCAATATCCTCAATTTTAAGGAACGCTATTCAATACCAGGAATATAGATTTGAGCTTCTTTAAGAATTCGTTCCCTCGCTGTTAGTAGTAACTGCTTTCTACCACCAACTCCCCAGTTAGCCATCGTTCTTGCACAGTTACTTATATTTTTAGTTTCGGTATTAATGACATGATCTAGCTTGTTCAACTTAGACATGACATCTAATCCCTTCCTCGTAGCCTCTTTAAACGTGTTGTAGACAAGGATTTCAAATTCTGGCTTTAACCAAGCTGCATATCTAATAACGACTAACTCTAAAGCCCAAGTTCCCTGGTTGAGTCCACCTTTAATCACTTTAACCGATGCACTTTTTGTTGCATCGCTTAAAGCGTGAACAAATCGCCTTACTTGACGACTTTTCAAAAATGCACCAGGCCTTTGTGATTCCGTTGCTTTACCATCCGCAACAGCGGCCGCATGAAGATCATTTAAATTATATCTACCTTCACTATCAACACGGACAGAC
>NZ_JBLRMH010000029.1:0-1190 GCF_047921575.1 Proteus sp. TSJ240517
TCCCGTAATAACAATGCCATTGATTGTCCTCGGGTAAAAGGCAGATAGTCCGTATTAAAGACCAGTGTTCCATCTTCACTGTACAGTGATAACCCCCAACGTCTCTTCGGGGTCAAAACCATTCCTGAAACGAATACACACACATAAATGTCTGTTTGGGCTGAACTGTATAATTGCTTTTTATGCGCTAAATAGCTCACTTCCGCTTGAGGGTTGGTGGCATGATAAAACACAACACACTTATCTAAATGCGGTAATGTTGTTGGCAAAGACCAATAGCGCCCGCCTTCAAGGTGGATTTTTTGTCGAGACACACAATAAGTCATTTGTGTATTACGTGTAATCGCACTTCGAAATCCCTGAAAGGCTCCATACCACTCCACACCATACGTTGATTTTGTACTATCCGGTAACGGGATACCATAAATATCGACCACCATATTGGCTCTTTTGGCCATCTGTGGGTCTTGAACCTGAACATTGTCATAAACATACTCATAACGTAATACAGGTCCTTCCATTCGGATATGCGTTATTCCCTGAAAATACGCATAATCATTCACCGCCATATACACAGAAGCCACTCTCGGGATGGCGAACGCCTCATACCCCATGGCTTCATGAATGACTTTGCTCCGTGTTTTTTTCGGTTGTCGATAATGGGGCCAATCTTCTGGCCCTATCTGATAAGAGGTTAAATAACAGAGAATTTGCGTATCACGCGTTAAACGGTAAGGTTTACCGCCTTCAACAGGAAAAATTTCAAGACCATACATAAATCAATTCCCTAGATAACCGATTTTCATCACAAGGCGTTTTTTCTCATCTTTGACGACCAATTGATTATTGGTGATATTTAATGCCCCATTACCACCCGTAAAGCGGAAAATATTGTTTTTTGCATCCAATAAAAAGCCATTCCCTTTATCAAATCCCGATGATTTAAAATAATTGAGTACTACTAGTTTCTGTATCCACGCTTTATCCATTAAGGCTTCATGAATAACCACCTGTCCATTCTTCACGACAAACGGTGTCACCACTTTGCCATTTAATGACGATATCACCGCAAAGTTTTGGGCATTAACCAGAAATTGGCTATTTCCTTGCGCATTAAATCCTAAGCCAATGCCGGTAATGACTTTATTCCCTTTGCTATCCTGCTGGACTTTCATTGTCCATGATGCGGA
>NZ_JBLRMH010000030.1:0-562 GCF_047921575.1 Proteus sp. TSJ240517
AGGAATGGTCACCACCGGAGTAGTATCTACCACGCCGTCACCGTCGGTGTCGCCTGGAATTTGAGTGTCGACCGTAAAGTCAGTTGGTTGACCTTTTCCACTGGTGTTACCCGCTGGATCGGTAATTTCAGCCGTAACAGCGTAGTTACCGCCTGCCGTCACTTTATCTGCCGGAATAGTGACCTCTGCTTTACCCGCCGTGACTTCATCTGCCGTCAGCGTGTGTTCAACGGTGTCAGTGCTACCGTCGGGTTTGGTGATCGTCAGGGTGAGTTTATCCCCTTCCGCACTGCCTGCTGGCACGGTCACTTCGGTTTGTACGCCGTCTTTTAACTCGTCGGCATTCACGCCGTCAGCTGCTTCTGGAATGGTCACTTGCGGTAATGCATCCACCACGCCGTCACCGTCGGTGTCGCCTGGAATTTGTCCATCAACAGCAAATTCCACTTTATTCCCTTGTTTCGGCGGATTACTTCCCTGAGTTAAACTAACATCAACACTGTTTTGGCCGTCTTGTACTGCGTCTTTCGGAATATCCATTGACACTTTGCCTGCCGTCACG
>NZ_JBLRMH010000031.1:0-559 GCF_047921575.1 Proteus sp. TSJ240517
AACCTCTCGACGTTATGCCTTTAAGGTTTTTAGAACCTTAGGGCAATATTCAGATAATAAACCCAGTTATGCGACTCACAGCACTAAAGGCTTTGCCATGATTGTGGAGTGGCAAGTGAGTGGTTCTGGATGGGGAACACAATCTGAAAACCGCATCATTGATAATTTTGATTGGAAATGGACAAATCAATCTCCTGTGATGGGACCAGCTCAATTAACGAATGGCTCTGTGGAATATATCTATTTACGGGGAGGCGCTAAATACCAACTCACTAAGCATAAAAGTGTTAACCATCAAATCATCACCAGCACTTACACTAATAACAAACAATCGGTGGCACCAAAAGGATTTGTGATGAATGAAGTGCCTAAGTCCAGCGAACAGAAAGCCAATGCAACGGCGAATGCGGTAAACCAACTTGAAACTAAGGTAACTGAGGTCTCAGGAAAGGTGACCTCGACCGCCCAACAAGTGACTCGTTTAGAAAGCCAAGTGGGCACAAGTTCAGCCAAAATCGAACAAACGTCTAAAGTGGTCACTGATTTAAATGGCAAAATC
>NZ_JBLRMH010000032.1:0-490 GCF_047921575.1 Proteus sp. TSJ240517
TGTCTAAAGAAAAATTTGAACGTTCAAAACCGCACGTTAACGTTGGTACTATCGGCCACGTTGACCACGGTAAAACAACTCTGACTGCTGCAATCACTACAGTTTTAGCTAAAACTTACGGTGGTTCTGCTCGTGCATTCGATCAAATCGATAACGCACCAGAAGAAAAAGCTCGTGGTATCACCATCTCTACTTCACACGTAGAATATGACACTCCAAGCCGTCACTACGCACACGTAGACTGCCCAGGTCACGCCGACTATGTTAAAAACATGATCACAGGTGCTGCGCAAATGGACGGAGCTATCCTGGTTGTTGCTGCGACTGATGGCCCAATGCCACAAACTCGTGAGCACATCCTGTTAGGTCGTCAGGTTGGTGTTCCTTACATCATCGTATTCCTGAACAAATGTGACATGGTAGATGATGAAGAGTTACTGGAATTAGTAGAAATGGAAGTTCGTGAACTTCTGTCTCAGTACGATTTCCC
>NZ_JBLRMH010000033.1:0-481 GCF_047921575.1 Proteus sp. TSJ240517
TGTTGCTTTACCCTCACCACTCGTATTACCCGCAGGATCGGTAATTTCTGCTTTCACAGAATAATTGCCATCCGGAGTTGCTTTATCCGCAGGGATAGTCACTTCGGCTTTACCCGCTGTCACTTCATCTGCCGTCAGCGTATGTTCAACGGTGTCAGTGCTACCATCAGGTTTGGTGATCGTCAGGGTGAGTTTATCCCCTTCCGCACTGCCTGCTGGCACGGTCACTTCGGTTTGTACGCCGTCTTTTAGCTCGTCGGCATTCACGCCGTCAGCTGCTTCTGGAATGGTCACCACCGGAGTCGTATCTACCACGCCGTCACCGTCGGTGTCGCCTGGAATTTGTCCATCAACAGCAAATTCCACTTTATTCCCTGGTTTAGCTGGATTACTACCTTGTGACAAGCTGACACCTACGCTATTTTGACCGTCTTGTACTGCGTCTTTCGGAATATCTATTGACACTTTGCCCGCAGTTACT
>NZ_JBLRMH010000034.1:0-442 GCF_047921575.1 Proteus sp. TSJ240517
CAGTGCCTGCTGGCAAGGTCACTTCGGCCTGTAAACCATCTTTCAGTTCATCTGCATTCGCATAACCATCCGCCACTTCTGGGATAGTCAGCACTGGCGCATCGGTGACACCATCGGTTTTTGAAGTCACAGTTGAAGGGTCACTTTCATTACCGCTTGGATCTTTGGCAACACCCGTTACTTCGCTGTTATCTTTCACATTATCCGCAGGGATCGTCGCTTTATCACCATTGCTATCCGGAATTAAAGCAGGGGTATCCGATATCCAACCATTGTCGCCTTTTTCTAAGGTCACCGTATGTTTGTCACCGTTTTCATCTTCAAACGTAATTTCTACGGTATCACCTTTATTGGCATCCGTTGGCAGTTCAATAGACACCGAACCGTCATCTTCTGCTTTTAATTCTGGTGCTGAAGGGGCAACCGTATCGACCGTAAAGTC
>NZ_JBLRMH010000035.1:0-432 GCF_047921575.1 Proteus sp. TSJ240517
AATTAACCTAATACTTTAGCAACAACGCCCGCACCTACTGTACGGCCACCTTCACGGATAGCGAAACGTAAACCGTCGTCCATCGCGATTGGGTGAATCAGTTCAACGATCATGTTGATGTTGTCACCTGGCATTACCATTTCTACGCCTTCTGGTAATTCGATAGTACCAGTTACGTCAGTTGTACGGAAGTAGAACTGTGGACGGTAGCCTTTGAAGAATGGAGTGTGACGACCACCTTCATCTTTGCTCAGAATATAAACTTCTGATTCGAATTTAGTGTGTGGCTTGATTGAACCTGGTTTAGCCAGTACTTGTCCACGTTCGATTTCTTCACGTTTAGTACCACGCAGAAGAACACCAACGTTCTCACCTGCACGACCTTCGTCAAGTAATTTACGGAACATTTCAACGCCAGTACAAGTTGTTTTA
>NZ_JBLRMH010000036.1:0-372 GCF_047921575.1 Proteus sp. TSJ240517
TAGTAAGAGGTAACAGATTACTGTTACCTCTTATTTTATTAATCACACCTATTAACGAATCAATTATTTATTTAAAATAACAAAAACAAATCTAATAATTTATTATTGATAATAAATGTGTTATCTCAAATAAATATTTTGCTATTCTCTGCGCGGATGCTTGGATCAATCTGGTTCAAGCATTTTGCAAGTACCAGAAAGAGAAAAGCCCCGGAAAATATATTTCATATTAACCGAGGCAGACTCAAACCCGAGAACTTGATTCTGCCTCCTTATAGAGGAACTGTCAAGAAAATGAACAAATATTCTCTTATTAGTATGATTGTTATTAGTGTAAATATCACTGTATTATTGATAACTTTATTCTATAAC
>NZ_JBLRMH010000037.1:0-372 GCF_047921575.1 Proteus sp. TSJ240517
TGCTCCCCCACAAGATTAATATAAACTAAAAGATATATTAACCTGAATCATTAAATATCCATTATTGGGTATGAATAAACAAAAAGTGTACTCTCCAATAATACGTTACTGGGTATTATCATCGTGACGATCATTAGCCCGATTAAAGAATATTTCTTCATTTCCTCTTGCACTCCGATAAAAATGGAGGCAGAATCAAATTGTGTGTTTTTGAGTCCGCCTCGGTTAATGTTAAATAACATAATCGGGGCTTTTCTCTTTCTGGTGCTTGCAAAATGCTTGAACCAGATTGATCCAAGCACCCGCGCAGAGAATAGCAAAATATTTATTTGAGACAACACATTTATTATCAATAATAAATCATTCGATTTG
>NZ_JBLRMH010000038.1:0-271 GCF_047921575.1 Proteus sp. TSJ240517
CAAGCACCAGAAAGAGAAAAGCCCCGGAAAATATATTTCATATTAACCGAGGCGGACTCAAAAACAGACAATTTGATTCTGCCTCCATTTTTATCGGAGCGCAAGAGGAAATGAAGAAATATTCTTTAATCGGACTAATGATCGTCACGATGATAATATCGAGTAACGTATTATTAGAGAATACACTTTTTGTTTATTCATACCCAATAATGGATATTTAATGATTCAGGTTAATATATCTTTTAGTTTATATTAATCTTGTGGGGGAGCG
>NZ_JBLRMH010000039.1:0-264 GCF_047921575.1 Proteus sp. TSJ240517
ACTGTTGGTTTGATACCAACGATTTCAACTTCTTCACCAACTTTAACAACACCACGCTCAACACGACCTGTTACTACTGTACCACGGCCTGAGATTGAGAATACGTCTTCGATTGGTAACAGGAATGGCTTGTCAATTGCACGCTCTGGTTCTGGGATGTATGAATCCAGTGCTTCTGCTAATTCAACAATTTTCGCTTCCCACTCAGCTTCGCCTTCCAGTGCTTTCAGCGCTGAACCACGGATTACTGGAGTGTCGTCACCT
>NZ_JBLRMH010000040.1:0-264 GCF_047921575.1 Proteus sp. TSJ240517
GTTGTTGGTTTGATACCAACGATTTCAACTTCTTCACCAACTTTGATAACACCACGCTCAACACGGCCTGTTACTACTGTACCACGACCTGAGATTGAGAATACGTCTTCGATTGGTAACAGGAATGGTTTGTCAATTGCACGCTCTGGTTCTGGGATGTATGAATCCAGTGCTTCTGCTAATTCAACAATTTTTGCTTCCCACTCAGCTTCGCCTTCCAGTGCTTTCAGCGCTGAACCACGGATTACTGGAGTGTCATCACCA
>NZ_JBLRMH010000041.1:0-236 GCF_047921575.1 Proteus sp. TSJ240517
GGTGTCGCCTGGAATTTGTCCATCAACAGCAAATTCCACTTTATTCCCTTGTTTCGGCGGATTACTTCCCTGAGTTAAACTAACATCAACACTGTTTTGACCGTCTTGTACTGCGTCTTTCGGAATATCTATTGACACTTTGCCTGCCGTCACGTCATCTTTCGTGACGGTATGTGTAATAGTTTCAGTGGTGTTATCTGGACGAGTGATAGTTAGCGTAATTTCTGCACCTTCTA
>NZ_JBLRMH010000042.1:0-221 GCF_047921575.1 Proteus sp. TSJ240517
ATTTAGGCTGTGTCAGCCGGTGACAATAAGCCACTAGTGCTGATATGGCTCAGTTGGTAGAGCACACCCTTGGTAAGGGTGAGGTCCCCAGTTCGAATCTGGGTATCAGCACCATAAAAAATTATTATAACTGCATAAACAGACGGTTATAAATACAGAATTTGCTTGGCGGCCATAGCGCAACGGTCCCACCTGATCCCATGCCGAACTCAGAAGTGAAA